>DATARO010000045.1:0-116977 GCA_036264095.1 Solirubrobacteraceae bacterium | reverse complement strand
CGATGTCGAAGTCGGGATCGTCGACCCACACGGGATCATCGAGCCCCATCGGCACCGCGGCAAGCTTCTGGCGGTAGCGCGGGGCGCGGCCCAGGCGTCCATCGATGTGGGTGCGGATTGCCTCGAAGCTTGGTCGCGGGCCGTGCGCGGGCGGGGCGAAGAGAGCCGCCCAGCCGACGTGCATGGGCGCGTGTTCGGATTCCAAAGCGAGAAAGGCGGCGTCGAGCGGGGAGAGGCGAGAGTTGGCGACGCTCGACATGCCGCTTCTACGGAGCCTCGTGGGCGCGCGGATCAGGAGTTCTACGAAGAAGGGAGTCGACGCGCGCTCTGATAGGCGCGGGCTTCTTCGACGAGCGCCGGCAGGAGCCGGCTCGTCTCGTCGACCTCCGGGTGCCATTGCACGCCCAGGACGAAGCGCCGCTCGGGCGCCTCGATGGCCTCCGGGAGTTCATCGAGAGTCGCCCAGCCGGTAACCTCGAGTCCTTCCCCGATCTGCTGGACGGCCTGATGGTGGTGGGACTTGGTGCGGTGGATCTCCTCGCCGGCCGCGCGCGCGACGAGCGACCCTGGGGCGAGATGGACGCTGTGGTCGGAGTCGGCGAAGGTGCCGGGGGTGCGCCGGTGCTCGGAGTGGCCGACCTTGTCGGGAACGTGCTGGAGCAGGGTGCCGCCCAGGGCGACGTTGATGACCTGCATGCCGCGGCAGATGCCGAGCACGGGCAGGTCGAGCTCCAGGGCGCGGCGGACGAGCGCGATCTCGGTGTCGTCGCGCTCGCGCCGTATGTCTTTCTCCGTTTCCGGGTGGGGCTCGGCGCCGTAGGCGGCCGGGTCGATGTCGACGCCGCCGGCGAGGATGAGCCCGTCGAGGAGCTCGAGCACCTGGTCGGGATCCTCGATGAGCTCGCGATCGGGCGGGATCATGAGCGCCAGTCCGCCCGCGCGCTGGATCGCCGTCAGGTAGTTCAGCGGTTGGAGGACGGCGAGCTCGTCGAAGGGGCCCCAGGCGGCTCGGGCGAGGCCGGCGCAGATGCCGATGGAGGGTCGGAGGTCGGGCATGCGATGAGCCTAGATGATTGATCGCAAATCGCCGCGGGGCCCTTCACGGCCTCGGCGTCCGGCGGAGCTCGGCCCGCTTGATCTTCCCGCTCGCCGTCCTCGGGAGCGCCTCGGCGAAGTCGACTATGCGCGGGTACTTGTAGGGCGCCGTCTCGCGCCGGACGTGCTCTTGGAGCTCGGCGGCCAGGTCATCACCGGGCGCGAAGCCGTCGCGCAGGACGACGACGGCTCGGACCACGGCGCCGCGTTCCTCGTCGGGCGCGGCGACCACGGCGGCCTCGGCGACGGCGGCGTGGGAGACGAGCGCCGACTCGACCTCGAAGGGGCCGATCCGGTAGCCGGCGGAGATGATCAGGTCGTCGGAGCGGCCCTCGAAGTAGATGAAGCCGTCGTCGTCGACGCGCACGCGGTCCCCCGTCCGCCAGGGGGCACCGGTCGCCGGCGGCTCCTCTCCGAGGTTGTGCAGGAAGAAGGTGGGATCGGTGGCCGGATCGTCGAGGACGAGCTCGCCGTCGTCGACGCTCAGCGCGATGCCCGGGAGTGGCCGGCCCATCGATCCGGGGCGTACCCGCTCGCCGGGCGCCATCCCCGTGAGCTGCCCGGTCTCGGTCTGCCCGTAGCCGTCGCGGATGTCGAGCCCGAGGCCGTCCTGGAAGACCCGGAGCACCTCGGGGTTGAGGGCTTCACCGGCGGCGACGAGGGTGCGCAGGTCGGGCAGCGGCGCCAGCGCGGCGCGCTTGGCGATCACGCGGTACTCGGTCGGGGCCATGCACAGCACGTTGACGCGCTCGGCGCGCAGCAGCTCGAGGCGCTCGGCCGGGTCGAAGCGGGCGTCGTGCAACAGCGCGGTCGCGCCCGTCAGCCAGGGCGCGATGAACACGTTGCGCGCAGACTTCGACCAGCCGCTGGCGGCCGTGCACCACACCAGCTCGCCGGGGCGGCCTCCCAGCCAGCCCTCGGCCTGCAGGCGCTGCCCGTCCAGGTAGCGCTGGGCGTGCAGGACGGCCTTGGGCTCGCCCGCGGTGCCGCTCGTGAACGTGATCAGGCAGGGCTCGTCGCCGTCGAGCTCGGCCGCGGGCGCCGGCGCGGCGGCGAACAGGTCCTCGTCGGGGATGTAGGCGACGTCGGGGTGGGCTCCCGCTTCCAGCGCCTCGGACAGCTCGGCGCGGTTGCGCTCGTCGGCCACGACCAGGCGCGGTCCGGCGACATCGAGGCGCAGCCGCAGGTCCTTGGCCCGCAGCTGCTCGGTGCAGGGCAGCACCACGGCGCCGATGCGAAAGCAGGCGAGCATCGTGAAGACCCACTCCGGGCGGTTGCCCACGAGCGTCATCACGACGTCGCCGCGGCCCACGCCGCGCGCCTGCATCGCGCCCGCCAGGCGGGCGGAGCGGTCGGCGACCTCGCCGAAGGCCCAAGTGCGCCTGGATCCGTCGCGGGCCAGCTCGACCAGCGCCGGCGCGGTCGGATCGCGGCGCTCGACGACGTCCCGGGTGAAGTTCACACGGGTATTCTCCTATGACCGAAACGAAACCGAACCCGGAGCCAGAGAGACCAAATGGCAGTAGCCCCTCCCCAGTTCGCCGAGAAGACCGACGAGCAGAAGGCGATCACCGACATGGTGCGCCAGTTCGTCGACGAGCAGATCCTGCCCCACGCCGAGCATTACGACCACGAGGACAGCATCCCCGGGCCGATCGTGGAGCAGATGAAGGAGCTCGGGCTGTTCGGGGTCACGATCCCCGAGGAGTACGGCGGGATGGGGCTCGACCTGACGACCTACGCGATGATCGTCGAAGAGCTCTCGCGCGGCTGGATCTCGATCTCCGGCGTCGTCAACACGCACTTCATCGGCTCCTATCTGCTGATGAACTTCGGCACCGAGGACCAGAAGCGGAAGTACCTGCCGAAGATGGCGACGGGGGAGATGCGCGCGGCCTTCTCGCTGTCCGAGCCGGAGCTGGGATCCGACGTGCAGGCGATCAAAACGTCGGCCAAGAAGCAGGATGACGGCAGCTGGGAGATCAACGGCCAGAAGATGTGGGTCACGAACGGGCTGCTCTCGTCGCTCGTCTTCACGCTCGTGAAGACCGATCCCGACGCCGACCCGCGGTACAAGGGCATGACCTGCTTCATCTGCGAGAAAGAGCCCGGCGTCGAACAGAACACGGGAGCGCTGCAGGGCTTCAACGTGCCGCCCAAGATCAAGAAGATGGGCTACAAGGGCGTCGAGTCCACGGAGCTCGTGTTCGACGGCCATCGCGTCCCGGCGGAGCAGATCCTCGGCGGCGAAGCCGAGGGGCTCAACAAGGGCTTCGTGCAGATGATGGACGCGCTCGACCTCGGCCGCGTGAACGTCGCAGCCCGTGGCGTGGGCCTCGCCCAGCGGGCGCTCGAGCTCGCGCTCAAATACGCCCAGGAGCGGAAGGCGTTCGGCAAGGCCATCGCCGAGCACCAGGCGATCCAGTTCAAGCTCGCCGACATGGCCACCCAGGTCGACGCCGCGCGCCTGCTCGTGAGGCGCGCCGCGGCGATGAAGGACGCGGGCGAGCGCTCCGACCTCGAGGCCGGGATGGCGAAGCTGTTCGCCTCGGAGGCCGGCCGCTTCTGCGCCGAGGAGAGCCTTCGCATCCACGGCGGATACGGCTACTCCAAGGAGTACGAGATCGAGCGGATCTACCGCGATGCGCCGCTGCTCCTGATCGGCGAGGGCACCTCCGAGATCCAGCGCATGGTGATCGGGCGCAAGCTGCTGCAACGGCACAAGATCTGACCCGGGCGTGTCCGAGGACGCCAAATCCCTGATCGAGCTCGCGACCGCGCGCTTCCTCGAGGAGGTGCCCGCGCTCGAGCCGATCAAGCTGGTCGTCGGGATCGACCTGCGGGGCCGCGGCGACACCCAGCAGTACCGTTTGGAGATGCCCGGCATCAAGGTCAGCAAGGGCGTCGCTGCCGATGCCCGCGTGCACCTGGACATGCGCCGCGAGTTCTTCAACGTGATGGCGCGCGAGGGCAAGGTGCCCGATTGGGTCGAGGCCTTCACGTACGGACAGGCGAAGGCCTCCGGGCCCGATCAGATCATGAAGCTGATCGTCAACGTGGTCGAGCGCCAGCAGGAGCGCGACCGCACGCGTCGCGCCCGCAAGCACGCGTAGGCGACGTCCGCGCGAGCCGGGCGCCGCGCTAGTGGTAGGACGTCAGCTGCTCGGCGAGGAACGCGAGCGAGCCGAGCAGGAACAGGCACATCACGATCAGCGAGAAGTTTTCGTTCATCGACCGCTCCCTATCCCCGAGGCGCCGCGACGGCGGCGCGACATCCTCGTCGAGACCGTAGCGCAATCGCGCGACCGAGGAGCGCTTCGATCGATGGGCGCTCAAACACGAGGGACCCGCTGTAGGCGGGTCCCTCGGAGGCGACAAGGCGTTGAGACGTTGAGACGATGTGAAGCATATATGAAAAGCTGGCCACTCGACCAGCGCCCTCACACGAGCAGCGCGCCGCCGTCGTAGAGCTTGATCACCTTCACGGAAGCGCCGGCCGCGTCGAGGCACAGCCGGCAAAGCACGCACTCGTCGAGGTTGCCCTGCACGATCGCGACGCGGCCGCCCTCGTCGGCGAAGATGTCGACGGGGCAGGCCTCCGCGAGTCGCTTGGCGATCCCCGCGTCGGCCGCCGCGGCGTCGTCGACCTCGACCGCGATGAAGGTCCCGTCGCCCCTCACGCGCCCGCTCCGCTGCCGATCCGCTCGCCGATCATCTCCGGGATGTCCTCGATCCGCTCGGCCACACGGATCCCAGCGGCGGCGAGGCGCTCGATCTTCTCGCCGGCGGTGTCCTCCTTGCCTTCGACGATCGTCCCGGCGTGGCCGAAGCTCATGCCCGGCATCTCGTCCATGAAGCGCCCGGCCATGAAGGCCACGATCGGCAGCCGCGAGTCGTTCTCGGCGACCCAGCGCGCCAGCTCGGCCTCCATCCGCCCCCCCGGCTCGGTGTAGATCACGATCCCCTGCGTCTGCTCGTCGGCGTCGAACAGCGGCATCAGCTCCGCGTAGGTGGAGCCGATGATCGCGTCGCCGCCGATCGACACCGCGGTCGACTGGCCCAGGCCGGCGGCGCTCAGCGTGCTCGACATCTCCGCCGTCATCCCGCCCGACCGCGAGATCACGCCGATCGGGCCCGGCGTATACGCCTGCGAGGCATTTTTCGCGGGCCCGCCGATGCCGCCCATCTTGACGACGTCGGGCACGATGATCCCGAGGCAGTTCGGTCCGATGATCCGCGCCCCGCGCAGCGTCGCGAGCTCCACCATCTGCGCCACGTCGCGGCGCGGGATCCGCTCGGTGACGATCACGACGAGCTTGATGCCGTTCTCGATCGCCTCGAAGACGGCGTCCTTGGTGAACGCCGGCGGGACGGTCACGACCGAGCCGTCGATCGGCGCGCCGTGGTTCTCGACCGCCTGTGCGACCGTGTCGAACACCGCGACCCCGTGCACCTCGCGCCCGAGCCGTCCGGGCGTGACGCCGCCGACGACCTTTGCGCCCTCGCCGTAGTCGAGGCACTCACGGGTGAGGTTGACGGCCTCGCGGCCCGTGATCCCCTGGACGATGAAGGTCGTATCCGCGTCGATCAGGATGCTCACGGTGTGCCCTCCGGGTACACGGGACCGCCTGCGCGCGGCGTCCGGCCCGGCGATCTGCGTTCGCTGCTCACGCCGCCACGCCCTGGATCTTCTCGACCGCGCGGCGGGCCGCCTCGTTCAGGGACACCGAGCGGTCGGCGTACTCGACCCCGTAGCGCTCGAGGATCTTGAAGCCCTCCTCCTCCCACGCGCCGGGGATGCGGAAGATCGCGATCTTCTCGCCGGGGTCGAAGCCGAGCTCCAGGCACGCTTTGATCACCCCGCGGGCGACGATGTCCACGCGCGTGTTCGAGACGATCGACATCATCACGGCGATCTTGTCAACGCCCGGCTTCTGCAGCACGAGCTTGGCGAGGCCGCAGGCCTTCGCGATCGAGGGGTTGCCGCCGATCTCGCAGTAGTTGGCCGGCTTCCCGCCGTGCGCACGGACGGCGTCGAACAGCGTCAGCGAGCCGCCGCCGGCGCCGATCACGAGGCCGAGGTCGCCGTCGAACTCGGTCACGTTCCCGGCGACGCCGCGATGGTCCTGCGCGTCGACCGCCTCGCCGGCGAGCTCGAACGGGGTGGCCTCGCGCGCCTGCCGCGTCTCGTCCTCGCCGACGCCGAGGTCGGCAAGCAGCTTCGCGTGACGCCCGCGGGCCTCGTTCTCGATGTCCATGTGCGCGTCCAGCGCGACGAAAGTGCCGTCCGCGAGACGGCCGAGCGGGTTGATCTCGGCGAGCACCATGTCGTTCTCGACGAACAGGCGCGCGAGCCGGATCACGATCGGCACGAGGCGGTTGAGGTCCGATCCGGTGACGCCCGTGCTCGCGATCACCTCCTTCGCCTGGAACTCGCTCAGCGGGAGGATGTTCGAGAAGTGGCGGCGGCCGACCGCCTCGGGCTGCTCCTCGGCGACCTGCTCGATGTCGATGCCGCCGACGGGGGAGAAGATGATCACGGGCTGCTTGCGCGTGCCGTCCCAGACGACGCCGGCGTAGTACTCCTGCTCGACTTCGGCCTTCGGGTCCACGAGCACGCCGCGCGGCATGTGGCCGTTGATCTCGAGCTTCAGGATCGCCGCGGCGTGCGCCTCGGCCTCCTCGGGGGTGTCGGCGAACTTCACGCCGCCGGCCTTCATGCGCCCGCCCGTCAGAACCTGCGACTTGATCACCGTCGGGCCGCCGATCCGCTGCGCGATCTCGCGTGCCTCGCCGGCGTCCGTCGTGAAGCCGTAGTCCGTGACGGGGATGCCCGCGCGCTTGACGACCTCCCTGGCCTCGTACTCGAAGAACCTCATGCGGCGCGGAAGCCTATATGCAGGACATCGATGGCAGTCGCGACACCACGGCGCGGGCCGCCGCGGCGCGGGAGCCGCTCAGCCCGGCCCGCGCTCAGACCGCGGCCGGCTCGAAGCCGTAGGCCTCGGCCAGCTCGGGGTCCTTCTTCGCGAGCATCTCGGCCAGGTTGACCATCACCTTGCACTGCTTCCAGGTCGCGTCGTCCTGCATCTTGCCGTCGATCATGTGCACGCCGCGGCCGTCGGGTATCGCCTCGATCACCTTCTTGGCGAAGGCGACCTCGGCCGGGTCCGGCGAGAACACGCGCTTGGCGATCGCGATCTGGGCCGGGTGCAGCGACCACGCGCCGACGCAGCCGAGCAGGAACGAGGCGCGGAACTGCGTCTCGCAGCCCTCCTCGTCGCGGATGTCGCCGTATGGCCCGTAGAAAGGGAGCGCGCCCACCGACGTGCACGCGTCGACCATGCGCGCGATCGAGTAGTGCCACGGGTCCTGCTGGTAGCTCGCGCGCGGCGCCTCGGGGTCGTCCGGGTCGGGGTCGGCGATCGTCCTGTAGCCCGGGTGCCCACCGCCGACGCGCGTCGTCTTCATGCGCCGCGAGGCCGCGAGGTCCGCGGGGCCGAAGCTCATGCCCTGGATGCGCGGCGAGGCGCAGGCGATCTCCTCGAGGTTGGCCACGCCCTGTGCGGTCTCGAGGATCGCGTGGATCAGGATCGGACGGTCGAGGGCGGCCTTCGCCTCGAGCTGGGCCAGCAGGCGGTCGACGTAGTGGATGTCCCACGGTCCCTCGACCTTGGGGATCATCACGACCTCGAGCTTGTGCCCGATCTCGGTCACGAGTTCTGTCAAGTCGTCGAGGACCCACGGGGACGCCAGCTCGTTGACGCGCGTCCACAGCGCCGTGTCGCCGAGCTCCATCTCGCGGCCGACCTTGATCAGGCCCGCCCGCGCATCGAGCTTGCGGTCGACCGGGACCGCATCCTCGAGGTTGCCGAGCAGGATGTCGACGGCCGGCGCGATGTCGGGGACCTTCGCGACCATCTTCTCGTTGGAGAAGTCCAGGAAGTGGATCATCCGGGACGGCTTGAACGGGATCTCACGGATCGGCTCGGGCGCGTCGATCGCGAGTGGCTTGAAGAAGTCGCGGGGGTTGCGCAAATCGGCTCCTGGTCGGCGTGTACGACGTTTGCTCTGCGTGCTGCTAGGAAAGTATCGATGATGCGAAGCGCCGTCGCGTTCGCAGCGCTGATCGGGGCCGCGTCCGTGCTCGTCCTCTCCGGCGCGACCGCCCAGGGCCGGAGCCGCTCCTACCACCCCGAGCGCCGCTTCGCGATCACGCTCGCGCCGCACAGCGGCGACCTCGCGGTGCTCGAGCTGGACTTCCCTGCTCGACGGGGCGCGCGCGTCTCCGCCGGCTCGCTGCAGGTCGCGGCGGGGGCGGTGTTCGGCGCCGACTACCTTGCCCGGGCCGCGGCGCGCGGCCGCGTCGCCGGGCGCCTGGTGGCGCTCGTGCTGCTGGCGAACCGCCCGACCGGGCCGGCCGAGCCGGTGTCGGTCCGGCTGCGCCTGCGTGCGAGCCGCGCCCTCGGCGTCCCGGCGCGGGTGATCCGCTCGGACCCGTTCACGACCGCGGTCGCGCCTGCGCCACGATGCGCAGTGAGCGATACCGCGCTCGCTGGGCTCGTCGCGATCGGCTGGCGCGGGCAGCCGCTGACGGGCTTCACCCCCGCCGCCGCGGTCGCAGCGGCCTACGACGCTGTCTGCGGCCGCGCGGCGCCGCCGGCCCTGCGGCAAGCCGTCGCGCCGGCGCCGCCGCAGTGCTCGCCCGGAGCTCTCTGCTGCCTGCCGACCGCGATCTGCGCCCCGGTTCCCGCCCCGCCGGTCGGGCCGGGCACGATCCCACCGCCCCCCGGTTGTACCCCGTGCGACCCGCGGCCCGGGTTCGCCTGCCCGCTCGTCCTCGCCCCCGGCGCCTGCGTCGCCGGGACGGGCGCGCCGGTCCGGAAGGGCGGCGCCTAATAGAGTTCGTGCCCCGCGCCGGCTCAGACCCGGCGCGCGCCGCGGAGCCGCACGCGCATCTGCGCTCGCGCGTGCCGCCGCAGCACCGCGCCCCGACATTTCCCAAGGAGACCCCCGAGACCTATGAGCGAGACGCACACCCTCGAGACCGAGCAGGCCGCGCGCGAGGCGAGCGGCGCTCATCCCTACGGCCGCTACCTCGAGGAGTTCGAGGTCGGCGCCGTCTACAAGCACTGGCCCGCCAAGACGGTGACCGAGGCCGATGACCACCTCTTCTGCCTGATCACGATGAACCACCATCCGCTGCACATCAACGACGTCTACGCGTCGAAATCGCAGCAGGGGCGCAACGTCGTCGTCGGGCCGCTCGTGTACTCGCTCGCGCTCGGGATGTCCGTCAGCGACGTCAGCGGCAAGGCGATCGCCAATCTCGCGACCGAAGAGCTCAAGCACCCCGCACCCGTGTTCCACGGCGACACGCTGTTCTGCGAGTCCGAGGTGCTCGAGAAGAAGGAGTCCCAGTCGAAGCCGGACCGCGGGACCGTGAAGGTCCACACGCGGGTGCTCAACCAGGACGGCGTGCTCGTCGCCGAGTTCAAGCGGCTCGTGCTCGTCCCGCGCAAGAACCCGGGCTCCTAGCCGGGCGTTCGCGGCCCGTGTCGGCTCCGGCCGGCCGGGGTAATGCGGCCCCGGTGCTCGCATTTCTTCTCGCTCCGTCCGCGCGGCGGCCCGCCGCCGCGGGCGCCGAGCGGCGCGGCCGGGGCCGGTCCTGCGCCCGTCCACGCGCTCAGGGCGTGCGATACGCTTCGGCGACGCCCAGGGGGCTACCTGCTGCTTCCCCACAGCGCGCCAGGATGGCTCGGCTTGGAGGCAGCTGCAGCGCAAACGCCGAACCCGCGACCCGAGGAGTAGTACCGAGCCCATGAGCACCACGATTCCCGCGTCCACGAAGAACGAGCGGCTGCTGGCCTGGGTCGAGCAGATCGCGACGCTCACCGAACCGGACCGGGTCCACTGGTGCGACGGCTCCGCCGAGGAGTACGAGCGCCTGTGCCAGGAGCTCGTCGACGCCGGGACATTCGAGCGGCTCTCCGACGCCAAGCGGCCCTCCTCCTACCTGGCCCTGTCCGATCCGGGCGACGTCGCGCGGGTCGAGGATCGAACGTTCATCTGCTCCGCAACGGAGGACGAAGCGGGGCCGACGAACAACTGGCGCGAGCCGGCGGAGATGCGCGAGGCGCTCACGGACCTTTTCAGCGGGTCGATGCGCGGCCGCACGATGTACGTCGTGCCGTTCTCGATGGGTCCCCTCGGCTCGGACAAGAGCCACGTGGGCGTGCAGCTCACCGACTCCACCTACGTCGCGGTGAACATGCGGATCATGACCCGCATGGGCCAGGGGGCGTTGGACGCGCTCGGCAGCGAAGGCGAGTTCGTCCCCTGCCTGCACTCGGTGGGGATGCCGCTGGGCGACGGCGTCGAGGACGTCCCGTGGCCGTGCAACGCGGACAACAAGTACATCGTCCACTTCCCGGAGTCGCGCGAGATCTGGTCCTACGGGTCGGGCTACGGCGGCAACGCGCTTCTGGGCAAGAAGTGCTTCGCGCTGCGTATCGCCTCGGTGATGGCGCGCGACGAGGGCTGGATGGCCGAGCACATGCTGATCCTCAAGCTGACCTCGCCCGAGGGCGAGGTCAAGTACGTGACGGGTGCGTTCCCGAGCGCGTGCGGCAAGACCAACCTGGCGATGCTGATCCCGACACTCGCGGGCTGGACGGTCGAGACGATCGGCGATGACATCGCGTGGATGAAGTTCGGCCCCGACGGCCGCCTGTATGCGATCAATCCGGAGGCGGGCTTCTTCGGGGTCGCGCCTGGCACCAGCGAGGCCACCAACCCGAACGCGATCCACACGATCGAGAAGAACACGATCTTCACCAACTGCGCGCGCACAGACGACGGGGACGTGTGGTGGGAGGGCCTCACGAAGGAGCCGCCCGCGCACCTGGTCGACTGGCACGGCAACGACTGGACGCCGGCGTCCGAGGCGCCCGCGGCGCACCCCAACGCCCGCTTCGCCACGCCGGCCTCCCAGGATCCCGCGATCGCGCCCGAGTGGGAGGACCCGGCCGGCGTGCCGATCGACGCGATGCTGTTCGGCGGCCGCCGCTCCACGGTCGTCCCGCTCGTCACAGAGGCGCGCGACTGGGAGCACGGCGTGTTCCTCGGCTCGGTGATGAGCTCCGAGAAGACCGCCGCCGCCGCGGGCACCGTCGGCGAACTGCGCTTCGACCCGTTCGCGATGCTCCCGTTCTGCGGTTACAACATGGCCGACTACTTCGCCCACTGGCTCGAGATCGGCCGCACGTCGGGCGCCAAGCTGCCGAAGATCTTCTACGTCAACTGGTTCCGCAAGGACGCGGGCGGGCGCTTCCTGTGGCCCGGCTACGGCGAGAACTCGCGCGTGCTCGCCTGGGTGTTCGCCCGCTGCGCCGGGCGCGGGGCCGCGCACGAGACCCCGATCGGGATGATGCCCCCGGTGGGCGGCGAGGGCATCGACACGAGCGGCCTCGACGTCTCCGATGAGGCGATGTCCGAGCTGCTGCGGGTGGACGTGGAGGAGTGGAAGTCGCAGCTGCCGCAGTTCCGCGAGCACTTCGCCCGCTTCGAGAACCTGCCAAAGGAGCTGCACGACCAGCTCGATGCGCTCGAGGAGCGCCTCGGCTAGCCAGCGGGCTCGATCCCCGCTACGCTGCTCATCGATGGGGGGTCGGGCAAGGCAGGGTCGTATGCCGTTGCGCGCGCGCGCCGGTCTCGTCCTGCTCGCGACGGCCGCGCTGTGGGTGCTCGCGAATGCGGGGATCGCCGCGGCAGCGCCGCCGCCCGCCGCCTATGCGGAACCTGCCCAGCACGTCCCGCAATCCCCGCTGACGACGAGCCCTGCGGTGGACTCGAGCAACTGGTCGGGCTACTTCGCGAGCAGCCCGCAGGCCTTCACGGCCGTCCAGGGCGAATGGGTGCAGCCGTCCGTCGTCTGCCCCAAACCGCTCGCCTGGACCGTCTTCTGGGTCGGGCTGGACGGGTGGCGGGACAACACGGTCGAGCAGGCCGGCACGTCGGCGCTGTGTCCGGAAAACCCGACCGAACCCCCGCGCTACTTCACCTGGTGGGAGATGTACCCGACGAACTCGATCCAGGTGGCGCCGCTCGCCGTCGCGCCCGGGCAGGGCGTCCGCGCGAGCGTGACCTACATCCCGAGCACCGGGCTGTACACGATGACGGTCCTCAACAAGGTGACCCATCGCCACTTCACTCAGACCGCCACGTGCGCGGCGGGTCTCGACTGTCAGCGCTCGACCGCCGAGTGGATCGCCGAGCGGCCGACGCTGCTCAGCACCGGCCAGCCCACCGCGCTCGCCGACTGGGGCGCGCTGTCCTACGCCGCCGACAAAGCCGGCAACACGACCCGACTGACGTCGACCGGCAAAGAAATCGCCGTTCTCAAAGCAGCTTCGACGTTCAGCGAGACGCCGGTCGACATGGTCGGCAACACCGGCCTGCTCGCCTCGGCCGGGGCGCTGACGCGCAACGCGTTCACCGACACCTGGCTGGCTGAAGAATGATCCTGGCCCGCGCCGGCGGGCCCTACTCGTGCTCGTGTGTCTCGCCCGCGGCGGCGGGCGGGCGGGACTCCTCGGCCAGCGAGGTGATCGTCAGCGCTCCGCGCGCCGAGGACTCGAGCACGTCGGTGGCCTCCTCCAGAGAGCGCGCGTAGAGCTCGACCAGCAGGTGGACGATGATCCGCGAGTCGTCTTCGTGCTTGTGGAAGCGGACGTGGGTGAAGAACTCGCGCACGCCGTGGTCGCCGAAGGCGGCGTACGACAGCGCGTCGCCGGCCTCGGGACCCGAGCAGCTCTCGACCTCGTCCGAGTCGACGGTGACCGTGCACGAGGCGACCCAGGGGGTGCCCGCGATCATCCGTTCCCACCGGTCCTCGATCGGCTCGACACGGCCGTTGCTGAAACCGAGGTGCGGCTGGTCGTGCATGCAGTCCAGGCATTGCACGACGGCCTCCTGCAGCTCGTCGACGACCTCGGCGCGCTCGCCCGTTTCCGGGTCGATCTTGTGGATGCCCTCGTAATGGACCTGCACCTCCAGGTCCTGCGACCAGCAGCGGTAGCACCGCAGCCAGCTGCGCGCGCTGGTTTCAGCCATCGAGCCCTCCATCGAGCGTCATTGTAGGGCCGGGCCTGATTTCACCGGCCGCGGCAAAACGGACGGGGTGTGCGCCAGCCGTACGAAAAACGGCCGCGCTGCGCGCTAGCCGAACGTGAACGCGTAACCCGTGACGCCCGGGGCGAACCGCAGCGAGAGCAGGTGGCGGCTGTCCGAGGGCAGCGAGACGAGCGTGTAGAGACGCTGCTGTCGCACCGTCACGATGCCGCCTCTGACGTCCGAGCCCGCGTCGGCCGCGGGGATCGGGCGTCCGTCCAGCAGCACGCGAACGGGCAGCGGCCGTTCACCCGGCGAGCTCAGCACGAGGTAGACGTGCTTGGCCTGGAACTCGACGTCGATGCCCGCGCCCGCACCGGCGACGGCGGGCTGCGCCGAGATGTTCCAGCTCCCGCTGAAGGCGAACTCGTTGGTCGCCAGGTGGCCGGTCGCCGCCGGGCCGTAGTCATGGGTCCCGGCGCGGGGCGCGGCGAGCCAGCCTTCGGCGCGATTCGTCCCGAGGTAGGTCTCGGGCGTCGTCAGATGCGAGGGAGTCACGACGCCTACCGCACGGCCGCGCCCTCCGACGCGCGCGCCCGCTTCTGCGAGCAGCGCGCGAATTGCCGTTTCGGTCCGGGCGTAGTCGCCCTCGCCGGCGCTCGCGTAGCGGACGTTGCCGTGCGCGTCGATCAGGTAGTCGGCGGGCCAGTACTGGTTCGCGTAGGCGTTCCAGGTGCCCATGCGGTTGTCCTGCACGACCGGGTAGCGCAGGCCGAACTGCGAGATCGCGTCGGCGACGTTGGTCGCCGAGCGCTCGAACGGGAACTCGGGCGCCTCGACTCCGACGATCTCGAGCCCGTCGCGGCGGTAGGCGGCGTCCCAGGCCTTCAGGTAGGGCAGCGTGCGGATGCAGTTGATGCACGTGTACGTCCAGAAGTCCACGAGCACGACATGGCCGCGCAGGTTCCCGGCGAGCGACAGCGGGCGGTCTCCGGGCGTGTTGAACCAGCGCTCGGTTTCGGTGAATTCGGGCGCCGCGCCGAGCGGCGGGAGCGCCTGCGCATCGGCCAGCAGCGTCGCCTGGCTCGCGCCGCGCGCGGCGACGCGGACCGGGGTCGACGATCCGCCGCAGGCGGAGGACCCGTTCGCCGGCGCGAACTTCGCGTGGCGTCCGGTCAGCTCGTGCAGGCGGCTCGTGACGGCGCCGGAGCACTCGAGCGACGCGGTGAGGTTGACGTCGGGGATGTTCTGGGCGATGAACTGGTCGAAGCTCACGTCGAGGTTCGTGAGGATCGCGATGGCGGTCGCGAGCATCACGACGCCGAGCGCGCGTTGCAGCGCTGGACCGCGCCCGGCCCGGCGCATGCGGTCGAAGACGCGGCGGCCGCCGAGCGCGAGCGCCAGCAGCACGACCGCCGAGCCGGCGGCGTACGCGATCGCGACGAGGACCGTGCGGCCCGACGCAGCGCTCACCGAGATCACCGCGGCGAGGATCGGGCTCGCGCAGGGCGTGTAGACGAACCCGAGCGCGGCGCCGACGAGCACTCCCGAGGCGAACCCGTCGCCGCGCGAGCGGGGCCCGAAGCGCGCGAGCCGCGACAGCGGCGCCTCGATCCGCTCGGCGACGCGCGGGGCGAGCATCACGATCCCGAACACGAGCAGGACGGCGATCGCGAGGTCGCGCAGCGGGTCCGACCCGAGGCCCACGCCGTCGACGACGTTCGCGATGCCCACGATCGTGACCGTGAACGTCACCGACAGGCCGATGACCACGCCGAGCGGCCTGCGCCGGCCGCCCGCCACGCCCGCCGACAGCAGCGCCGGGAGCACCGGGAGCACGCAGGGCGAGAGCGCCGTGCCGGCGCCCGCGAGGACCGCGAAGGCGAGAAGGACGATCATCGGTTCTTAGAACTACGTCCAGCGCCTGCCAGCGGACGTTACAGCCGAACCGTGCGTTGCGCTACTCGCCGGTCATGCCGGCACGGAGCGTCGCGTCGAGGTTCATGCGCGCGATCGGCCCGACGCACGGCGAGGTCGCCCCGGCGGCGGCGTAGCGCTCGACTCCCGCGCGCACGGCGGCCGGCTCCCCGATCGCAGCGAGGTCGTTGATGAATCGATCGGAGATCGCGGCGGCCATGCGGTCGACCTCCCCGCCCGCGTCGTCGTAGGCGGCGATGTCGCCGGCGAACCCGGTGCGCTCGATCATCGCGCGATAGAAGGGCAGCCCGAAGTAGGGGATCAGGTCGCGGCGGATCGCGCCGATCGCCTCCTGCGGCTCCTCGGTCGCCGCCGAGGGGACGGCCGCGACGATGTCGAAGCCATCGAGCGTCAGGCCCGCGCGTTCACGCCCGGCGGTGACCTCCGGCACGACCACCTCGCGGATGTAGGCGGGATTGCAGAGCCACAGCACGACCCCGTCGGCCACCTCGCCCGCGAGCCGCAGCATCGCGGGGGAGAGGGCAGCGAGGTAGATCGGAAGCTGCGGACGCGGGTCGAGGCCGACGAGGCGGAAGCCGGTGCGCCAGCGGTCGTGCGAGGGCGGGTCCTCGCCGCGCAGGATCGCGCGCACGATCGAGGCGTATTCGCGCATCTCGGCCACCGGCCGCTCGATCGTCTGGCCGTGCCAGCCCTCCACGATCCCCCGATGGGAGACGCCGAGGCCGAGCGTCATGCGCCCGTCGCTGAGCTCGTCGATCGTCGCCGCGGTCTGGGCCATGGTCGCGGGCGTGCGCGTGTAGATCGGCATGACGCCGGTGCCCACGCGGATCCGGCTGGTCGACATCGCATAGGCGGTGATCACCGTCAGCGATTCGCGGCCGGCTACGTGGGTGACGTAGACGGCCTCGTAGCCGAGCGACTCGGCGAGCCGGACGCGCTCGATCGCCTGCGGCAGGGAGGTCCCTGTCGAGATGAAGCAGCCGGTCGCCATCGCGCGGGAGAATATGCGACGCGGGCCTGAGGATCCGGCTCAGCGCCGGACCATCACGTATACGACCGCGACGGCGAAACCGATCTGGCCGAACGCGAGCGCCGTGCCGAGATTGACGGCGCCTAGCGCGCCGGCGATCGCGCTCGACAGCACGAAGGCGCCGATCACCGTGGCGAGGTCGCGCAGCATGGGCCGCACGCTAGCGGGCACGCCTGCCGGCCGGATCGGTCACGGTAGCTGCGCCTCGAGCGCGCGCGCGAGGGCCGCCGAGCCGAGGCCCGCCGGCTGGGCGGCGAGCAGCTCCAGCGCCGCCGGGCGCCCGCCCAGCGCTTGCAACGCGCGTTCGCCGTTCGCGCGCGAGAAGTCCGCGATCGCGCCCTCGCGCCTCGCGCGCAGCCGCCGCGCGTCGACGTCCAAGCGGTCGCGATGCTCGGTCATCGCGGCGAGCAGCTCCTCGATGCCCTCGGGCGGCGACACCGAGGAGACGGCGACGACGCGCGTGTCGGGGCCGCCGAGCGAGCGCAGCGCGGCGCTCAGGTCGCGGCGCGTGCGGGTCGCGATCTCGCCGAGGTCGGCCTTCGTCACGACGAGCACGTCCGGGACCTCCATGATCCCCGCCTTCAGGAACTGCAGGACGTCGCCGGAGCCGGGTTGCACGACGACCACGACCGTGTCGGCGAGATCCGCGACCTCGGTCTCCGCCTGGCCGACGCCGACCGTCTCGACAACGACGACGTCGAATGCCGCGGCCATCGCTTCGGCCGCCGCGCGCGTGGCGCGCGAGAGCCCCCCGAGTCGCTCGCCGGCGGCGGTCGAGCGGATCAGCACGCCGCGGTCGGCCGGGTCGAACTCGATGCGGGCGCGGTCGCCGAGCAGCGAGCCGCCCGAGCGGCGCGAGCTGGGGTCGACGGCGAGCACCGCGACGCTCTGCCCGGCCCCGCGCCACGCGTGCAGCAGCGCCGACAGCAGCGTCGACTTGCCCGCTCCGGGAGGCCCGGTGACCCCGATCACGTGTGCCGGCGCCTCGCCGCCGAGGCGCGCGGGGGAGACCTCCGACAGCAGCGCCTCGCTCTCGCGCAGGTCGTCCGGCGCGGTGCTCTCGAGCAGGTTCAGCGCCGCGGGAGCGGCGCTCAGGTCCCGTTCGCGCAGACGCGCCCCGAGGGCCGCGCCCTCCCCGCTCACGCCGTGCCGTTGCCGGCCGGGGCGGGCTCGGTTCCGTTCGCGCCGCTCGCGGCGAGCGCCGCGCTCGGGTCCGTGCCTCCGACCAGCGCGACGATGTCGCGCATGATGCGCGTGATGTCGAAGTCCTTCGGCGTGTAGACCGCCGCGACGCCGGCGTCGCGCAGGGCGGGAACGTCCTGCGCGGGAATGATGCCGCCGACGATCACCGGCGCGGTCACGCCCGCCTCGTGCAGCGCGTCGATGACCGCGGGGATCAGCTCGCGGTGCGAGCCCGACAGGATCGAGAGGCCGATCACGTGGACGCCCTCCTGCAGCGCGGAGGCGGCGATCTGCGACGGCGTCAGGCGGATGCCCTCGTAGACGACGTCCATCCCCGAGTCGCGTGCACGCACGGCGATCTGCTCGGCGCCGTTGGAGTGCCCGTCGAGACCGGGCTTGCCGACGAGGATCTTCGGCCGCCGCCCGAGTCGCTGCTGCAACTGGGAGACCTGATGGCGGAGCTCCTCGAGGTCCGCGTCGGGCGTCGCCGCGCTCGCCTCGCCGACGCCGGTCGGCGCGCGGTAGCTGCCGAACACCTCGCGCAGCGTGCGTGCCCACTCGCCGGTCGTCGCGCCCGCGCGCGCCGCGGCGATCGTCGGCACCATCAGGTTCTCGCTCGCGCCGGTGTCCGCCGCCACCTCGGCGAGGGCCGCGAGCGCGGCGTCGACGGCTCCCTGGTCGCGCTCCGAGCGCCACCGCGCCAGCGCCTGCGCCTGTTCGGCTTCGATCGCGGGGTCGACGACGAGGATGCCGCCCTCGGCGTCGGCGGTGAGCGGCGAGCTCTCGGTCTCCTGGAAGCGGTTCTGGCCGACGACGACCTGCTCGCCGGACTCGATCCGGCGCAGGCGCTCGCGGTGCGAGTCGACGAGCGCCGCCTTCATGTAGCTGACGGCCTGCACGGCGCCGCCGTGCTCGGCGACGACGGCCATCTCGGCCCGCGCGCCCGCGAGCAGCTCCTCGACCAGCGCTTCCATCACCTTCGAGCCCTCGAAGATGTCGGGGTACTCGAGGATGTCGGTTTCGTAGGCGAGCACCTGCTGGATGCGCAGCGACCACTGCTGGTCCCAGGGCCGCGGCAGGCCGAGGGCCTCGTTCCACGCCGGGAGCTGGATCGCGCGGGCGCGCGCGTCGCGGCCGAGCGTCACGGCGAGCGCCTCCAGCACGATCCGCTGGACGTTGTTCTCGGGCTGGGCCTCGGTCAGGCCGAGCGAGTTGACCTGGACGCCGTAGCGCAGGCGCAGGCGGCGGGGATCGGTGACGCCGTAGCGCTCGCGGCCGATCTCCTCCCACAGGATCGTCATCGCGCGCAGCTTCGCGTGCTCTTCGATGAAGCGGACGCCGGCGTTGACGAAGAACGAGATGCGGCCGAAGACCTGCTCCATGATCTCTGGATCGCGCTCGCCCACGCGCTCGCGAACGGCGTCGAGGACAGCGATCGCGTTGCTCATCGCGTAGGCGATCTCCTGCACGGGCGTCGCTCCGGCCTCCTGCAGGTGGTAGGAGCAGATGTTGATCGGGTTCCACTTCGGGACGTGCTCGACCGTGTAGGCGATCATGTCCGCGATCAGCCGCATCGACGGCGCGGGCGGGAACGCATACGTGCCGCGCGCGAGGAACTCCTTGATGATGTCGTTCTGGGTCGTGCCCTGGAGTTCCTCTTGGCGGGCGGGTGGGCTCTGCTCCTCCGCGGCGACGATGTAGAGCGCGAGCAGCCAGGCAGCGGTGGCGTTGATCGTCATCGACGTGTTCATCTCGCCGAGCGGGATGCCGTCCATCAGCGCGGCCATGTCGCCGCGGTGGGAGATCGGCACGCCGACCTTGCCGACCTCGCCCCGCGCGAGCTCGTCGCCGGGGTCGTAGCCGGTCTGCGTGGGCAGGTCGAAGGCGACCGACAGGCCCGTCTGTCCCTTTTCCAGGTTGCGGCGGTACAGCTCGTTCGAGGCCTTCGCGGTCGAGTGCCCCGCGTAGGTGCGCATCATCCACGGGCGGTCTCGCTCGGGCAGCCGCGGCGATTGCTCGCTGCTCATAGTTGGCAATTGTACGGTTGCGCGATTTCGAAGGACTTGGCCGGCGCTCCGTGCCGGCCAGGATCTCTATCCTGGCGGTGGTGAGTCAAACCGTTGAGATTCCCCGCACCTCCGGTCCCGGAAGCGGTGTCGGAGGGGCGTGGAAGGTGATCGTGCGCAACGACGATCACAACACGTTCGATCACGTCGCCCGCACGCTGGCGCGCTTCATCCCGGGTGTGACCCTCGACCGCGGACTCGAGATCGCGAGGGTGATCCACAACTCCGGCCAGGCGATCGTCTTCAGCGGCGACCGCGAGGTCGCCGAGCTCTACTGGGAGCAGCTGAAGGGCTCGGGGCTGACGATGGCCCCCCTCGAACGCGACTGAGCGCTCAGGCGCTCTCGCCGGTCGGGCCCCAGGTGCCGTTGCCGTGCCCGTTGGCCGGCACCGGCTCGTCGGTCTCCAGCGCGCCCCCCGCCGTCTGGTCCCACCAGCCGTACAGGACCGGGACCTGGTACCAGCTCGAGTGCGCGGCGCGGAAGTAGACCATCTCCGTGCTCTCCCAATAGCGTTCCCAGTCGAGGTACTCCTCGAACGCGGCGAACTGCTGGAACTTGTAGCGGTCGTCCCGCGCCCGATAGACCGCGTAGGAGGTCGCGCCGTAGCGCATCGCCGCGGCCGCGAGCTCCCCGAGCGCGTCCTGGAAGGCGTCGGCGCGGAACCCCGTCGCGTACCAGGGGATGACGACCGTTCCGGGCATCAGGCGCCCACCTCGGCGTAGACGGCGCCCGGCCACTCGGCGGTCTTGCCCTGGCCCTCGGAGTCGGCGCCCACGAGGATCGCGATCTTGCCCAGGTGCTTGTTTTCGCGCATCAGCTGGTGCGCTTCGGCGACGCCCTCGAAGCCGAGCGTCCGCCACAGCACCGGGCGGATCTGGCCCGATTCGATCAGCTCGTTGGCCTTCGTGCACTCGTACGCGTTGGCGAAGTGCGAGCCGAGGATCTCCTTCTGCCTCATCCACAGGATCGCGACGTTGAAGTCGCAGTCGATCCCGGTCGTGCCGGCGCAGATCACGATTTTGCCGAACGTCTTGGCCGTGAACACCGACGTCGGGAGCGTGGCTTTGCCGACGTGCTCGAAGACGATGTCGGGCGCGTCGCCGAGGATCTCTTTGACGCGCTTGGCGAAGCCGAGCGCGACCTTCGAGCGCTGCTTCTCCTCCTCGGGCGTCTCGCCGCCCTTGCGCATCATCCCGGCGAACTCGTTGCGGTCGATGTAGTCGACGGCGCCGAGCCGCTTGACGAGCTCGCCCTTCTCCGCCGAGGAGACGACGCCGACGCAGTTGGCGCCCGCTGCCTTGCACAGCTGGGTGGCGAACACGCCGAGGCCGCCGGCGGCGCCCCAGATCAGCACGTTGGCACCCGGCTGCAGGTGGCAGCGGGTGATCAGCATGCGGTAGGCGGTGAAGTAGACGAGGCCGTAGGAGGCAGCCTCCTCCCACGTCAGCGCCGGGGGCTTCGGCAGCAGCTGCTGGGCCTGCACCTTCGTGAACTGGGCGAAGGAGCCCCAGGTCGTCTCATAGCCCCAGATCTTCTGGGAGGGAGCGGCCATCGGGTCGAGGCCGTGGACCTCCGGGTCCTCGTAGGAGGCCTGGTTGCAGTGCACGACGACTTCGTCCCCGGGCTTCCAGCGGGTGACGCCCGCGCCGACCTTCCAGACGACGCCGGAGGCGTCGGAGCCGCCGATGTGGTGGCCGTACTGGGGGTGGTCGCCGTACTTCATGACCGAAACGGGCTGGCCGAGCGCGGCCCACACGTTGTTGTAGTTGACGCCCGCGGCCATCACGCGCACGATCACCTCGAACGCGCCTGGCTCCGGGACTTCGATCTCCTCGATCTCGAACGCGTCCTTCGGCTCGCCGTAGCGCTCCTCGCGGATCACCCACGCCGCCATCGTCGCCGGGAGCTCGCCGGGCTCGACGTCCACGGCTGATACCTGTTGCAAATCGATTGCCACGTGCGCTGACCTCGCGTGTCGGGAACTGAAGCGCTCAAATCCTACCCGCGGGCGGCCGCGGGCGAGGCGGCGATCAGCCGTGGACCGCGAGCGAGGCCGCGGGCTCGGCGGCGGGTGCGGCGTCCTCGGCGACGGCCGGAGCGGCGGCGGGGCGGCGGATCAGCGTGAACGCGAGCAGCGCGCCGAGCACGGCAACGCCGCCGACGGCCCACAGGCAGGTCGAGAGGGCGGAGACGTAGGTGTCGTTCAGAGCGGTCTGGATGTGCGCGGGCAGGTGCGTCGTGGTCGCGCCGGAGCCGAGCAGGTCGACGAGCCGGCCGCGCTCGGCTGCGCCGACGTGCGGCAGGCTCCTCGCCAGTTCGGAGCGGCCGATCGAGGCGATGCCCGCGCCGAGGACCGCGACGCCGAAGGTGCTGCCGACCATGCGTGTCATCGACAGGATGCCCGAGGCGACGCCGGCCCGGCTGCGATCGACGGCGTTCATCGCCGCGGTGCTCATCGGCGACATCACGAAGCCGATCCCGAGACCCTGCAGGACGAAGGCGACGGCCAGGTAGCCATAGCTCGTGTGCGCCGTGATCCCCGTCATCCAGAACATCGACGCCGCGATCGAGAGCAGGCCCCCGGTCATCAGGGGGCGCGAGCCGATGCGGTCGGCCAGGCGGCCCGAGATCGGTCCGGCGAACATCACGCAGATCGTCGTCGGCAGGAAGCGGATCCCGGTCTGCAGGGGGGAGTAGTGGAGGATGTCCTGCATGTAGAGCGCGAGCGTGAAGAACGTCGCGAACATCGTGAAGGAGACGATGAACGCGACCGCGTTGGCGCCGAGGAACGTGCGCGCGCGGAAGAAGGCGAACTGCACCATCGGCGCGCGCCGCCGCGGCTCGATCAGCGCGAACGCGCTCAGCGCGAGCGCCGAGAGGACGAGCATGCCGATCACGCGCACGGAGCCCCAGCCCCAGTTGTTGCCGTCGACGAGCGCGAGCACGAGCGCGGCGAGGCCGACCGACAGCGAGAGCACGCCGGGGATGTCGACCTCGCGGATGGCGGTCTCGTCGCGCGACTCGCGCACCGCGAACAGGGTCACGAGGATCGCCGCCGCCGCGACCGGCACGTTGAGGAGGAAGATCGACTGCCAGCTGACTTCCTCGACGAGGAAGCCGCCGACGACCGGCCCGATCGCGAGCGCCATGGCGGAGACGCCAGCCCACGTGCCGATCGCGCGCCCGCGCTCGTGCGCGTCGAACGTGTTCGTGATGATCGACAGCGTCGCCGGCATCATGAAGCCGGATCCGACGCCCTGCAGGGCGCGGAACCCGATCAGCCACGTGTCGCTCTGGGAGAGGGCGATCATGAAGCTCGAGAAGGCGAACACGCCGACGCCGAACAGGAACATGCGGCGGCGGCCGAAGAGGTCGCCGAGGCGGCCACCGGTGACGAGCAGCACCGCGAAGGAGAGCGTGTAGGCGTTCACGGTCCACTCGAGCGCCGAGGTGCTCGCGTGCAGGCCGCGCTGGATCGAGGGCAGCGCGACGTTCACCACCGTGTTGTCGAGCATGATCATGAACAGCGCGAAGCACATCGCGCCGAGCGCCCACCAGCGGCGGTTCGCGTCGTTGATGTAGCGGGTGCGGATCCGCTCGCTCACTTCGGCTCTCCCTGCTGCTCGGGCCGGTGGGCGGCGATCTCGGGGTGGCGCGCGACGACCAGGTCGAGGGCGGCCGCGAGGGCGCGCGACTCCTGCTCGTCGAAGCTCTCGATCAGCTCGGCGAGCGCGCCGAGGCGGCCCGCGGCGAGCGCCGCCGGGACGGCGCGGCCGGCGTCGGTGAGGCGCACGCGCTTCATGCGGCGATCGGCGGGGTCCTCCTCGCGGCCGACGAGCCCGCGCTCGTAGAGGCCATCGACCGCGCGGCTCATCGCGGCGAGCGAGGTGCCGAGCGACTCGGCGATCGCGCCGACCGAGCGCTCCTCGCCCTCGTCGTCGAGGGCGCAGAGGGCCTTGATCTGCGTGAAGGAGAGGTCGAGCTCGGCGATCGCGGCGAACGTGGACATGTTCCCGCGCCGCATCAGGTAGGAGGCGAGGGCATAGAGGTCGGCCGCGAGGGACGAGGTGGCGGAGGCGGGCGCCGTCGTTGCTTGCATGGATGCAACTATATGACGGACGCAATGGTTGCTCGTGTGCGGTGCGTCACACACGGGTCGTGCGCCGCAGCAGATTCGCGCGACATGGAACCGGTGTTCGTCACGGTCGCCGTTGGGCTCGCGTTCTCGGCGCTCGCGCTCGGCGCGTTCGACGGCTGGCCGCGCATCGGTTGCCCGCCTCGACGTAGATGTCGCGTGCGGCGGCCGGTGAGGCGGCCTCAGGAAGCGCTCCGACGGTGTCGATACGACCAGTAGTGGGCGATACGCCAGCGGCGAACGTGCCTCCACCGAAGCCGCATACGCGCGCGAGGAGGTCGGACGGCCCCCTGAACAGGTACGGGAAATCGACGCCCAGGAGCGCGCCGAGCTCGCGCGCCTGTCGGTCCCGCGCCCCGGCCCGAAACCGAGCCGCTACGTACCCGCCCTGCTGCTGATCCTCGTGCCGCTGATCTTCCTCACGCGCCCTGCGGTCAGGCGCGTGTTCAGCTAGCGCCGGGGAACGGCAGCTCGACGACCTCTGCCGTCGCACCATCCCGGCCCGCGTCCACGACGGACCCCGGCTCGGCCTCGCGGCGCACGATCGACAGCGCGATCGGCCCCAGCTGGGGTGAGACGGCCGCGCTCCCGAGGCGTCCGACGGGACGCCCCTCGAACGTCAGCTCCGCGCCCGGGTCGGCGGGCTCGGACAGCAGCAGGCCGCGCAGGTGCCGGTTCGGCTTGCCCTTGTAGTGCAGGCGCGCGACGGTCTCCTGCCCCACGTAGCAGCCCTTCGTGAAGCTCACGGCGCGCTCGTTCAGTCCGGCCTCCTGGGGGATCACGCTGTCATCGAGCTCGGCGCCGTAGCGCGGCCGGCCCCGTTCGATCCGCAGGCACTCGGCCGCTTCCTCGCCGACGACCGCCGCGCCGCGCTCCACGAGCTCAGAGACGACCTCGTCACGCGCCGTGGCGTCGAGCAGCAGGTCGACTCCGACGTCGGTGCGCACGGCACGTACCGGGACTCCGCCGACCTCGACGCGCCCGTGGGCGTGCTCCTCGCCGGCCAGTCCCTCGGTGCCCGCGACGGATGCCGCGCCTGGCCCGATCAGCGAGATCAGCGAGCACTCGAGCGTGCGCTTGTGCAACTCGACGTCGTAGCCGACCTTGAAGCGCCGGATCATGTCGAACAGCGGCTGGAGCGCGACGCGCTCGGTGTCGAGCAGCAGCTCCGTCGGGGCGTCGCCCGGATCGTCGCCGCTCGCGAGCACGCGCAGGTCGCCGAGCATCTTGCCCTTGTGCGTGAGGAACGCCGCGTAGACGCCCTCGCCGGGCCGCAGGCCCGCGAGCTCGTTCGTCACCTGCCCGTTCAGGAACTCGACGGCGCCCGCGCCCGTCAGCGCGAGCTTGCCCCGCTCGGAGCGGTCGAGCAGGCCGCAGGCCTCGGTGAGCACGCGGTGCTCCTGCTCGGATGTTGCGGTGGTGCTGCCGGCCATCTGCTTTCGAGAATAGCCACGCTAGGCTTCGCCGCGATGGCCTTCGCCACCGCCTTCAGGGAGCTCGTCGAGTCGCTGCCCGACGACTGGACCGACCTCGAGCTCGATATGCGGCTCGCAGACGAGTCGCAGTACGTCGAAGCCGCGCTCTACCTGACGACGTGCAACGCGCGCCCGTACTCGCGCCACGACTGGCACTGGCGCCTGCTCGTCGCCCACCGCTTCGGCCACGCGGCCTCTGCGGAGACGGTGCACGGTGCGCTCGCGCTGCTGGACGACGCGGGGATCGAGGGCGAGCTGGCGCTGCGCGAGGTGCGCAGCGGGCGCGCGGAGGTGACGCAGATGTGGGGTCGCCCGCAATCCGCGCGCGACGAGTTCCGGCGCCTACGCGCTCAATAGCGATGGCCCGTGCGGTCGCGCTCGTGCCCGACCTGCTGTTCGGGTCGCGGATCCAGGGCGCCCTGCGCGCGGCGGGCATCGAGCTGGCGCTCGTCGGCGACGAGCGGCTGCTCCGCGAGCAGCTCGCCGAGCAGCCGGCCCGGCCGGGCGACGTGCTGATCCTCGACCTCACCGATCCCGATCTGGACGGGGCCGAGGTGCTGCGCAGGCTCCGGGGCGATGACGACGTGGGAAACAGGCGCACGCTCGGCTTCTACGCGCACGTCGACCTCGATGCGCGCCTGCGCGCCGAGCAGGCCGGCTTCGACCTCGTCGTACCGCGCTCGCGGATTGCGCGGGAAGCGGCCGAGCTGGTGCGGCGGCTCGCCGAGGGCGACACGGCCGCGCCCCCTTCGACGGCCTGAGGCTCAGGCGGCGGCCGCAGCGCGCGCGGCGCGGCGGATCAGCGGATGGTCGGGGCTCGCGCCCGGTCCCGCCAGCGCGCGCACGTCGCGCACGGACAGGGCCGCGCCGCAGCGGGCGCACATCCTGCGCTCGTCGACCGCGCCACCGCAGTCGCGGTGCTCGAGCACGACCGGCGGGCCGCCCGCGGCGGGCGCGTGGCGGTCGCCCCACTGCAACAGCGCGACCATCGTCGGCCACAGGTCGAGGCCCTTCTCGGTGAGGCGGTATTCGCAGCGCACCGGGCGCTGCTGGTAGGGGACGCGTTCGAGCACGCCCTCGTCCACGAGCTTCTGCAGCCGGGTCTGCAGGACGTGGCGCGCGATGCCGAGGTGCTCGCGCAGCTCGTCGAAGCGGCGGACGCCGAGCAGCACGTCGCGGACGATCAGCAGCGACCAGCGCTCGCCGACGACCTCGAGCGCCGCCGCGATGCTGCATACCTGACCCTCGTAGTCACGACCGAGCATGACACGATTGTAGACGACTCGGTTGCATGATGCAACTCAAGTGTGCTAGGGTCGGTTGCATCATGCAACGCAAGTGGCGGGTCTCCCTCATCGTCTGCGTCGGGGTCTTCATGGCAAGCCTCGACCTGTTCATCGTCAACATCGCCTTCCCATCGATCTCGAGGCACTTCGGCGGCGCCTCGCTCGGCTCGCTGAGCTGGATCCTGAGCGGGTACGCGATCGTCTTCGCCGCGCTGCTCGTGCCGGCCGGCCGCTGGGCCGATGCGTTCGGGCGCAAGCGCGCGTTCCTGCTCGGCCTCGCCGTGTTCGTGCTGGCGAGCGCCGCCTGCGCGCTCGCGCCCTCGGTCGGCGCGCTGATCGCGGCGCGCGTGGCGCAGGCGTGCGGCGGCGCGCTGATGCTGCCGACCTCGCTCGGCCTGATCCTCCCCGAGTTCGCGCCGGAGCAGCGCCACGCGGCGATCGGCATGTGGGCGGCGACCGGCGGGATCGCGGCGGCGGCGGGCCCGCCGCTCGGCGGCCTGCTCGTCCAGAGCGACTGGCGCCTCGTGTTCCTCGTCAACGTCCCCGTCGGCGTGGCCGGGCTGATTGCGGGCGCGCGCACGCTCGCCGAGAAGCGCGAGGCCGGCGCGGCACGGCCCGACCTGTTGGGCGCGCTCGCCGTGATCGCCTCCGTCGGCGTGCTGGTCGTGGCGATCGTCAAGGGCCAGGAATGGGGCTGGGCCTCGGCCGGCGTGATCGCGCTGCTCGCCGCCAGCGTTGGGCTCGTGCCCCTGATCTGGTGGCGCTGCCTGCGTCACCCCTCGCCGATCCTCGAGCCGTCGATGCTGCGCGTGCGGACGTTCCGCATAGCCGTCGCGGGGTCCGTGCTGTTCTTCGCGGGCTTCGGCGCGATGCTGCTGACCGGTGTCCTGTTCCTGACGAGCGTCTGGCACGAGGGCGCGCTGACGGCGGGGCTGATGCTGTTCCCGGGCCCGGCGATGGCGACGCTGTTCAGCGTGCCCTCGGCGCGGATCGGCGCGCGGGTCGGCTTCCGCATCCCCGGGATCGTCGGTGCGCTCCTGTTCGGAGCGGGCCAGCTCTGGTACGTGTTGCGGACCGGGGACCACGCCGCCTACGCGAGCGACTACCTTCCCGGGATCATGATCGGAGGCGCCGGAGTCGGGCTCGTGATCCCGACACTCACGGGCGCGGGCGCATCCTCGCTGGCGCCCGAGCGGTTCGCGACGGGCGCGGCGGTGCTCACGATGGGGCGCCAGATCGGCGCGGCGCTCGGGATCGCGGTGCTCGTGGCGGTGCTCGGCGCGCACGCGCACACGGCCGCGGACTTCCACTCCGCCTGGCTCGTGGCGCTGATCGGCGCGGGCGCGACGGGCGCGGCGCTCGCGATGCTCGCGCCCGGGCGCTCGCTGGCGCCGGCCCCGGCGCTCGAGGCGCCCGAGGCGGCCGAGCCCGCGGCGACGCTCCAGCGCGCGGAGGCGGCGTGAGCGCCACCGAGCAGCCCCCGCGGCAGCAGGAGGCGCAGCCGGAGCAGGAGCGCACGCGCACGATCACGTGGGAGGACCCGGGCGCGAACGCGCGCGAGGGGACCGGCATGACCGGCCTCGAGTACATGCGCGCGATCGTCGACGGAACGGTCGGACAGCCGCCGATCGCGCGGCTGCTCGGATTTCGCGTGGTCGAGGCCGAGCCGGGCCGAGCGGTGTTCGCGCTCGAGCCGGCCGAGTGGATGTACAACCCGATCGGGTCCGTGCACGGCGGCGTCGCGGCGACGCTGCTCGACTCGTGCATGGGCTGCGCGGTGCACACGACGCTTTCGGCAGGCGTGGCGTACACGACGACCGATCTGCAGGTGCGCTACATCCGGGCGATGACCGTTGCCACCGGACGCGTGCTGGCCGAGGGGCGCGTGGTGCACCGGGGCAGGCGCACCGCCACCGCCGAGGGGCGGCTGTTCGTGGAGGACGGCGAGCAGCTGCTCGCGCACGGCACGACCGGTTGCGTCGTGCTCGGCTGAGCGCCTGCGGGTGTCAGCTCGGCAGCGGAGCTGCGCCCCCGCCGAGCTCGGCGCCGTCGGCGGCGGCAGGGCCGAGGGGCACGATCGCGGCGTTCGGGAGGCGCTCGAAGGGGGCCCCGGCGGGCGAGCGGCAGGCGAAGGCGGCTCGGATCGTCATGCCGTGGCAGACGACGAGCGCGGGGAGCGCGCCCGCTTCGATGTCGGTCAGCGCGGCGCCGACCCGCACCTCCTGCTCGGCGAACGACTCGCCTCCCGGGAACGCGAAGCCGGCGTCGGCCGTCGCGAACGCGGCGAAGGCCTCGGGGGCCTCGGCGATCACCTCGGCGAAGCTGCGATCGGTCCAGTCGCCGGCGTCTGTCTCCATCAGGCGCGCGTCCTCGACCGGCTCGAGCCCGATCGCGGCGGCGACCGCGTCGGCGGTTTCGCGGACGCGCAGCAGCGGGCTGCACCACAACGCGCGGAAGCCGTAGGCGCGGGCGCGCTCGGCGAGCTCGGCCGCCTGGGCGCGACCGGTGTCGTCGAGCGGGATCGCCTGCTGGCCCTGGAAGCGGCCCTCGTGGTTGTAGGCCGTCTGCCCGTGGCGGGCGAGGTAGACCTCGGCGCCAGAGGGCGTCAGCGCAGATCGAAGCGGTCGAGGTCCATGACCTTCGCCCAGGCCGCGGCGAAATCATCTGCGAGCTTCTGCTCGCCGTCATCGGCCGCGTAGACCTCGGCGAGCGCGCGCAGCTGTGAGTTCGCGCCGAAGACGAGGTCGGCCGAGGTGGCGGTCCACCGCTGCTCGCCTGTGGCGCGGTCGCGGCCGGTGTACAGGTTCTCGGCGGAGTCCGGCTTCCACTCGGTGCCCATGTCGAGCAGGTTCACGAAGAAGTCGTTGCTGAGCCTGCCGGGCCGGTCGGTGAGCACGCCGTGGGGCGAGCCGCCGAAGGTGGCGCCGAGCGCGCGCATGCCGCCCACCAGCGCCGTCATCTCGGGCGCCGTCAGCTCGAGCATGAACGCGCGCTCGAGCAGGCCGTGCTCGAGCGGCAGCGCGACGCCGGCGGGGAGGTAGTTGCGGAACGCGTCGACGGGCGGCTCGAGCACCGCGAAGGCCTCCGCGTCGGTCTGCTCCTGAGAGGCGTCGGTGCGCCCCGGGCTGAACGGGACGGCGACCTCGTGGCCCGCCTCGCGGGCGGCCTGCTCGACCGCCGCGCAGCCGCCGAGCACGATCACGTCGGCGAGCGAGACCTGCTTGCCGCCGGATGCGGAGTCGTTGAACTCGCGCCTGACTGCTTCGAGCGCCTCCAGCCCGCGCGCGAGCTCGGCCGGCTCGTTCGCCTCCCAGTCCTTCTGCGGGGCGAGCCGGATGCGTGCGCCGTTGGCGCCGCCGCGCTTGTCGGTGGCGCGGAACGACGACGCCGCCGCCCACGCGGTGAGGACCAGACGCTGGAGCGACACTCCGGACGCGAGGAGCTTCTGCTTCAGCGCGGCGGCGTCGGCGGCGTCGATCGGCTCGCCCTCGGCTGCGGGCACGGGGTCCTGCCACAGCTGCGGCTCGGGGACCGCGGGGCCGAGGTAGCGCGAGACGGGGCCCATATCGCGGTGCAGGAGCTTGTACCACGCCTTCGCGAACGCTTCGGCGAGCTCCTCGGGGTGCTCATAGAAGCGCCGGGCGATCCGCTCGTAGGAGGGGTCGAGGCGCAGCGCGAGGTCCGTCGTCAGCATCATCGGGGCGTGGCGCTTGGAGGTGTCATGGGGGTCGGGCACGGTGTCCTGCGCCGCGGCGTCTTTCGGCTTCCACTGCTTCGCACCCGCGGGGCTCTCTGTGAGCTCCCACTCGTACTCGAACAGGTTCTCGAGGAAGCCGTTGTCCCACTTGACGGGGTCCTTCGTCCACGCCCCCTCGGGGCCGCCGGTGAGCATCGCCACGCCGTTGCCGTTGGCGCTCAGGCTGCCCTTCCAGCCGAGGCCCTGCTGCTCGAGCGGGGCGGCCTCCGGCTCGGGACCGACCTTGGCGGGGTCGACGGCGCCGTGGGTCTTGCCGAACGTGTGGCCGCCCACGATCAGCGCGACCGTCTCCTCGTCGTTCATCGCCATGCGGCGGAACGTCTCGCGGATGTCGGCCGCGGCGGCGAGCGGGTCGGGGTTGCCGTTCGGCCCCTCCGGGTTCACGTAGATGAGGCCCATCTGCACGGCGCCCAGCGGGCCCGCGAGCTCGCGCCGGCCGCTGTAGCGCTGGTCGCCGAGCCAGGTGTCCTCCGGCCCCCAGAAGATCTCGTCCGGCTCCCAGATGTCCTCGCGCCCGAAGCCGAAGCCGAACGTCTGAAAGCCCATCGACTCCATCGCGACGTTGCCGGTGTAGACGAGCAGGTCGGCCCAGGAGATCTTGCGGCCGTACTTGCGCTTGATCGGCCACAGCAGCCGGCGGGCCTTGTCGAGGCTCGCGTTGTCGGGCCAGCTGTTCAGCGGGGCGAAGCGCTGCGCGCCCTGGCCGCCGCCGCCGCGTCCGTCGGCGATGCGGTAGGTGCCGGCGGCGTGCCAGCTCATGCGGATGAAGAGCGGGCCGTAGTGGCCGTAGTCGGCCGGCCACCACTCCTGCGAGGTGTGCATCAGGTCGATCAGGTCGCGCCGCAGCGCCTCGACGTCGAGCGTCGCGAACTCGGCGGCGTAGTCGAAGTCCTCCCCCATCGGGTCGGACAGGGGAGAGTGCTTGTGCAGGACGCTGAGGTCCAGCTGGTCGGGCCACCAGTCCCGGATCGTCCTGGGACGATGCACGGCCGGAGTCGGGCTCGCGATCGCCGGGTTCTCGCTCTCGCTGACGCTCTCAGTCATCTTGCTCCTGTGCCTTTCCTGGTCAAAGCTGGTTCTGGCCGACGAGGGTACCCATGCAAGCACGACGGGGTCGCCAGAGCGCAGGCAACGGAGGCCGCCGGGATCGGCACCCGACGCCGGAGAGCCCCCGCCGGGTCATAGAATCGGCGGCATGCCTCGCCGGGTCACGTTCTCGCGCAACCTAACCCTGTCGCTCTCGCGGACCTGCCGGTGCTACTGCAAGTACTGCGCGTTCGCGACGCACAAGGCGCATCTGCACTCGCCGGATGAGGTGATCGCGACGCTCGACCGCGCCGCGTCGCGGAACGTCAAGGAGCTGCTCGTGCTGACGGGGGAGCGGCCCGAGGTCAACGCGATCGTGGCCGAGCGGCTGCGGGATTACGGCCACGAGGACTTCACCGGCTATGTGGTGTGGACGTGCGAGCGGGCACTCGAGCGCGGGCTCCTTCCGCACACCAACCTCGGGGTGCTCGAGGAGGCCGACCTGCGGCGGCTGCGCGAGGTCACGGCGTCGCAGGGCCTGATGCTCGAGTCGGTCTCGGAGCGGCTGATGGAGACGGTGCACGCCGGATCGCCGACGAAGCACCCGCAGCGCCGGCTGGCGACGATCGCGGCGGCGGGCGAGCTCGCGATCCCGTTCACGAGCGGGATCCTCGTCGGGATCGGCGAGACCGAGGACGAGCGCGTGGCCTCGCTGGAGGCGATCGCCGAGCTGCACGAGCGCCACGGGCACATCCAGGAGGTGATCCTCCAGAACTTCGTCCCCCACCAGAGCTACTACGGCCGCGAGCCCGCGGAGATCGCCGACGCGGCGGCGCGCGAGTACTGGCGCACCGGCATCGAAGATGTCGATGGGGCCGGCTCTGAGGCCGGCCCGGATGGGTCGCGTGGCGCGAGACCCTCGCTGCCGCTGCCCGCGTGGGCGCTCGAGGGCGCGGGGCCGGTGAGCATCGAGGACATGAAGCGGCTGATCGCGGAGGCGGCGCGGCTGTTGCCGGGGGTCGGGATCCAGATCCCGCCGAACCTCGCGGATTGGTGGCCGGAGCTCGTGGCGGCCGGCGCGACCGATCTCGGCGGGCTGTCGGCCAACGGCGACCACATCTCGCCCGAGCACCCGTTCCCCTCCCCGCACCAGGTGCGCAAGCGCTTGCAGCGCGACGGTGTCGCGCTGACCGAGCGGCTGTGCGTGTACCCGGCCTACATCGACCAGCGCTGGCTCGCGCAGGGGGTGCTCGACACGATCAAGGCGCGCTACTGGTCGTTCATCCCGCGACGCGGGTCCGGCCGCACCGAGCCCCCTGCGCCGATCCGGCGCGAGCTCGTGGCGGGGGCGATCGCGCGCGCCGGCGACGCCGCGCTGAGCCCGGAGGAGCTGACGGCGATGTTCGCCGAGACGCGGCCGGAGGCGATCGAGGACATGCGCCAGGCGGCCGACGAGCTGCGGGCGCGGCTCGCCGGCGAGCTCGTGACCTTCGTTGTCAACCGCAACATCAACATCTCCAACGTGTGCACGGTCGGCTGCGCCTTCTGCGGCTTCGGCCAGGGCAAGCGCTCGCCCGACGCCTACGAGCACGAGGAGGAGGAGTTCGTGCGCAGGATCCACGAGGCGCTCGACTTCGGGGCGACGGAGCTGTGCATGCAGTCGGGCATCCACCCCGATTTGTCGCTCGAGGACTACCTCGGCTGGCTGCGCCTCGCCAAGCGCACCTCCCAGGCGGCGGGCGCCGAGCTGCACCTGCACGCGTACAGCCCGATGGAGATCGCGCACATGTGCGACATCTCCGGCCTGCCGCCGTCGGAGGTGTTCGCGCGGCTGAAGGACGCAGGGCTCGGCTCGACACCGGGCACGGCGGCGGAGGTGCTGCACGACGGGGTCCGCGAGCGCATCTCGCCGAACAAGCTGCCGGTCGCGCGCTGGGTCGAGATCATCCGTGCGAGCCACGAAGCCGGCCTGCGGTCGACGGCCACGGTGATGTTCGGCCACATCGAGGAGCCGTGGGAGCTCGCCGAGCACATGCGCGTCATACGCGAGCTGCAGCAGCAAACCGGGGGGATCACGGAGTTCGTGCCGCTGTCGTTCATACCGTTCCAGACCCTGCTGGGCCGCACGCACGGGGTCGAGGAGATATCGCGCGAGGAGAACCTCAAGCACACGGCGGCCTTCCGTCTCGCGCTCGGCGACAGCGTGAGGAACGTGCAGGCGAGCTGGGTGAAGATGGGCCTGGACGTGGCGACGGAGTCGCTGCGGTGGGGGGTCAACGACCTCGGCGGGACGCTGATGGAGGAGTCGATCAGCCGCCTCGCCGGCAGCTACCACGGCACGCGCCTCGAGCCCCACGAGCTGGTGGCCGCTGCTCACCGCGCCGGGCGGCCGGCGGCGGAGCGCACGACGCTGTACGAGCTGCGGCGCAGCTACGAGCTGCCCGTCGCCGCATAGCCGGCGACCGGGCGAAACGTCCAGCGACCCAGCGTCAGTGCCGACGGGCTGGGTACTGTGGATCCGTGATCGGATCACGCCCACGGCGCGCCGCCGCGATGCTGGTCCCGGCGCTTGCGGCGTGCGCGGTCGCCGCCGGCTGCGGCTCGAGCGGCTCGGGGAGCTCGACGACCGCGACCGTCGGTCCGCTCGCGCAGGCGGCCGACGTGACCGCGAAGGCCGGCGGGGCGCAGGTCGCGCTCACCGGCAACGTCCAGGAGTCGCAGGCCGGCCTCAACCTCGCCCTCTCCGGGCACGGGAGCTTCAACTTCACGAACCACGAAGGATCGTTCGCACTGAGCTTCGCGGGCCTGCCCGCGAGCGTGCTGCAGCGGTTGGGGGCGAGCTCGTTCGCGATGACCGAGGTGTTCAAGTCCGGGGTCGTCTACATGCAGGCGCCGTTCTTCGCGGGCAAGCTGCCACAGGGGGCGAAGTGGATCAAGCTCGACCTCGCGAAGGCCGGCCAGGACCTCGGGCTCAGCCCGAGCGCGCTGACGAGCGGGGGCAGCGACCCGAGCGAATACCTGCGCGAGCTCCGCGCGACCGGCACCGATGTCCAGGTGGTGGGGCACGAAGCCCTGCGCGGCGTGGAGACGACGCGTTACAAGGCGTCGGTCGAACTCAAGAAGGCGCTCGAACAACAGGGACACATGAGCTCCTCCGCGGCGAGCGCGGCGCTCAAACGGCTGAGCTCGGTGCTCGGCAGTCAGAGCCTCCCGGTCGAAGCCTGGGTCGACGGCAAGGGCCTGCTGCGCAAGCTGGCGATCAAGACCTCCGAGAAAGTCGCAGCAGTGCCGCTCTCACTGGACATCGGCATCGAATACTTCAACTTCGGACCCACACCGCCCGTGAACGTGCCGGCGGCCTCCGAAACGTACGACGCGACCAACCTGACGTCCAAGGGTCTGGCCGGCGCCGCAGGCCTTTAGGCGGCGCTCACCGTCAAATCGTCGAGGGCCGACGATTGCGCGTGGCGCGGTCGTTCCGCGGCTGATCGAGTGAGCCGGATGGTCCTCAACCTTCGACGGCGTGGCGCGAGAACATTCCGTGGAAGCTGAACGGGATGTGATGCGGAACCTGCGCACGAGCCAACTCGCTCAGATCGCTCGCGTCCAGCACGAGCAGGAACGAGCGTTCCGCCGCCGCGTCGAGCACGACCGACAGGAGCACGCCGTCGTCCTCGCCCTCGGCGCCGGGCCGCGCCACGAACACCGGCTCGCCCGGGTAGCAGCCGTCCTCTGACCACGACGCCGTCGTGCCGTCGCTGACGCCGACCTTCACGATCCGCTCGAGCCAGCCGCCCCGGCCGTGGGCGTTGCCCCACACGTAGCTGTAGGGGCGCTCGTTGCAGCGGCCGTAGTTGATCCGCGGGAGCTCGATGTCGGTGTCGGCGAGAACCTCGCGTCGCGCCTCGGGCGCGCCGGGCCGCAGCCGGTAGCGGACGAGCGCGGCGGGCGCGATCGATGCGTCCGCGCGGAGGCGGTCGAGGTACAGGTCGCGGATGACGCCCGGGTCCTCGTACTCGCAGACGTCGACGACGACCTCACGATCCTGCTCGTACGCGTTGATGTGATGGAAGGCGAAGCCGGCGTCGGTCTGGAAGCGGTGCGCGGCCTCGCCCGTGTTGCGGTCGACGAGCGTCATCTTCGTCCCGAGCTCCGGCTTCCAGCGGTAGTTCTCGATGTAGGGCTTGCCCGAGAGCGCGAGCGCCAGCGGGTTGACGACGAACGGGAACTCCATCAGCACCAGCCAGCGCTCGGTCAGGCCGAAGGAGTGCATGTACGCGGGCTGCTTGACCGCGATGTCGGAGATCAGCTCGGGAGTGCCCGCGTCCGGTGCCAGGCGGAAGAACCGGTACTTGCTTGTCGGCCCGAGCTTGGCGGCGTAGTTGAGCATCCCGCCGCTCGGGCGGTCGAGGTGCGGGTGGGCGGTGCTCAGCTCGCCCGGCGCGCGGTAGGGCTCCACTCCCGCGGCGCGCAGCGTGCGGCGGTCGAACTGGACCGGGAGCGGGGTCTCGGTCATCGCCACGAAGCGCTCGCCGAGGCGCGAGATGTTCACGTTCGCGTTGTCGGAGATCTTCGGCGCGAACAGGGTCTGGAAGCGCTTGAACAGCGAGCGGCAGGGGTCGGTCGCGAACTCGGCGTACTCGATGCGGCCGTGCTCGCGCGCCGCTGCGAGCGCTTTCGATTCGAGCGGGCGGCAGCCGTAGGAGACCTCGCCGTCGCCGACGGTGAAGCGGTGCAGCATCGCCAGCCCGTCGAACCAGTGGCGCAGGCTCCGTCCGCCGACCTCGAAGCGCGCCGGGCCCGTGCGCAGCAGCGACCCCGAGAGCCAGGAGGGAAGCTGCCCCGAGACCTCGAGCCGGTCGTTGTCGACCTCCTTTTCGAGCGAGGTGAATCCGAGCTTCGTCGATGTGGCGATCGTCGGCGCGGCGGACACGGTGGGGCCTCCTGATGATAGTTCGGATCGAACGATGCGAGTCGCACTGTAGGCTATGCTGCGGATCGTGTCAAGCGTGCGTCTGACCGAGACCTCATACATCGTCCTCGGACTGCTCGAGGTCTGCGAACCCGCGACTCCCTACGACCTCAAGGCGCTCGCTCGCCAGAGCACGATGCACTTCTGGTACGTGCCGCACACGCAGATCTACACCGAGTGCGGACGCCTCGGGGAGGCCGGGCTGCTGAGTGAGACGCGCGAGCAGGGGGGGCGCAGGCGGCGCGTCTACCGCCTCACCGATGCCGGACGCGAGGCGCTCGAGCGCTGGCGCTCGGACCCCGAGGCGCGGCCGGCTGAGCTGCGCTCGCCCGCGACCCTGAAGATGTTCTTCGGCGCCGATCCGGTCGCGCTCGCCGCCGGCCAGCTCGACGAGCACCGCCGCCAGCTCGCCGAGTACGAGTCGATCATGGGCGAGCTGGAGGCGAGCGACGGGCCACCGGGCTGGCGGCGGGCGCTGGGGCTCGGGATCGCGCAGGAGCGCGAGTTCATCCGCTTCTGGGAGCGCGTGGCCGACGGAGACACCTAGCGGATTCGCGGGGGCGATCTCGATCAGCGCGGCGGCCCGCGGCCGGCTCCGACGGCCGGCGCGGGGCGATGGGCGTCCGCTCCGCTCCCGCGCGCGCCGCCGACGGCCGGCGCAGAGCGATGCGCACGGACGCTGCGCCGGGCCGGCTCGGGCGCCCGGCGCCCGCACGTCCCCAGCGCGGTATGCTCGCCACACGCGATCTCCGGCCGGATTGGCCTCTCACCGCTGCTGAGACGGTCCGGAGAGAGTGGGTAGGGCGCCCGGACCTGATTCGTCTCCTTCCTTCGTGCGCGTACCCGCATCTGCTGCGAGGGGGGCGAGAAACGAGCTGGCTATGTCCAGCGCCCACATGCCCTTGAACCGAGGCGAGCGTGGCGAGCGCGCGCTCGAGATCTCCAATCTGATCGTCAAGCTCGTCAGCGAATACACGGGGCGCGGGCCCACGCGAGCGCGCACCTACCTGAACGACGACCTCGTGACCGTCGTCCTGCGGGACGCGCTGACCAAGGGCGAGCAGAGCCTCGTCAGCGACGGGAAGTCCGACCTGGTGCTGCAGGTGCGGCTTGCCTTCCAGCAGACGATGAAAGAGGCGATCGTGTCCGGGGTCGAGCGCATCACCGGCCGGAAGGTCGTGGCTTTCCTGAGCGCGAATCACATCGAGCCCGACATCGCGATCGAGAGCTTCGTGCTGGACGGCGCAGCCGGCGCGGCTGATCACAGCGAGGAGTAGCATCGGTCGCGGCTGGCGCCTGGAGAGGGTGCCACTGCTGACCACAGCCGGCGAGACGCCGGGAGTCACGAAGGCTCCCACGGCATCGCCGTACAGATGCCAATCGTGCACGGAGGAGGCTCGACGGTGTACCGCGTGGCCACAGCTTCCACGACGCCCTCATCGGCACCGCTCGACGTCAAGGTCGTTTCCGATGGTGAGCGCAACACGTTCCTGTTGGACGGCGAGCTGGACGTCAGCTCCGCCGCGAGCCTGCTGGAGGCCGCCGGGCGGACGGTCGGCGCACCGCAGCCGATGACGCTCGATCTCAGCCAGCTCACCTTCATCGACTCGAGCGGGATCGAGGCGATCCTCAGGCTGCGCTCGCTCGCCTCCGGTCTGGGCGTCTCGTTCTTGCTGATCCCGGGTCCGCCCGCGATCCAGCGCGTATTCGCGATCACGGGGCTGCGAGAGCGCCTGCCCTGGGCACGGCCCTGAGCCGGCGCTTCGTCGCGCTCCAGGCGAGGACGCCCGTGCCCTCGCCGGCCTGAGACACGAGGCATCGAGCTCAGTGTGTAGCCGAGCCCGCTTCCGCGAAAAGCGTCCGCTACCTGAACAGGTCTTCGTCGAGCGCCCGCACGAGCGCCGCCGCCCCCGGTCCGTCGTCGGCGCTCACGAACGCGCCGAGGCCGTCGATCGCGACGACGGGCTCGCCCGAGGACTTGGTGCGCGCGAGGTCGGCCGCGGCGGCCGCGGCGTCGGCGACGGCGAGCCACGTCGCCTGCAGCTCGAGCCCCGCGGAGTCGGTGCGGCCGCGCCAGTCGTCCAGCGGCGCGAGGCCGGCCAGTCCGATCGCGACGTCGACCTGCCCGTGACGCCAGGCGCGGCCGAAGGTGTCGGTGATGAGCACCGCGGGCGTCTCGGAGGGGTGCCACCCCGCCAGCTCACGCAGGCGCGCGCGCAGCGACCGAGCGGAGGCGTCGGGGTCGCGCGGGAGCACGACGACGGTGTCGGGAGCCGACGAGTTCGACGTGTCGACCCCGGCATTGGCGCACACGAGTCCGTGGCGCGTGCGGCTTACGATCACGCCACGCTCGCAACGCAGCACCTCGACCGACTCGTCGAGCACCACCTGCACGAGCCGCGGGTCCTTCCCCTGCTCGGCGGCGATGCGCACCGCGTCCTCGCCCGGTGAGACGCCGGCGAGCGCGACGAGCGCGCCCTCGGCCTTGGAGACGACGGTGTGGGCGACGGCGAGAACGGCGCCGCCTCGCAGCTCCCCGGCCGCGGCGATGATCGCGGCGGCGAGGTCGTCGCCGGGGTGGATCTCCGGGATGCCCGGGAGGGGGCGGAGCGCTAGCGGCAAACCGGCGCCTCGGTGTCAGGCGCCGCTCGGCAGCGGATCTAGCTCCGCGGCACCGAGGGTGGCGCGCGTTCGCTCGGCGCCGCCGGGGTGAGCCGCGAGCCGCTCGCGCAGCTCGTGCAGATCGGCGCCGGTGTCGATGTCGAGCAGCAGCGTCGGGAGCCGTGCGACACGGCAGTCCGCGCCGGCGGCGGCGGCGAGCGCGCGGTGGCGCTCGCAGCTTCCGAGCCCGAAGCTCGGCTCGATCGCCCGCGGCGGGCTGAGCAGCAGGCCGTTCGTGCCGGTGCCGTGGCGGTCCGGAACGATCACGACGCGCGGCCCGGCGTCGCCGGCGGCGGCGAGGAGCTGTGACAGCTCGGGGGCATCGAGCGCCGGGCAGTCGCCCGGCACGCAGAGGACGCGCTCGGCGCCGTGCTCGAGCGCGCGCTCGATCCCGAGTGCGACAGCGGCCGACTGCCCGCTCTCGGGAGCGTCGCGGACGACGATCGCGCCGCTGCGGCGCGCGGAGTCCGCCACCGATGGCTCGCTCGTGACGACGATCCGCAGAGCGAGGCCGTCGGTGCGGGCGAGCGCGTCGAGCACGTCGTCGACCATCGCCGCTGCGAGGTCGAGGCGCAGGCGGTCGGCGACGCTCGCGCCCAGGCGTTGCTTGGCGTGCGCGAAGCGCTTGACGGGGAGGATCGCGGCGGTGCGCACAGCTCGCAACAGAGCCTAGTGTCGCCAGGCGGAAATCAGAAGCCGCTCGCCGGGTCTACCAGCGCAGCAGCATCAACCCGACGCTCACGCCCGGGCCGATCGTGATGGCGAGCCCGTGGTCGCCGGGGGAGGGGTCGCAGCTCTCACACGTCGCTTTGAGCACGTAGAAGATCGAGGGCGTGCCGACGTTGCCGTGGTCGGCGAGCGACTCCCAGCTCGTAGCGGTGTCCTCGCGCGTCAGGCCGAGGGCATCCTGCACGCCTTCGACGATGCGACGACCGCCGGGGTGGACCATCCAATGGTCGATCGAGTCGCGCGAGAGGCGCTGCTCGGCGAGGAACGTGTCGAGCACCGCGGGCAGTTCCGATGCACCGATCTCGGGCAGGTCGCGCGCGAGATGCAGGTAGCTGTCCTCGCCTGAGCGGGCGAGCGTGACGGCGTGCAGCGAGTCCGGGACCTGATGGACCGCGGTCGCCGCGATCGCCGGGCCCTCGCCGCCCTCGCCGCCCGAGAGCAGCGCGGCGGCGCAGCCGTCACCGAAGATCGCAGCGCCGATCGTCTTCGCTTTCGGATCCTCGGGGCGCGCCGGGGTCAGCAGCGAGCTCATGCTCTCGGCGGCGATCACGAGCGTGTCGCGGTCGGGGTGCGCCTGCTGGGCCGACAGCGCGAGGCGCATCAGCGGCACGGCGCTCGCGCAGCCCACTCCGCTGACGTGGTACTTGTCGACGCTCGGCGAGAGGCCGTAGTGGTCGACGAGGCGATGGGCGATCGTCGGGCAGCCGGGCGAGTGGAGGCTCGACGTGATGATCGTCTGCACCGAGCCGAGGTCCGCGCCGAGCGCGTCGACCGCGGTGACCGTGCGCTCGAGCAGCTCGTCCTCGACGCCCGCGGCGCGGTCCGGCTGGGGCGTCGAGAGGAACTCGTGAGACAGGTTGAGGAAGCGGCGCTGCACGCCGCAGCGGGCGAAGACGCCTTCGGCGGACTCGTCGCCGGCGAGGCCGAGGCGCGCGAGCACCTCGGCCTGGGTGTAGGAGTCAGGGCCGTCGGCGACGCGCAGCGCGGTGATGCGGACGGGAGCGCGCGCACGGCCGCGGCGCGCGGCCAGGATCTGAGATCGGGTGGTGGTGTGGCGAAGAGCGGCGCCGCTCGGCGTCATCTGGGGACCAACTTGGGGGTATAGGTCGCGGGGAACGACCCGGTTGCCGGGTCCGACCTGTGCACAAGGATACGGTGAGAACAGGCGTTTCGCCGCTTGGTTGCGGTGCACTTACCCACTTCTTCTGAACTTCGCGATGCGGCCGAAGGGTCCTCTGCAATAGGTTTTGGGTCGATGCAAGTGATCGGAGTGGGGCTGCCGCGCACCGGCACGCTGACGCAGAAGCTGGCCCTCGAGCTCCTGGGCTTCGCTCCCTGCTACCACTGGGTGAACCTGATCGCCGACCTCGATCAGGTGGACGTCTGGGACCGTGCGATCGACGGCGAGGACGTCTGGGACGAGGTCTTCGCGGGCTTCGAGGCCACCGTCGACTGGCCCGGGGGGTACTTCTACCGCGAGCTCTCGGAGCGCTACCCGCAGGCTAAGGTCATCCTGAGCGTGCGCGAGGGCGTCGGCTGGGAGCGCAGCTTCCGCGAGACGATCTGGACGATGTGCCACGGGAGCTCGCTGATGCGCCTGCTGTCGGACGCGCGGAGGGAGATCGACCCGCGCTGGCGCAGCTACCTGCAGCTCGTCGACCGTATGTTCTGGAGCGGCGATGCGCCGTTCACGCAGGGCACCTCGCCCGCGGCGCTGATCGAACAGATGGAAGCCTTCAACGCCGACGTGAGGGACGTGGTCCCCGCCGAGCGGCTGCTCGAGTGGACCGTGACCGAAGGCTGGGAGCCGCTGTGCGAGTTCCTGGAGGTGCCGGTGCCGAGCGAGCCGCTGCCGCACGAGAACGACCGTGAGACGTTCGTGATGCGCGTCACCGACGGCGCGATCGCCGCGCTCTCGGACTGGCAGCAGCGGCGCGCCGCCGCGCAGATCAGCGCCTGAGGGGCGTTTCGCCCCATCGGGGTCGTCGACGCGACGCGCCGGAGCCCGAAGCCGTTGGCCCTGGATGTCGTTCCGCGGCGGTCCCCCGACGTGGAACCGATCATCCACCCAGGTCGTTGGCGCTGGACGTCGTTCCGCGGCGGTCCCCCGACGTGGAACCGATCATCCACTCAGGTCGTTGGCCCTGGATGTTGTTTCACGGCGGTCCCCGACGTGAAATCAATCATCCAGTAAGGCTCTCCGCGAACTCGACCGCGGCGCGGGCCAGCGCAGCGCGGCTGAGCGCGTCGGCCATCAGCGTCTCGGTCTGCACCGAGGCGATTCCGTCGAGCTGCTCGTCGGCGACCATGCCGTCGAGCAGGTCCGCGCCGTAGACGGCGGCGACGCCTGCCGCCGTGAGCGGCTGCCCCGCGTGCTCCATGAAGGCGGCGGTCGGACCCTTGATCACCTCGCCCGCGACGATCGGGCTGACGCCCACGACCGGCGCAGCCGCGTCGCGGAGCGCGGCGCGCAGTCCGGGCACCGCGAGGATCGGCCCGATCGAGGCGATCGGGTTCGAGGGCCCGATCAGGATCACCGTCGCCGCTGCGATCGCCTCGAGCACCTCGGCGCTCGGCGCCGCGTCCTCGGCGCCGTGGTACTCGACTCCTTCGACGCGCCCGCTCGCACGGCCGCGGATCATGTACTCCTGGAACGAGCGCCAGCCCGCCGCGTCGGTCTGCACCCAGGTGCGCACGGGCGCGTCGGTCATCGGCAGCACCGACTCGCGCAGGCGGCCGGCTTCGTTCAGGCGCGCGAGGGCGGCCGTCGGCGTGAGACCCTCCGCGATCAGGCGGGCGCGCTCGATGCACCAGGCGAGGTCGCGATCGCCGAGGTTGAACCAGACCTCCACCCCGAGCGCGCGCAGGGCGTCCATGACCGCGAACGTGTCGTCGCGCAGGCCCCAGCCGCGCTCGTCGATCGAGTCGGCGAGCCAGAACGAGACGAGGTCGGGGTCGGGGGAGACGTGGGCCCCGTAGATCTCGATGTCATCGCCGGTGTTCGCGATGACGGTCAGGCGCTCGGGGCCATATGCCTGTGCGACGCCGCGGGCGAGCTTGGCCCCGCCCGTGCCGCCGGCGAGCACGACGATCTCGCGCGCGGGCGCGGGCGGGATCTGCTCCAGCGGCTCGGGGCCGCCCTCGTCGCCGGGTGCCGGCGTCACTCCCACAGCGCGTCGGGCAGGCCGGTGAGGCGGACGCCGGCGTGCGCCTTGTAGCGGGAGTTGACCGCGATCAGCATCGCCGTGAGCGCCTCGGCGGTGCGCGAGACCTCGAGCCGGCCGCAGTCCACGCAGCGCAGGCCCTCGATCCGCTCGAGCAGCGCCGCGGCCTCACGCTTATCGTCGCGCGAGTCGCCGCAGACGAGCACGTCCTGGTCGAGCGCGTGGGCGAGGTCGCTCAGAGATGCCGCGCTGACCGTGTGCAGGGCGGAGACGACGCGCACGCCGTCTGGCGCGAGGTCGGCCGCCTGCTGGGCCGCCGAGCCCTGCCACACGCCGAGCATCCGCATCGGTGAGCCGCCGACGGCCGCGGCGAGGGGGACGGTGGCGTCGATCAGGAGCTTGCCGGGGGTCAGCGCGTCCTTGAGGCCCTTCAGCGTGTGCGCCTGGCTCGCGAACGGGACGCTCAGGATGACCGTCTCGGCTGCGGCTGCGGCCTCGGCGTTCTCGCGGCCCTCGACGGTCCCGTGCGGGATGTCCGCCAGCGCGCGCTCGGCCGTCTGCGCGGCGCGCTCGGGGTCGCGGGAGCCGATCACGATCGGCGTGCCGGCGTGGGCGAGCCGGATCGCGACGCCGTAGCCGAGGGCGCCCGAGCCGCCGATGACTGCGACGGGAGCGGTGGGCGACGCTGGCACGGCCGGCGAGTATACGCTTGGGCCATGCGCCTGGAGGGAAAGGCCGCCTTCGTCACCGGGGGCGGGTCGGGGATCGGCGCGGCGACCGCGCGGCGGCTGGCCGCGGAGGGCGCGCGCGTGGCGATCGGAGACATCAACGAGGACGGGGCACGTGCGGTCGCCGGGGAGCTCGACGGCTTCGCGTGCATGCTCGACGTCGCCGATGCCCACTCCGTACGCGTGGCGGTCGCGGCTGCCGAGGAGGCGATCGGGGAGATCGACGTGCTCGTCAACAACGCGGGCACCGACCGCTTCGCCTTCTTCGTGAACACCGATGAGGAGCTGTGGGACTTCGTGCTCGGCGTGAACCTGCGCGGCGTCCTCGCGGTCACCCACGCGGTGCTGCCGGGAATGCAGCAGCGCCGGCGCGGCTCGATCGTCAACGTCGCGAGCGAGGCCGGCCGCGTCGGCTCGCAGGGGTCGGCGGTCTATTCCGCCGCCAAGGCGGGCGTGATCGGCTTCACCAAGGCGATCGCACGCGAAGCCGCGCGCTACCGCGTGCGCTGCAACGCGGTCGCGCCGGGGCCGATCGAGACCCCGCTGCTGAACGCCGCCCCGGCGATGCTGGGCGAGATCGGCGAGCGCCTGAAGCAGGCGATGGTCGACTCCACCGCGCTCAAACGCATCGGCGAGCCTGACGAGGTGGCAGCCGCGATCGCGTTCCTCGCGAGCGAGGACGCCTCCTACGTCACGGGCCAGACGCTCAACGTCAGCGGCGGCCTGTCCATGTGGTGAGGCTGTTCGGTTCGCGCATGCGCGAACCGACGGTCGTCGCATGCGACGACCGGGGGGACGTGCATGCACGTCCCCCTTGACCGAACCGGGAGACACTCGCTACCGAACCGGGAGGACGCTCCGCATCCCCGATTCGGTCGGCATCCCCGAACCGGCCATCACATGTGAGGCTCCACCGATCGGTGATAGGGATATGTCCGTGAGGGACTCGGCGAAGATCCGCGAGGTCGGGCCGCGCGATGGCTTCCAGAACGAGCCCGAGGTGATCCCGACCGGGCGCAAGGTCGAGCTGATCGGCGCGCTCGCGCGCACAGGGCTGCGGCGGCTCGAGGCGACGAGCTTCGTCCGCGCCGACGTGATCCCGCAGCTCGCCGACGCTGCCGAGGTGCTCGCGCGCGCAGACGTCCCGCCCGAGGTGAGCCTGTCGGTGCTGATCCCGAACGAGCGCGGCCTCGACGCGGCGCTCGACGTGCTCGCCGGCCCGCCTGCCAACCCGAGCCGCGAGCGGGTGTTCGACGAGGTCAACGTCTTCCTCTCGGCCTCGGAGACGCACAACCGCAAGAACGTCAACCGCTCGATCGCGGAGTCGTTGCAGGGCGTCTCGGCGGTGCTCGCCCGCGCTCGCGCGGCGGATCTGCGCTGCGAGGGGGTCATCTCGACCTCGTTCGGCTGCCCCTATGAGGGCCACGTCCCCGTCGAGCGCGTGCTCTCGATCGCCCGCGTGCTGCGCGACGCCGGTGCTCAGGAGGTCGGCTTCGGCGACACCACGGGCATGGCCAACCCGCGCCAGGTCGCCGACTTCTTCGCCGCCGCGCAGCAGGAGCTCGGCGGGGTGGAGCTGACCGCGCACTTCCACAACACGCGCGGGCAGGGTCTCGCAAACGCGCTCGCGGCGCTGCAGGCCGGGATCGACAGCTTCGAGTCGAGCTTCGGCGAGCTCGGCGGCTGCCCTGTCCCGCCCGGCGCCACGGGCAACATCGCCACCGAGGACCTGGTCTCGATGCTGCACGAGATGGGCGTCGAGACCGGCGTCGACCTCGACGCGCTCGTCGCCTGCGCGCGCCGCGTCCAGGAGCTGCTCGGTCGCCCGCTGGGGAGCCACACGCTCGTCGCGGGCCCGGTCGAGTGGGGGGCGCGCTCGGCGGTGTGAGCGCCGCGTTCCTCTACCGGGGGCACAGCATCGGCGTCCTCGGCGACGTGCTCGTCGTCGTCGGCGTGACGCTCCGCCTGGCGTGGATGTACCGCCGGCGCCGCCGGGGCCGGCGCTCCGACGGCCGCTAGGCGACCGAGTTCGCCTCGATCCGTTCTTCGTTGTGAACGGCGAGCGCCATCTGCCAGCCCATTTCCGTGAACACGGGTTCGTGGTCTTCGTCGAAGACGTCGCCGGTCGTTTCGAGCGGGCTCGGCGCTTCGCCCAGGAAGTTCCCCGGTTGCTGTTCGGCGAATCCTCGCCCGTGCCGCTGCCTGAATGTCAGCGAGCCCATCGTCAGCTGCATCACGTTGCTCGAGGCCTGGCCGATCACGAAGCCGCCGCGCCAGTTGTAGACGCGTTCGGAGCCGCAGTGGAATTCGGCGAGGCTCGTTCCGCTCTCGGGGCTCAGCTTCAGCCCGATCTTGTTCTTTTCCGCCGTTTCGCCCAGCGCGTAGACGCCCAGCTCGCCGACGAGCGGGGCGACTTCGATCGTCGGGCAGCTGTCCGGCGGTTCCGACGTCGGGTAGTCGCATTCGCTGAATGCGAGGCGCACGTCGCCGACCGTTTTCGGGCCCGTGTATTCGCCGCTCAGCGACGCGTGCTTGCATTCGCCGGGGTAGCCGCCGTCCGCGTCGTGCCAGGCCATGGCCGAGGTGCCTTTCAGGACCGCGGTGAAGCGCCCCTTCGGCCCGGGCCCTGGCTCCCATTCCCAGCTCCCGCCGCTCGTCGCCTCAGCGGTGCATTTCGAGGTCGTGAACGTCCCTCCCGCCTGTTTGACGCACCTGCCGTATTCAGGCGCTCCGGCGGCGGCGATCGCGGGCAGGGCCAGGCAAACCAACACGGCTGCGACCCCACACGTTATGCGCTTCACGGCGTCTCCTCTCGGACGATCACCCGTCGCGGCGATCCTAACGCCGGGTCGGCCCGCGATGTCAACGTTTTAGGGTCCGCTCAGCCCGCGACGGCCGCCTCGGGCTCCGCCGCCGTCGCCTCGGCCGCCATCGCCCTCGCCGCCGCGACGCAGAACTCCTGCGTGGCGATCTCCATCTCGAGCGTCTGCGCGAGCGCCGGCCGCGCCGAGGCGTCGATCACGCGCTTGGCCCGGCCCACGGCGACGTGGGAGTTGGCGAGCAGCTCGGCCACGAGCGCGTCGGTCGCCGCGTCCAGATCATCCGGCGCGACGACGCGGTTGACGAGCCCGATCCGCTCCGCCTCGGCGGCGTCGATCATGCGCGCCGTCATGATCAGCTCCTTCGCGCGCCCGAGACCCACGACCGCCGGCAGCCGCGTCGACCCGCCGACGTCCGGGATGATCCCGAACTTCACCTCGGGCAGCCCGAGCTGCGCGTCGCTGGAAGCGATTCGCAGGTCGCAGCCGAGCGCGACCTCGAGCGCCCCGCCGACGCATGTGCGGTGGATCTGGCAGACGACCGGCTTGGCCATCTCTTCGCAGAGGTTCGCGCAGTCGAGGAACACCTGGCGGAACGGACGCAGCATCCCGACCTGGCCCGCCGAGGCGGCGAGCTCGACGAGGTCGACGCCCGCCGAGAAGACCGGCCCTTCGCCGCGCAGCACGACGCAGTGCACGGCTTCCTCCGCGGCCGCGTCGCGGAGCGCCGCGCCGAGCGCGCGCAGCAGCTCGCCGTTCATCGCGTTTCGCTTCTCCGGCCGGTTCAGCACGACGTGCCTGACCGCTCCGCGGTCCTCGGTGACGACGATGCTCATCGCTCGCTCCTCATGCTGTCGCGGCGCCGCGGTCCTCCCCGCGGGCCCGGTCGCTTGAGCCTAGATCACCAGGCCCGGCCGCGATGGCGGCAGGGCTCGCGGGCGGGGTGCGAACCGCCGCATCGACCGCACCCCGCCGGAGCTCTGGCCCAGGGGCCGAGTGTCTCTGCGGCGCTTTCTGGAGGTCCGCGCCGCAAAGGCTTGTCGCCTCGTGACCGGAGACTCCGCGTCGCGGGAAACCTTCCCGGCGCCGTCGGGCGGCTCGCTCGCTATAGGCTTCCGCCTGGCGTCCGGCCGAGCGGGCCGGGATCCCAGGGAGACCCTCGTCATGCGAGGAGCGTGCTCGTCGGGCGAGGCTAGCCCTCGGTCAAGCGAGGAGGAAGCCCTCGTCGAGCGAGGAGCCTCCCAACAGACAGGCAAGCAAGCGAGCGGAGGTCAGATGGGGCAGATCGAGAAGGTGGGCGTGCTCGGAGCGGGCCTCATGGGACACGGGCTCGCCCAGGTGGCGGCCGAGGCCGGCTACGCGGTGGTCGTGCGCGAGGTCGACGACGCGACGCTCGCGAAGGGCATCGGCAAGATCGAGAGGCAGCTCGCGCGGGCGGTCGAGAAGGGCAAGGCCAGCCAGGAGGACGCCGACGCCGTGCGCGGGCGCATCGAGGGCACGACCGACTACGCCGCGCTCGCCGACTGCGACCTCGTGATCGAGGCGATCACCGAGAGCCTGCCGCTGAAGCTCGAGATGTGGAAGGAGGTCGACTCGCGCGTCAAGCCGGAGGCGATCTTCGCCACCAACACCTCCTCGCTGGCCGTCATCGATCAGGCCGCCTCGACCTCGCGTCCGCAGCAGTTCGTCGGCCTGCACTACTTCAACCCGGCCCAGGTGATGAAGCTCGTCGAGGTCGTCCGCTGCGTCACGACCGGCGACGCCGCGTTCGACGCCGCGCTCGAGTTCGCGCGCTCGGAGGGAAAGCTCGCGATCCCGACGCAGGACAAGGCCGGGTTCATCGTCAACCGTCTGCTCGTCCCGTACATGCTCGACGCGATCCGCGCCTACGAGGAGGGCGTCGGCTCGGTCTCGGAGATCGACGAGGCGATGAAGGCCGGCGCCGGCCACCCGATGGGGCCGCTCACGCTCGCCGACTTCGTCGGGCTCGACACGCTCGGATCGATCTGCGACGTGCTGTTCGACGAGTTCCGCGAGCGGCGCTTCGCACGCCCCCCGACCCTGCGCAAGATGCTGAGCGCGGGCTGGTTCGGTCGCAAGTCGGGCATCGGCTTCTACGACTACTCGGGCGAGACGCCGCAGCCGAACCCCGCGTTCTGATCGCCACCGCGGGCGGGCGTCCGCGCGCGTCCGCGTGGACTACATTCATGGGGTGCCCGACCCATCCCAGCTGCGCGTCGCCGACTCCGACCGCGAGCAGCTCGTCGACGAGCTGCGCGAGCACGCGCTCGCCGGCCGCCTGACGTCCGAGGAGCTCGAGGATCGGGTCGGCGGCGCCTACCGCGCCACCACCCGCGCAGACCTCGACGCGCTGCGCGCCGACCTGCCTGTCAGCTCGACCTCGATCGCGCGCGACCTGCGGCGGCGCAAGAGCCGCCTGCGCCGGCGCCTGCTGCAGGAGACCGGCGGCGGACTCGGGGTCTCGGCGCTGTGCGTCGGCGTGTGGCTGTCGGCGGGCGCGGGCGGCGACTTCTGGCCCGGGTGGGTGATCGGCCTGACAATGCTCCCGGTCGTACGCGACTCCTGGCGCCTGCTCGGACCGGCGTCGGATCTCGACGTCGTCGAAGCACGGCTGCAGCGACGTCATGAACGCAACCTCACCCGCGGCCGCCGGTACCGCCACCGCGGCCTGCCGTGGTGAGCGCCGCGACGTGAGCGTGCTCGACGACGCGACGGGCCGCGCGCTAAGCGGCGGCCCCGAGCGCCACCGCGAGAAGGCGATCGAGCAGGGCAAGCTGCCGGTGCGCGAGCGCATCGCACTCCTGCTCGACGCCGGCTCCTTCACCGAGGAGGCGCTGCTCGCCAACTGGCAGGAGGACGGCCTCGGCGCCGACGGCGTCGTCACCGGCGTCGGCACGGTCGCGGGCCGGCCCGTCGCCCTGATGGCGAACGACCCGACCGTCAAGGCGGGATCGTGGGGGCCGAAGACGGTCGAGAAGATCCTGCGCATCCAGGAACGCGCGCTCTCGCTGCAGGTCCCGATCGTGTACCTCGTCGACTCCGCTGGCGCGCGGATCACCGAGCAGGTGCAGATGTTCCCCGGCCGGCGCGGCGCGGGGCGCATCTTTCACAACCAGGTGAAGATGTCCGGCGTCGTCCCGCAGGTCTGCGTCCTCTTCGGCCCGAGCGCGGCCGGGGGCGCCTACATCCCGGCCTTCTGCGACCTCGTGATCATGCGCGACGGCAACGCCTCGATGTACCTCGGCTCGCCGCGGATGGCGGAGATGGTCATCGGCGAGAAGGTGACGCTCGAGGAGATGGGGGGCGCGCGCATGCACACCGGCGTCTCGGGCTGCGGCCACCAGCTCGTCGCCGACGACGAGACGGGCATCGCGATGGCAACGCGATACCTGTCCTATCTCCCCGGCAGCTGGCGGGGAGAGCCGCCTGCCGCCGTCCCAGCCGACGCCGACGGGACCGACATCGGCACGCTGATCCCCGACGACGAGAACAAGCCGTTCGACATCAAGGCGCTGATCGGCGGCCTCATCGACGCCGATTCGTTCATGGAGATCCACCCGCGCTGGGCGCGCGAGCTCGTCGTCGGCTTCGCCCGCCTCGACGGACGCGCGGTCGGGCTCGTCGCCAACCAGCCCAAGCACAAGGGCGGCGTCCTGTTCGGCGACTCGGCCGACAAGGCCGCGCGCTTCATCTGGACGTGCAATGCGTTCAACGTCCCGCTGCTGTTCCTCGCCGACGTCCCCGGCTTCATGATCGGCACGCAGGTCGAGCGCGACGGCATCATCCGCCACGGCGCGAAGATGATCAGCGCCGTCAGCGAGGCGACCGTTCCCAAGATCTCGGTGATCGTGCGCAAGGCCTACGGCGCCGGCCTGTACGCGATGGCCGGGCCGGCCTTCGAGCCCGACTGCTGCATCGCGCTGCCGACCGCCTCGATCGCGGTGATGGGTCCGCAGGCGGCGATCAACGCCGTGTACTTCAACCAGCTGCAGGCGATCTCCGACGAGGACGAACGCGCGCGCCGCACCGAGGAGCTGCGCCGCGAGTACGCCGAGGACATCGACATCCTCCACCTCGCCTCGGAGCTCGTGATCGACGCCGTGATCGAGCCGGCCGCGCTGCGCGCCGAGCTGATTTCCCGCTTCGCCCACTGCGAGTCCAAGCAGCGCGCCTGGCCGGCCAAGCACAACGCCGTCACGCCGGTCTGAGGCGGGCCCACGGCCGCGGGTGGGGGCGGGGTTGTTCGCATCGACCCCGGCGGATGCCTGAGCCTGCGAGCTGGGTGGGCCGAGGCCGTCCTGTCGCCGCCGTGCCGCCGCCTGTACGATCGGCCGGGGCAACGCAATGGGGGAGAGGCTATGGCTCAGGAAGTCGAGTTCGGGACGGGCGGGGAAGCGAAGATCCGCAGCTTCTGGGTAGGTCTCGGCCTGACGGTGGTCACATTCGGGATCTACGGGTTCTGCTGGTACTACTTTGTCAACAACGAGCTGAAGGACGTCGGCCTCGCCAAGGACGACCAGAACCTCGGTCAGTCGAGTCCTGCGATGTCGGTCACTGCGCTCGTGTTGGGCGGGTTCACCGCGTGGGTCGCTCCGCTCCTCTCGATCTACAACTACGGCCAGCGGATCAAGCGTGCGCAGCGCTTGACGAACGTGCCGAAGCAGGACCAGATCAACCCAATCACCGCGTTCTTGCTGTACTTCCCCGGCATCCTGCTGATCGTGCCGCTGTTCTTCCACTACTGGTATGTGACCAAGCACCAGAACCAGGCGATGCGTGCGGCGGGCGGCTTGCCCTACAAAGGCGAGATAGCGACGCTCGGAGCACCTGCGGCCGCGACGATCGCGGCTGAGACCGAGGCGCCGGCGGCACCGGCGGTCGATCATCCGACTCCGCCGCCGCCTGCCTCGGATTAGGCGGCAGCGGGCCTTCCTTTTCAAGGCGCTTGTGCGGTCGCCAGCGGCCGCCGCAGCGCCCGATCTCCCCGGCCCCTCCTGGAGACCCTGGGCCGTGCGGTGGCGGCCTTGACACGGAGCGGCGTCCACTAGATTGCGCGCCATGGACGAGACCGACCTCGCCTACGCGGGCATCGCCGAGCAGGCGCGCATGATCGCCGCGGGCGAGATCTCCTCGCGCGAGCTCGTCGAGCTCTACCTCGCCCGCATCGGCCGCCACGACCCGCTGCTGCGCTCGTTCCGGATCGTCCTGGGCGAGCGTGCCCTGCTCGAGGCCGGCCAGGCCGACGCGCGCCGGGGTGCTGGGGGCGAGCGCCCGCTGCTCGGCGTGCCGATCGCCGTCAAGGACGACATCGACGTGGCCGGCGAGGTCACCACGTACGGGACGAACGCCGCCGCCGACCCGGCGCGCGCCGACGCCGAGGTCGTGCGCAGGTTGCGCGACGCGGGCGCGGTCGTGATCGGCAAGACAGCCGTGCCCGAGCTCACGCAATGGCCCTTCACCGAGACGGCGACGTTCGGTGCGACCCGCAACCCTTGGGACCTGCGGCGCACGCCCGGCGGATCGAGCGGCGGGAGCGGCGCGGCCGTCGCGGCGGGGCTCGTCGGCGCCGCGCTCGCCTCCGACGGCGCGGGGTCGATCCGCATACCCGCGGCGTGGTGCGGGCTCGTCGGGCTGAAGCCCCAGCGCGGGCGGATCTCGATGGCCCCACGCGAGAGCCCCTGGTACGGCCTGTCCGTCAACGGCGTGCTGACGCGCCGGGTCGCGGACACGGCGCTGTTCCACGACGTGGCCTCGGAGACCGTGGCCGCCGACGGCGGATCGCGTCCCCGGTTCGCGGCCTCGGTCGCAGGCGGCCCGGGGCGGCTGCGGGTGTCGACCTCCAGCCGCATCCCCGCCGGCGTGATCCCCCGCCTGGACGCCGACTGCGCCGCGGCGCTCGCGCAGACGGCCGAGCTGCTGCGCTCACTCGGCCACGAGGTCGCCGAGGAGGACCCTGGCTACGGCCTCGATGCGATCCCCGCGCTGCTGGCTCGCTATCTGCGTGGCATCCACGACGACGCCGCCGCGCTCGCTCGCCCGGTGCGCCTGGAACGCCGCACGGTCGGCATGGCGCGCCTCGGCGGCCTGATCCCGCCCGCGGTCCTGGCGCGCTCGATCGCGGGCGAGCAGGAGCTCGCGCGGCGGCTGGGCGCGCCGCTCGAGCGCAGCGACGTGCTGATCACGCCGGCCACCGCGCAGCCCCCGCTCGAGATCGGACAGCTGCAGGGGCGGGGGGCCCTGTGGACGCTGAACACGATCGCCGCGATGGTCCCCTACAACGGCGTCTGGAACCTGACGGGCCAGCCGGCGATCTCGGTGCCGAGCGGCTTCGGCTCCGATGGACTGCCGCGAGCCGTCCAGATCGTGGGCCGGCCCGGCGCCGAGGCGACGCTGCTCGCGCTCGCCGCACAGATCGAGGCGGAGCGCCCGTGGGCCGACCGCCGCCCATCCGCGTTCTCGTGAGCGGCGACGACGAGCTGCTCGAGGTGGCCGTCGAGGCGGCGCGCATGGCGGGCGCCCTGCTGGCAGAGCGCGTGCGGCGCGGGACCGAGCGCGAGGTGGCGAGCAAGAGCACGCCGACCGACCTCGTCAGCGAGGCCGACCTCGCCTCCGAGCACGCGATCCGCGAGCTGCTGGCAGACCGGCGCCCCGGCGACGGCTTCGTCGGCGAGGAGAGCGGGGGAGGGCCCGGCTCGACCGGGCTGGAGTGGGTCGTCGACCCGCTGGACGGAACGGTCAACTTCCTGTTCGGGATCCCGCAGTGGTGCGTGAGTGTCGCCGTCCGCGACGCGGAGGGCGCGCGCGCCGGCGCCGTGTATGACCCCTCGCGCAACGAGCTGTTCACGGCGACGCGCTCCGGTCGCGCGCGCGTGATCGGACCGGCCGGCGTCGCCGAGCTGGCAGGCCGAGCGAGCGGCGGCCTGTCGGAGGCGATGATCGCGACCGGGTTCGCCTACGACGCGCGCGTGCGCGCGGCGCAGGGGAGGGTGATCGAGCGCCTGCTCCCCCGCACGCGCGACATCCGTCGCCTCGGCAGCGCCGCGCTCGACCTCGCCTGGACCGCGGCCGGGCGGTACGACGCCTACTTCGAGCGGAGCGTCAAGCCGTGGGACATCGCCGCCGGGCAGCTGCTGTGCGAGCGCGCCGGGCTCGCGGTCCGCGAGCTGCCCGAGGCCGAGGACCTGCCGTGGGGCATCCTCGTAGCGCCCGCTGCGATCGTCGGACCGCTGATGGAGCTCGTCACGGGTTGATTGGACGTCGAGTGCGGCGGGTGGGAGTCGAACCCACACGCCCTTGCGGACAGGGCCTTTTGAGGGCCCCGCGTCTACCGTTCCGCCACCGCCGCTCGCCTGTCTGCTCGCCTGCCTGCCTGGCCTTTGGGAGGGTCCTGCCTTTGGGGAGGGTCCTCGCTTGTCTGGGGACGCCGAGCCGCGAGCATAGCCGCAGCTCCGGTGGGCGTCCGGGCGCTCAGGCTGCCTGCGGCGCCGCGTCGCCGGGCACCGGGGCCGCGTTCGGGTCGCGCCGCTCGAGCTCGACGTTCCAGCCCTGTTTGAAGCCGCGCATCGCGAACGCCACGAGCAGGATCTGCACAGGCACGATCAACAACGTCAGCACGCCCAGCAGGCCGGCTTCGATCGTCGGCTGCGCAAAGCCGAATTTGTCGCGGTTGAACCACGCAGGACCCGCGACGAGGGCGAAGATCGCGAGCAGCACAGCTAGCGCGGCGCCCACCGGCAGCACCCCGCGGTTCCAGCGCGCGGCGAAGAACGCGAGCGTCAGGTAGATCGCGATGTAGGCGATCTGGATCGGGATCGCGCCCTCGAGCACGCTCCAACCGCCGACGGTGACGATCAGGACGAGCCCCGCGCTGACCAGGAACAGCAATATGACCATGGCGCGCGTCGCCTGCACGACGGGCTTGCCGCGGTTCGGGTGCGTGATGATCACGCCCGGCTTGCGCTCCCTGGCCCCTGGCGTCGACATAGGGACGTTGACATTACAGGCTCTCGCGGTCCGCGGCGAGGGATGGGGGCTGTCCCCGCGGGGGCTCGGCCGCGCGATCGACGAGCTCGTCGCGCGGTGTGCGTCGCGCAGCTAGTCTCGCTTGCTCGCGCGGGCGTGGTGGAACTGGTAGACACGCCGGCCTTAGGAGCCGGTGGGCGAAAGCCCTTGGGGGTTCGAGTCCCTCCGCCCGCATCGGCGGACGGGCGGTCGCGCGATCAAGAGCCCTCTCTCGATGCCCTCAAGCGCTCGAGCTCGCGCAGAAGCTGGAGCTGCCCCTTGACGAGCTTGCGCTCGGCCGTCGCGAGATCGAACCAGCCGGCGCGGTCGATCTCCGGAAATCGCTGGATCTGCCCTGACCCCTTCGGCCACTCGAGCGTGAACTCGTTGCTGCGCACCGCGCGGGGATCGAGATCGCTCTCGATCGCCCAGGCGCAGACGCGCTTCCCGCTCCCCTGGACGGCCTCGCCGAGCGGGAGCGCCCGTCCCTCGGGCGCAGGCAGGCCGGTCTCCTCTTCGAACTCCCGCCGCGCTGCGGCGTAGGGGTCCTCGGGGTCTTCGTATTCCCCCTTGACGATCGACCAGGCGCCCTCGTCCTTCCGCCGCCAGAAGGGACCGCCCATGTGCGCGATGAACACCTCGAGGCCCCCTGAGCGAACCCTGAAGGGCAGGAGGCCCGCGCTTCTTCTGGCGACGCCGATGGCCAGAAGCTACTGATTTTCGGGCAGCACGCGGAAGCTGTTGCGCGTGCCCGCGGCGCCGGCGAAGGTCTTCAGGTTTTTCGTGGCCTCGTCGTTGTAGACGAAGTTTTCGTTTTCGTTTTCTTCGCCTTTGCCTTTACCGCCCGACGAGCCGAATTCGATACCGCCGGTCCCGTCGATGAGGATGCTGCCGGTGATGCGCCCCTTGCCTTGGAGGTGCACGACCGCTTCAGTGGATTTCTGTTTGTTCACGCCGTAGACGGTGCCGAAGTATTCGACGCCGCCGCCGAGGTTGAGGGTGCCTTCGCCGATCACGAGGAAGCCGGGCGATTCGAGGCTGTTGATGACGCTGTTGCCGGTGAACGAGAGTTCGCAGGGCCCCGTCACGTATGCGGGCTCGCCTTCGACTTCGGCCGCGCTTTTCGGGCATTCTTTCGGCCCGAAGTAGTGGCCTTTGACTTTCGCGGCATACGCGAGCGCTTCGAGCTGTGTCGCGCTCAGCGCGGGACTCGGGGTCGCGGCCTGTTTGGTCGTATCGGGGTTGACCTGGCCTTCGCGGAATTCTTCGCAGTTCGCTTTGGTGCGCCCTTCGCAGCGCATGCTCACGCCACCCGCCTGCGCGGATTTGCCCTGGGTGTTGACGATCACCTTTTTGCCGTTGTTGGTCGTCGCGAACCAGTTTCCGGCGACTGCGTATTCCGGGAACTTCAGCGTGACTTCCTGCTCGGAGACGAGGGCGAGCAACACGACGACGCGGCATTGGTAGACCCCGACCGACCGCACCCAGACCTTGCCGTCGCCGTTGGCGTCGTACGGGACTTCACCTTTGGTCGTGCTTGAGCTGTAGAGGGGGTTTTCGGTGGCCGTCGCGCCGTCGTCGCGTACGTACGTGGTCCACTCGTTGCCCTTCGACGAGCCCCATGCTTCGTTCCCTCCTTTGGAGCAGCTGCTCGTGGACGAGACCAGCGGATAGCCTTCGGCCAGGCTCTTCTTCGTCGGGCAGTCGTTCGACGCCGATTCCGCTTCCGAGGACGTGCACTTGGTCGCGTAGGTTGTCGGGGCTCCTTCGTACGCCTTGGCCGACGGCCAGGTGCGCGCGAGCTGCCCGATCTGGGCGTTCATCGCGGCCTCGGCGATGTTGAACGCCGTCTGGCTCTGCTGCTCGGTCAGCGCGGCGTGCTGCTGCTGGTCGGTCATCTGCAGCAGGCCGATGCCGAGACCGGTGATGATGAACAGGGTGATGATCGCGGTGATCATCGTGAAGCCGGACTCGCTGCGGGCGCGCTGTCTCATTTGATCGTCACCGAGCATTTGGTCGTGCTCTTCAGCCCCGCTGGATCGGCGACTTCGAGCGTGTAGGTGAGGGAGGTGCCTTTCGAGAACGCTTCGGTTTCGTAGTGCTCCGCCGTCGTGCCCATTTCGGCGCCGTTCTGCCACCAGCGGTACGAGAGCGCCTGGCCGTCCGGGTCTTCGGAGGCGGAGGCGTCGATCAGCACGTGGCCGTTGATTTCTTCGGCGCGGCACGAGGCGATCGGGTTGTGGATCGCGTTGCGCAGGTCAATCGTCGTGCGCTGCTGCGTCTGGCCGGGCTCGTGACCGGGGTTCACTTCGAGGTAGAGGCGCTCTTCAACCGAGGTGATCTGCGACAGCGAGGTCCAGCCCGTCGGCCCGTACGCGAACACCGGGTGTTCTTTGGCTTTTACGCCTTTGACTTCGCCTTTGCGGTTCGTGATGTAGCTGGCGACCTTCGACCAGCTGTCCCAGTGGGTCCCCGATTTGTTCGTGTCGGGGCATTCCGTGCTCGAAGGAGCTTTTGCCGGGTTGGGGGTAGCTGACGTCCACCGCCGGACCTCGTACCAGAGGACCTCCTTGGCAGGCGCTTCGTTGTTCAAGCAGTAGCGCACCCGCATCTCGTTCGTGGCGTTTTCGCTTTTTGTCGCGGTCGGGTTGATCGTGAGGAAGGCGATCGAGTACGGTTCCGCTTCTTCGATCGTCGATTCGCTCCCCGGAGAGACGACGTTCAGCAGCTGCCGCCCGAGCGAGTCGATCGCGTTGCGCGCGTCGTCCTGGCCTTCGTTGCGGAGCACCGCATACCGGTCCTGCGACTGGAACACCTCGAGCGCCTTCAGCGTCGCGCCGAGGATCACGCCCGCGAGCGCCATCGCCACGAGCGTCTCGACGAGGGTGAAGCCGGCTTGTGAGCGGTCGCGCCTCATGCTTCCACGGGACCGAGGAATTCGGACTCGGCGAAGCTCGTGCCGACGGCAGTCACCCAGTATTGATGCGCGAGTTTCGTCGTTTCATCGGTGAAGGTGACCGTCGTCCCCGAGCCGGTCGTGCCGAGGCGGCTCGAGTATTCCTTCGATCCGCGATAGATGCGATAGAAGCTCACTTCCGGCCCGGTAGCCGGTGCCACCCAGGTGAGGGTGACGGTGCCGTCCGAGTTTCGGACCGCTTTCAGCGAGGTCGGCGGGTGGGGGGCTTCGGCCGTGCCCACTTTCAGGGTGCCGGCGCTCCCCTCGTACACGGCTTCGCTCAGTTTCGCGTTGAGCGGTTCGCTCGACGGTTCCCACTTGCGGTAGAGGGCGACGACTTCGTAGGTGAGGTTGGTGGCCGTAGTGCCGGGTGGCGAGAAGTCGGAGCACGTGGTCGTGAGGCTCAGCGCGGCCGAGCTGGAGGGGCAGGCGAGTTCTCTGCCGCTCGGCTGCAGAGGCCGGTAGACGCGGTAGCCGAGGATGTTGAGTTCGCTGTTCGACTGCCATTCGAGTTCGACGATGCGCGTGGATTTTCCGCCGCTCAGCACCGTGTCGAAGCCACCGACGATCGATTTGGGCGCCGCGGGCACATTGCGGATCAGCGTGACGGTGATCGACACCGGCGGGCCCACGACCCCTTCTTCGTTGACGGCCTGCGCGCCGATCTGGTAGCTACCGTCGGAAAGCCCCGCGATCTTCCAGAAGAACGTGTACGCGGTCCCTGAGCCGTGCGTCGCCGGGGTCGACTGGCGCACTCCGTTGACGGACCAATCGACCCTGCCCGTCCCGGTCGGCGCCTGCACTTCGAACTTGAGTTCGCCGTTCGACGGTTCGCTGGTGATGAGGGGGGCCGTCTTTTTGCTGTATTCGGGGAGGATCAGCTGCAGCGAGCTCGCGTTCAGGCCCACGGCCGAGCCGGCCGCGGTGAACGTCGCCACCTGGCTGATCGACGGCTGTGCTTTGCGGGTGAGGTCCTGCCACGCGACGGTGACGGTCACCTGCTTGAGGTCGATCGGCTGGCTGTCGGTTGCTTCTTTGGCTTCTTTGGCTCCGGGGGCGCTGTCTGCGCAGAAGGTCACGCCGGCTTCGTGGAAGCCGACTCCGTCCTTCGGGTCATCGATCGCGCACTCGCTGGCCGTCACGGTGTAGGTGACGCCGTTGCGTTTGATCTGCCAGCCGGTGGCGCTCGAGGCGTCGGCGAGGCCCGACAGTTGTTGGAGCTCGCTTTCGATGCCGCTCGTCGACATCTGCGCGTAGGGGATCGTGTGGGCCTCTTCGATGATCGCCCGGGCGAGGTTCGTGGCGCCTTCGCGAAAATGGGTCCTGCTGGCGGAATGCGCCGTCGCGTCGAGCAATCCGAACAGCGACATGATCCCCACGATCAGGATCACTGCGGTGATGAGGACCTCGATCAGCGTGAACCCGCGCTCTCCGCGCGCGCGGCGCAGCGATCGCGCCGGCCGATCGGCGCGGCATGCATCGTGGGCGCTGGGTGTCCTCTGCATCATGTTGGCTTCCTCACGGCTCATCGACCGTGTTCGAGCGCTGCTTGAGGCCGATCTCGCGGGCTCGGCAGATGGGCGCGTGCGCGGTCCACCGGCGATCGCCGTGAGCTCCCTCTCGCTCGGCGTGCATCGGCGCTCCGGCCCGGGTGCTTGAGGCACCCCGCCCGGTATCGACACATCGGTGGGCGGCCGGGACCGGGCTCCACGCGACTCTTCTAGACTGCTCTCCCGCCGCCCGCGGGTGGCAGCGTGGGGGACTGGTGTATCGGTAACACGGTGGTCTCCAAAACCGCAACGCCAGGTTCGATTCCTGGGTCCCCCGCTATCTAAAAGCCCGCTATTTGCGGGCTTTGGCGGTCTCGGCTGCTCGGCTCAGTGCCCGCTCGCCCGCGTCACGCTCACCACGCGCGCGCCGGGGTGGTGGGCGAGCCTCACGAGCGCCACGTTGGCCTTCGTCGCCGGCAGCTCCTCGTATGAGCGCACGTGCACCTCGAGCGTCGGCGGGCCGCCGCCCGGCCGGTGGTAGACCATCTCGATCGGCATGAAGGTGTGAGCGTCGACGATCACGGTCGAACCCGGGCTGCCGTGCAGCGACTCGACCTCCGCGCGATAGGCAGCGCGGGCACCGATAGTCGTCTTGCCGAGCACGTGCAGTCTGCCCGCGCGGTAGGCCTGCTGGATGACGCGCACGGGATCCCATGTGCTCACCGGCGCCGAGCCGTGCACCCGCAGGATCTTGCCCGGGTGTTCGGTGGACCAGGCCGACTCCAAGCCGGCGCCGCTGACCAATTCGACGGTTCCCGAGGGTCCGACCTCGACGGATCGTTCGCGCAGCGGCTCGCTCGTGCTCCAGCGCTGATAACGAATCCTCCTCGCTCCCGCTTCGCCTTCGAGGAACATGTACTTGACACCGTTCCCGGCGAGCGTCGCCTTGTACACGGCCGCAGCAACGTCGAATTGGCGTCCGCCCCGGCCGAGCAGTGCGAGAGCGAGTATCGCGGCTGCGATCGGCAGCGCGAGCGCAGCGCGCTTCGCGACCGCGGACCGAGCGCGCGTGGGGGGCCTCCGAGCGGGAGGCTCGCCGCGCTCGCGCAGCGCCGCAAGCGAGGCGATCGCCGGCGCGGGAAGGTCATCCGGCAGCGGGTTGATAGCGCTGATCCGGTCGAGCAGGTCGGCTTGCATCACAGAGCCTCCAAGGCAGTCGGGTTGTCGGTCGCGTCGCCTGATCCCTCGCGGGCGAGCACGCTGGCGAGACGTCGGCGCGCGCGGTGCAGGCGCACGCGCAGCGCCCGCGGCCGGATCTCAAGCACGCGGGCGGCCTCCTCGTTGCTGAGGCCCTCCCAGGCGATCAGCAGCAGCAGTTCGCGGTCGCTCTCACTGAGGCGCGCGAGCGCGCGGCCGAGCCGCGTCTCGCGGGCGGCCGGGAACGGCATCGGCGCTGCCGCGGGCGCCTGCCCCTGCGAGGCGAGGCGGCTGCGCAGCGCGCGCCGCCGCGTGCTGCCGCGGCGTTGGTTGGCCAGCGCGCGGCGGGCGACGCCGAGCAGCCACACCCGCTCCTGCTCGGCGGGAACCTCGTCGAGCCGCCGCCACGCGACCAGGAACACCTCGCCGAGCACGTCCTCGGCGTCCGCGCGCGTGCTACGCCGACGCGCGTAGCTCAGCACCGCGCCGGCGTGGGCGTGGTAGAGCGCCTGGAAACGCTTGTCGGGCGTCATCGCGATGTGGATGTCCGGCGAGGGCCGGTTTGTTACAGGGTCGCGAGCTCGCAGACGCGATCTTGGCGACCGTCATCAGCGTCCGCGCTGGCACCACCGCCCGGTCCGACCCGCAACGGCGATCCGGCCACGGCCGTACCGGCCTAGGGCGCGGAGATGTTGAAGGTGCCGACGGTAGGCAAGCTCAGTGGGTTTCGTCCCGAGCCGGGGGGCCCAAACTGGGCGGCGATGAGCTCGTAGAGCGGTCCTCCGCCGCCGCTTTCCCCGCCCACGCTCGACGAGCTCGCGTAGAACACCCGCCCGGCGTAGCTGGTGGCGCAACTGGTTTCAAGCGGGACAGTGATGTTGACCTCGGTTCCCGCCAGCAGCGTCTGACTGGTGGGCTGACTGACGATCACGGCCGGTGTCGCGCAGCCAGCGACCGGGTGGGGCCTCAGTTCGACGACGTAGGCGCTGGCGGCGCTCGAGGCGTCGACCGGTGCCTTGAATGTGACCGTCACCGCAGGTCCGGGTGCATCGCTGCCATCCGATTCCGTCCTTCCGGCGAAGGAGCCGTTACCTCCGGCCTTTTCCATCAACAGGGGAGATTCGGGGTGCTTGTCGAGCGGCACATAGCTGGCCTGCACCGCGCTCTTCAGCGCGCTCGCGGGCGGGAGCCCAGGCCCGGCGGTGCTCTGTGCGTGACACTGCTGGCCGGGGCTGGTGATCGGGATCTGGCATTGGACGCCGTCGTCGTAGGTGACTTTCAATACGGCTCCTCCAGGTGCGTGGCTCACGTATCCGAACGGGCTCTCGTAAGCACCGGAGGACATGCTGGCGTTGGCATTCTGCTGCGCGGGCAGCACGATGAGGTACGCGCCTTCCGACCCGTATGGGTCGATCGTGAAGCTGCTCCCGTCAGGGTTGGTCACCTCGATGCTCCTGGCGTCGGGTCCGAGCAGACCGACGGCGACCTGGCGCAGTTCTGACTGTGGACAGCGCACGCCCCAGTTCTGCTGGCCGGGGAGATCGCAGTGGAGCTGATCTGGCGGGGAGATGTTTTCGCCTGCCAGCGGCAGGGCGTTGGCGGGCACGATCACAGGGGGTCCGGGCAGGAATGCCTTGCCGCTGGAGCCTACGGCCGGGCAGGCATCCGTTGAGATCGCGTCGTCGGCCAGGAACGGGTGGAAGCGTTGATCGCCATGAAACGCGTAGCCGGTACCGAGCGCGCCCAACTGGTGGTCGACCACGCGCCCGGCCTGGAGGCACAGCAGGCCCCTGGTGGTACGGATTACGCGCATGCCCCAAGGGGGGCCTCCTTCTGGGTCGGCGACGGAGGGGATCGGGAGGAGCGCCAGCGTCTGGGGGATCGGCTCGCCGAGTCCCGCCGCGGGCGTCGCGGGGAGCACGAATGCCGGTGCGACCGTTTCGCCGGAGCTGAGCAGTAGTGCCGCCGCGGCACTGGCGGCCGCGAGGATCGAGATGCCTACCGCGAGCGGCAGCGCCAAGCCGCCCCCGCGTGACCAGCGGCGGGGCTGCCGTTCGTGCGCAGCTTCTTCGATCCGCTCGATCACGGTCGATACCGGAGGGCCGGGAACATCCAGGACGGGGCGTGCTGCGCGGAGGCGATGCTCGAGGTCTTTGAATGTGCTCATGTCGGCTCCGTTCGCGTAACGCACGAGCCTTCGTGCTCGTGGTCTTCGGGTCGGGGATCGGCCAAGGCTTCGAGTGCTCGATGTAGACGCAGTCGTGCACGGTGGAGCCGTACCGCCATGGCCGCCCGCGAGCAGCCCATGACGCGTGCGATCTGCCCGGGCTCGAGCTCCTCCCAGTAGCGCAACAGCAGCGCTTCGCGGTCCCGCGCGGGGATGCGGTTCAAGGCATCGGCGAGGCAGCCATCCTCCAGGACCAGTCCCGGCTCGTCGTGCCCCGCTTCGCTCCGGAGTCGCTCGCCGAGTCGGCGGCGACGGGAGGCAGAACGTCGCTGGTCTGCGAGCACGCGGCGGGCCACGCCGTACAGCCACGGCAGCGCGTCCTCCGGCACCGAGGAGCGCCTGCGCCAGGCGACCAGAAAGACCTGAGCGGTCACCTCGTCGGCTGTCTCCCGGTCCGAACGCCGCAGCGCATACCGATGGACGGCTAGCGCATGCTGCTCGTATAGGTCAGCGATCTCGGCGGCCTGATCGCTGTTCATGACCCCTCTATGGCCGGATCCACCCCTCGGATTACATCCGACGCGTCTGCCGCGATCGCCGGCCCGCCCAAATCGGAGATTGCGCGGGAAGGCTGGGCGGTCCGTCACGTTCCCTAAAAGGTTCCCTACAGCGACAGACGCCCGTCTATTGGCCAAAACAGACGGTGGTCTCCAAAACCGCAACGCCAGGTTCGCTTCCTGGGGCCCCCGCTCTCCCCCGACGACCGCTCCGGCGATCGAACGGCCCGCCGGTTTCCGCCTCACCGCCCAGCACAGCGCGCGGCGGTCTGAAGCGGGCGCCGGCCGAGCACACGCGCGTGCCCAGGAGGATTAGAGTGCGCACCGAGGGGGCCGCGCCGGTTGTCAACGAGACCTCGTGTGCAGGCAGCAGCCCCAGGGCGAAGTCCGCCTGCACGAGACAGCCGTTCCGTCGGCGCGACCGGCTCCCAATCGCGACGCGGAGGTGGATGCAGATGAGTACCCCTGGAGTGGCAATAGACGAGGCGAAGCTCGAAGCGTTCATGGGGCAGTTCGTCGGAGATCTCGGTGCGGCCATGACCGCCCCGCTGGTGTTGATCGGCGACAAGCTCGGCTTGTACAAGGCGATGGCCGACGGCGACCCGGTCACTCCGGGAGAGCTCGCCGAGCGAACCGGCTGTCGCGAGCGCTATATCCGCGAGTGGCTCTCGCAGCAGGCGGCCAGCGGCTACGTCGAGTACGTCGCGGCAGACGGCACCTTCCGGCTACCACCGGAGCAGGCGATGGCGCTGACCGACGAAGACAGCCCGGCGTTCATACCGGGGGCCTTCCAGCTCCTGGCGGCGGTCGTCAAGGACGAGCCTCACATCGCTGAGCGCTTCCGCTCGGGAGAGGGCTTCGGCTGGCACGAGCACCACGTGGATCTCTTCGAAGGCACCGAGCGGTTCTTCCGCCCCGGGTACCTGGCGAGCCTCGTAGAGGCGTGGCTGCCGTCACTGGAGGGCGTGACCGACAAGCTCTCCGCGGGAGCCCGCGTCGCGGACATCGGTTGCGGCCACGGCGCTTCGACGATCCTGATGGCGAAGGCGTTCCCGGCGTCGGAGTTCGTCGGCTCTGACTACCACGAGGGATCGATCGTCGCCGCGCGCGCGGCGGCCGAGAGGTCGGGCGTGGCGGATCGCGTGAGCTTCGAGACCGCTTCAGCCAAGGACTTCGGCGGTGGACCGTTCGATCTCGTGTGCGTGTTTGACGCTTTGCACGACATGGGGGACCCCGTTGGCGCCGCGCGACATGTCCGCGAGCAGCTCGCCGACGACGGCACCTGGATGGTCGTCGAGCCGTTCGCAGGCGACGCGCTGGAGGAGAACCTGAACCCGATCGGACGCATCTTCTACGGGGGCTCGACGATGCTCTGCACTCCCGCGTCGCTGAGCCAGGAGGTCGGCCTCGCGCTCGGTGCGCAAGCCGGCCAGCAGCGGCTCACCGAGGTGCTGAACGACGGTGGGTTCAGCCGCGTTCGTCGTGCCGCGGAGACCCCGTTCAACATCGTGCTGGAGGCGCGTCCGTGACGGAGGATCCGAGCCCACGACGCCGCTGAGGGAGGGCGGGGGACCGCCGAGGCGCACCGATCACTCGAGCGTCAGGGTTCGTTCTTTTCGACTGCTCCTGGGTGCTCGGCCAGCTTCAGGAACGATTCGCTGTGGGCGTCCTTGGGGGCTTCTTCGTAGGTCTCGTAACGGGTCGTCGCGGTTTCGAGCTCGAGCGCTCCGCTGATCTGACCGTTGGCGTGCGTCAGCGACTCGCTGACGAGCTCGACGGGCGCGAACGTGACGGCGTCGACGTACATGGTGGGGTCGGGCAGCTGCTTGCCGTCGAAGGCCGGCTGGGTGTAGTTGCTGGGGTGCACCGTCAGCTGCCAAACCGCACGGCCTTCGAGGGTCGTCTTTCCGGCCACCGTCATCTCGCCCTTCCTTACGAGTTCTCGGAGCACGCTGACGGGTGAGGCTTCGTGCGTCAGGGCTCCGGCGGGCGTGCCGTGAAGGATCACGTTGGGTTCTTCTTCGCTCCAACGCCGGTCTTCGAGCGGACTCGACGCGAACGCCATTTCGTAGGTCTTGCCGTCCGCCGGGGTCGTGATCGATCGCAGCCGGCGCGGGCTCTGCGCGGTCCATATCTCCTCCCGCGTCGTCGAGGTCTTCCCGGCGACCGTCTGTTCGGTCACCTCGACCATGTGCAGCACCCCGCTGCCGGGGCTGAGGGCGCGGTAGACGTCCGCCAATACGTTCGGCGTCCCGCCGCCGGAAGAACCCAGGACGGCGAACACGACCACCGCCAGCACGGCCGCCGCGCAGGCCACCGCGATCCGGACCCGGGTCGCGCGCGGGGCGCGGCTCGTTGGTGGCGCCACGGCATCGCCGAAGCTGCGTGCCGTCTGGTCGAGTCTCGGAAGAAGCTGCGCGATCGCCGGCGCGGGGGGGTCGGACACGACGGGGTTGGACCGTCTGAGGTACTCGATCAGCTCCGAGTTGCTCACGGGGTCTCCAATCTGGTTGTCGAGGCTGTCGCGGGCGCCCTGGACTCGAGTGCTCGCGCCAGACGCCGCTTCGCCCGGTGAAGGCGGACGGTGAACGTGGCCTCTCTTATCCCGAGGACGCGAGCTGCGTCACGATGCTTCAGGCCCTCCCAGGCGATCAGCAGGAGGGCTTCACGGTCTGTGTCGCTGAGATTCGCGAGCGCTTCGCCAAGGGCCTGGTCGCCGACGAGCGGCCCCTCCGCGGGTTCCGCGGAGGGGCTCAGACGGTCGATCGCAGCGCCCTGACGAGCGGCGCGCCGCCGTTCGTTGGCGAGCACCCGGCGCGCCACGCCGAAAAGCCAGGGGCGCGGCTCTGCGGGCAGCTCGTCCAATCGCCGCCAGGCGACGAGGAACACCTCGGCCACCACGTCCTCCGCTCTGGCGGGGTCGGCGCGCCGCATGGCGTATCCCTTGACGGCCCCAGCGTGCTGTTCGTACAGCCCTTCGAAGAGCTCTCGAGAGGTCATGCCAGCTATATGTCCGCAGCACGGCGGTTCCTTACACGCCGCGCGAACGAGTCTCGCGTGGGATGAGGGATCCGCGGCGCGGATGGCGTCGTCATCGCCTCGATCGCAGTGCCGAGAGCCCTGTTAGGTTGGGGCGGTGGCGGACCGGCAAGCTGGTCAGTGGGAGTCAGCTCCTGGGCCATTCGGTCCGCGGGGGAGGCATCTCCTGGCGCTCGAGTTCGGCTCGAAGGCGGACTTCGATGACCCGACGTTGGAGTGGCGCAGGCTTTTCTCGGAGCTCCTCGGCACGTTCATGCTGGTGCTCGTCGCCGCCGGCGGCGGGCTCCTCCACGGCAAGGGCCAGATCAGCCTTGCCGCCGCGGTGGTCGCGCCGGGGCTCATGGTCATGGCGATCATCCTCTTCATGGGCGCGGTCTCGGGCGCGCACCTGAACCCCGTCGTGTCGCTCGCGTTCGCCCTGCGCGGCGACTTCCCGTGGAATCGCCTCCTGGGCTACATCATCGCCCAGCTCGCCGGCGCGACCCTCGCCTGCCTCTTTCTCAGCGCGGTCTTCGGCAACGTGCAGCATCTTGGGGCGACGCTCCCGGGCGCGGGTTACGCGAACTGGCAGGCGCTGCTGATGGAGGTCGCGCTGACCGCGACGCTCGTGAGCGTGATCCTGGGGACGGCCTCGGCGGCGCAGAACGTCGGCGCGATCGCTGCGCTCGGGGTCGGCGGCTATATCGCCCTCGCGGGTCTGTGGTCCGCACCCGTGAGCGGCACCTCGATGAACCCCGCTCGCTCCTTCGGGCCGGCTCTGGTGAGCGGGGACTTCAGCAGCTACTGGCTCTACGTCGTCGGTCCGGCCGCCGGGGCACTGATCGCCGTGGGCAGCGCATACATCCTGCGCGGAGCCGGGGGAGACCCGACGTCCCGTCGCGCAGGCTCTGGCGCGCTCGATGCGAGCGAGCGCCGGCCGGAGCGACAGCCGTCCAGGGAGATCGAGCCCGGCGGGCATGGCGGATGACCTGGCCGGCTCGCCGACCGGCGTTCGGGACGCGCACCCGCGTTCCCGGCCACCTCCCGTAATCAGGCGATCTTGAGCGGGACGTCCCCGTAGGGATCGATGCGGTACACGAGCGACACCCGGTGGTATCCGTCGGCGATGTCGGCGCCGGTCTCGGAGCTGACAACCAGCACGGGGCTCAGACGCTTGCCCTCGATGACCTTGATCAGGTCCTTCATCACGCCCGGATCCTCCAGCGGCGCCGGGGGCAGGCCGGCGGCGCGCAGGATGTCATTCGCGCGCCGCTTGGTGAGCGGTGCCTTCCGGAGCCGCTTGACGGTCTTCTGCAGGGCTTCCTTCTCGAGCTTGAGTGACAGGTAGGCCTCGGCGGCGCCGTAGTCGTGGTCGGCGACGTCCTCGCGCCACCTGATTCGCTCCCCCGGCCCGCCCGGCATCTCGCCCTTTGCTTCGCTCACCCCGTCGATCATGCCACCGGGGCCATACCCGCGCCTACCGGGCGGACGCTGCGGGGGCCGGCGGAGACGAGCGCCCGGGACCGCGCGCGATCGCGAAGGGCTCCGGGCGCTAGTTCCGGGCGGCGCGTGACGCGAGCCAGATCGCGCCGCGGATCACGAGCGCCAACGCGAGGGCGAACACGACTGCGGCCCCGACCCGGCCCGAGAGCCTGTGGGCGGCGTAGTGCCGTTTGTTCACCTCGACGAGCGTCGCCAGCGTCACGGCGATCGCGGCCGAGACGAGCCATGGCCAGACGGTGCGCCACCCGCCGAGCGGCCGCCGCGCGCGGGCCCCGGCCCCGGCGGAGCCCATACGCGCGAACGGGCTCTCCAGATCCGACGCCGAGAAGCCGCCCGCGGCATTGCCGCTGACGGCATAGCGGTAGAGCACGACGTTGAAGGCCTCTCGCAGCACCCCGCTCGCCGCCATCACCACCGCGAACGCGATCACCGTGATCGCCACGAACGCGACGCGCAGTCCTGGATCGCCGCGGCTGCCTGCGAGGCCTGCTCCGAGCAGCATCGCGATCGGCACGATCGCGAGGGCCGTCCAGGCCGTGACGATCACGTTGCCGCTTATGCCCTCGCCCCAGCGTTTCTTGACGAGCTGCGCGGAGCGGCGCAGGCAGTCCGGCGCCGAGCAGCCTTCGGTCGCGAGGATCGGGATCGCGAACAGGCTCGCGAGCGACCAGCTCAAGCCGAGCAGACGCACCGCCAGGCTGCCCACGAGCGGTAGGCGCCTGGCTATCTGCTCGAGAACCACGCCGACCGCGGTTGCGAGCAGCGACCATGCCAGCACCTGGCCCAAGCGCCGCAGCGGCACCGCCAACGCGGCGCGAAGCGACATGCGCCTGCCTTCGAGCACGCCGGCGACGGCAGCCGCGATCGCGGTGTTGAAGAACACGCTGATGAACGTCAGCGGGAACGCCAGTATCAGCGTCACCAGCGCGAGGTGGGCGCCGCCGCGGTGCTGGTGACCCGAGAAGATCCCGGTCAGGTCGTAGACGAGCGCGAGCGCGGCCGCCGCCATCGCTGTCGAGACGGCCGCGAGAACGAGGATCGCCGGGTCCGAGCGGACGATGCCCCACGCGAGCTTCGACAGCCGCCACGAGCGCGCGATGCGACCCTCGCCAGAGTCCTCTGCCGGCGTCCCGGAAGCAGACATCGGTCGTTGCCTACCCGCCTGGCCGGCACCTATGCGAGGTCGCCCGGGGGAAGTTGCGCCTTCGTTCCGCGACGTGCTTTCTCCAGCGAAAACGCGCGTCCGAGGCCGGCCCCACGCCTCCGCGGCGGTCGCGCGATGTGGTATTCTGCATAAAAACCCTAGAAATAATGAGAATGATCGACGTCCACCAACACCTCTGGACCGAGCCGCTCGTCGAGCGGCTCGCAGCCCGCCACGAGCTGCCGTTCGTGCGCCTCGATGGCTGCGTGGTCCTGCACCTCGCGGGTGAGCGGCCCTACGTGATCGACCTCGCCGGAGAGGCGCCGGGACAGCGCGCGAAGCTCGTCGCCGCCGACGGCCTCGACCGCGCGCTGGTGTGCCTCTCGAGCCCGCTGGGGATCGAGTGGCTGCCGCGTGAGGACGCCTGCCCGCTGCTCGACGCCTACCACGACGGCGCGCTCGCGCTCGGCGAGCCGTTCGGCGTGTGGGGCGCGGTCCCGCTCGCCGAGCCCGACCCCGACGACGTCGATCGCGCACTCCAGCGGGGCTGCACCGGCATCACGCTTCCCTCAGGCGCGCTCGCCGATGCAGCCGCGCTCGGGCGTGTTCACGGTCTCCTGGAGCGGCTCGCGCTGCGCGGCGCGCCGCTGCTCGTCCACCCCGGCCCCGCGGGCGGCGCCGCTGCGCCCTCTCTCGAGGAGCCGCTGTGGTGGCCGGCGCTCACAGGCTACGTCGCGGGCATGCAGGCGGCGTGGCTGACGTTCGCGACCGCCTGCCGGCCCGCGCTGCCGCGCCTGCGCGTGGTGTTCGCGATGCTCGCCGGGCTCGCGCCCCTGCACGCCGAGCGGCTCCGCTCGCGCGGGGGGCCGGCGCCCGCCCCGGATCCGCTCACGTTCTACGAGACCTCCTCATACGGTCCCGTCGCCGTGCGGGCGATGGCCGACGCGGTGGGGGAGGGGCAGCTCCTCTACGGCTCGGACCGGCCCGTCGCCGATCCGGCCGACTTGGGCATGCCGGCCGCGCTCGACCGCGGTCGCATCGCCGCGGCGACCGAGCGGGCGCTCGCGCCCGTGGAGGCGCCATGGGCGTAGGCGCGACGGACGCGATCGCTCGCCCTCGCGGGCGCTCGCTCGACGGCACCGAGCTCGAGCGCTTCGCCGCGGCGCTCGCGGCGCGTGTGGAGCTGTGGGACGGCCTCGTGCGGCACGAGCCCGAGCGCCGCATCTACGAGGAGCTGCTGGCCGACGAGCACGTGACGGCGTGGCTGATCTGCTGGATGGACGACCACGACACCGGCTACCACGACCACGACGACTCGGGCGGGGCGGTCGCCGTCATCCGCGGCGCGGTGCGCGAGCAGCGGCTCGCGATCGGTCGCCGGTCGCGTGACCGCGTGTTCACGGCGGGCAAGACCTTCCACTTCACCTCCGCCGACATCCATCGCGTGCGCCATTACGGCAGCGAGCCGGCGGTGACGCTGCACGTCTACTCGCCCCCGCTGCGCCGCATGGGCGCGTACGAGGTGGGCGCCGACGGCGTGCTCGCACGGCACAGCGTCTCCTATGAGCAGGAGCTGCGGCCGCTGGCCGTGGCCGGAGGCTAGCCCTTCGCGCCTTCGCGCCGCTCGATGCGGTCGTCGTGCGCGATCAGCACGGCGCTCACCATCTCGGGTCCGAACAGGCCGTGGCCGACGACGCCCGGCGTCTCCGACAGGCGCGCTGCGAGCGCCGCCGGGTCATCGACCGGGCCCAGATAGTCGGCGATCAGCCCGCCGTCGGGGCTCGGCGGGATCCCGCGCAGGCTCGCGGGCGCGAGAGCGGCGAGCGTGCGCGCCACGCCGAAGCTCAGGAGCTCGAGCGGGATCGGCGCAGCCACCCGCGCGACCGCCTTCTCGGCCGAGGCGATGACGACGAACCTCCGCGCGGCTGCGGCGACGATCTTCTCGCGCGTGTGGGCGCCGCCGCCGCCCTTGACGAGCCAGCCCTCGCGGTCGACCTGGTCGGTCCCGTCGATCGCGATGTCCAGCTCGCCGAGCTCATCGAGCGTCGCCAGGCGCAGGCCGAGCGCGCGGGCGCTCGCCTCGGTGGCGGGCGACGTCGCGACGCAGCGCACGTCGAGGAGCGAGCGCGCCGCGAGCGCGGGAAGCAGGTGCGCCACCGTGCTGCCCGTCCCGAGCCCGACGCGCATCCCGTCCTGCACGAGCTCGGCGGCGGCCACCGCGGCCGCCTGCTTCTGTCCCGTCGCCGGGTCGGGGTCGCTCAGCGGCGCTGCGCGCCGCCCAGCCGCACCAGTGGGCGCCATGGGGCGGACGTTACCGAGCGGCCCGGCTCCTTCAGGCGGACGCGCTCGGGTGAGGCGGGGCCGTGCAGCAGGAAGCCCTGTCCGATCGAGCAGTCGAGCTCGCGCGCGAGCGCGAGCTGGCGGTTCGTCTCGATCCCGACGGCGACCGCCGTGAGGCCGCTCTCCTTGGCGAGCGCGATCGTCGCGGCGAACATCGCGCGGCGCTCCTTGTCGCGGTCGAACGTGGTGACCAGTCGAGGGTCGAGCTTGAGCAGGTCGAGCGGAAGGTCGCGCGGCAGGCCGAGCGAGTAGTCGCCCGAGCCGAATTTGTCGAGCGCGATCGAGACGCCGAGACGCTTGACGTCGCGCAGCGCCGAGCGGGCGCGCTCCGGGTCGCGCATCACCGCGTCCTCGCTGACCTCGAGGCACAGGGCGCGTCCCGGGAGGCGGCAGTAGGCCAGCTCCTCGCGAACGCGCTCGGCGAGGTCCAGCTCGGTGAGCTCACGCGCGGAGATGTTGACCGAGACCGGCACAGTGATGCCGTTGCGCCGCCAGAGCTCCGCCTGGGCGCACGCGGAGTGCAGGACCCAGTTGCCGATCTGCACGATCAGCTCGCTGTCCTCGGCGCGCGGGAGGAACGTGGCCGGGAGCACGACCGCGTCGTCGATCGGGTCCGCGCTGTGCGGCCGCCAGCGCACCAGCGCCTCGCAGCCGACCGCGACACCGCCGGCGAGCGGGAGGATCGGCTGGTAGGCGAGCCACAGCTCCTGCCGCGGCAGCGCATCGCGCAGGCGGCTCTCGATCTCGAGGTGCGCGCTCAGTTCCTGCCGGAGCCGCTCGTCGAACAGCTCGAGGCGGCGCCCGCCCGCGTTCTTGGCGCGGTACATCGCGAGGTCGGCCTCGCGGAGCATCGCCTCGGGGTCGTTTTCGGGATCGCGCGAGACAGAGATGCCGACGCTCGCGAGCATCGACACTTCGGCGTTGCCGACCGGGATCGGGTCCTCGAGCGCGTCGATCACGCGCGCGCCGAGCGCGAGCGCCTCCTGCTCGCCTTCGACGTCATCGGCCAGGATCACGAACTCGTCGCCGCCGAGGCGCGCCACCGTGTCGCTGTCGCGCATGAGCGCCGACAGGCGCCCGGCGATCGCGATCAGCAGCCGGTCCCCGACGTCGTGGCCGAGGTTGTCGTTGACCGCCTTGAACTTGTCGAGGTCGACGAACAGCAGCGCGACAGCGCCATTGCTGCGGTGCACGCGGGTGAGCGCCTGGCGCGTGCGGTCCATCAGCAGCATGCGGTTCGGGAGGTGGGTCAGCGGGTCGTGGAGCGCCTGGCGCTCCAGCGACATCCGGTCGCTGACGTCGCGCGCCGCCGCATACCAGGTCGTCCCGTCGCAGCGCGCGTTCCATGCGAGCCAATGCCACGAGCCGTCCTTGTGACGGCAGCGGTTGGTGAGCGTCTCGAGCTGCCCCGCGCCGTTTGCTTCGCCCATCAGCTCGAGCGTGTGGCGTGCGTCGTCGGGGTGCAGGAAGTCCTCGATAGGGCGCGAGATCAGTTCGGCCGGAGCCCAGCCGAGCACGCGCTCCCACGCGGGGTTGACGAGCGTGAAGCGGCCGTCGAGCGAGATCGTCGCGAGCAGCTCGCTCGTCATGTCGAACAGTCGCGCGACGCTGGCCTCGCCGCCGGCGTGTTCTCCGGCGGACCTCAAAACCGCGTTGCGTGCCTCGATCGCGTCCATGTGGGATCAAGTTCGGCTCCGCGCGCTCACAGCGCGGGCCGGTGAAGCCCTTCTGGACGGATTGACTAGAGCGAGGAAATGGCTCTAGGAAGCGGGAGTGAGCGGCGCCTGGGCCTGGTGTTCAGCTGTCGACTGCGCCGGCGCCGGCGCCTCCTCACCGCGCAGGAAGCGCCACGTCGACAGGCACGTGAGGATCGTGAGGATCACGGCGCTCGACACGCACCACTCGCAGATCGCGTGGATCGAGAACAGCTCGCGGTAGGTGAGATAGGCGCTGAAGCCGAAGCCGATCAGCGTCAGGGCCATCGTCGCCAAGCGGCTGTTCTCGCCCTGCGGCGCCAGCAGCGAGGCCAGGATCGCGATGTAGCCGATCAGCCCCATCAGCGCGACGGGTACGCCGGCCACCTTCGAGTAGACCGAGGTCTGGACCTTCGTGCAGCTTTCGCCCGCGGTGCAAGCGGGCTTGATGCCTGCGTAGTGGACGTAGGTGAGGTATGTCGCCAGCCCGATGCCGATGACCGTCAGCACGATCATCGCGATCCGCAGGTTGCGCGAGTGCGTTGACGCTGCCGGGCTCATTCCTATTTCTTCAGGAGCGATTCGATCGCGCTTTCGAAGCCGGAGGCTTCGGAGGGCGAGACTTCTTCGAGCTTCTGCAGTTTGCCGCCGGTGCGCCCGATCAGGAACGCGGGCGTGCCGTTGAACTTGTTGCTGTTGGCGAGCTGGGCGTCGGTCGTGACAGCGTTTTCATAAGCGGGGTTGTGGCGGTCTTCTTCCCACTTCGCTTTGTTCAGGCCGGTCGTCTGGTTGGCGAGGTTCGACAGGTAGCCCTCCGTCACGTAGCCGCTGTCCTCCTGCCCCTGCTCGTTGTAGAAGAGCTCGATGAAGTTCCACATCACGTTCTGCGCGCCCGCCGCGAGGGCGGCGATCTGCTGCGTTTTGAACGTTTCCGGTTCGCGTGTCGCCGTCTCGAGCGAGCGGTATTCGACCCGCAGCTTGCCCGTGCGCACGTACTTCTGGATCAGCGACGGCAGCGCGGTGAGCGTGAATTCGCGGCAGACCGGGCACTCGAGGTCACCGAAGTAGACGAGCGTCACCGGCGCCGTCGCGGCCCCCAGCACGTTGCCGCGCTGGGAGATCCCGCCGATCTCGGCGTTGACTTTCGAGACGGTGCTCGCTTCCCGCGCGCTGCCTTTCTGGACCGTGTGGTTGCTCGAGCCGCCACCGCCGGCGGCGACCGCAATCACGACGATCGCCACGACGACGATCGCCACGACGATGCCGAGCTGGGTCATGCGCGTGCGCCGGACCGCGCGCGCCGCCTCTGCCTCCTCTACCGCCTTGCGCTGCGCCCTTGCCTGTTCGCGGCGCTCCTTGCGGGTGAGGTCTTCCTCGTCGTTGCCGACCTGTGGCATGGGCGCAACTTTTACAGGTTTCTCTTCAACAGGGGCTAAGCAACCGTTATCGGTTCCCTCAAGCGCGGACGGCGGGACGGCGGGGGTCCCCGCCCAGCACGGCGCTCCGGCTCCGCGACGTGGGACGATGGTTACGGCCCCGCCCCCGTAGCTCAGCTGGATAGAGCATCGGACTTCTAATCCGAGGGTCGCAGGTTCGAATCCTGCCGGGGGCATCGAGGCATTGGGAGCGTCGCACGACCTCCACGTTGTCCTGCGACATCGCCTACTCCTCCAGCCCCACCGCTTTGAGGGCCTCGGAGCGGTTGTTGTAGTAGTCGACGCGTACGCCCTTTCGGTCGCGCATCTCCGTGACGATCGCGTCCTGACGATCGAGGGTGACACCGCTCCCGCGTCCCGTGGCCTTCATGCGGAGGATCACCACGACGCGGTCGCCGGGGGCGTCGATGAACTCCTCTGCCTCGACGCTGTACTCGGAAAACGCTTCCGCCCAGTTCTCGAGCCACCGTCCGTAGCCCGCATGGCCGTGGTACTCGCTCGCGTCGAGCGAGATGTCGTGATCGTAGATCTCGACGTTCTCGTCGATTGTCTCCCAGTCTGGTGCGCCATTCGCGACGAAGTGGGCGAAGGACGCCTGGACGATCTCCACGTTCTCCTGCGACATCGCCTAGCAGTATCCCGCCCTCCACGTCGTAAGCGCTCGCGCTGATCGCCGACTGCCCGCGGCCGGTCGGCCTAACGCTGTTCGAGCGCGCGCGCGACAGCCGCCTGCGCGTCCCGGCCGGCCGCGAGGACCGGCTCGGTGCTGCGCAGCGCCCGCGCGAGCACGAAGGCGCCCTCGAGCGAGGCGAGCAGCTGGATTGCGAGCTCGCGCCGCGCGCTCTCGGGCACGCCCCCCGCCGCGAACGCCTCGGCCGCGCCCGCGATCCAGCTCTCGAAGACCTCGGCACAGGCTTCGCGCATCTCCTCGTTCGTGCTCGACACCTCGAGCGCGACGGTCGCGATCGGGCACGCGTCGGCGTAGTCCGTGTCGACGAGCGTCTGCGCGGCGCCGTCGAAGAACGCCGCGGTCGCAGCGACCGGATCCGTGCCGGGCGGGTAGAAGGCGCCGATCAACTGGCCGTATATCGCGCCCGACCAGCGGATCGTCTCGGCACCGAGCTGCGACTTGCCGCCGGGGAAGAAGTGATAGATCGAGCCGAAGGGCGCGCTCGCCTCGGCCACGATCTGCTTCACGCCCGTTCCGCTGAAGCCCTGGCGGCGGAACAGCCCGGCGCTGGTCTCGACGATCCGCTCGCGGGTGGACGCAGGCATCGCGCGCATGATAGCGTCCGCGCTAGAGCGATCTATCTCGTGGAAGGGAGTCGAGATGCCCGAGCTCGAGCTGGCGGCAGGAACGATCGACTACGAGGACAGCGGCGGGGAGGGCCCCGTGCTGGTGCTGCTGGGCGGGATCGCGATGGCCGGCAACGTGTGGGGCCCGGTCGTCGATCTGCTGCGCGACGAGCACCGGTGCATCGTCCCGACGCTCCCGCTCGGTGCTCACCGGCACCCGATGCGAGCGGACGCCGATCTCTCGCTGAGGGGCCACGCGCGCATCGTCGAGGAGCTGCTGGCGGCGCTCGACCTGCGCGATGTGACGCTCGTCCAGAACGATCATGCCGCCGCGCTCGTCCTGGCCGGCTCGCGCGCCGAGCGCGTGGGCCGCCTCGTGATCTCCTCGTGCGAGGCGTTCGACAACTACCCCCCGGGGCTCCCGGGCAAGAACCTGCGCGTCACCGCGCTCCTCCCGGGCGGCCTGTTCCTGGCGATGCAGGCGATGCGCCTGCGCGCGCTGCGCCGCTCGCCGCTCGGATTCGGGTGGATGGCCAAGCGCCCGCTGCCGGACGAGCTCGTTGAGGGCTGGCTCGCTCCGATCCAGAGCATCCCGGGCGTCCGCCGCGACCTGCGCCGCTACCTCGTGGCCGCGCGCAGGCGCGAGATGATCGAGATCTGCGAGCGCCTGGCGCGCTTCGACCGCCCGGCGCTCGTCGTCTGGACGCCCGAGGACCGCGTCCAGCGCCCGGAGCACGGGCGCCGCCTCGCGGAGCTGCTCCCCGACGCCGAGCTGGTCGAGATCCCCGACAGCTACACGCTGATCATGCGCGACCAGCCTCGCACGTTCGCGGACGCGATTCGGTCGTTCATCGCGCGCACGCGCGCGCGGGCGAGCGGCGCCCCCGCCACGGGCGCAACGTAGCGTCGAGTCGCACGGGGCGGCCCGCGCCCGCGGATACGATCCGCCGATGCGGCTCGACGTCCGCGACGCGACGTGAGCTTCCTCGCCACAGCTGTCCTGTATCCGTGTGCCCTCGCGGCGCTCGCACTCGGGGCGGGGCTGCTCGTCGATCGCGCCGCGGGCGGGACGCTCGCCCCGGCGCTGCTCCTCAGCGCCGGTGTCGCGGCGCTGATCGCGCTCTCCCAGCTCCTCACGTTCATGTCGCCGCTCGCGCCGGCCACGCCGTGGGCGATGCTCGCGCTCGCCCTCGCCGGGCTGCTGGCGTGCCCCGGACGCCTGCGGATGCTGGCCGGCGCCGCGGCGCGACGACCGCTGCTCGTTGCGGGCCCCGTCGTCGCCTACGCGCTCGCGCTCGCCCCGGTGCTCGTCGCCGGCCGGACGACCTTCTCCTCGTTCATGGCGCTCGCCGACTCCGCGGTGCACATGATGGGCGCCGACTACCTGATCCACCACGGCCAGAGCTACGGCGGGCTCGATGTACACAACTCATACGGGCGCTTCATCAGCGACTACTACGGCACCAGCTACCCCTCGGGAGCGGACACGCTGTTCGGCGGGAGCGCGACGCTGCTCGGCCTGCCGCTGATCTGGGCGTTCCAGCCGTTCAACGCGTTCATCCTCGCGAGCGCCTTCGGACCGGCGTGGCAGCTCGCGCGCCGCGTCGGGCTGAGCGGGGCGCTCGCGTGGGCGGCGGCGCTGTGCGCGGTCGTGCCCGCGCTCGTCTACGGCTATGACCTGCTCGGCTCGGTCAAGGAGATCACGGCACTCGCGATGATGCTCGCCGCGGGCGCCCTCGTCGCCGATCACGACCGCTGGCTCGGCGGCCCGGCGCGCCGATCGTTGCCGTTCGCGCTCGTGCTCGCGGCCGGCGTCTCGGCGCTCGGCCCCGCGTTCGGCGCGTGGGGGATCGCCGCGATCGTCGTGCTCCTCGGAGCCGTGGCGCTCGGGCGCCCCGCGGCTGCCCGCCGCCGCGTGGCGGCGCAGGCGGCCTTCGCCGCCGTCGCCGGGGCGATCGCCGCGCTGCCGACGATCGCGGGCCTCGGCGCGTCGCTGAAGGTCGCAAGCGCGATCGCCTCGACGAGCAACCCCGGCAACCTGCACACGCCGCTCCGCGCCACCCAGGTCTTCGGCGTGTGGCTCGGCGACAGCTACAAGGCCCAGCCCGCGGGCGGGAGCCTCACGCTCACCCGCCTGCTCATCGGCCTGACGGCGGCGGCGGCGCTGGCCGGAGCGGCGTGGCTCCTCCGCGCGCGCTCGTATGCGCTCGCGGCGTGGATCGCGCTTACGCTCGTGTGCTGGGGGGTGGTGAGCGTCGCCGTGACGACCTGGGCCGGCGCGAAGACGCTGATGATCACCTCCCCCGTCGTCGTGCTGCTGGCGTGGGCGGGTGTCGCGGCGCTCGCGGGAAAGCGGCGGGCCCCCGCGCGCGTCGCGGCGGCGTTCGCGCTGGCCGCCGCGCTGCTCGCCGGCGTGCTCATCTCCGACGAGCTCCAGTACCGCAGCGCGAACCTCGCCCCGACCGCGCGCTATGAGGAGCTCGCGTCCGTCGGACACCGCTTCGCGGGTCAGGGCCCGGCGCTGTTCACCGACTTCGACGAATACGCGATGTACGAGTTGCGCCGGCTCGACATCGGGGGTCCGGACTTCGTCTACCCGCCCCCGGCGCTGGCCTCGCTCGCCAGCGGCTACGGCCAGCCGGTGGCGCTGGAGCGCGCGCCGCCCGCCGCGCTCGCCGCCTATCCCCTGGTCGTCACGCGCCGCGACCCGCTGCAGAGCAGGCCGCCCGCGGCCTACGAGCTCGCGTGGCAGGGCGACTACTACGAGGTCTGGAAACGCCGCCGGGCCGCGCCGGCGTCCGCCGGCACGGTGACGCTCGCGGGCAGCGCGGCGCAGCAGTGCGCCCGCATCGCCGCGCTCGTGCGGAGCTCGCCCGGCGCGAGCGCGCTCGCCGCCGCGCCCGCTCCGCGGGTGGTCGCGGTCTCGCTGGCCGCGAGTCGCCATCCGCGGCGCTGGGGACACGAGCGCCTCGGCCTCGTGATGGGCGTCCCCGGCACGCTCAGGGCCCGTTTCAGCGTGCCGTCCGCGGGAGCGTGGGAAGTGTGGGTGCAGGGACAGCTGATGCCCACCGTGACGCTCGCGATCGACGGACACCGTCTCGCATCGATCGGCGGAGAGCTGAGCGGCAACTCGCTCGTCCCGGACACCGTTCCGCCGCGGACCCTCGTGCTGCGCGCCGGCTCCCACACGCTCACGATCGACCGCGGCGCCCCGACGTTCGCCCCCGGGGACCGCGGCGCCGCGGTGCTCGATGCGATCTTCCTGACGCCGGCGCGAACACAGGCCGGGCTGGCGCTCGAGCAGGTGCCGCTCGCGCGCTGGCATTCGCTGTGCGGGCGCAGCTATCGCTGGGTGGAAGCGGTCCAGCCCGCGGCATGACCGGCGCGAGCTGGGCGCTGCTCGGCGCGAGCGCGAGGCGCCGCCGCGACTAGCCCGCGGGCGTGACCGTCACGAGCTGGGCGCTGCTCGGCGCGAGCGTGAGGGCGAGTGAACCGCCGCGCACGGGGATGCGGGGCGGGTTGGGCGGTTCGCTCCAGTAGCCGCCGGCGCCCACCGTGCGGCCGCCGAGCGTCACGCCGGCGGTCGCGCTCTGCGCCGGCCCGGACAGCTCGAGCACGCTGGCGGCACTGAAGCGCCGGCCGACGTGCACGCTGATCGACGCGGGCGCGGACCCCGGCGGCTCGTCGTCGCAGATCACGAGCTGCAGCGCGCCGTTGCGCTCCACGAACGACGTCACGGCGAGATTGCGCGCGTGCCGCGCCCGCAGCGTGCTCGCCACCGGCCGGTCGCCGACGAGGCCGCGTGTCATCAGCAGCGCGTACCACAGCGGCTGGGCGTTCAGCCCGCCGTCCGCGAGTCGCGCCACGGTCGGCGCGCAGACGGCCGTGTAGCCGAAGCAGTTGGCGGGGTTGCCCTCGAAGTTGATGCCCGAGGTGCCCGCGGCCATCGACTGGGCGATGTACCCCGTGGCCCACAGCGCCGAGGCGAACGTGTTGCTGATCCCGGCCCGCCCCCCGCACGAAACCGAGTTGGCCTCGTCCATCCGGAACGGGATCCCGCTGCGGCGGGCGACCGCGAGGTAGCGGTGCAGCGAGCGGCCCTCGAGCACGCGCACGTGCGGGCTCAGCAGCTCGGGGATCGAGGGCTGCGGCTGCTGGTGGCAGCCGAGGGGGTAGTGGTGGCCGGTGAGCACCACCGGGTGTTCGCGCACCTCGCCCGGCCCCCAGCTCTTGAACGCGTGCGAGCCTGAGACGCCCGGGCCCATGAAGGGGATCCCCGGCGCGAGTCGCGCGATCGCGCGGCGGTAGGCGCGCACCTCGCCCGCGTAGCGCGCGAACGTCCACGGTTCGCTGCGGAACGCGTGCCGCCCGTATGCGTCGGGCTCGTTGCCGACCTCGATCGCCGACAGCCATGGGCCGAGCGCGCGCTTGGCCGCCGCGACCTCGCGCGCTGCCGCCTGCGGTTCGTAGTGGGCCAGGCCCACCGTCAGGATCACGTGCCAGCCGCTGGCCCTCGCGAGCCCTGCGAGCGCCTGCAGGTCGAGGTGTTCGACCACCGCACTCGTCCACGCCGGCCGCGGCGTCTGCGGATCCGCCCAGGCCACGCGCGTGTCCGCGGAGACGCCGCCGAACCGCAGCAGCCCCGGCCCCAGCGAGCGCAGCAGCGTGACGAGGTCGCCGCGTTCGCCGTAGGAGGCGATCTGGCGCAGGTCGCTGACCTCGAACGAGAGGCCGAGGAAGTTCGAGGGAACCGGCCGGCCGCGGTGCGAGGCGTCGACCCACAGCGAGACGTCGGCGCGCGGCGCGCGCGGCGCGGTGGACGGCAGCGGCGGGGGCGCGTGGCGCGCGGCGCGGGCACGGTGCCCGTCGGTGTCGCCGCCGACCGCCGAGGCGAGCGCGCCCATCACGATCGCGACGGCGAGCAGCGCCGCGACGAGCGTCCTGTGCGCACCCCCGCGCGCGGCCGCGCCGGTGGTATCGGTCCCATCCATCCGGCTGCAAGTAAACCGAGCCTCGCGGTCACGCGTGCCCCTCCGGCGGAAACCCCTGTAAACGAAGGCGTTGCACGGACGCGCCGCGCGGGGGCCGGCGACACTCTGCCCGGCCGGTGGGACCGGCGTCATCGCCTCCCAAAAGACTCCATCGGATCCGCTCCCTACGCTGACGGAGATGCCGGCGAGCCAACCCGGGGAGATCCTGCTCGGGGACAACCTCGAGCTGCTGCCGGCTTTCCCGGACGGCTCGTTCCAGCTGATCTACATCGATCCGCCGTTCAACACCGGGCGGTCGCAGACGCGGCGGACGCTCGCGGTCGTGGGCGACAGCGAGGGCGAGCGCACGGGCTTCGCGGGCCGTCGCTACCGCGCGAGGGTGATCGGCGAGTCCTCCTACGCCGATGGCTTCGCCGACTACCGCGCGTTCCTCGCCCCCCGGCTCGAGCAGGCCCACCGCCTGCTCGCGCGAGAGGGCACGCTCTACCTGCACCTCGACTACCGCGAGTCGCACCGCTGCAAGCTCCTGCTCGACGAGATCTTCGGCGAGGCCTGCTTCCTGAACGAGCTCGTCTGGGCCTACGACTACGGCGCCCGCAGCAGGCGCCGCTGGCCGGCCAAGCACGACACGATCCTCGTCTACGTCCGCGACCCGCGCGCCTACCACTTCGACGCCGAGGAGGTCGATCGCGAGCCCTACATGGCTCCCGGGCTCGTCACGCCCGAGAAGGCCGCGCGCGGCAAGCTCCCGACGGACGTGTGGTGGCACACGATCGTCCCCACGAACGGGCGCGAGAAGACCGGCTACCCGACCCAGAAGCCGGAGGGCATCGTGCGCCGCATGGTGCTCGCCTCGACGCGTCCCGGAGATCGCTGCCTCGACTTCTTCGCGGGCAGCGGCACGCTCGGCGCCGTCGCCGCCGCGACGGGCCGGCGCTACGTCCTGATCGACTCCAACCCCGAGGCCGTACGCGTGATGGAACGGCGGCTCGGCCACACCGCCGTCGCGCCCGCTCCCCCGGTCGCACGCGCGGGCCGGCATCGCGGCGCATGAGCAGGGTCGCGTTCGGGCTGCGTCGAGCGCGCCACGCGGGGTCGGACGTGAGAGCCTTAGCCGCGTGTACCACCTGGAAATCCGCCAGTTCCCCAAACGGGTCCACCGCTACAACCTGAGCGGCGAGCAGCTCGGGGCGATCGTGCTCGCGTGGGTGGCGGACCGGATGGTCGAGCTCGGCGAACAGAAGTGGAGCCCGCACACCGCGACGATCACGATTCTCGAGGGGCCCGAGGTCGACACGGCCCAGATCTCGATGGCGCGCGGGTGGCGCAGCGCCGAGCGCGCCGGGCGGGACGTGACGGACCGGGTGCTCGCCGAAGCGCGCGAGGCGGCCGCGGGGGGAGAGGGGGCGCGGGTCGCGTCCGCCCCGGTTGCCGCGGAGGCCGGGCACGGCGCCTCCGAGGCGCTCGGCGATCCACTGGCGCTCGGCGTCGAACTCGCGACGCTGCTGGGAGCCGATCCCTCGCGCCTGCTCGCTGCTTGGCGCGCCGTCGCGGCGCGCTCCAGCGGGCTCGCCCCGAGCGAGAGCCTCGCGCTCGCCGAACGGGAGCTCGCACGCGGGGAGGAGCAGCAGCCGCGACGCTAGACTTCGGCGACCAGCACGTGGTGGGCGTAGCTCAGTTGGTAGAGCTCCTGGTTGTGGTCCAGGCGGTCGGGGGTTCGAGTCCCCTCGCTCACCCCTCCTGAAGAACGGTAGGCGGGCGCGAAGCGGAGCCGCTGCTAGGCGCTCCGCGAACTCGACGAGCATCCCCTCCGGGCCGCGGACGTACCCAGAGCCGGTACGTGTCCGTGATCCATTCGCCGGCTCGCCCTTGCCCCTGATGCGGGGCGACCTGCCTCCGCGGCTGGCGGGTTCCGCTCGCAGTCCGGCAGCTACTGTCCAGACGGATGTCAAAGGGGGGCGGCACAGTCACGCGCGTCGTCGCGGAGATCGTGCGCAATCGCGCGCTCACTCGACTGCTCCTCGCGTACCTGGTCCTCAGCATCGCCGAGTTCGGCGAGTGGCTGTCGCTGATCATCTACGCCTACGCGCGCGGCGGGGCCTCGGCCGCGGGGCTCGTCGCGATCGTCCAGCTCATCCCCTCGATGCTGCTCGCGCCGGCGATCACCGCGCGGCTGTCGCGCATCGGCGCCGGGCGCCTGCTGACGCTCGCCTACCTCGCGGCAGCGGCGGCGCTGGCCTGCTGCGCCGCCGCGATCCTCGGCGGCGCGTCCGTGGTCCTCGTCTACGGGACGGCGGTCATCTTCTCGCTTTCGCTCAGCGTCGTCCGCGCGGTCAATCCGGTGCTGCTCCCGCTCGTCGTGAGGCACCCCGACGAACTGACCGCTGCGAATGTGGGCGCGAGCTGGTGCGAGGGCATCGGCACGCTCACCGGTCCGGTCCTCGTCGGCGCGCTGGTGAGCGTCGATGGCCCGGGACTCGCCTGCGCAGCGCTCGCAGGCCTGCTCATCGCGACGCCCCTGCTCACGAGCGTCCATCTCCTGCGCGCCGCGCAGGACCAGCCGGGCCACGCGGGGGACGAGGGGACCGGCGTGCTGGCCGAGCTGCTGAGCGCCGCGCGGGTGATCGCCTCGCGGCCGAGCACGCGGGCGCTGATCGCGTTTCCGGCCGGCTCGGCCGTGATCGAGGGGGCAGTCGACCTGCTGGTCGTCGTGCTCGCGGTCCACGTGCTCGCGCTGGGGTCGGCCGCCGCGGGCTACCTGAGTGCGGCCTTCGGCCTGGGCGGCCTCGTTGGTGGGCTCGCCGCAATCGGCCTCGTCGGGCGCCGGCTCGCTGCCCCGCTGGTCGCCGTCGCCCTGCTCGGCGCGCTCGCGCTCGCCGCGCTGGCACTCGCTTCGTCGCTGCTCACGGTCGTGCTGCTGCTGGCGCTCGTGGGCGGGGCACGCGCGGTGCAGGCGATCTCGGCCCAGACCCTCCTGCAGCGCTCCACCCCGCTCGAGGTCGTCGTGTGCGTGTTCTCGCTCGTCGAGGCGATACGCGACGCCGGGCTGACCATCGGCGCCGCACTCGTCCCGCTGTTCATCGGCCTCGGCGGCGTGCGCACGCCGTTCGTCGCCCTCGCCTGCCTGGTCCCGCTGCTCCTGCTCCTGACGGCGAGGCGCGTCGGACAGATCGACTCCGAAGCATCGATCCCGGTGGTCGAGATCGGCGTGCTGCGCAAGCTCGACATCTTCCGCGCCCTGCCGGCCGCCTCGCTCGAGACGCTCGCGCGCGAGTCGCGCTACGCGAGCTTCCCGCCGGAGACCGCGATCGTCACCGAGGGCGATTCGGGCGAGGACTACTACGCGATCACGCATGGCTCGGTGCGCGTGACGAAAGGCGACCGCGAGCTGGGCCGGCTCGGCGTCGGCGAGGGCTTCGGCGAGATCGCGCTCCTTCACGCGGTGACCCGCACCGCTACCGTCCGGGCAGCCCAGGAGACGACCGTCCTCGGCATCGCACGCGACCCGTTCCTCACCGCAATGCACGCGCATCCCGCGAGCCGCGCCGACGCCGAGCGCATCGCCGCCGAGCTGCTCGGCCAAGCGCGCTGAGCGCCCTCACTGCTCCCGGACGCCGGTCCCCTCCCGCAGCGTCGCCAGGCGGCGCGCGATCGCGACCACCTCATCGACGGTCGGCGCCCCGCTCTCCACCAGCCAGCGCGTGAGCCAGCGCATCGCCCAGGCGTCGTACTCGCCCGGGCTGTGCGCAGCGATCAGCGGCAGGAAGCGCTCGGCCGTGTCGAGGTCGATCGGCCGCCCCCTTTCGATCCGCAGTTCCTCTGCGAGCGACATCGCGTGGCGCAGGTCGCCGCGATCGAGCGCCCCCTCGAGCTCCGCCGCCGGTCGCCAGGGTCTCGGTCCCATGCGAACGTATGTTCGCATGGATCGCGGATCGCTGCTCCGTGATCCAGCCGGGCGCCGCCGTCGTAGAAGCGCCGGCAAACAACCCATCAGAGGGGATCCGATGTCAGACAACGGCACACCGACCAAGCTCGATCGCAAGCAGTTCCTCACCCGCGCAGGGGCCGCCGGCGCGGGCGTCGTGGCCTCGAGCGCTGCGCTCGGCGCGTTCGCTCCGGCGATCGCCGCGGCGAAGAAGGGCGGGATCAGCAAGAGCGACCTCGAAATCCTGGGCGCGGCCCAGGTCGCCGAGGCGCTCGCTGTCACCACCTACACGAACATCATCAACACCTCGCCGTTCTTCACGCGCCTGCCCGACGACGACCAGGGCTACCTGCAGGCCGCGCGGCAGGAGGAGATGTCCCACTACCTGCTCGAGGAATCGGTCACCAAGAAGCCCTCGCCGTTCACGACCTTCTACTACCCGGCGAAGATGTTCGCCGACGCTCAGACGACGCTGAACACACTCGTCACGCTCGAGGATGCGTTCATCGCCGCCTACCTCGTCGGCGTGCGGGACTTCAGCAACGCGAACCTGCGTGTCACGGCCGCTCGCATCATGGGCATCGAGAGCGACCACCGCACGCTCGCACGCGTGCTCGCGGCCGACGTGTCGGCGGCCGACGGCGGCCCGATCGAGAGCATCACCGGTCTCGCGGGCGTGGCCGAGCCGGTCGAGCCGCCCAACAACAACGGCTACGAGCGCACGCAGCGCTGGACGAGCATCAAGTCCGCGCTGACGGCGCTGACCCCGTTCGCCTCGGCCACGGCCGCGGCGAAAGCGGGCTTCGACGCGAGCAAGGGCTACAAATTCGAGCCGTTCACGCCGAAGCTCGCGGCCGCGCAGGGCGAATTCCACTCGTTCCTGGGCTGAGATCCGAGGCGGGATCGATTCCACGGCCGGCCTGCCGTGGAGTCGGTCGCCTCGGATCCCGCGAATTAAGAGCTCGCGCGCCCGGGCGCGACGATCGGAGCTCGCCGGCGCGCCGGACCGCGCGTTTCGCATCTGATCGGTGCCGCGGGGAAGAGCGGCGGCTGCCTACTGCTCGCGTTCGACTGGCGATGACGCGAGCACCGATCCGCTCGCGCCGAGCGCCTGCACCTGGAGGTAACGCGGCGCGGCGCCGGCCGGAAGCGCGATGCTCGTCTCGAACCCGCTGTGCGCGGCGCTCGCCACCGGCGAGAGAGCCGACTGTGTGCCACCCGCGAGCACCCGCCAGGACGCGACTTCGGTCGCCCCGTTCCACGACGCGTACACGCGCCCGCGCGAGCCGCCGGTCGCGGCTTCGTAGGCGATCGCCGGCGTCGATTCCGGGCGCGCGCGCCATCGCTGGCGGTAGGCGCGGAACGACTCCGACGCGAGCGGCAGGTGGGCGTCGAACCGCACGCTGCCGGTGGGGCCGAGCTGGGTGATGTAGGAGGCCTGGCCCCAGCCGATCATCCAATCGCCGTCGCCGAGCACCTGCACGTTGCCCTGGCTCGGCGACACGAGCTTCGGCTTGTGCGTGTAGACGCGCACGAGCGAGGCGGTCATGTGCGCCATGTCGAGGTGCAGCTCGATCGCGCGCGACTGCGGGTGGACGGCCGGCGTCGCGCCGTTGTCGAAGATGGTCACGTCGTCGTCGGCCTGGAAGCGCGCATCGTGCTGGTAGGCGGGGAGGGCGTCGGCAGCCATCCGAAAGCTGCTGTGCTTGCCGCCGAGCCGCCACAGCACGCGCCCGCTGTGCGGATCGACGTCGTACGCGGCCCACGTGTTCCGCGAGTCGACGAGCAGGTCGCCGCGGGCGCCGACGTCGATCGAGTTGATGTGGAAGTAGTCGAACGGGTGCTGGCGGCTTGCGAGACTCGCCGTTTCGTAGGAGTCCTGCATCGGGACGTGGTCCAGCGTGTGCCACTCGAAGCGGACGAGGCCGGTGCGGAGATCGATTTCCTGCAGCAGCGTGTCCGCGGCGGCGGCGGTGCGCGGCCCCCGGGCGGCGGAGACGTCGCAGTCGATCGCGTCGAAGACCGTGATCAGCGCGGTCCCCCGGGGCGTGATCTGGAATTCGTGGAGGTCGGGCTGGTAGCCGTTGCCCGCTCTTACGATCTTCGTCTCGCGGTATGAGGTGTCGGCGATCACGACCCCGGCCTTGCGCGAGCCGCCGGCGGGCAGCGGGTCCTGCCACCAGGTCAGCACGGGCTTGCCTTCGTAGCGCTGGACGCGCAGATCGCCCGCGCGCCAGCCGGCGGGCAGCGGCTTGAACCACACGAGGCCGCCGTTTTCGTCGAGGATCATCGGTCCCCACTGGCCGGGCCCCGCGTAGGGGGCGATGAAGACATCGCCGGGTGTTCGCCCGGGCGAGCTGCGCGCGACCGTGATCGTCGGCGGGCGCAGGTCGGGCCGCGAGCGGAAGCGCTGGTATTCGGGCGCGCTGCTCGCGCTGACCGCGGCCGAGCCGACGCCCGCGCCCGGCCGGTCGCGCAGGGCGACCGTGAACGTCCACGCGATCCGCAGCCGGTGCCCCGGCGCGCGCACGCGCGCGCTGACGTGCACCTGCTCGCCTTCGTCGAATTCCTCGCGCGGAAGGAAGCTCGCGCCGTCTCCCTGGGAGTAGGCCGCGAGCGATCCGGCGTGCCGGCCGCTGCGCGAGCCCGTCACCGTCACGTCGCCGAGCTCGGAGGCGGGCACGCCCAGCAGGCTGACCTGGGTCTGCGCCGAGGCGTCGCGGCTGCCCGGCATCGGTGACACCGTCACCCGGCCACCGAGCAGCGCGGAGGCGTTCATCGTCCGGGGCACGCACGACGGGGACAGCGAGGAACCGCCGCCGGAGGCGAGCAGGACGATGGCGACGACGGCGCCGGCGAGCGCGAGCGCGGCCGCGGCGAGCGCCGCCCAGGGGAGGCGGGGAGGGCGCATTGCGGGCAGGGAGAATACGGCTCCCTCACGACCGGATCGCGCGGGGACGGGCGATCAGATGTTCGCCGGGTCTACTCCGCGCCCGCCGCCGGCGGCTCGCCGGTGCCGGCGTCGTCGACCGGAGCCGCCGCGCAGATCGGGCACCGCGACGTCCACACGATCGCGTCGATCGACGCCTGGACCGCCAGCTCTTCGAGCAGCGGCTGCCTGAGGTCGAGCAGCGAGTCCCGCGCTCGGCCGACCGCCGCTGCCTCGCTCGTCCGCTGAGCGTCGTCGAACAGCTTCTGGATCACCTCGCGGGGCCCGGCGGCCTCCGCCTCCTCGTCGCCCCCGGAGCTCGGAATGCGCGCGACGTTCTGCCCGTCGATCACGACACCGACGTAGTCGAGCCCGCCGACGCGGTCGCGGAAGGACTCGATGCTGAGCGCTCGCGGAACCGCGAGCTCGCCGTTGCGCGAGCGCGCGGCTGTCAGGATCGCGAGGCGGTCGACGAGCGGACCGAGCGCGAACGGAGGCTCCTGGAACCCGCGCTTGGCCGCGGCGCCGGCGTACCAGCCCCACAGAGCCGCGGGCGCGCTGCGCATGCTCTCGACAGCCTCGTTCCAGTCGGCGATCGGCGCGTTCAGCTCAGGGAAGTGGGCGAGGAACGCCGCGCGCCGTGGACGCTCGCTTCCGGCCAGGTCGCCGAACTCGCACGTGTCCTCGAGCTCGACCGCCATGCGCAGCAGGTCCATCCGCCCTTCGAGTTCCTCGCGATGGGCCTCGTCGAGCGGACGCGAGGGGTCTCCCCCGGCGTCGCGTTCGCGACGTTTCGTCCTGCGCAGCACTCTGCCGGAGATTCCCTGAGCCAGCATCTGCATTCCGAGTATGTGCCTCTCCGCGCGGCGCGGAGCGGCTTTTGGCAAATTAACTGGGGACCCGTTTCGCCGCGCCGCAGGCGTGTTCCTCCTAATCCTCGCGTGCGGGGGACCGGCTCGGAGCCGTACTCGGCGAAGATCCGAGCGACCGTCCGCGACCGCGCGCGACCGCCGCGCCCCTGTCAGAGCTCCGATCCGCGGTGTCGTGACGAGCCGCGACGAGAGCTCCTCGCGGCGTTCGCGGCATCAGCGGTTGCCCTAGGCTGGGTGCGTGGAGAGCAGCGGCGTCACGTTCGCCTCGCTGGGGCCCGCCGAAGGCGAGCGCTTCCAGACGCTGCGACGCGAGCTCGGCGTCGAGTCGTTCGGTATCAACCTGATCTCGCTCGCCCCGCGCGAGCGCGGGCGCATCCACGACCACGAGCGCCAGGAGGAGGTGTACGTCGTGCTCGAGGGCGAGCTGACGCTGCTCGTCGACGGCGAGCCTCACGCGCTGGGGCGCGGCGGCGTCGTCCGCGTGCCGCCCGGGACGCGCCGCCAGCTCACGAACGCCGGCCGCGAGCGGTTGCTCCTGCTCGCGCTCGGGGGCTCGGGCGAGCACGCCGGGCGCGACGCGCGCGCGTGGGAGGCGTGGGACGAAGCCGGCCCCGGCCGCGCTCCCCAGGAGATCCCGCTCCCGAGCGACCTGCCGGTGTGAGCGGGGACCTCTATACCGAGCCGCGCCTCGCGTCGGCGGCGCTGATCACGATCGACACGCAGTGCGATGTGCTCGACGGCGCGCCGCTGCGCGGCATCGGCGTCGTGCTGATGGACGCGTCCGAGATCGCCGCAGGACTCACGCCTGCCGGCGCCCGCGCCGCCTGACCGCGGGGATAAGGGACGCGCCGCGAGCCGCTCGTACAGGCGCCGGCGCGCGCGTCCCTCCGCGGTACGCAGCCCGGCCTTTTTGCAGTACGTTGCTCGCGGTGAAGCTGGAGGAGCTGAAGGATGCGGCAGCAGGGGGGTCGATCGACACCGTCGTCCTTGCGATGACCGACATGCAGGGACGCCTCCAGGGAAAGCGCCTCACCGCGCGCCACTTTCTCGCCGAGGTCGTCAAGCACGGCGCCGAGAGCTGCAACTACCTCCTCGCGGTCGACGTCGACATGAACACGGTCGACGGCTACGCGATGTCCTCCTGGGAGCGCGGGTACGGCGACATGCTGTTGCAGCCCGACATGGACACGCTGCGCCCTGTGCCCTGGCAGGAGGGCACGGTCATGTGCCTCGCGGACGTCGCCTGGCTCGACGGCAGCGCCGTCGTCGCCTCGCCGCGGCAGATCCTGCGCCGTCAGCTCGCGCGCCTGGCCGAGCGCGGATGGACCGCGAACGCCGGGACCGAGCTCGAGTTCATGGTGTTCCTCGACACCTACGAGCAGGCCTGGCACAAGGGCTTCCGCGACCTGCGCCCGGCCAACCTCTACAACGTCGACTACTCGCTGCTCGGCACGGCGCGCGTCGAGCCGCTGCTCCGCCGCATCCGCAACGACATGGCGGCGGCCGGGCTGGTCGTCGAGGACTCCAAGGGCGAGTGCAACTTCGGCCAGCACGAGATCAACTTCCGCTACGCCGATGCGCTGCGGACCGCCGACGAGCATGTGATCTTCAAGAACGGCGCCAAGGAGATCGCGGCCGAGGCGGGCATGGCGATCACGTTCATGGCCAAGTACGACCAGCGCGAGGGCAACTCGTGCCACATCCATTTCTCGCTCGCCGACGAGAACGGGCCGTTGTTCGCGCACGACGACGCGACGTTCGACGCCTTTCTCGCCGGCCAGCTGGCGTGTCTGAAGGAGATGACGCTGCTGCTGGCCCCCAACATCAACTCCTACAAGCGCTACGCCGCGCGCAGCTTCGCTCCCACGACGGTCGCCTGGGGCCACGACAACCGCACCTGCTCGCTGCGCGTCGTCGGGCACGGGCCGAGCAGGCGCTTCGAGAACCGCGTCGGCGGCGCCGACCTGAACCCCTATCTCGCGCTCAGCGCGATCATCGCCTCCGGCCTGCACGGCGTCGAAGCGGGGCTCGAGCTCGAGCCGGCGCTCGCGGGCAACGCCTACGCCGCCGCCGAGCGCGACCGCGTGCCCTCGACGCTGGCTCAGGCGCGCGAGCTGTTCGCCGCCAGCGACGTCGCCCGCGAGGCGTTCGGCGAGGAGGTCGTCGCCCACTACCTGAACGCGGCCGACGTCGAGCTCGAGGCGAGCCAGGCGGCTGTCACAGACTGGGAGCGGGTGCGTGGGTTCGAGCGGCTCTGAGCGCAGCGGCGGCCGGGATGCCCAAGCCGCCTGACGCCCGCACCGCCGCGGCCGGCACGCTCACGCCGCCCGAAGCGGTGTTCGCGCGGGTTCGCTCGCAGACGGCGTTCGAGGAGACGGTCGACCAGCTCGGCACGGCGATCAAGCTCGGCCTGCTCCCGCCCGGATCGCAGCTGCCGCCCGAGCGCGACCTGTGCGCGCGGCTCGGGATCGCGCGCTCGACGCTGCGGCAGGCGCTCACCGCCCTGTCCCAGAGCGGACACGTCTTCGCCACGCGCGGGCGGCACGGTGGGACGTTCATCGCCGACCCGCAGCCGCCCGCCCACCCGCCCAGCCCGGAGATGCTCGCGCGCTGGCGCGAGGTGTGCGACCGGCGTCTTGCGATCGAGCTCGGGGTCACCGTGCTCGCGGCCGAGCGCGCGGACTCGGCAGACCTCGACGCGCTCGACGACGTCGCGCTCACGCTGGAGGACGCGCTCGAGGACTTCGCCGCCTACCGCCAGGCGGACATCCGCCTGCACGTGGGGCTCGCCGAGGCGACGAGGTCCGATGTGCTCGTCCGGGAGATGACCGACGTGCAGGGCGCGATGACCGATCTCATCTCCCATATCGCCCACCCGCCGGAAATCCTCGCGTCCTCGAACGCGCAGCATCGCCGCGTGCTCGCGGCCGTGCGCGAGCACGACACGATCGTCGCCTCGCGCGAGATGACCGAGCACCTGAAGGGCACCGAGCACGTGCTCGCGGGGCTGCTGCCCGGCGGCTGACGCTCGACGCCCGCGGTGCGTTCCGGCGCGCCGGACGCAGGATGCGGCGTCTCGCGGTCGAAAACGCTTGACATCCGTCCGCGATCGAGCGTATCGTCACGAGCGAAGGACGGAAGACCAAACCTTTTGCGAGCAGGGGGCCACCAATGAGCAGCAGCACCGAGACGCTGACCGCGGACGAGCAAAAGCTCGCCGATCTTGGCTACAAGCAGGAGCTGAACCGCGGCTGGAGCGGTTTCTCGAACTTCGCGATCTCCTTCTCGATCATCTGCATCCTCGCGGGCTGCTTCACCACCTACGGGCAGGCGCTGAAGAACGGCGGCCCGATCGCGATCTCGATCGCGTGGCCGCTGATCTCGGTGATGATCCTGTTCGTCGCTTGGTCGATGTCGGAGCTCGCGTCGGCGATGCCGACGGCGGGCGGCATCTACTACTGGGCATCGCGGCTGGGTGGCCCCGGCTGGGGCTGGTTCACCGGCTGGTTCAACCTGATCGGGCTGGTCGCCGTCGTTGCGTCGGTGGTGTACGTGAGCGCCACGTTCCTGATGAACCTGCTCGGCCTGTACGGGCTGCACTTCATCTTCAACTTCCCGAAGGCCGCCGGCATGACCGGCTCGGCGAACGTTCACTACAGCGCGCATGTCAACTTCGCCCTGTTCGCGATCATCCTCATCCTCGCTGGGCTGGTGAACGTGTTTCGCAGCCACCTGGTGTCGATCTTCCTCAACATCTCGGTCTGGTGGAACGTGGTGGGTGTGGCCGTGATCGTCGTGATCCTGATCGCCGTTCCCTCCCACCACGCGAGCTTCTCCTACGTGTTCGGCCACCGGGCCAACGAATCCGGGTTCGCTGGTGGCTCGATCGCCGGAGCGAAATTCTGGTTGTACGTGCTGCCGCTCGGCTTCCTGTTGACGATGTACACGATCACCGGCTATGACGCGTCGGCGCACGTCTCCGAGGAGACGCACGGGGCCGAACAGTCGGCCCCGCGGGGAATCTGGCTGTCCGTCTTCTACTCGGCGATCGTCGGCTGGATCGTGCTGCTCGCGATCACGTTCGCGATCCAGAAGAGCCACGAAGCGGAAATCTACAAAGCGGGCTTCCCCGCACTGACGATCTTCACGACCGCGCTCAGCTCCTCAGCTGCGAAGGCTGTGATCCTGATCTCGACGATCGGGCAGCTGTTCTGCGGCATGGCGTGCGTGACGAGCGCCTCGCGTATGACGTTCGCCTTCTCGCGAGACGGCGCCGTGCCGGGCCACAGGCTGTGGCGCAGGCTCGGTCAGAAACGGACGCCGACGTGGGCGGTCTTCTTCGTCTGCGTGTTCGCGCTCGTGGTCACGATCCCGGCGTACTTCCCGAACCATCTCGGCACCCCTGTCGCATTCCTTGCGGTCACCTCGATCTCGGTGATCGGGCTGTACATCGCCTACACGATCCCGGTCTTCCTACGTTGGCGCAAGGGTGACGAGTTCGTCCCCGGAACATGGAACCTCGGGTCGAAGTACAAGTGGATCAACCCGATCGCCTGCCTGTGGGTCGCGCTGTGCGTGATCATCTTCTGCCTGCCGTTCACGCCCGAAGGTGTGCCCTGGGAAAGCAGCTTCAACTGGTCAGCGGTCAACTATGCGCCGCTCGTGACGATCGGCGTCATGCTCGCCGTGACGATCTGGTACGCGGTCTCGGCGAAGAACACCTTCAAGGGCCCGGTCCGCACGATCGACGAGCTCGACCTCGGGCTGCCCGCGGTCGCCGAGGCGCCGTGATGGCGGCCGTGGCCTTCCAGTCGCGGCGTCAACGCCGACCCGGCTGACGCCGTGGCCGAGCAGCTCGCAGTGCTCGAGCCCGCCACGGAGGGCGTGCTCGCGGAGGTCCCCCGTGCCGACGCCGCCGACGTCGATGCGGCGGTGGCGGCGGCCTCGGAGGCGCTGCCCGCGTGGCGCGCGCTCGCGCCGGCCGAGCGCGCCCGCGCGCTGCACCGGCTCGCGGACGTGGTCGCCGAGCACCAGGAGGAGCTGGCCCTGCTCGAGGCGCGCAACGCGGGCAAGGCGATCGCCGACGCGCGTGGCGAGATGGGGATGGTCGTGGACACCTTCCGCTACTACGCGGGCGCGCCCGAGCGCCTGCTCGGCGACACGATTCCGGCCGCGGGCGGGCAGGCGTTCACCGTGCGCGAGCCGCTCGGCGTCGTCGGCCTGATCACGCCGTGGAACTTCCCCCTGACGATCGCCGCCTGGAAGCTCGGGCCGGCGCTCGCGGCGGGGAACACCATCGTGCTGAAGCCTGCCGAGCTGACGCCGCTGACGGCCTTGCGCTTCGCCGAGCTGGCGCTCGAGGCCGGGATCCAGCGCGGTGTGGTCAACGTCGTCGTCGGCCCCGGGCGCACGTGCGGACAGCGCATCGTCGAGCACCCGGGGATCGCGAAGGTCGCGTTCACCGGCTCGACCGAGGTCGGCCGATCGATCGCCGCGGGCGCCGCGCAGACGATCAAGCGCGTGACGCTCGAGCTCGGCGGCAAGTCGGCGAACGTCGTGTTCGCCGATGCCGACCTCGAGGCGGCCGCCGCCGCAGCGCCGCCGGCGGTGTTCGGCAACGCCGGCCAGGACTGCTGCGCGCGCTCGCGAATCCTGATCGAGCGCTCGGCGATGGACCGTTTCCTGGAGCTGCTCGAGCCGCACGTGAAGGCCCTGCGCGTCGGCGACCCGCTCGAGGAGGCCACGCAGATGGGGCCGCTGATCTCCGCCGGCCAGCGCGAGACGGTCTCCTCGTTCCTGGACGACGGCGCTCCGGTGGCGTTCCGCGGCACGGCGCCCGAGGGCGCCGGCTACTGGTTCCCGCCGACGGTGATGGCCCCGGTCGATCCGGCTGCGCGCGTCGCGCGCGAGGAGGTGTTCGGGCCGATCGTCGCCGTGATCCCGTTCGCCGACGAGCGCGAGGCGGTGCGCCTGGCCAACGACAGCATCTACGGCCTATCGGGCTCGATCTGGACGCGCGACGGGGCGCGGGCGCTGCGCGTCGCGCGCGCGGTCGAGACGGGCGTGATCTCGATCAACTCCAACACCTCGGTGCGCGTCGCGACCCCGTTCGGGGGCTTCAAGCAGTCGGGCTACGGGCGCGAGCTCGGCCCGCACGCGCTCGACGCCTACACCGAGGTCAAGACGATCTTCTACGCGACGGAGGGGTGATGGGAGACGACGGGCGGCTCGCGGGCAAGGTGTGCGTGGTCACGGGCGCGAGCGGCGGGATCGGCGACGCCACCGTGCAGTTGTTCGAGCGCCAGGGGGCGCACGTCGCCGGTGTCGACCTGCTCCCGGGCGCGCCCGGCGACCTCGCGCTGCAGGCGGACTTGACAGAGGAGCAGGAGGTGATCGACATGCTCGCGCAGGTGCGCGAGCGCTTCGGGCGGATCGACGTGCTGTTCAACAACGCCGGCATCTCGCCGAACGACGACGGCTCGGTCGTGGAGACGACACTCGAGGCGTGGGAGCGCGTGCAGAACGTCAACCTGCGCAGCGTCTTCCTGTGCTGCAAGCACGGCATCCCCCATCTCCTGGAGAACGAGGGGCCGCTGCGCGGGTCGGTCATCAACACCGCGTCGTTCGTCGCGGTGATGGGCGCGGCGACATCGCAGATCTCCTACACCGCGTCGAAGGGCGGCGTGCTCGCGCTGTCCCGCGAGCTCGGCGTAGAGTTCGCGCGCCGCGGCGTGCGGGTCAACGCGCTCTGCCCCGGACCCGTCGACACCCCGCTGCTCAAAGATCTGTTCGCGAAGGACCCCGAGAAGGCGGCGCGCCGGCTCGTGCACGTGCCGATGGGACGCTTCGCCCACGCCGATGAGATCGCGCAGGCGGCGCTGTTCCTCGCCTCCGACGAGTCGAGTTACATGACGGCCTCGACGTTCCTGATCGACGGCGGGCTGAGCGGGGCGTACACGACGCCGCTGGACTAGCCGGTCGGTGCACGGCGCGCATCGCGACCGTCTCGCCTAGGCGGTGATCGGGAGATGGCGCTCCTGCGCGGCGACGCGCTGCAGCCAGGCCCCGATCGCGGGGTAGCGCCCGAGCTCGAACCCCGCCTCGGGCGCCACGTGCGTGTACGCGTACAGCGCGATGTCGGCGATCGAGTAGCGCTCGCCCACGAGATAGGCGCGCGATGCGAGGTGCCGCTCCATCGCGTCGAGCGCGAGGTAGCCGCCGCGCATCTTTGGCTCGAGCTCCTCCTCCCCGACGGGCCTGTCCGACACGGCGACGAGGAAACGGGCGACGGCGATGTAGGGCTCGTGGCTGTACTGCTCGAAGAACATCCACTGCAGCACCTGCGCCCGCTCGAACTCGTCGGCGGGGATGTAGGGCGTGCCCTGCGCGAGGTGCCAGATGATCGCGTTCGACTCGCCCAGTGAGCGCCCGTCGTCGAATACGAGCGTCGGCACGCGCAGCGCCGGGTTCAGCTCGCCGAGCAGCTCCAGGCGCCCGCTTCGCTCGACCACGTCGACCTCGATCCGGTCGCACGGGGCGCCGAGGTGGGCGAGTAGCAGCCGGACCTTGTAGCAGTTGCCCGACACCTGCGAGTCGTAGAGCAGCACCCGCGAATATCTATCGCGCGGCGGGCCCGTCTGCATCCCGCCCGGCGCCCTCGTCCGCGTACGGCCGCACGCGCAGCGCGAGCTCGAGCTCGAAGCGCCGGTCGGCGTCGTCGAGCGCCTCGCCGAACAGCTCGCGCAGGCGCAGCATCCGGTAGCGCACGGTCTGGGGATGGACGCCGAGCGTGTGCGCGATCGCCTTTCGCTGGCGCGGGTTGCGCAGCCACTCGCGCAGCGTCAGCAGCAGGTTCTCACGCGTCGCCGCGCCGGGCACCTGGGAGAGCGGCGCGAGCGCGCCGGCGGCCACCTCCGCGGCGAGCACAGGATCGGCGCTCAGCAGCAGCTCGGAGGCGTGCTCGCGCGTATCGAGCAGCGCTCCGCCGCTGACGTGGCCCGCCGCTGCCAGGCCGAGCAGCGCGGCGGCACGCTCCGCGCTGCGGCGCGCGGCGGCCAACGCGACGGGCGGACCGAGGGCCACCTGTACGCCGGCGCGCTCGCAGGCGGCGCGCAGGCCGGCGCGGCGCGCGGGACCCTCGGGGTCGAGCAGGAGCCCGTCGAAGCGCCCATCGCGCGGCCCCATCACGAGCTGCTCGCGGGCGGCGCGGAGGAACGGCTCGTAGCCGTCGGACGGGCCGGCGAACACGGCGAGGTCGGCCGTCAGCTCGACGCCGACCTCAGTCGCGGCGGCCGCCAGCGCGCCGGCGTCCGGCTGCGGCTCGGAGAGGACGAGGCGTACGAGCTCGCCGCGGCGCGAGCGCGACGCGATCGAGCGGTGCGCCTGCTCCTCGGTGAAGCCTTCGGCCGCCTGTGTGGAGATCTGCTCGACGGTCCCGAAGCCGGTCTCCGCCAGGCGGTAGAGGTGCTCGGGCGCGATCCCGTGCTCGGCGCCGACCTCGGTGAGGCGGCGCCACATCGTCTGCGCGGCGAGCCGGTAGAAGCCCATCAGCTCCTCGAGCGAGCGCCCGGCCCGCGCCTGCGCGCGCCCGAGACCGAAGTGGAGGTCGCCGGCGGTCGCCTCGCGCGGCCCGTCGAACCAGCGATCGACGGCGTCGGTCAGGCCGCGGCGGAGGTTGTGCTCGAGCGCCCGCTCGGAGGTGCGCAGCGAGGGCTCGCGGACGCCGATCGCGGCGATCGCGGCGTCGACGATCACCGGAACCGCTGGCATCAACGCGGCGCGCAGCTCGGGGGGCGGCGGCCCGGTGTTGAGCGGGCCGATCTTGTTCTCAGGTGACAAGATTCTCTCCGTAATCGCGCTCCTGGCCCGCGCAAGGGTACAAGACTTGAGCGCGCACGCTGAATAGGTTGGCGATGTCGTAGAGGGAGCGCTGGGCGGACCGGCCACCGGCCCGCCCAGCGCATCCCGGCCGTACCGGGTCGCCGCCGGCGCCCCGGCCGAACGCCGGGCTCGACCGTCCGGCCCAAGGGGAGGGGATGAGATGCAACGAGCCTTCTCGGCGCCCGCGAAGCTCGCGGGCGGCGTGGTGACCGCGCTCGCGCTGTGGCTGATGCTCGCCGCGCTCGCGCCGGCGAGCGGCCTCGCGTGCTCGAACGACGAGTTCATCGGCGTGCGCGGATCGGGTGAAAGCTACTCGGGCAACTTCGGCATGGGCACCCAGATCGGGAACATGTTCGAACGCTTCCGGGCGCGCAAGCCTTCGACCCAGACGCTGCAGTCCTACGGCCTGGAATATCAAGCGGTCAACGTCGCCGAATGGTGGAACGCGTGGGACTACTACTTCAGCGTGTGGGAAGGCGACGAACACCTCGAAAACAGGATCAAATCGGACGCCGCCGCGTGCTCGGGGATGAAGATCCTCGTAGCGGGCTTCTCGCAGGGAGCGCACGTGGTCGGTGACACGATCGAAAACCTCACGAACAAAAACGACAGCTCGCTTTCACACATATACGGCGTGGCGTTGTACGGCGACCCGCGCTTCAACCCCGACGACAAAGCGACGGCGCGCGGCAACTACAACCCCGAACATTGGGGCATCCTCACCAAGCGCGGCGCGTACTCCTCGAAAATCAACAACCGGCTCGGGGACTGGTGCAGGCTCAAAGACGCCATCTGCCAGGGCTTCAACGCCGGGAGCACCGAATACCACGAATACAAGGGCTACAACGGCGGCGTGTTCCTGCAGCAGGGCGCCGAAATGATGTTCAGTCACATCGGCTGGTAGCAGGCGCGGCGGGAGGCGCGGCGGGAGGAGGTAACACCTCCGCCGCGCCTCCGCGCCGCGACGTCGGCGCAGCTGCGCAACTTCCAGGTGATGCCGCGTGTTTGAGCGCTCGACGCACGGAAGGTAAATCACTCACACCTGGGGGGTCCCATGCGTACCTTTATTCGGCGCTGCGCGCCGCAGCTCGCCCTTTCGGTTTTCACATCTATTGTCGGCCTCGCACTCGCGAGTTGCCCCGCGGGCGCCTCGGTACAGGTGAGTCGCTCCGGGTGGGAATGGGGCAACCCGACGCCCCAGGGCCGCACGCTCCGTGCGATCTCGTTCTCGGGGCCGGTCGGGTACGCCGTCGGCGAAGGCGGCAGCGCGCTCTCCACGAGCGACGGCGGTGCCACGTGGCGCGGCCTGTCCACGGGGACGAGCGGCGCGATCGAAGAGCTGGAGGTGCTCTCCCCGACGGCGCTCGTGATCGGCGGCGCCGGCGGCTGCATCACCCGCGTCTCGAGCGACGGCGGCCAGACGTTCAAGCGCATCTTCAACGTCGCCGAATCGGGCTGTCCCGAACCGGTCGCGGGCTTCAGCTTCCTCAGCCCGAGCGTGGGCTACCTGCTGCTGCGCGACGGCTCGCTCGAGGCGACGACCAACGGCGGTGCGACATTCGGACGCCGGACGGCGCTGCCCGGCACGCCGGTCTCGAGCACGGGCGGGGGAGCGCAGGGGGTCGCGGTGCACTTCAGTGACGCGACCCACGGCATCGCGGTGACCGGTGATCCGGCCGGCGGGGCGAGCGCGGCCTACGCGACGGCCGACGGCGGCGTCTCGTGGACGCAGCTGCCGCTGCCGCCCGGCGCGCGTGTCACGTCGCTCGATTTCCTCGCCGACGGCCACGATGCGTACGCGGTCGGGCCGGGCACGCTGCTGCGCTCGACCGACGGCGGCGCGACCTGGTCGGCCGAGCCGATCGGCAGCGGCAACCAGCTGAACTCGATCGACTGCGCGACCGCGATGCAGTGCGTGCTGACGCTCACGTCGGGGAGCAAGCTGCTCGTCACCTCCGACGGGGGAGCGACCGACACGGTGACGACCGCTGCGAGCGCTCTGCTCTACGGCGCCGCGTACGCCGGCGCATCCCGGATCGTTGCCGTCGGCGAAGGCGGCGCGACCGTGGTCTCGAGCGACGGCGGGGCGACGTATGCGTCCGTGAGCGCGGACGTGGGCGGGCAGTTCACGCGCCTGCGTGAAGCGCCCGAAGGCCTGCTCAGCGCGGCCGGGAGCATGGGCGACATCGCGCTCTCATCCGACCACGGGCACAGCTGGCGCGTGATCGCCACGCAGACGGCGGCGCAGCTGATCGATACCGCCTTCACATCGCCGAGCGACGGGTTCGCGCTCGACTCTGCGGGCGGCCTGCAGCAGACGCTCGACGGCGGCGCGAGCTGGCAGACGCTCGACCCCGGCACCGGCGGGCCGGCGAGGGCCGTCGCGGCGATCGGACGCGTGGCGCTGCTGATCGGGCCGCGCGGGGTGCGGCGGGCCGTCGGCGGCGGGCGCTTCGAAGCGCTCACCGGACCGGTCGTCGCGGGTGTGCCGCTGTCGGACTACGACCGCGCGGGGGCTGCGGTGTTCGCCTTCGGCGCCGGCACGCACGCGTTGATCCGCTCGACCGACGCCGGCGCGAGCTGGAAGAAGGTGCGCCTGCCGCTCGGTGACCGCCGCGGCCGCAGCAGCTCCTCGATCCGCAGCGTGTCGTTCACGAGCGCCGCGAGCGGCGTGATCCTCGACACCGCGGGGCGTGCGTGGAGGACGCACGACGGCGGTGCGAGCTGGCACGAGCTGCTCGGCACCGGCACCGGCGACGGCGTGCAGGTCAGCTTCTCCGATCCGCTGCACGGCTTCATGACGCTGGGCTCCTTCGGCGACGAAGGGCAGGACGCCTATGTCCTGCACACCGCCGACGGCGGTCGCACCTGGCAGCCGGAGGAGGTGACGCTGGGATCGATCGGGGGCGACGCGCTCGTGACGGGCAGCTCGCAGCGCGCCGCGCTGCTCGTCGCCGGCCTCGGCCCGGAGAGCATCGCGCGGTTGCTGTTCACGACCGAAAGCGGCGGCGAGCAGCCGAGCGCCGCGGGCGCAGCGGAGACGCTGGCGCTGAGCACGCCGCGGACGCGTCTTGCGCGCCGCGCTCTGCGCCGGGCGCGGGGGCTGGTGGTCGTCGACGGAACGCTCAGCGGGGCCGTCGGCGGGGAGCGGATCGTGGTCTCGCGGCGGAGCCTGCACGGGGGGTCGTGGCAGCACCAGGAGGTGATCGCGGGCGCCAACGGGGGGAGCTTCTCGACGAGCTGGCGCATCAGCGGCTCCTCGGTGTTCGTCGCGCAGTGGGCGGGTGACAGCGGCCGCCCCGGGCTCGGCTCGGCGGCGCTCAGCGTGACAGTGCGCTGAGCGCCGGCCGGCCGCGGAGCCCGCTCCCCGGCGCCCGGCCCCGTGGCGGCGTTGCATTCGCCCCGGGACCGGGCGCGGGCGCTCGCCCGGCGTCGGCGGGCGCGCGGCCCGGCTGCCCGCCCTAGTGCCTGAGCGTCGTACGGGTGCTCTTGGTGCTCGCCGATCCGCCCGCCGGGACATAGGTGGTCTTCAGCGCGAACGTCGCCGAGTGGAGCTTCTTGAACGCCTTGCCGGGTCGCAGGACGATCGACCGGGTCCCCGCCGCGACGCTCGTGCTCACTCCCGCCACGGGGACGGCCCGGTGCTTGCCGCGCCCGTTGCGCGCCGCCGTTCCGCGTGCGGAGGCTTTGACGGTGACCCGACCCGGGTGGGGAACGCTCACCGTCTCGACCACCTGGCCCTTGCGGTTGAGCTTGATCGAGACGATCTTGAAGGCGTTGCTGACCGGCTGGCTGCTTTTGGCATCGAGCACCGAGGACGCCGCCGGGGTCGCCGCCTGCGGGGCGTAGATCGTCGTGAGCGTCACGCCTCCGTGTTCGCTAGGCGCAGCGACGACCGTCGTTCCGCCGCCCGCGCCCGGGATCGACACGATCGGTGCGGTCGGGGTCAGGGGAGCGGTGATCGCGCCGGCGTCGAGCAGCAGCTTGCCGAGGCCTCCGACCGTCGTCCCGAGGGTCGCCGCCAGCGCTTCGTCGCTCAGCGGGAGCACGATCGCTTTTTCGAGGACGCTCACGGGCACGCCGAGCGCTTCGGCGAGCGGACCGAGCCTGCCGTCCGCCGCGAGGTCGCTGAGGATCGTGCCCACGAGGCCCTGGAGGCCGGCGGCCGTGCCCGCCGCGGGCGCGAGCATTTCGTCGATCAGCGCCGTCACGGCACCGCTGTCGCCTCCCGCGGCGGTGACGCCTTCGAGAAGCGTCTTCAGCGTGGCGTTCGGGTCGCCGAGCACCGAGCTCAGGAGCGAGCTCGGCAGGCCGCTGCCGGTGGCTCCCTCGATCTGTTCGATCAGGGCGTTCGGCGAGGTGTTCAGGAGCGCGGCGAGCTGCGGGATCGACAGTTCGCCGAACAGGCCGACCGGTGGACCCGCGTGAGCGCCGGCGCTCAGCAGGGCTTCATCGGCCGATGCGCCGGCGACCCCGCCGGCCAAGGGAGTCGCGCAGCCGAGTGCGGTGACAGCGGCGAGAGCCGCCGCGGTGCCGCGACGGCGTGAGCCGGCGAGCGGTGCTCGCCGGACGGGGGGTACTGCTGTTGTTGTGGGGCGGCTGCTCATCGAGTCTCCTGTACCGAGAGGGTTTGCTTTGCGTCTGGCCGAGTGGATGCGCGGGCGCGGCCATTTGTCACCGGGAAGTCGAACGAACGTCCAGCAGAAGGCCCCGCGGCTAATGCCCGCTCCGATGCGAGGCAGGGGCCGGCACGGAACGGGCACCGGCGCGGATCGGGGCCCCCGGCGGAGCCGGTGTATCGCGCGCCTCTGGCCGCGCGACTCGCGGCAGTAGGCTCTGGGGCCGCGGTGCGTGGCCGGCGGGGGCACGTCACAGTCGGCGGCGCGTGGAGTCTCGAGGAGGGGAGGGCGGGATGATCGTTGTGGTGGGGCGGGTGCGGACCGACGCGGACAAACGCGCGGCGATGATCGAGATCGGGCAGACGGTGGCGCGCGCCTCGCGGGCGGAGGCGGGGTGCATCGGCTACCGCCTCTACGAGGACACCGAGACGCCCGATGACTTCGTGTTCGTCGAGGAATGGCAGGACGACGCGGCGCTGCAGGAGCACTTCCGGACGCCGCACATCGCGGCGTTCATGGCCTCGATCCTGGATGCGATCGTGGGCGCGCCCGACGTCCGCTTCCATGAGGTCGCGTCCACGCGCGACCTCTCGAACGTCACAGCCGGCTGAGCCGGAAGTCCAGACGCCCGGGAGCTTGCTTCGTGGCTCCCGGGCGCTCGCGTGCTGGGTTGCGGGTCGAGGCCCCTGCGGGAGTGTGCGTCTTGGCTCCCGCGCCCCGTTCCGCTGCGCGACGGCCCCAGGCGCCCGGGAGCTTGTGGCCGGCTCCCGGGCGCCGCGGGACCTCTCGGATCAGGCGCCCCTACTCGCTGAGCGCCTGAGGTGGGCCCGGCCGAGCTCGCCGACCCCGACGGCCATCGGGAGGTATGTGGCCGTCGGAGTCCGCGCGAGCGGACGGACCTCGTTGAACGCCCTGCCGGGGCGCAGGGTGAACAAATGAAGACCGGCAGCGGCGCCGCCGCCGGTCGTGGGGATGGGGACGGAGCTGTTCCTGGAGCGGCGGTTGCGTGCGATGCGGACGCGCGCAAGGCCTTTGGCGGTTGGGTCGTTCATCGCGAGTCTCCGGTGCCGAGAGGGAGGGCTTCTGCAGTGGGGATGCGCGCGGGGTGCGTCTTGTTAGCGCTGGTCGAACGAACGTCCAACCAGCGCGAGTGCCACGCGGTGACTCTGCCTATATGCGAGGGCGACGCTGTAACGGATGACACATGCCCCCCGAGCTCTGTACCGCCCCCAACTCCGACACGCGCACCGCTGCGCACGCGCAGCGCATGGCGCCCGACGAGCTGCTGGTCGAACGCGCCAACGCGGGCGACCTCGCGGCGTTCGAGGCGATCGTCGCGCGCCACCGGCCGGCGATGCTCGCCCGCTGCCGCAGCGTCCTCGATCGCGACGGCGCCGAGGACGCGGTCCAGCACGCGCTGCTGAACGCGTGGAACGCGTTGCGCGGCGGCTGCGAAGTCCAGAACCTGCGCGCTTGGCTGCTGACGATCGCTCGGCGCTGCGCGCTGCAGTCGCTGCGCTCCCGGGGGGAGCCGCCGGTGCTGATCTCCGAGCTGTACCCGGGCGGGCCCTCGCCGGCCGAGGAGCTCGATCGCGACCTGCGGACGCGGACAGCGCTCTCGGCGGTCGCCGCGCTGCCCCACGTCGAGCGTGAGGCGCTCGTCTCGACGGCGATCCACGGCCGCAGCGGGCGCGAGGCGGCCGATGCGCTCGGCGTGAGCGAGGGAATGGTGCGTCAGCTCGTACATCGCGCGCGCGTCCGCGTGCGGGAGGCGGCGGCCGCGGTCCCGGCGGTGTTCGCGCCGGGCGGGCTGAGGGCGCTGCGGGGCAGCGGCCGTGGCCGCGCCGCGCTGCGGTGGGCCGAGCATTTCGGCGCCGGCGCCGAGGGCGCGCCCGCGCAGGGGACGAGATTGGCGGCGCGGGCGGCGATCGTGCTCGCGGCGGGTGTGCTCGCGGGCGGCGTGCCGCTGGCGCTGCACGGGCTCGCGGCGGGCAGATCGCGCGGCGTCGCAGCGGGCGGGAGGTCGCACGCGCGCGCGGCCGTGCCCCGGGCCGCCGCGCGGGCTGCTGCGAGTGGTCCAAGAGCGGCGCGGGGTGTCGCCGCCTCCGCGGGCGCGAGGTTGCGCCGCGCGGCGGTGTCTAGAGGACCGGCGCCGCACGGGCGCCCATCGCTGCCCGCGAGCGCCCCGGCGCCGTTCGTCGCACTCGGCGCCGAGTCGTCCCGCTCGAGCGCGGGTGCTGCGGGCGCAGATGCGAGCGTCACGAGCAGCGGTTCAGTTGGTGGCGGCGCCGCGGGTCAAACGCCGCCTGCGCCCTCGCCGCCGCCCGCCGGCACGATCGCCGCGCCGGTGGTCCAGGCGCCCGGCGGCATCGCCCAGCAGCCGGCGCCGGCCGTCGGCGCTGCGGGCCAGACGGCCGGCAAGGCCGTCACGGGCGCGGGCGAAGCGGTGAGCCAGGCGGGCGCAGCGGTGGAACACGCGGGCGAAGCGGTGGGCGCGCTCGGAGGCGGAGCGACGAAGGGCGCCGGCGAAGTCGTGTCGCACACCGGCGAAGCCGTCAAGCATGTCGGCGAAACGGTCTCGGGCGCCGGCGGGGCGCTTTCGGGCGTATTGACGTCCAAATAGCGCGGCTCAGGCTCCCGCGACGCCCGAAGGGGGACCTCGCCAGCTAGCGGGCTTCACGGCGCTGCGGCCCCTCGGAGGGGGGTCGCAGCGCCGGCCCTCGCTGCCTCAGCGCGGCTGCGGCACGATGCGGATGTAGGGCTTCGGCGTCTCCCACCCGTCCGGGTAGGTCTCTTTGGCCTCCTCGTCGGAGACGGAGCCGGCGATGATCACGTCGTCGCCGTTCTTCCAGTTGGCGGGCGTCGCGACCTTGTGGCCGGCCGTCAGCTGCAGCGAGTCGATCACGCGCAGCACCTCGTCGAAGTTGCGCCCGGTCGTCATCGGGTACATCAGGATCAGCTTGACCTTCTTGTCGGGCCCGATCACGAACACGTTGCGCACTGTCTGGTTGTCGGCCGGCGTGCGGGCGTCGGAGTCGCCCGAGGTGTCGGCCGGGAGCATCCCGTAGAGCTTCGAGACGTGGTAGTCGTTGTCGCCGATGATCGGATAGTTGGGGGCGGTGCCCTGCGTCTCCTCGATGTCCTTCGCCCACTGCTCGTGCTTGCCGGCCGAGTCGACCGAGAGGCCGATGATCTTCACGCCGCGGCGGTCGAACTCGGGCTTGATCGCGGCCATGTAGCCGAGCTCGGTCGTGCAGACGGGCGTGAAGTCCTTCGGGTGCGAGAAGAGCACGCCCCAGGAGTCGCCGAGCCAGTCGTAGAAGTTGATCCGCCCCTCGGTCGTCTCGGCGTCGAAGTCGGGCGCGGTCTCGCCCAGAAGCATTGTCATTTCGGTGTCCTTTCGTGTGGAGAGCATCCGCGCGCCCCATGAGCGGACGCCTACATCTAGCCTAGCCCGGACCTTAAGTCCTCGCTATCTCGGATCCGTTTTTATTGATTTTTGGATGGGTCGGCGGTGGCGGAAGCTCGCCGGCGGCGCGGAGCGGGGGGCGGCGGAGCGGGGTACGCTGCCGGCATGGGCAAGGTGTTCGCGAGCATCGACGACGACCTCGCGCGCTGGATCGCCCGCCAGCCGCTGTTCTTCGTGGCGAGCGCCCCGCTCGATCCGGAGGGGCACGTCAACGTCTCCCCGAAGGGCCCGATCGACACCCTGGCCGTGCTCGACGCTGGCACGGTCGCCTACCTGGACCTCGTCGGCAGCGGCGCCGAGACCGCGGCGCACGTGCGCGAGAACGGGCGCATCGTGGTGATGCTGTGCGCGTTCACCGGCCCGCCGCGGATCGTGCGCCTGCACGGGCGGGGTGAGGTCGTGCCGGCCGCAGACGGGCGCTTCGCGCCGCTGCTCGAGCGCTGCGCCTTCGCCCCGCCGGAGGTCGAGGACGCGCGGCGGGCGATCGTGCTCGTCCACCTGACGCGCGTGTCGACGTCGTGCGGATACGGCGTGCCCCTGATGAGCTACGAGCAGCAGCGCCCGCACATGGACGCGTGGGCGGCGAAGAAGGTGCGGGTCGGTGGCGCCGGCGCGCTGCGCGATTACCAGCGCGAGAACAACGCGCTCAGCATCGACGGCCTGCCCGCGATCGAGCTCGCCGACTGAGCGCCGGACGGCGGCGCCGGGCCCGGCGCCGCCCGCCGCGAGATGCCCTGCGCTAGCCTCCGGGTGCGATGGGGGAGGTCTCGCCAGGTCTGTACCGCGCCGGCTCGGGGGAGCCTGTGCTGCTGCTCCACGGCTTCACCGGCGCGTGGCACCACTGGCGCCCGGTGCTGGGCGAGCTCGCCGCGCGCTACGAGGTGATCGCGCCGACGCTCGCCGGCCACGACGGCGGCCCGCCGATGCCGGCCGGGACCGCGATCACGTTCGCGAGCTCGGCGGACCTGCTCGAGACACACATGGACGAGCTCGGCCTCCCCACGGCGCACATCGTCGGCAACTCGATGGGCGGGGCGCTCGCGCTCGAGATGGCAAAGCGCGGGCGGGCGCGCTCGGTCGTCGCGCTCGCCCCGGCCGGAGGGTGGAACCCCGGCGACGGCGAGTCGCAGCGGCTGGCGCAGTTCTTCGCGCGCCAGGTGCGGATCGCGCGTGCGACCGCGCCGCGGATCGAGTTCATCGTCCGGCGCCCGGGCATGCGCCGCATGGCGCTGCGGGACATCATGCGCCACGGTGAGCTGGTGTCACCCGCGGACGCAGCCGCCCTCAGCCTCTCGGCCGTGCGCTGCACGATCGCCGCGGACGCGATCGCGGCGCTGCGGAGCAACAGCCCGGAGCTGCAGCTGCGCGAGCTCGACCGCATCACCTGCCCCGTCCGGCTCGCGACGCCCGAGCTCGACCGGATCCTCCCGCCCCCGCTCCACACTCCGCGCTTCCGCCGCGAGATCCCCGGCGTCGATGCGCTCACGCTCAGGGGTTGCGGGCACGTCCCGATGTGGGACGACACGCCGCTGGTGCTGCGGACGATCACGGAGTTCGTCGACCGGCACGCCGCGCGCGCGGCCGAGAGCGACCTGCAGCCCGCCTGAGCCCGCCGTCAGTCGGGCAGCGCGCGCAGAAACTCGAGCAGGGGCGGGTTGACCTGGTCGGCGTGCGTGAGGTTCGCCGCGTGGGGGGCGCCCTGCACCCGCACGAGCTCCGTGCAGTTGGGCAGGTCCTCGCACAGCCGCTCGGCGAGCGCGAGCTCGATCGACTTGTCCGCCGTCCCGTGGAAGACGATCGCGGGGCAGCTGATCTCGCCGAGGCGCGGCGTTATGTCATCGCGCTCGAACAGGCAGTCGCTCGGCGCCCTCCAGTTCTCGCGCGGCAGCCGCTGCCACTTCGCCGTCCAGTGCGCGTTCAGCTCGGGTTCGCCGATGATCAGGTCCGCGATCGCGTTCGCGAGTCCGTCCACGGGGCCGGCCTCTTCCCACGTCGCCTGCATCTGGCGGTAGGCCGGGAGCCGCTCGGGGTCCTCGGTGCCCGACTGGGTGTCGAACAGGGCCAGCCCGCGGACCCGCTCGGGGGCCGTCAACGCGGCGCGCATCGAGAGGAAGCCGCCCTGCGACATCCCGCCCAGCACGGCGCGCTCGATCCCGAGGTGCGAGAGCAGGCCGAGGCAGTCCGACGCCGAGTCCCAGTACGTGAACGGGGCGCCGTCGAACTCGGTCTCGCCGAAGCCGCGCTCGTCCCACGTGATCACGCGGAACTCTGGGGCCAGCGCGGCGACCTGCGGGTCGAACATCTCCCGGTCCATCAGGAAGCCGTGCGAGAGGATCACGGGCGGACCGTCGCCGCCGCTGTCCTCGTAGCGGATTCGCTGGCCGTTGATCTCTGCAAATGGCATCTGACCCCCTCGGTCTCGCCGGTAGGATTAGCGAGTCTAGTCGGCGCGTGCGTGGGTATATAGAGCGAGGGTGGCGGTGAAACCGGCGGCGAGGCCTGATATGCCTGGAGGAGACCCGGCTGCGCGAGCGGCCGCGCTGTCGGGCGCCGATCCGGCCCGCCTCGAGCACATCCGGCGGATCGCCGACTCCGCGCTGAGCTATCTGTCGCTCGAAGACGCGCTCTCGGAGCTGCTCGACCGGATCCGCTCCGCGCTCGAGGCCGACACTGCGGCGATCCTGCTGCTGGACGAGGATCGCAACGTGCTCCTCGCGCGAGCCGCGCGGGGCCTCGAGGAGGAGGTCCGCCAGGGCGTCCAGGTGCCGCTGCACCGCGGCTTCGCGGGCCGCGTGGCCGCGGAGAACCGGCCGATCGTGATCGAGGACATGAGCCACGCCGACGTCGTCAATCCTATCCTGCGCCAGCGCGGCATCCGCTCGATGCTCGGTGTCCCGCTGCGGATCGAAGGCCGCGTGATCGGCGTGATGCACATCGGGACGCTGCACCAGCGGATCTTCAACGACGCCGACACGACCCTGCTCCAGCTCGCGGCCGACCGCGCCGCGCTGGCGATCGACGACGGCCGGCTGACCGAGCAGCGCTCCGTCACCGAGATCATGCAGCGCACGCTGCTGCCGGAGGCCCTGCCGGAGGTGCCGGGCGTCCGCTTCAGCGCGAAGTACCTGCCGGCCGGCACGGGCTTCGGCGTCGGTGGCGACTGGTACGACATCTTCCACCTCGCGAACGGAAAGCTCGCGTTCGTGATCGGCGACGTGGTCGGACGCGGGGTGCTCGCGGCCTCGGTGATGGCCGAGGTTCGCACCGCCCTGCGCGCATACCTCGTGGAGGGGCACGATCTCGGTGACACGATGGCGCTGCTCAACGACCTGCTCGTGTCGATGGGCAGGCACCGGGGAGCGACGGCAGCCGTCCTCGCGCTCGACCTCGAGGCGCAGGAGCTGGAGCTCGTCCTCGCCGGTCACCCGCCGCCCGTCGTGGTCGCCCCGAACGGCGAGCCGAGCTTCCTCGAGGCACCCGCCGGGATCCCGATCGGGATCGTCGCGGGCGAGGAGTACGAGCCCGTCCGGCGCCCGCTGCCGGCCGGAAGCGCGCTGCTGCTCTACACGGATGGGCTGATCGAGCGCCCCGGGGAACCGCTCGAGGCGTGCATGGACCGCGTGCTCGCAGCCGCTCGCAGCCGCTCGCACGAGCTGCCGCTCGCGGAGCACATCTACACCGAGCTCGTCCACGGCGATGCGCTCGAAGACGACCTCGCGCTGCTGGCGATCGAGCTGGTCGGGCTCGGGCACTCGATCGAGATGCGCCTCGAGGCGAACCCGATGGTGCTCACGCGCATGCGCCGCACGCTCGGCCGCTGGCTGCTCGGAGAGGGGCTCAGCGAGGAAGAGCGGTTCAGCGTCGTCCTGGCCGCCTCGGAGGCGGCGGGCAACGCGGTCGAGCACGCCTACGGCGCGCGCGATGCGACGTTCGCTCTGTCCTGCACTCGCGAGGGCGACCTCGTGCGCGTGAAGGTTCGCGACAGCGGGCGGTGGCGAGAGTCGCAGCCGCACGGGCGCGGCCGCGGGCTCACGATCATGCGCGCGCTCGTCGACGACGTCGAGGTCGTTCGCGGGGCGAAGGGCACGACCGTCACGCTCACGAAGAGGATCGCGTCGGACGCGCAATGACCGGGGTCGAGGTGCAGCTGCGCGCGGAGATACCGGTCGCGCGCCCGCAGTCGGACATCGATGGGGCGACCGCGCGGCAGATACGGGACGGGCTCGCGCGTCTCGTCGAGGACGGGGCCGACAGCATCGTGCTCGATCTCAGCGATACGCCGTACGTCGACAGCGCGGGCATCGACATGCTGTTCCGCCTCAGCGAGCGGCTGCGCCAGCGCCGCGCGGTGCTGTACGTGGTGATCCCCGATGAGGCGCCGCTGCGGCGGCTCGCGCAGATCGTCGGGCTCGAACGCGCGGTCAGCGTTCATCCCACGGTCGAGGCGGCGCTGGCGAGCGCTGCGCCCGCCTCGGATCAGCCGGGCGCAGCTCCCAGCTGAGCGCCGGCCGCCGGCGGGCGGGTGATTTCGGCACTTCTTACGTCCTCCCGCCAGCGCGTGTGGCACGCTTCCGCTCTCGACGCTCGGCGGGGGCGATGGAACGCCCACGGTCGCTTCGCACTCGCACATGCGCCAAATCGGACTCATCATCCTCGGGATCGCGGTCCTCGTATGGGGCATCCTGGCGCTCGCGCTCGGCTCCGCGAGCCTCGACATCGGGTCCGGGTCGGCCGGCCACGACTCTGCGACCTCGCCCGCGTGCCTGCCGGCGAGCGTCGATCACTCGGCTGCGCTGGCGGGCACCCGCGCCGATGTCTCGCCGGCGCCGGGCACGGCGACCGCCAACCCCGCCACCGAGATCAGCTTTCTCGGCGTGCGGCCCGGCGCGGTCGCCGCCGTGAACGTCGATGGGAGCCGCAGCGGCGTCCATCCCGGGCGCCTGCGCGCCTACTCGCAGGGCGACGGCGTGAGCTTCGTGCCGGCTTCGCCGTTCGACGCGGGCGAGCGCGTGACCGTCGCAGCGACGGTCGGAGGCAGGCGGGTGACCTACGCGTTCTCGGTCGATCATCCCTACGCCACCGCCCGCACCGCCGGCTTCGGCAACCCGCAGGCTGCGCGCGCCGACTACCAGAGCTTCTACACGTTGCCCGGCGCGCAGGCGCCGATCCTCGACGTGACCACCGCCGACCGCGATCCAGCCGCCGGCGACATCCTCACGACGAACGGTCCCGGCGCCGGGCAGTACGGCGCGCTGATCTACGACCCGCAGGGTCGCCTGGTGTGGTTCGAGCGCCTCCACGGCGGCGAAGCGGCCGAGGACCTCAACGTCCAGACGTTCGCCGGTGCTCCGGCGCTGACGTGGTGGCGCGGGCGCGTGCTGGACCTGGGCTTCGGACAGGGAGAAGACGTCGTCATGGACTCCTCCTACCGCACGGTCGCGCGTGTCACGGGCGGCAACGGGCTGAAGGCGGACCTGCACGAGTTCCAGATCGCGCCGCACGATGTCGCCTACATCACCGCGTACAACCCGATCCGCTGCAACCTGCGCGCGCTCGGGGGCCGCGCCGGCGGCGCGATCCTGGACGCCGCGATCCAGGAGATCGATATGCGCACCGGCCTCGTGCGCTGGGAATGGCACGCACTCGACCACGTGGCCGCGTCCGAGTCGGAAGTCCAGGTCCCGTCCGACACGACGCCGTGGGACTGGTTCCACCTCAACTCGATCGACGCCGAGCCGGGCGGGGGTCTGCTGATCTCGGCGCGCAGCACCTGGGCGGCCTACCAGCTGCAGGCGGGCAGCGGCACGATCCTGTGGCGCCTCGGCGGCAACAAGAGCTCGTTCGCGATGGGCGCCGGGACGCGGCTCGCCTGGCAGCACGACGGCCGCGTGCTTCCGGGCGGCGATGTGACGCTGTTCGACGACGGCTCGAACCCGCCGATCCACGCCCAGTCACGCGCGGTCCGCATCCGTCTCGACATCCCCAGGCACCGCGCGACGCTCGTCCGCCAGTACGTCCACCGCGATCCGCCGCTGCTCGCCGCCAGCCAGGGCAACGCCCAGACGCTGCCCGACGGCAACGTGGTCGTGGGGTTCGGCGGAGTCCCGGCGATCAGCGAGTTCAGCGCCGCGGGCTCGCTCCTGTTCGACGCTCACGAGCCGTTCGACATGATCTTCTACCGCGCCTACCGGCACCCGTGGAGCGCGCGCCCGGCGACCCCTCCGGCGGTGGTGGCGAGCCTCAATGACACCGGCGAAGAGACGATCGTCCACGCGTCCTGGAACGGCGGGACCGGCGTGGCCTCGTGGCGCGTGCTCGCGGGCCGCGTACCCGCCTCGCTCGCGCCCGCGGTGACGATCCCGGCCGAGGGCTTCGAGACCTCGCTCACGCTGCCGAAGCGCTTCACCTATGTCGCTGCGCAGGCGCTCGACACGCGCGGGCGCGTGCTCTCCGTCTCCGCCAGCTCGCGCGTCGTCAGCTACGGCGCCGCGCTCGCCGCCGCCCGATGAGCGGCGGGCTCGCGATCAGTAGGAGGGTTTGGAGGAGTGTTTGTGCGCGAGCGGCGCGGTGCTGCTCGTGGACGTCTTCGTCGACGATTTCCCCCCGCAGCCGTCTACCGCGAACGTCGCGGCGAGCGACGCCACGAGCGTTAGCATGGCGGTCAGTGGCAGTTTTCTCATCGGCCGGGCTCCAGTTCTCGCTGCAGGGCTCGGGCGCCCACCCTACCACGCGCCTTTTGCATCCAAGCCGCTTTCGCCGGCGCCCATGAGCGTCCAGGCCGCGACAGCCGAGGCGCGTCCCGCGCCTGCCTTGGAAGACGGGCCGCGCTCGCGCTCGGGCTGGCTGCTGGCCGTGTGCTGCGTGGCGCAGTTCATGGTCATCCTCGACCTGAGCATCGTCAACGTCGCCCTGCCGCACATCCAGTCGAGCCTCGAATTCACCTCGCCGGAACTGCAATGGGTCGTCGACGCCTACGCGATCACGTTCGCGGGCTTCCTGATGCTGGGCGGGCGCATGGCCGACCACTTCGGCCAGCGACGCGTGTTCGTCGCCGCGCTCGTGATGTTCGCGCTGACCTCGCTGGTCGGAGGCGCGGCGCCCAGCCAGGGCTGGCTGATCGGCGGGCGCGCCGTGCAGGGCATCGCCGGGGCGCTGATGGCCGCGTGCTCGTTGGCGATCATCACCGCGTCGTTCGAGCCCGGCCCGAAGCTGCACCGGGCGATCGGCATCTGGGCAGCGATGAACGGGCTCGGCGGCGCGTGCGGGGTGCTGTTCGGCGGCATCCTCGTGGAAGCGCTGAGCTGGCGCTGGGTGCTGCTGATCAATCCGCCGATCGCGATCGGTGCGGCGCTCGTCGGATACACGGTGGTGACCGAGCGCGTGCGCAACCGCGAGCTCACGTTCGACGTGGCGGGGGCACTCACGCTGACGCTGGGGCAGATCATCCTGGTGTTCGGCGTGGTCGAAGCCGGCCTGAAGGGCTGGAGCACGTTCGCCGCGCTCGGACCGATCGGGCTCGGGGTCGCGATGCTGATCGGCTTCGGCGTGATCGAGACGCGGATCGCGTCGAACCCGCTGATCCCGTTCCGCGAGCTCGGACGCACGCTTCGTGCCGCCAACAACATCGTCCTGCTCTTCAGCGCCGCGCTGTTCCCGATGTGGATCCTCGGCTCGCTCTACCTGCAGCAGGTGCTCGGCCTCTCGCCCCTGCACACCGGGCTGATCTTCCTCCCGATGACGCTCGTGCTCGGGGTCGTGGCCCAGCGCGCCGGGTGGCTCGTCGGCCGCTTCGGAGTGCGGCCCGTGCTCGGAGGCGGGCTCTCGATGCTGACGGTCGGGCTGCTGCTGATGAGCATGATCGCCCCGAGCGGGAGCCCGATCCTCCACATCATGATCCCCGGGCTGCTCGCCGCCGCAGGGATCGCGATGTCGATCGTGCCCTCGACGATCCTCGCCACGCACGGTGCCAAGGAGGGGCAGGCCGGGCTCGCGTCGGGGCTCGTCAACACCTCGCGCCAGGTCGGCGGCGGCCTCGGCCTCGCGGTCCTGATCACGCTCGCCACCCAGCACACGAGCAACCTGCTCGGCTCCGGAGAGCAGGTGCCGGAAGCGCTGACGCACGGCTTCCGGCTCGGCTTCCAGATCGGCGCGGGCCTCGCGGGGGCGGCGGCGCTGCTGACCTTCCTGCTGCTTCCGCGCAGCGAGGGCGAGGCCGGCGCGGCGCGGCGCCTGGCGCCCGCGATCGGCGTCGTGCTCGCATGCTTCATCGCGGTGACGGTCGCGTTCTCCGGCAACCGCGGCGCCGCGATCGGCGCCTACACGAAGACCGGCGCCTACAGCTACGTCACCGCGCCGTCGCTGCACCCGCCGGTGCTGCGCGCGGTGCGCAAGGCGCCCGTGAGCGCGCTCGCGCCCGGCTACATCTTCACGACCAACTTCTACGACCTCAACGAACCGCCGATCGTCGGCCAGAGCGGCCCGATGATCCTGGACCGCAACCTGCAGCCGGTGTGGTTCATGCCGGTTCCGGAAAAGGTCGTCGCGGCGAACCTGAGCCTGCAGACCTACGAAGGAAAGCCGGCGCTCGCATGGTGGCAGGGCCGCGTTACGAACACCGGCGCGACCGAAACGGGCGAATACGTCGTCGCCGACCAGCACTACCGGCCGGTCGCGCGGCTGAAGGCGACCGGCGGCTGGGTGCTGACGCTGCACGAGATCGTGATCGACGGCGAAGACGCGTGGGTGACGGCGAACAAGAACGTCCCCATGGACCTGTCGAGGTACGGCGGCGCCTACAACGGCGCGCTCGTCGACGTGGCCGTGCAGGAGTACAACATCCACACCGGCAAGCTGCTGTTCAACTGGGACGCCCGGGACCACATCCCGCTGAGCCAGTCGCAGGCCTCGCTTCCGACGAACGGCTTCCCCTGGGACGCGTACCACATCAACTCTGTCGAGTTGACGCCGGGCGGCATGTTCCTCGTCTCGATGCGCAACACGTGGGCCGCCTACCTCGTCGGGCGCACGTCCGGGCAGATCTCGTGGACGCTGGGTGGCCGCGGGTCGAACTTCAAGTTCGGCAGCGGCGCGGCGTTCCAATGGCAGCACGACGTGGAGCTGCAGCCGGGCGGGACCGTCACGCTGTATGACGACCACTGCTGCCAGCTCACGGGCGGCGGCTCCTACGTGGAACCGAGAGGGCCCTCGCGCGGGCTCGTGCTGCGGCTCGACCAGCGCGCGCGCACGGCGTCGCTGTCGGCGCAGTTCACACGCGCGCGCGACTTCGACGCCGACTACATGGGCGACACCGAGCCGCTCGCCAACGGCAACACGTTCGTCGGCTGGGGATCGGAACCGTACTTCTCGGAGTTCAGCCGCTCCGGGCGCCTGCTCTTCGAAGGCGAACTCCCCGGACCGAACCTGACCTACCGGGCGACACTCGAGCAGTGGGTCGGCCTGCCGCTGAGCGCCCCGCTCGGCGCAGCGCGCCGAGCGGGCGGTGCCACGACCGTCTATGCGAGCTGGAACGGGGCGACCCGCGCCGCGTCCTGGCGCGTGCTCGCGGGCGGATCGGCCGGCGGTCCGCTGCGCCCCGTCGCGACGCGGGCGCGCGCGGGCTTCGAGACGGCGATCCCGGTCGCGGGCGCCTACGCGGCGTTCCAGCTGCAGGCGCTCGACGCGGGCGGACGCGTGATCGGCATCTCGCGGGCGTTCAGCGCGAGCGCCTGAGCCGGCGCTCGCCCCACTGCGCGGCCCATCCGTTGAGAGGCGCGAGCGCCTCGAGCAGCTCGCGCCCCTCCTCGGTCAGCCGGTAGCCCCCGCCCTCGTCGACCGCCACGATGTCCGCCTCGCGCAGCTCGCGCAGGCGCAGGTTGAGCACGCTCGAGGACATCCCGTCGCAGCGCGCCTGCAGCTCGCGAAACGTGAATGTCTGATCGCGCAGCTCCCACAGCACGCGCAGCGTCCAGCGGCGCCCGAGCAGGTCGAGCACGACCATGATCGGCCGCCCGCTGCGGGAGCCGCGGGTGCGGCGCGCGGGGCTCACGGCGCCCGGCGCTCGGGGAAGCGGAGCGCCCAGGTCTCCAGCGGCACGCGGGCGACGGCGATCACGTAGGAGATCGTGTGATACCAGCCGGCGGTGACGCAAAGCTCGAGGATCTGCGCGTCGTCGAAGTGCTCGCGGAGCTCGGCGAACAGCTCGTCGTCGACCGCGCTGTCGGAGTGCAGCGCGTCCGCGAGGCGCAGGACGGCGCGGTCGCGTGCGTCCCACACGGCGTCCTCGGGCGAGCCGTGCACCGTGCTCGCGAGCTGCTCGGGGGAGAGGCCGAGCGGGGCGCCGAAGGCGACCGCGTGCACGCCCCACTCGTACTCCGCGCCGCAGCGGGCGCAGGTGCGGTGGATCATCAGCTCACGCACGGGCGGCGCGAGGAGCCCGTGGCCGAGGATCCCTGCGCCGAGCGGGCGCATGCGGGCGGCGAGGCCGCTGTGGACGGCCAGGGTTCGGAACAGGGCGAGCGGCTCGGCGTCGCTGTTCGGCGGCATCCAGCGCTGCAGCATTGCCGCCGTCTCCTCGTCGTAGGGCGGCTCCAGGGGAGCGATCCTCGGTTGCTCGGGCATCTCGGCCTCCTGCTTCGGAATCAGTAGCAGAACCGTAGCGCTTCGGAAAGCGAAGCACAACCTGTGCCTCGCACAGGGGGGAGGCAGGACGAGCCGAACGGTCGACTGCACGCCGTCGCCCAAGATCAGTGCAACCCTCGACGCACGAGGTCAGCGCTCGTGCGTGCTGCTCGCCGCGCGCCCGAGGCACGCCGACGGGGTCTAAGCGCTCGCGGCCTGAGGCCGTTCGGCGGCGCGCGCCGCTGCGAGGTCGATCACGGCCTGTTCGCGGCCGAGTTCGAGCGTGTCGGGGTCGAGGCCGCGCCGATGGCAGCAGTCGCGCACCTCTTCGAGCAGGTCATCCAGCTCGTCGTCGGTGTGGCTCGGGTCGTGATGGAAGAGAACGGTTCGCTCGGCTTCGCAGCGCGCGGCGAACTCGACGACGTGGGCGGTGGCGGAGTGTCCCCAGCCGCTGTGCTCCGGGTACTCGGCTTCGGTGTACTGCGCGTCGTGGATGAGAAGCTGCGCGCGGTGCGCGAGCCGGTAGCCCGACAGCCATGGATCGGCCAGCCGGTCCAGCGGCCCGAGCAGCGCCGGCTCGTGATCGGGCAGGTAGCAGAGGGTCGTATCGACGTCTTCGATGCGGAAGCCGAGCGTCGGGCCGCGGTGGATCACCGCCTCGGCGCGGATCGTGGCGGAGCCGATCGTCCACTCCTCGGCGGGGCAGTCGCGGAACTCGACGTGGGAGGGGAGCTCGCGGAGCTCGACGGGGGTGAGCGGCGCCGACATGTAGCGGCCGATGCGGTTGCGTAGCGGGATGCCGCCGGCGTCCGGCCCCCAGATCGTCACGTCGGCGCTCGCCTCGAACAGGGGCGCGAAGAACAGCAGCCCCTGGATGTGGTCGAGGTGGAGGTGGGTCAGCAGGACGTGGATGCGCTCGGCCGACTCGTCGATCGTGGCGTTGCGGATGCCGGTGCCGGCGTCGAGGATCACGTGCGTCCCGTCCGAGAGCCCGAGCTGTACGCAGGAGGTGTTGCCGCCGTAGCGGGCCGTTCCGAGCCCCGGGGCTGGCACGGACCCGCGCGGGCCGCAGATGCGCACCTCCATCAGGCGCCCCTGTTCCAGAAGATGGCGAGCGCTCCGGTCTGCCCGCCGCGCCCGGTCAGCGGGAAGGCCGACACCTCGATTTCGCGGTGCTCGCCCCGCCCCGAGCGGATGCGCATCGGCGCGTACGCGGGTCGACCCGACAGCGCGATCGTGAGGGGGAGCTCCGCGACCGGGACCGGCTGACCGTCCTCGCCGATCGGCGAGAAGCGCGCGCCCCACTCGTCCGCCGCCATCGGCCCGACCTCCTCGAACTGCACGCCGAGCAGCTCGCCCGCGGCCTCGTTGAAGAACAGGAGCTTGCCGTCGGCGTCGACGAGGAACACGGCGGTGCTGAGGTTCGTCGCAAGCCCGCGGGCCATGATCAGCTCCACCGGATGTTGGGCGGACATACGCTGACGCTATCGCCTCGGCTACCTGTCGGGCGGCGCGGGTGCGGTTCGCCACTATCCGCCCGCGACGGCGACCCGCCCGCGGCGCATGGCCTGCTCGCGCCGCGGGCGGTGTGTGCCTGCCGCGGTGGGCCTACACGAGCGCGCGCCGGAAGTAGTGGCCCTGCGTGAGGTCCTCGATCAGCCCGGGCTGCTCCGGCTGCCA
>DATARO010000087.1:0-39452 GCA_036264095.1 Solirubrobacteraceae bacterium | reverse complement strand
CGCGCTCAGCGTCGCTTCGTTGACCCCGCTCCCGGGGCTGCCGTCCGACAGCGCCGGATCGCCGTTGGCCGTGAAGGACACCGTGACCGAGTCCTTGTACCAGCCGCCGCCGCCCGCGTAATCCGGCGCACGGTCGGCCGCAGCCGTCGGAGCGTTCGGCGCGGTCTCATCGACCACGACCGGACTCGACGGTTCCGAAGGAGCGCTTTCGGGCCCTTCGTTGCTCTCCGTCACGCGGTAGGTCCACGTGCCTTCGCCCTCGGCGTTGATCGAGGCGAACGTGTAGTGGGTCGCGCTCAGGCCGCCGGCGACCGTGCTCCAACCGCCGCCGGCGTTCTTGTGCTGGAGCGTGTAGGTCGGCGCCGTCGCCGCCTGGGTCGCTTCCCACGACAGCGTGAGCTGGCCGGTGTTGTTCGGCGAGCTGCCGCTCGCGAGCGTCGGAGCGGACGGCGCCGCGGGCACCACGTTGCGGGCGAGTGTGTATCCCAGCGGCAGGTACTTCGCCGACGGTGACTGCACGAGGCCTTCCGCGCTGCCCGGCGCATCCGCGGTCGGGAGACGGAGTTCGAGGTTGCGGACCTGGATCGAGTGCGGCGAGGACGAGGTGCGCGCGTAGGTCGAGTCCTGGACGAGCAGCTCGAGCTTCACCACATGCCCGCTTTCGACTTTCCAGGCCTGCGGATGCAGCTGGAAGATCTGCTTCACGAAGCCTTCGCTCGGATTCAGGGGGCGGTAGGTCTGGCGGCCGATCAGCTGCTCGGTGGCGGCCGACGTGTTGACGTCGTACAGCCGCGCGATCAGCTGGTCGTTGGCGCCGGGCGTCGAGATTTCCGCGATCACGGTCGGCGAGCCGAGCACGGTGTAACCCCCGGCGGGCGCCGACGGCAGCTTGTACTCGGCAGCTGACGTGTTGTCGGCCGAGGCCTGCGTCGTGCACACGGTCCCAGAGGTGAACGCGTTCGCGGGAGCCGTTCCCGGAGCCTGCACGGTCTGTTCGGCGGCGCCGCTCAGGCGGACCTCACCCGGTGCCAGCCCGGCCCAGTTGGATGCGGTGTATTCGGTGCCGGAGCCGCTTGCGACCTGCGGGCAGAAGCTCGTGATCGCGGTGGCCCCGCCGTGGGCGCCGGCCGGTTCGCTGCCTTCGCCCCTGAGGTAGTAGGCGAACCACGCGTTCTGTGCGGCCTGGAGCTTTCCGACGTCACCCGTCGAGACCGTCGAGGCCGAGCGCGGGTTGTGCCCGAGATCCAGGTAGAAGAGCTTCATCGCCTGGCTCGGGTAGCTCGCGCGGACCTTGTTGTAGTAACGCACGGTTTCGTCGACCGGGAACAGGTCGTCGTTCCAGCCGTTCTCCATCAGCGCCGGCGCAGGCGGCTCGGAGAGGTCCGTGTAGTAGGCGCTGTGGTAGACGAGCTGTTCTTCCTGCTGCAGCGCGAGCGGCTTGCCGTCGTAGGGCCCGCCCGTGATGTCGAAGTTGTGCCAGCCGGTGAGGTTGGCTTCGGGGTCGCTTTCGGGCCCGTAGTAGCCGAGCACCAGCCCTGCGCCGTAGAGCGAGGCGTTCCAGTTGTTCTTTTCGATCCCGAAGCGGTGGTTGCCCAGCACTCCCCTGTAGGGCGAGTTCGCCACGTAGTCGAGGCCGCTGCCGTTCGGCATCAGCGCCTGCGAGAGGTCGCTCCACGGATATTCGGGAGCCGTGGCGGCGATTTTCATCGGTTTGCCGGCGGGGCTTTCCCACGGGATCAGTTCGTGATTGGGGAGTTCGACCCGATCCCTGAGCGAGCCGAGCTGCAGCGACATGCCGCCGCCGTAGCTGCCGCCGGTCGCGGCGATCCGCTGCGGATCAATCAGGCCTTCGTCGGCGAGTTTCCCGAGCAGGGTCTGGGCATCGCGTACCTCATACGCGCGCGAGAGAAGGTGGATGTAGCCGTGTTCGCACGGCGCCGCCTTGACCGAGTTGGCCGGTTTGGCCGGGCCGCCGCACGAGGAGCCCCAGCCGCGATCGGTGATGCTGAAAACCGCGTAGCCGAGTTTCAGCCAGCGCTGCGCGCTCGAGCTCGACGGGGTGATCTTGGTGCCGCCCCAGCCGTGGTAGATGCCGACGACGGGGTAGTTGCTGTCGCTGCCGGACGCGGCGGGGAAGCCGACGGCGACGTCGATCGGCGTTCCGTCGAAGCTCGCGACGGTGCTCCCGGCGGAGTTGCCACACCAGCGCTGGCCGATGCTGGCGCCGCTTGTCTGTTCGGTGCACGTGACGCTTCCGAAGACCGACGTGATCGACGCGCTCGCGATCGAAGGCGCGGCGAGCACGCCGAGTGCGACCGCGAGTCCGAGCAGGCATTGCAGCGCGCGGCGGCGCGGCGTAGCAACCATCCCCAGCATGTGTCCCCCCTGCCTCTGGCCGGCCGTGGCCCGCCTGTGTCCCGTGTACGGCGGGGCCCTCCCGCTCGAGTCGCCGCTGGAGCACCCTAACAGCGGAGCGGAGCGAAATGTCAACCCTTTGCGGCAAGCCCGGGTCCGTGGCCCCGGCCCGGCGCCCCCCGGTGCCGGACGGACGTCAGCCGCCGAGGGCCAGCGAGTGGCACGCGATCAGCCGCGAGTCCGCCAGCGCGGCGTCGCGGTGCGCGTGGACCTTCAGGTACTCGGGATCGGTCGCCATCGCGAGGAAGTTCTGTGCCGACGGGTACTCGACGAAGATCGCCATGTCCCACTCGTCGGGACCGATCACGGTCTGGCGGGCGTCCGCGGCATGCAGGACGCGCCCGCCCACGCGCGCGAGGAACGGGGCGGTCTGCTGGCCGTAGATGCCGTACGCCTCGCGGCCCGTCATCCCGGCGTCGATCCCGTCGGCGTCCTCCTTGAAGCGCAGGAGGTTCAGCATCACGACGGGCTCACCGGCGGGCATCGCCGCCAGCGCTTCGACCTGGCTCTGTGTTGGCGTTATCGACACGGCGCTCCTCTCGTGCGGCCCTGCGCGAGCTGCGGAGTCTACGCGCCGGCGCCGCGCCGACGCGACCCATGGGTTTCCGGGCCACGGCCGCGGGCGTCGGAGTAGAGTCGGCGCAGTGGCTGTCCCGGAGGCTCCGCTCCCGCCCGACGTCGACCTCGGCTCGCTCGATTTCTGGGGACGCACGGCTGAGGAGCGCGACGTGTACTTCGCCGAGCTGCGCCGCGCGGCGCGGCTGACCCGCCACGAGCCGCCGGAGGACATACTCGGCCTGCCCGACCAGGCGCGCCAGAGCTACTGGGCGGTCGTGCGCTACGAGGACATCCGCCGGATCTCGCGCGACGCCCAGACGTTCCGCTCCGGCGACGGCGTGCAGTTCGCCGACGCGCCGCCCGAGTTGCTGGAGGCGTCGCAGTCCTTCCTGGCGATGGACGCGCCGCGCCACACGAAGCTGCGCGGCCTCGTCGCGGCCGCGTTCACGCCGCGCCAGGTCGCGCGCATCGAGGATGGCATCCGCGTCAACGCGCGCGAGATCGTCGAGCAGGCCGCGCCGACCGGAGGCGGCGACTTCGTCGCCATGATCGCCAAGCGCCTGCCGCTCGTGACGATCTCCGACATGATCGGGGTGCCCGAGGCCGAACGCGAGCGGATCGTGTCCGCCGCCGACACGCTCGTCTCGGCCGCAGACCCGGAGATCTTCGGCGAGCGCCAGCCGATCGAAGTGCTCGGCGAGGCGCTGTGGACGCTCACAGAGTTCGCGACCGAGCTCGCCGTCCACCGCGAGGCGACCCCGGGCGACGACCTGATGACGGCGCTCGTGCAGGCCGAGGTCGACGGCGAGCGCCTGACGCACGCCGAGATCGCCGCGTTCTTCGTGCTGCTGTCGGTGGCGGGCAACGACACGACGCGGCACACGACCTCGCACGCGATGCGGGCGCTGACCGTCAACCCCGACCAGCGCGCGCTGCTGCTGGAGGATCCCGGCGGGCACCTGCCCGCGGCGGTGGAGGAGTTCGTGCGCTGGGCCTCACCGGTGATGACGTTCCGTCGCACGACGACGCGCGCGGTCGAGGTCCACGGCCAGGAACTCGAGCCGGGCGAGCGCGTCGTGCTCTTCTACCACTCGGGCAATCGCGACGAGCACGCCTTTGAGGACCCGTGGCGCTTCGATGTCACCCGCGATCCGAACCGCCACCTCGGGTTCGGCGGCGGGGGACCGCACTACTGCCTCGGCGCCTCGCTCGCGCGAACGCAGCTGCGCTCGATCTTCTCCGAGCTGCTGCGGGTCATGCCCGACATCGAGGCGGGCGAGCCGGAGCTGCTGCGCAGCGCGTTCATCCACGGCGTCAAGCGGATGGACGTCACGTTCACCGCGCGCGCGTGACCGGGGCGCGGGTGGGGCGAGGCTAGGCCGGCTGCACGCCGGGGGCGGTCGGGTGGGCTGCTCCGATCCCGAGCGCCTGCAGGGCGGTCGCGAGCTCGGGGTACCACGCGGTGTAGGCGATCAGGCCGTCGCGGAAGCGGTAGCCGCAGACGAGCTGCTGTTCGACGGGCGTACCGATCCCCGCCATGTAGCCGCGCCAGCGGAGCTCGACCGCGAGCGCGTCGCCATCTTCGTGAAACTCGATCGGGATCAGCTCGCTGCGCTCGAACGGTGCCATCACCGTTTCGAAGTTGCCGATGACGTTCTCGGCCCCGCGGATCGAGCCGTCGCCCTCGGGCCACAGCCCGCCGCCCTCGGCGATCACGTCGGCGGTGTACATCTCGCGGTAGATCGAGATGTCGCCGGCACACCACGCCTCGCAGGCGCGGCGAACCATATCCGCGTTGCCCCCCGCCATAACACGAAAGTATGGCAGCGCCGTCCCGCGACGTCATCGCTGCGCTAGCTTTTGTAGGCAAGCAGTCTGTGCGTGTCCCGGGGGTCTCATGGCGGCGCAGAGCAAAGTCGAAAAAGTTGCCGTGCTCGGCGGCGGCCCAGCCGCCGTCGCTGCCGCTTTCGAGCTCACCGCCAAGCGCCACCAAGGCCGCTACGAGGTCACCGTCTACCAGCCGGGTTGGCGCCTCGGGGGCAAGTGCGCGAGCGGGCGCAATCTCGCCCCGGACCGCGGCGGGCGCATCGAGGAGCACGGGCTCCACGTCTGGTTCGGGTTCTACGAGAACGCCCTGAACCTGATGCGCAGCGCCTACGAAGAGCTCGCACGACCGGAGGACCACCCGCTGGCGACGTTCGACGAAGCGTTCAAGGGCTGCGACGAAACAGTCCTCTATGACCGCCAGCGGGGCAGCTGGGTGACGCTCCCGTTCAAGGCGCCGACCAACGAACTCGAACCGGGGAGGGAAACCGCGCTGCCGGGGTTCTGGGGCATCGCGCTGTGGCTGTGCGAATGGGCGATCGACGGCTTGGCCAAAGCCGAACCTGGCGGCTCGATGCACGCGTCCGCCCAGCTCTCGACCGCGGCCGACTGGGACGCGGTGAGGACGTTCCTGGCCGGCTCGACCGAGGCGGCCCCGCTGCCCGCCGCACGCCTGCTGGAGCTCGCGCTCACGATCGCCCGCGGCGCGGAGGGGAGCGGGACCGATCTCCTCCCCCACAGCGTGCACCCGGCGGTCGCGCCGATCACGGGCTCCGGCCTCCCCGAAGACCTCAAAAAGATCGCCGAGGAGGCGCTCGTGAAGCTGTTGCGCGCAGCGCGCGACGCGCTGTGGCTGATGTTCCACACCGATGTCGAGGGCGACCCGCGCCTGCGCCTCTACTTCACGATGTTCGACACGTTCGCCTCGGCAGCCTCCGGCATCGTCGAAGACGGCGTGCTCGGCGAAAAGGGCTGGGAAGCGATCAACCACCTCGATCTGTGCGAGTGGCTCGGGCAGCACGGGGCGAAGGCGACCACGCTCGGGGCGACGCCGGAAGAGCGCGCGCCGCTGCTGCGGGCGATCTACGACCTCGCGTTCGCCTACCCCGAAGGCGATATCGCGAAGGCGAATGCTGCTGCCGGCACGGCGATGAACGATTTCCTCCGGCTGGCGTTCACCTATCGCGGATCGATCATGTACAAGATGCAGGCGGGGATGGGGGACACGGTCCTCACCCCGTTCTTCGAGGTCCTGCTGAAGCGCGGGGTGAAGTTCGAGTTCTTCCATTGCGTCACCGGCCTTCACCTCTCGGGCGATGGTGAACGCGTCGAGTCGATCGACATCGTCGAACAGGTCGACATGCAGGGCGGCTCCTACGAGCCGATCGAAATCGTCCAGCGGCTGGAGTGCTGGCCGAGCGAGCCGCTGTGGGGACGGATCCCCGGGGGCGCAGCGATCGCCGCGAAGGAACCGGACTTCGAGGGCGCCGCGGACCCGCTGGGGCTCGCAGCCGTCAAGAAGCTGAAGCTGGAGGAAGATTTCCACCAAGTGGTGCTCGGCATCCCCGTGGGCGCGCTGCCCTCGATCTGCCCGGAGATCGCCGCCGCGCACAAGCCGTTCGCCGAGATGCTCGAAGCCGCGGTCACGGTCCGCACTCAGGCCTTCCAGCTGTGGCTCACGAAGACGCCCCGCGAACTCGGCTGGACGCAATCCCAGAACTCGGTCGCCGGGTGCTACGTCGAGCCGCTCGACACCTGGTGCGACATGACGCACCTGCTCGCTCGCGAGCGCTGGGACAACCGCGACGGCGTCCACGGCCTCGCATACTTCTGCGGCGTGCTCGACACGCGCGCGGAAGAGACCGCCGCGCAGGCGACCGCGCGCGTCCGCGAAAACGCCAAAGGCTTCCTCGAATCGAGTATCGCGCCCGTCTGGCCGAAGTCGGTCAACTACACGGGCACCGGGATCAACTGGGCGTTCCTCGCCGACCCGGGACGCGCGACCCAGGGCCCTGCCCGCTTCACCTCGCAGTACTTCCGTGCGAACATCAACCCCAGCGAGCGGTACGTGCTGACGCCGAAGGGCTCCGTCGCACGCCGCCTGCGCGCGCACGAATCCGGCGTCGCCAACCTGCTCCTCGCCGGAGACTGGACGCGCAACGGCATCGACGCCGGCTGCGTCGAGTCGGCGGTGGCCTCGGGCGTCCAGGCCGCGATCGCGCTCGCCGGGGAGGCGCGCACGCTGATCGGGGACGACGACCGCTGGCTGAGCTCGACCTCGCCCGGTCCGGTCTCGATGCCGCCGCCGTTGAGCCCCCCGTCAGCGCCCCTATCCGGCACGGTGCCGCCCAACGGCGAGACGCCAGCGCGCAGGCCGACGACTCCGGTGTCACCACCCCCGAGCACAGGAGAGCCGACATGAGCCAGGCCGACTACGTCGAGTTCGGCGGCCGCGCGACCGCCCCTCCGCCGTTCCTCTCGACGGAAGGAACGTTCCGCGGACTGCTGCTGCGCGGCGACGCGACGAAGATCGCAGAGCTCGTGGAGCGCGTCTACAACGTCCCCGCGGAAGGCAAGGTGGTCTACCGGCCGATGTTCGGGGAGTGGCTGCTGATGCAGTCGGGCGCCTTCAAGAAGGTCAGCTCACAGGCACCGGGCTTCGCCGACTGGGGGTCCGTCGACGAGGCCCAGACCTCAGTGTGGATCCCGGTCGCCGCCGGCCGCATCGAAGACAAGAAGTTCATCGCGGAACGCGTCGCGATGTGCGTGCCGTACATCCTCGTCAACAACCCGATGTCCTATGCCGGCGGGCGCGAGATCTATGGCTACCCAAAGACGCTCGGGATCTTCGAACCCGCGTCGGCGCTCGGCAGCCCCCAGGTCGTGCAGGCCTTCGGCGGAGACTTCAAGGCCACCAACGAAGCGGGCTGGCGGACGCTGCTCGAACTGAAGCTGACCGGCCGCGACACCCCGCAGCCCGGTGCGTGGCGCGACCTCGGCGACGTGCTGGAGACGCTGCCCCGGGTCTGGCACGAGCTCGCAGACGGCCTGCCCGAAGTCAGCGTTCTCAAATCGATCCTCGAAGCGCTCAGCGGACACCAGACGCTGCAGGTGTTCCTCAAGCAGTTCCGCGACGCGGCGGTGGCGGGCAAGGCCTGCTACCAGGGCGTCGTCGAGTCGCCGATCCGGTTCCTGAAGACGCAGATGCGTCCGTCCCTGGCCGAGTGGAAAGTGGTCGTCAATCACCTCGACAGCCATCCGATCGACACCGAGCTCGGGCTCACGACACAGACGACACGGCTGTCGTTCGAAGGGCAGATGGACTTCGTCGCCGAGCCGGGGAAGATCGTGGCGCCCGCCAATCCGTCCCCTTAGGACGGCGCGGACGGCCGCCCAGACGGACGTCGGATGACCGCGGTGGCCCCGGGGGACGATCACGAGATGGCGGTCGGTCCGTGCGGGCGCTGCGGGACCGCGAGCGAGCCCGGCGCATGCTTCTGCATGGAGTGCGGGGCGCCGCTCGGCCGCTCCTGCCCGAGCTGCGGAGCGGGCGCGCAGCATCAGGCGCGCTTCTGTGTGGCCTGCGGCACGCATCTGGACGCAATCGGTCCCGGGCCGGCGCAGGCGCCGGTGCGCGCCGAGGAGCGTCGCATCGTCACGATCGTGTTCGCCGACATCGTCGGCTACACGACGATCTCCGAGCAGCTCGACCACGAGAGCGTCAAGGCCGTCACCGACCGCTGCCTCAAACGCCTCGCGCTCGAGGTCGAACGCTTCGGCGGCTACGTCGACCAGTACATCGGCGACAACGTGATGGCCGTCTTCGGGGCGCCGCGCGCACACGAGAACGACGCCGAGCGGGGGGTGCGGGCCGCGGCCGGGATGCACGCGGCGATGGGCGATCTGAACCGCACGCTGCGCGGCGACTTCGACCTCGAGCTGGCGCTGCGGATCGGCGTCAATACGGGCGAGGTGCTCGCCGGGCTGATCGGCAGCGAATACACGGTCGTGGGCGACGCGGTCAACGTTGCCTCGCGCCTGCAGGGAGCAGCGGAGCCGGGCCGGACGCTCGTCGGCGACCGCACGAGGCGCTCGACCGCGGCGGCGGTCGCCTACCGCCAGGTCGGCCCGCTCACGCTGAAGGGCAAGGAGAAGCCCGTCAGCGCCTGGGAGGTGGTGTCCGTCGCGGAGCCGCGGGCGCGCCCGGGGCGACCGCTCGCGCGCGCACCGCTGATCGGGCGGGAGCGCGAGCTGACCCGCCTCGCCGAGCTCTACGAGCACGTCGCCGCCGACGGCGCCTCGCACCTCCTCACGCTCGTGGGCGACGCGGGCGTCGGCAAGACGCGGCTCGTCGATGCCCTCGAGCGACGCCTCGCGCGGCGACTGCCGCGCGCGCACATCCTGCACGGGCGCTCGCTCGGATTCGGCTCGGAGGCCGCGTTCGGACCGCTCGCGCAGATGCTCGGCGAGCAATCGCAGACGACGCCCGGCGACAGCGCCGCCGAGGTGCGCGAGAAGCTCGTCGCGACGCTCACACCGCTGCTGCCGTCCGCCACGACGAGCGAGGGCGCCGAGCAACGGCTCGCACCATTGCTGCGGCTGCTCGACGCCGGACCGGCCGACGAGGAGGCCAAGGGCGCTGAGCTCGCGAGTGAGGCGGCGCGCGAGAACTTCTTCGCGACCGTGCGCACGATGCTCGAGGCGCTCGCCGCCGACCGCGTGCCGGTGCTCATCTGGGACGACGCCCAGTGGGCCGACGAAGGCATGCTCGACCTCGTCGAGTACCTCGCCAACTGGCTCGAGGGTCCGGTGCTCCAGGTGTGCGTCGGCCGCGACGACCTCCTCGCGCGGCGCCCGCAGTGGGCCACCGAGCGCCGCCGCCGGACGTGCATGGTGCTGCAGCCGCTCGCCGGCTCCGACGCGCGCGAGCTGATCGACGCGCTGCTGGGGACAGAGGGCGGAGCAACGGTGGCGGAACGTTCCGTGCTCGCCGAGCGCACGGGCGGAAATCCCCTGTTCGCCGAGGCGCTCGTCGACAGCATCGCCGTCGACGAGGCGGGCCACGCCGAGCTTCCCGACACGGTCAAGGGCCTGCTGTCGGTCCGCCTCGACGCGCTCAGCCCGTTCGAGCGCGACCTGCTCGGACACGCATCGGTGGTGGGGCTCACCTTCTCCGCCGCCTCGCTGGAGCCGCTCGCGGACGACCCGCGCGCCGATCTCGGCGCCGCGCTCGAGACGCTGCGCGAGAAGCACCTGATCCGGCCGGTCGGGACAGGCGGCGATTTCGCCTTCGAGCACATGCTCGTGCGCGAAGCGGCCTACGAACGACTGCCCAAGGCGGTGCGGGCGCGCAAGCACGTCGAGGTTGCGGCCGCGCTCGAGGCGCGGCCCGTCCGGAGCGGCGCGGGCTCGGCGTTCGCGCTCGCCGAGCACCATGCTCGGGCAGCCGTGCTCGCCGCCGAGGTCAGGCTGCCGGCGGACGAGCTCGCGCGGATGCGCAACTCGGCGCTCGAGCACGGGGTCGCCGCCGGCGACCAGGCCGCGTCGGTGTTCTCCAACCATGAAGCGCTCGAGCGCTACCGGTCGGCCGCCACGTTCGCCGAGCCGGCGGACCCTGCGCTGTTCGACATCTCAGAGCGCTGCGGCGAGATCGAGATGCGCCTCGGCAACATCGCGGTGGCGATCGAGGCCTGGGAGCGCTGTCTCGGCCATCACCGCGAGGGCGAAAGCATCGAGCGGGCCGCCGAGACACACCGAAAAATCGCCGCCGCACTGGTCCTCGACGGCGATCGCGACGCGGCCGTCAAGCACCTGCAACGCGGGATCAACCTCGTGCGCGACCGGCCCGCTTCACCGCCGCTGGCGCGGCTATTCGGCGAGGCGGCGAGCCTCTACATGCAGGTCGGCGCGAACATGCTCGCCGCCTACACGGCCGGCCGGGCCCTCAGCTTCGCCGAGCAGCTCGAAGATGCGCGGTCGGCGAGTCGGGCGCACACGATCTACGGCGGCGTCTTCGGGCGGATCGGGGATGCGGCCGGTGCACGCCAGAGCCTCGAGCGGGCGGTCGAGCTCGTGCGCGAGAGCGATCCCGAGGAGGCCGCGCTCGCGATGCTCGCAGCGGGCCGCACGCTCGATCACTGCCTGGGCGACTACGTCGGCGCTCGCGACCGCTATGCGGACGCGCTCGAGCTCGCGGAGCAGACGGGGGATGTGCCGCTTCAGATCGAGCTCCGCGCCGCGCTCGGCGGCCTCGCGCTGCGCCGCTGCGAGTGGGCACAGGCGGGTGCGGAGGCGGACTGCGCCGCACAGCTCGCCGAAGCCCACGGGCTCGAGAGCAAGCTGTGCCTGGCCGACGCCCTGCGGGGGCGACTGCGATGGCGCTCGGGCGACCTCGACGGCGCCATGACGCTGCTCGTGCGCGCGCGGGCGGCGATGTCGCGCCACGGCCGCGCGGAGACCACGGCGGAGGCGCTGATCGCGCTCGCCGCCGCGCTCCGCGACCGAGGCGAGCTCGGCGACGCCGACGCGACGCTCCGTGAGGCGCTGTCGGTCTGCGAGCGGGCCGGGCTCGGCGCGCTCGGGGCCGAGGCGTGCGCGGCGCTCGCGCTCGTCTGCGTGGAGAGCGACCGCGAGGAGGAGGCCAGGGAGGTCGTCTCGCGCGCGCAGGCGCTCACCGCCGGCGCGCACGATCCCGTCTCCCACGCGGCCTCGCTCGAGGCGGCGGGCCTCGTCGGCGATCCCGCGGACCTGGACCTCGCGCGCGCGCAGTGGACGGCGCTCGCGCGGCCGCTCGATGCCGCCCGCTGCCTCGCCGAGTCCTCGCTGCGCCTGCGCGAGCTCGACCCCGAGCAGGCGCGCGACCGCGCGGCCGAGGCGGCCGAGCAGCTCGAACGCCTCGAGGTCCCGCACCTCGCGGACCGGGCCCGCGAGCTGGCCGGCTCCTGAACATCGGTCGCACTTGCCATTCTCTGCACGTGCAGATACCGACCACGTTCTACGAATGCCTCGACGAGCAGGAGCGGGAGGGCCTGCTCGCACTCGGCGCCAGACGCGTGTTCGCAGAGGACGAGACGCTGATGCTGCAGGGCGACACCGACGATCACGTGATCCTGCTGCTGCGCGGGCGGGTGAAGGTGACGCGCTCGGCGCAGGGCGAGCACGAGCTGCTGCTGTCGCTGCGTGACGCCGGCGACCTCCTCGGCGAGCTGACGTTCATCGACGGCGAGTCGCGCACCGCGACGGTGACCGCGCTCGAGGAGGTCGAGGCGCTCGTGATCCCCTCGGGCGCGCTGCGCGCGCACCTGCAGCGCACCCCCCGCGTCGCGGTCGTCCTGCTGGAAGCGGTCGCCGGCCGCTTCCGCGAGGCGACCGTCAAGCGGCTCGAATTCGCCGCGTCGGACACGCTCGGGCGACTGGCCGCGCGGATCGTCGAGCTCGCGGATCGCTACGGCGAGGCTTCCCCGGCGGGGATCGCGGTCGCGATGCCGATCTCCCAGGACGAGCTGGCGAGCTGGACGGGCGCCTCCCGCGCCGGCGTCGCGCAGGCGCTGCAGACGCTGCGCGAGCTCGGGTGGCTGAGCACCGAGCGCGGACGGCTGACGCTGCTCGACGCGGACGCGCTGCGCGCTCGCGCTGCCTGACGCGCACAGGCATCCAGGATTGGGTGGTGCGCAGCTGCAGGGGGGCGCATATTTGAGTGCGTCATGGGACCGCAGTCGCCACCGACACTCGTAGAGCTCCCGCGGGAGGGGTGGGCGGAGTACCTGGACCTCCTGTCCGCCGATCACGCCGGCGGCGTGGCGAACGTGCGCGCGCGCACACGCGGCGATGAGGACAGCGGGGCGCGCGCCACGTTCCGCCCGCTGCGCAACATCCGCTACGACGCCCGGCGCCGCGAGCTCGAAGTCGCCGTCGGGGCGGATGCGCTCTCGGCCCCGCTGCGCTGCTTCATCGCCGAGCCGGTGCGGATCCTCGCCGGCGAGTCGACCGCCGGGCATGTCGTGCTGGTCGTCGATCGCGCGGGGACGCACACCTCGATCACCGTGCGGCGCGCCGCCGCGATCCCGATCGGCGAGCGGCCCTCGCTCGCGCAGGCGGGGTAGCGATGCCCGGCGCGCCGGCACCGGTGTGCTTCAGCCATGCGCAGCTCCACCACTTCGTCTGCGTGGCCGAGACCGGCCAGATCTCGGGCGCCGCGCGCGAGCTGCACATCGCCCAGCCGGCGCTGTCGCAGTCGATCAGCAGGCTCGAGCGGGCGCTCGGGCTGGCGCTGCTCGTGCGCAATCCGCGCGGGGTCGCACTGACCCGCGACGGCGAGGTCTTCTTCGGCGAGGCGAAGCGCGCCGTCACGGCCGCATTCGCCGCCGCTGCCACGGCGCGCACGCTCGTGCTTGCAGGGGACGCCTGAGGGCCCCTCACCAGCCGCGGCCCGCGGGATGGTTCCCCCGCGGGCCGCTACTCCTTCACTGCTGCGCCATCAGGGCAACACAGCCATCCCTCGACCACACGGGTTTGCTCGCGGGCGCTCAGCCGGGCTGGACCCGACCGGCGCGCGCGCGTAGGATCGACCGCGACCGCGCATGGCCATCCACGGAACCGCGACTGCAACGATCAACGCGCCGATCGCCGAGGTGTTCGCCGCCGCCGCCGACGTCGAGCACTCACCCGAGTGGCAGCCGGAGATCAAGCGGGTGGAGGTGCTCGAGCGCGACGCCGACGGGCGCCAGGTGCTCGTCCGCACGGTCACGAACGGCGGCGTGCGCGACCTGAAGGCGGATCTCGGCTTCAGCTACGAGGAGCCGGGGGCGATCCGCTGGACGCAGGCCGAGGGCGACCTCAAGTCGATCGACGGCTCCTGGGAGTTCGAGGATCTCGGCGACGGCACCACGAGGGCGACGTACGAGATGACCGTCGACCTGGGCCGCGTGCTCGGGATGCTGATCCGCGGGCCGATGGTGGCGATCCTGCGCCGGCAGGTCGTCGAGTCGATGCCGGGCAAGCTGAAGAAGCACCTCGAGCGCGGCTGAGACGCTCGCGAGCCCGCGGCGGGGCGAGCGCGCGCTACGTTGCGGGCGTGCGCCTGGCGACGTGGAACGTGAACTCGCTGAAGCAGCGCATGCCGCGCTTCCTGCCGTGGCTGGACGAACGCAGGCCCGACGTCGTGTGCCTGCAGGAGACGAAGCTCGCAGACGCCGCGTTCGACGACCTGCTCGCGGGCGAGCTCGCCGAGCGGGGGTACGAGTTCGCGCGTCACGGAGAGGTGCAATGGAACGGGGTGGCGATCCTCTCGCGCGTCGGCTGCGAGGACCACGTCTACGGCTTCGACGGCGCGCCCGGCTTCCCCCACGCCGAGGCGCGGGCGGTCTCGGCGACGTGCGGCGGCGTGCGGGTGCACTGCGTCTACGTGCCGAACGGGCGCGAACCGGACTCGGAGCACTACCTCTACAAGCTCTCCTGGCTGGCGGCGCTGCGCGAGGTGGTCGCCGCGGGGCCGCGCGAGGTCGTCGTCTGCGGCGATGCGAACATCGCGCCGGCCGACGAGGACGTGTTCGACCCGCAGGCCTACGTCGGCCAGACGCACGTGACGCCGCCCGAGCGGGCCGCGCTGGCGGAGCTGCAGTCGGTCGGGCTGCGCGATGTCGTGCGCGACCGCTGGCCCGGCGAGCGGGTCTTCACCTATTGGGACTACCGCGCGGGCATGTTCCACAAGGATCTCGGCATGCGCCTCGACCTCGTCCTCGCGGGTGAGCCGGTGGCCGAGCGGGTCCGCGCGGCCTGGGTCGACCGGCAGGCGCGCAAGGGGAGCAAACCAAGCGACCACGCGCCCGTGATCGTCGATTTCGACGAGGCGCCCGACGGGGACATCGGGCCGGTCGTTCCGCCGCCGTCGGCGCCGGCGACCGCGCGCGGCGCGGTCAGGCTGCCGCAGTCGCGCTGAGCGGCGCCCGCCGCCGCCGGGGGGAGCGGCGGCGGGCTGCTCTCGGCGGGTGACTACTCGCTGAGCTCGACGATCAGGAGTTTGTTGGCGTCCTGGTCGCGGAAGAACAGCATCGGCGGCACCGGGCCGCCCATCCGTTCGACCTCGTCGCAGTCGACGCCCGCGGCCGTCAGCTCGGCGTGGGCGGACTCGATGTCGTGCGTGGAGAACGCGATTCGGGTCTGGACGCCGACCGGTTCGCCCTCGCGCGGCGGGACGATCGCGACGGTGCTGCTGGCCCCGGGGGGCGCGACTTCGATCCACCGCATCTGCTCGCCCATCGGGACGTCGGCGCGCTTCTCGAAGCCGAGCTTCTCGGTGTAGAAGGCGACGGCGGCATCCTGGTCGCTGACCGGGACGATGACCGTCGAGATCTGGTTGATGAGCGTGCCCGTGCTCGTGTCCGGCATTTCGATCCTCCTTCGGGGGTTGCGTCTCGCCTGATGGAACTTAGACCGCGGAGGACGCCAGGTCTAATCGGTGACGGGCGGAGTTTTTCCGTGCGTCGCCCGCACTCTCGGCAGAGGAGACGCAGCGACGCCGGCGGGCCCACGCTGGCAGCCCGGGACGAGAGGGCCGGCGGGAGCAGCCGCGTGCGAGGCGGCGCGCGAGCTGCTCGGTACGCCGCTCAGCGAGCGGCGCTCAGCCTTCGATCAGCTCGGCTTTGATCTCGACGGGCCCGGATTCGTTTTCCCCGGACTCCGTTTTCGGCGCGATCCCGAACATCGCGGGCGCGTGCAGCGTTTCCAGGCCGGAGAGCCAGCTCGCGGTCAGGACGTCTTCCGGTTCTCCCTGGAATTTCCGGTACTGCTGTTTGCCTTTGACGACCTGCAGCAGCATGTTGGATTTGGTCGTCATCGCGTCGATCGGCGAGATCTTGCCGATCAGCGAGCCTTCGATGAAGGTCTCTTCCGTCAGACTGCCGCATTCGTAGGAGGTGAGCTGCGGGAGCAGGCCTTCGGCTTTGAAGTCGAGCCCGACTTCCGCCACAGGTTTGCCGTTTTTGATCACGTTCCGGATGAATCCGAGGTGGGCCGGGAATTCGCCGAAGACTTCGGATTTGTTCGTGCTCGTCTGGCATTGCTTGTGTTCGGAGTTCAGACACCCCTGAAGTTCGAGGTGGATCTCAGCGGTGTGGCGCCCCGTCCAGGTACCGGTGAGGTTCGTTGTGATGCATGAGAGGCTCCGCAACGGCTGCCCGGCCACTGTCAGCTTCGTCGCGCCGCCCGAGCCGGAGAACTTCAGTTTTTGGGATTCCAGCACCGGATGCCAGTCGTAGAACCCGCCTTTCGACACGGCGTGAACGCACTGGCCCTCCTCGTATTCGCCGGCCCCGCGCGCGACTTTGACGCAGTGTCCGACTTCGGGCAGGCCTTCGACTTCGTATTCCGCTGCCGAAGCGCCAGCCGCGCTCACCAGGCCGGCGACGAGTAGCAATAGCGCTACCGCTCCCCCAACGCCTATCCGCCTCATCTCCGCCTCCATCGCTGTGCCGAGCAGGAAGTCCCGGCAAACCAAAGCTCTAAGGCCCCTCCCGACTGCGTTGCGTACAGCGAGGCCCGCCCGTGTCAACCGATGCTCGCATATCGTGGCGTTCGCGTCAATCTCCTGATCGCTGGGCCGCGGGACCGGTCGTGGCCGCCGCGGAGTCCTCGCAGTTGACAGTGCCGGCTGCTTGGTGCGCGGCGACGTCGCGGATGATCTCCCCGAGTGGGCGCTCGGGGGCCCATCCCAATAATGCGCCGACCTTGGCGATGTCGGGGATCCGGCGGTACATGTCCTCGAACCCCTCGCTGTAGGCCTCGTCGTAGGGAATCAGCTCGACGCGGGACGAGGAGCCGGTCTGATTGACGATCAGCCGCGCCAGGTCGAGGATCGAGATCTCATCGGTCGAGCCGATGTTGAAGACGTTGCCGGCGGCGCTCTCGCTGCGCATCAGCCCGTACAGCGCTCGGACGACGTCGGCGACATGGCAGAAGCAGCGCCGCTGGGTGCCGTCGCCGTAGACCGTGAGCGGATCGCCGGCGAGCGCCTGCCCGACCAGCCGCGGCACGACCATTCCGTAGCTGCCTGTCTGGCGCGGCCCGACCGTGTTGAACAGGCGAACGACCGTCACCGGCAGGCCGCGCTCGCGCCAGTAGGCCATCGCGAGAAACTCGTCGATCGCCTTCGAGCACGCGTATGCCCACCGAGACTTGTCGGTGGCGCCCAGCTGCAGGTCGCCGTCCTCGCGGAAGGGCAGCGCCGTGCTCTTGCCGTACACCTCACTGGTCGAGGCCAGCAGTACCGGCCGCCGGTACGCGTCGGCGTGGGAGAGCACCACCTCGGTGCAGTGCACGTTGGTCTCGATCGCCCCTACGGGCGCCTCGACCACGAGCCGCACGCCGACCGCCGCCGCGAGATGGACGACGACGTCGCAGCGCGCGACGAGCTCCGCGACGACCTCGTCGTCGTCGACGGAGCCGACCGTGAGCACGAACGACGGGTTCGCCCGGAGCTGGGCGACGTTCTCGACCCCCCCGGTCGAGACGTTGTCGAGGGCGTCCACCGAGTGCCCCTCGGCGACGAGCAGGTCGCACAGGTGCGAACCGATGAAGCCCGCGCCCCCCGTGACGAGCACCCGCACGACTAGGAAGTTCCGCTCATGGGGTGGACCGTGGCGGCCGGCTGTGGCGGAGCACCGTGCCACCAAAGCCGGCGAGCACGAGGATCAGGACGCCCCCGCCGACCAGGGCGAGCAGCGAGCCATCGCCGGTATGCCCGTCCCCGGCCGTGAGCGCTCCGGGCGGCGTTTTCGCGGCCGCCGGTGCGCCGCTCGCCCCTGACACGCCTCCTTTGCGCGAGCCGCTTGCTTGCGTCGGCGCGCCGCGAGAGTCGGTCCTAGCAAGGCCGCCCGGAAGCGACGAATGACCGGAACCGCCGCCGCCTGGACCCCGCCCGGCCGGCGGTGTGATGCCGGCACCGAAGAGCGCCGGTTCCTTGCCCGAGGACGCGGCTTCCGTACCCTGGCCGCGAGCCACGCTCAGCGGGATCGCGTATTCCTTCGCGGCCGGCGAACCGGGATCGACGTGGACGCCGGGTTCAAGCGCGTGCGCCGGCGCGGCGCCGACGACACAGCCGCCTGCCAGCACCACGATCGCCCCCTGTCTGCATCTGCGCGTGAAGCGCATCCGGTTGACGATATCGGCTGAATTGACGCTTGACTAGACACCATCTCCAGTCATGGCAGGCCCGGCCCACCCTGACAATGGAACCGCGACGCGGGCTGCTCAGGCGTCCGGGCGTGCCGTCGCCAGCACCTCTCCGGGGCGCGACGCCAGCAGTGCCAACGCGACGTCGCGCGGGTTGAGCAAGTGGGCGCGCGCGTAATCGACCCGTGCCCTCCCGAGGTCCCCGCGTCGCACCGAGATGTCCCCAAGGAGAGCCCAGGTCACGAAGTTGCCCGGTTCGCGAACCAGGGACGCGCGTAGCGCAGCTTCGGCGGGCGCAGCCTGGTCGTAGCGCGCCAGCGCCGCCGCCTTCACGTAGTACGTGGCGCTTGCGTCGGCGTCGATGCTGAGGGAGCGATTCGCATCATCGAGCGCAGCGCGGGGGTCGTGCGCCAGCTCGCGCTGGGCGCGACTCCGGTATAGCTGCGCAAGGCCCGCGCGGCTGAGGCTCGCTCCTGCGGCGATCAACGTGACCAGCAGCGCGCCGAGTGTGGCGGCACCCGCGACGCGGCGACCTGCCATGAGCGGCGCATCGAGCGCCGCCTCGGTCTTGAACCGCGTCCCTTCCGCGGCCGTGCGGGGCCATATCAGCACTGTCGCCGCCGCAAGCGCGATCGCTGTGAGACCCGGGAGGAGCGCCATCCAGTCGACGCTCGCCTGCACGAGCCACGCAGTGAAGACGCCCACGCCTGCGCATAGCAGACCCTGCCGCAGCGGCGCGTTCGGCACCCGCGCGCGCATCCGCCAGGCTCCCCACGCTACCCCGACAACGAACGTCAACAGCAGCCCGAAGCCGACGATTCCAAGCTCAGCGAGCGTCTGCAACCAGACCGAATGAGGCTGATCAACGTCCTCCATTGTCGCCCGCCGTTCGTAATACGGGCGCGCATAGTTGCCCGCGCCGATGCCTTCGAGCGGATGACCCGTGAAGACGTGCCAGGCGATACGCCAGTAGTCGTAGCGATTACCGCCGCCCGACAGCAGGCGCGTGCGCCCGGCGGACGCCGCGTGGCTGCTTTCGCCAGGTTCGCTTAGATGCACAAAGGCCCGCCACTGGGTGCTGACGTCGCGACTCACGCGGTCGGCCGAGGCCGCGCCGACGGCGGCCACTGCGAGCACGGCGAGCGCCAGCGCTGCAACGCCCGAGGCGCGTAAGCGCGTGGCGACCCTCGGGCGAGCCTCGAGCCGCGCCCAACCGGTGCGCATAAGGGTCCATGCGGCGCCCGACACCAGCGCCGCGACGATCGCCGCGCGTCCCGCGGCGTGCGCGTCGCCATTCAGGCGCGCCGGCTGCAGACGGTGGTCGTAGACGTGCAGGAGGGCGGGCCCTGCCAGCGCGACGGCAGCGCCGACGACGAGCAGGCCCCAGACGAGTGGCCGGCGGCCCGGCACGAGCACAAGCACGGCGAGGAGCGAGCCGATCACCGCGAGGGCAGTGCCGCGGGACTCGGACAGCATCGCGAGGCACGCGAACAATGTCGCGCCTGCGGCTCCCGCCCCGGCGATGAGCGCGCGGCTGTGTCCGAGCAGTGCGGCGCAGGGCCACATCGCCATCGCGAACAGGCAGCCCTCGCCGTTGATGTATCCGAGCGGCGCGTTCAGGCGTCCGCTGAGAAACAGCGAGGCCGGGTCGCTGCCGAGCAGGCGCGCGAGCACGGACACGCCTACTGCGAGCACGCCGAGGGCGACGGCGCCGAACAGCGCTACAGCTCGCCGCTCGTGGCTCACGAGCGTGAGCATCAGGGTCAGCAGCGCACCGTAGACGAGCCAGCGGTTGCCTCCGACAACAGCGGTCTCGACCGATTCCGCCCAGGTCGCCGACAGCAGTGACCATACGCCGAGGCCGAGCACGCCGGCGACAGCGAGAGCACCAGGTGCGGCCAGGGGCGGAGGTCGCAGGACCAGCGCTATCGAGCACAGCAGAGTCACCCCGAGACCCACCGGCACCCACACGCCGGCGTCAAAATACGTGAAGAAGAACGGGCTGAGACCCGAGCCGAGCCCCAGAATGAGCAAGCAGGCGAGTGCACGCTTGGAAAGGCGGAGCGGCAGCGTCGGCGGATCGACGACGGTCTCCTCCACGCGACGCGCATCGAGAACGACGATCGCGGCACCCGCGATGAGCAGGTAGGCGCTCGCGGCGATTACGACGAGTGCCGCTTCTCCGCGGCTCGCGAGCACGGCTACGACCGAGAGCGCTGCCTGTAGCGCGCCCAGCAGGAGTGCGACGGCGCGGGGGTTCGGCAGGTGGCGCAGGGCGCGATGGGTGAGATGGTCGCGACCGCCCTGCAGCACCGATATTCCGCGGCGACGACGGGAGACGATGACCAGGCTCGTGTCGAACACGGGTATGCCGATCAGGAGGATGCCTACCAGCAGCGAGCGCCAGGTGGTGGTCGAGGTGCCCGCCGCCGTCGTGACCAGTACCGAGACCGCGAAGCCGAGCGGCATGCTGCCACCGTCGCCGAGGAAGATCCGCGCCGGGACCGCCATGTTTCGCGGCATGAACCCAGCGCACGACCCGCATACGCAGGCCGCGCTCGCCGCGACCCACTCTTCCCCTCGCACGACGCCGACGAGACCGGCGCCGCCCGCTACGACGAGCGCCATCGTCGTCGCCGCCCCGTCCATGTTGTCGAACAGGTTGAAGGCGTTCACAACCCCAACGACCCACGCGCAGGTGAGCACGATGTCGACTGCCGCCCCGGCGTGCAGATGCCAGCCGAGGCCACCCCGCCAGATGAGCACCCCTAGGCCCAGCTCGACGACGACGCGCAATAACGGTGAGAGGGAACGGCGATCGTCGATCGTGCCCACTACGCAAAGCGTGAGCACGCTCGCCAGAAGCGGTGCCGTCTTGCCCCACGAGGCCGCCGTCGCAGCGATTGCCACCCCGAGCGCGACGACAACTGCGACACCCCCGAGGTAGGGCGTCGGCCGCGCGTGACCCTTGTATCCGACCGGAAGGTCGAAAAACTTCAGTCGTCCTGCGAGCCGGATCGCGTATGGAGTCGCGACGAAGGAGATCGTCGCCCCGAGCGCGAAACCGATGGCCAGCCTTACGGCTAATGTCATGAGAAGTCCCTCGGCCTCGCGCAGTAATGGTTGCTTGACGTCCGCCGCGGAGCCTACTCAGGGCCAGGACATTGCCGAGACGCACGCCGACCGAGATCAGCACCACGGAGTCCCGTGCCCAACCGAGCCGGGCCGGGGGCGCGCGCCCGAACACGGCGCCGGCCGGCCTCGCGCCACGCACCCGCGATCTCGAGTTTGGGGGGCGGCGGCATGAAGCGCTCTGCCGTTATCTGGTCCTTGCCGCTGCGGCAGGGCTGTTCTTGCACGATGCGGCAACTGCTGGCGTGAGCTACACGTTGCGTATCTCGTACGCGACCATGATCGCCGCGGCGGTCATCGGGGTGCCGTTTGTCGTGCGCGGCTGGCGCGCCGCACCGGCTGGAGTCGTGCTGGCGTGCGGCTTCCTACTGGTCGTCTATGTCGTGGCCGGTGTCGTCGGCGTCAACCCGTCACTCGCCGTGGCGGCCGGCGGACGCGCATCTCACACCCGCTGGATCGTCTACATCCTCGACCTCGGCGTCGGACTGGTGTCGGTCGGATTGATTCTGGGCTTGTTCAGGACCCGCGAGCGCGTGCGCCAGCTCCTGATCGCGCTGGCCTTAGGAGCGTTGCTCGCGGCCGCGTACGGCATCTACCAATGGTTTGCCCAGCAGCACGGCTGGCCACTGGCAAACGTTGACAATGCCCCGAACTCTGACAACTTCACGACCGGCGCCCGGTTCCAAGGGCTCGGGCTGTTCGGGCGCGAGCGGATCAGAGGCACGTTCGTTGAGCCTTTCGCGCTGGGGATCTACCTCTCCGCGATGCTCCCGCTCGCCGCGGCGGTACTAGCGCAGCAGCGAAGGCGCTGGGTGCTCGCCTGCGGCGTGACACTGATCGGTGCCTCCCTGCTGCTCACCGACTCCTCGCTGGCCTGGGCGTCGCTACTGATAGCGCTCACCACCGTAGCCACCGGCTCGGCGATCGCCGGCGGAAGAGCGGTGCTGGCCGGCACCGCCGCTGGTGTCGCCGCGCTGCTCGGCGTTCTGTGCATCGTGACGCTGGCCGAACCGACCGTGCTGTCGAACGTGACTGCTCGCTCCGGCGCGCAGCTACGGCAGACAGTGACTGCGCGGACGGGCGCATGGGAAGAATCGTCGGAAATATGGGCCCGCCGACCGCTGCTCGGATACGGTCCGGGTGCAAGCAGCGTCATGCTGGCGCGTGTCGACAACGCGGTCGGCGTGACCTCCGCCCCTACCGTCCTGGGTTCGGCGTATGGGGTGTGGGCAGCCTCGCTGATCGACGCCGGCGTGTTCGGTCTGCTTGCGTGGGCGGTTGTCTTCGCCGCGGTCCTGATCCACAGCACGAGAGTTGCCTTAGCTACGCGGTCGCGCCTGCTCTGGGCCTCCCTGGCAGCCGCGGTTTCTGCCGTGGTCTCGGCGCAGGTGGGGGGAGATCGCCTCGACCTCCGGGTATGGGTCCTGCTGGCGCTCACCCTCGTCGTCGCGCTCGTGACGCCGCGTGAGACGTTGGCGCGACGCGACACGATCGTGTAGACAGGGCAAGTGTCGGCCTCCTCACCGTTGCAGCGACGCACCGACGTGATCGCTTCGCGCGCTCGGAGGCTGGGGGAGAGTCGTCCCGGGCTCCTAGCGGCCGCGGTCGTGGTGCTCTGTGTTGGCGCGGGCGCAGGGGCGGGCGCTGGGACCCATCCGGCGTCGAGCAGGTTCCGAGCCGAGGCACAGGTCAGCGTCGCCGCCGGGTCACCGGCACTGCAGACGATCGCTTGGAACACCGCGAGCGAAGTCGTTCGCATTCCCGTGGTCCGCGAACGAGTCGCACAGCTAACCGGCGAAAGGACGTCATCGTTGCGACTCGGCACGCGCGGCAATCCCCAGAGCTCGCTGATCACGATTTTCGCAGACGCCGGAACGAGCGGATCCGCCGAGTTCGTTGCCAACTCGGCCGCATCGGCCGCCGTGAACTTCCTCAAGGAGGATCTCGACAGCGGAGCGGTCGCGAGATTCCCGCTCGACCACTCGGCGGAAGGCTGGGACACTGGGGCAGGCATCTACGTCCTTCCCCCCGGCGTGACCAAGCCCGGGGTAAATCCAGCGCATGCGGGCGAAGGTTCGCTCGAAGCAACGTGCAAGGTGCTGGTCGTCGGAGGATGCGGTCCTTACTCGAGGCTGGAACGGCCGGCGTTCAAGGGACGCGTTTACGAAGCCTCAGGTTGGGTTCAGGCGCTGCATCCGGTGAGTCTCCGCTTGGTGATGGGCTCAAGCCCGACTGACGTCGCCGTCGCCGAAACCGTGCGGGTCGGGACGGTTTGGAGGCACATCACGGTCCAGTGGATCCCGCACGCTGGGACGAGCGCATTCGTGGCCGCGGTGCAGATCATGTCGGTCGGCGAGGCGACGCTCCGAGTCGACGACTTCGAAATCGGTCCGCGCGCGGGACTGCGGGGTGCTTCGGGCACGCCTGCTACACCGCCCCCGGCGAAGTACGAAACCGTCGTGCCGGCCACGAGCGCGGTTGCCGATGGGGGCGTCGACACCGGGACATGGGCTGCGGGCGGTGCCGCCGCCGGCCTGTTGGTCGCCGCGGCGGCGCTCGCCGCGGCTCGGGCCGCCAAGCGCAGGAAAGTGATGTCAGGGCCAGGGCGCGCTTGACGCCAGCGGACACGCCGGTACCGGGCGACGCTCGAGCGTCCGCGGGAATCGCGGGCAGTGCGCTCGACGTGTCGGTCGTAGTCGTGACGTTTAACAACGAGGCTGTCGTGGGACGCTGCCTGGAGGCGACGCAAAGAGCCACCGTCGCGCATACCAGCGAGCTGATCGTCGTTGACAACGCGTCGACCGATCGCACGCTGGAGATCGTCCGCGAGAGGGCTCCGGGCGCTCGTGTCGTGCGAATGGAGCAGAACTTGGGCTTCGCAGCAGCCAACAACGTCGCATTCGCGAAGGCCCGTGGCCGCTATCGGGTGCTCGTCAACAGCGACGCGTTCCCAGACCCGGGGGCAATCGACCGCTTGGTGGAGTTTGCCGAGCGGCACGCCGACGCGGGGCTCGTCGGAGGCGTTTTACGCGACCGTGGCGGCCGGCCGCAGCCCTCTGCCGGCTGTTTCCCAACGCTCGCTCGTAATCTCGCGGTCGCGATGATGCTGCACCGGACCCCCCCGTTCTCGCGCGTGCCCACCACCGTGTTCGCCGATCGGCACCTGTACACGCGAGCGCGGCCGGTCGACTGGGTCAGCGGAGCGTTCTGCTTGGCGACTCCGAGCGCTGGGCTGCTCCCGGCGGATGGCTTCATGTACGGCGAGGACGTCGAATGGGCGCGCCGTGCGCGGTCGCTCGGACTCAGCGTGTGGCTGGAGCCGTCTGCGCGCGCCGTCCATCTGGGCAGCGGCGGAGTCGTGACAGCCGACGCCGCGCGCGCGCGCCAGAGACACCGCGTGAGCTTCGAGAGGCGCTGGTTCGATCGTCTCGGACCCGCGAACGCGCTCGGCTCGCGCGTGGTGATGACGATCCATGCCGCCGTTCGCATCGCCCTGTTCACGGCCCTGCGCCCGGTTGACGGCGAGCGCGCCGCGGGCGGGGTCGAGGAGTTCGCCTATCTGCTGCGCGCCGCCTGGAGTCGTGACCTCAGACTCGCGGATCCAGCGCCGCCCGCCGCGGGACCCACGGCTACTTGATTGGCGAGCCTGGGGCACCCAACTTGAGCACCGCTGCGATCATCGTCCACTATCGGACGCCTGAGCGGCTCCGAGCGTGCATCGACGCGCTGCGCGGACAGACTGCGCCACCGCAGCAGATCGTTGTAGTCGATAACTCGGGGACGGACCGGGCGGCACCTGAGCCTCCGACCGGAGCGGGCTGGACGGTACTGCGTTCAGGGCGCAACGACGGCTACGGCGCGGCCTGCAACCGCGGCGCACGAGCGTGCAACGAGGGACAGTTGCTTTTCATGAACGCCGACCTCGTGCTTGATGTCGATGCGTGTGCGCAACTCGACGCGTGCGCAGCCGCGCATCCCGCGGCGGCGGTCTTTGGTCCTCGGATCTTCGGCGCCGACGGCGAGATCGAGCTGTCGGCAAGGGCATTCCCGCGCTTGCGGACGGGAGTGCTCGGCCGGTCCTCACTGGCGACGCGTCTGCTGAGGACCGTGGCCGGGACGCCGCCTTCGGTGGCGATGGCCCTGACTGGCTCCACGCGAGAGGTCGACTGGGTCTCGGGCGCGTGCATGCTCGTTCGCCGCGGTGCCTTCGATCGGGTCGGCGGCTTCGACGAGGCGTACTGGATGTACTGGGAGGACGCCGACCTGTGCCGGAGGCTGCGCAACGAGGAACTCGCAACGATGATTTGTGTCGAGGCGGTCGCGCATCACGCCACCGGCTCGAGTGGGCAGACCACGCGCAGCATCTCCGCCTTCCACGACTCGGCGGCGCGCTACTACGAGCAGCATGTGGCCCGCGGCCGCGGCTCGGCTCACGCAGCACGCCTACTGCTACGGGCGCGCGAGCGCCTGGTGATAGCGAGACTCGGCAAGTGGCGCTCTCGTGGCTGATCTCCCGGCAGCGCGGCGAATCCTCATCGAGGCTTCGGCGGCACGCTTCGGAGGGACTGCCTACGCCACGGCGGCACTCGCGCGGGCACTGGCCCGACGACCCGAGGTGCGCGAAGTCGTCGTCGTCGCGCGCGAGGGGTCGATCGTTCGCCGCGAGCTTGGAGACGCCGCCTGCGTGCGATGGATTGTCCTTGCGGCCCGCGGCCGCGGTGAGCTCCCACGCCGCACCCTCTGGCAGGCGGCGCGCCTCCGCGGAGTGATTCGTGCCGAGCGTACAGACCTGCTCATCACGATCTCGGGAGTGGTGCCTCGCGATCCCGGCGTGCCGACGTTATGCCTGCTCGGCAACGCGCTGATGTACGAATCGGACGGCCTGCCCAATCGGCTGCGTAGGTGGGCCGTGCGCAGCACTGCGAGCAGGTCGGGGACTGTTCTCGCCGCGCCGAGCAGCGCGCTGGCAGCTTTGATCGAGGCTTCGACTGGGCGCTCGTGTATCACGCTGCCGCATGGTGTCGACCGATCGATCTTCCGGCCCGGCGATACGGACGGAGAGGACGTCCTGTGCGTCGCCGATTTCTACGCGCACAAGCGGCAAGATCTTGTCATCGCTGCCTGGCAGCGACTCCCAAGGCCGCGGCCCATGCTGCGGCTGGTCGGGGACCCTTCTGTCGACGCGGGTGTTCACGCGCGCACCAGCGCGATCGTCGCCGCGCTAGACGAACCCGAGGCCGTCGAGATCGCCGGACTCGTGCCGCATCGACGGATGGGGGAGCTCTATAGGCGAGCGAGCGTGTTGGTGGTCGCCTCTGAGCACGAGAGCTTCTGCCTTCCGGTCGCCGAGGCAATGGCGAGCGGCGTGCCGGTGCTCGCGCGCGACCTCCCGAGCCTGCGCGAGACCGCCGGGAACGGCGGCGTCTTCGTAGCGGGCGACTCCCCGGCTGATTGGAGCCGCGCGCTCGAGTCGACGCTCAAGCGCAGCGCCGGCTCGGTGCCCGATCGCCATACCGTGCTCGAAGCGTCCGCTCGATACTCGTGGGAGAGATCGGCTGAGCGCGTCCTCGCAGCCACGACGGCGTAAGTGCGGGCACGCCGCTGTTGAGATGTGCCCAGCCCGACTCATATAATCGGTGCCGCAGATGCACTGGAGGCGACGTCAGCGACTGTACGCCGTCCTCCGCCCACTCGGACTTCCGTTCGCGCAGGCTCCGGTGTATCCCCCGGGCGTGTCAATCGGCCGACACGTGTACGGACCCGGACCGCTGACGTTCCAGACGTTCATGCCAACGGCCCGCATTTCGGTGGGGTCGTTCTGCAGCATCTCGGCCGAGGCCAGGATCATCGCGGGCAGCGAGCACGTCACGAACCGGCCCTCCACGTACGCGCTCGGCACGCTCATGTTCGAACCCGGCAGCGACAACGTGCGCGAGGCAGTCGACCGTGGTCCGACCGAGATCGGCAGCGATGTGTGGATCGGCATCCGCGCCATCGTGCTCTCGGGGGTCCTCGTCGGCGACGGGGCGATCATCGGCGCCGGCTCGGTCGTCAGCCGTACCGTTCCTCCGTTCGCGATCGTCGCCGGCAACCCGGCCCGGCTGCTGCGATACCGCTTTGACGAGGATGTCCGACGACGGTTGCTGGCGCTCCGCTGGTGGGACCTGAGCGATCGGGACATTCAGGCCGCACGAGAGTGGTTTGGCGGCGACGTGCACGCGTTTCTCGACAAGATGGAGCGAGCGCACCCGCCGTCGGGCTTCAGTGACCTGACCCGCCGCGTGCTCGCGGCGGTGGGCGGCGGCCCCGAGGGTTAGCGCGGGCGGTCCCGGGTCTAGACTCCGCCGGTGAGCAGCGTCGAGGACCGCTACGTCGAACTGCTGAAGCTCAGCCTGCTCGACCTGCTCGGCCCGAGCACCACGCGGGCAGTCCCAAGGCGGCGAGGCTCAGTGCGGATCGAGGCGGTACCGGAGAACGAGCGCGACGCCCGGATGAGCGGATCGGACTGGCCCGCCAACGGGATGACCATGATGGGCTGGGCGCGCCTGACGAACCTCGAGCACTGCGTTCGCGACGTCCTCGCGCGCGGGATCCCGGGCGACATGATCGAAACGGGAGTGTGGCGCGGAGGGGCCGCGATCCTCATGCGCGCGCTCGTGCGCATGCGTGGCGAGGACGGAAAGCGCGTTTGGCTCGCGGACTCCTTCGCCGGGCTGCCGCCGCCGGACGACAGCCGCTATCCAGCGGACGCGCACGACAGGCATCACCGCTTTCGCTTTCTCTCCGTCACCCAGCAGGAAGTCGAAACCCATTTCGAGCGATACGGCCTGCTCGACGACGGTGTCCTGTTCCTCCGCGGATGGTTCAGCCAGACGCTGCCGGGGTTGACCGACCAGTCGTGGTGCATCCTGCGCCTGGACGGCGACATGTACGAGTCGACTTACGTTGCGTTGGAGCACCTGTACCCGCAACTTTCGCCCGGTGGCTACGCGATCGTCGACGACTATGGTGCCGTCGCCGGCTGCCGCCAAGCAGTCGAGGAGTACCGTGCCGCGCACGGCGTATCCGAGCCGCTCACCGAGATCGACTGGACCGGGGTCTACTGGCAGAAGGAGTCCTGAGAGGTGCGGAGCTAGATGCGGGCCCCCCGGCCGCGAAGCCGTGCTCCAAACTGGGTGAGCTCGGTCGGGATCGCGCCTACCAAGTAGAGGACGACGAAGTAGACGAGGGTCGCAACGGCCACGCGTGCCACCGACCCGGGCAACAGCAGCGCGACGAGTGATGCGCCCGCGGCGAGCAGGACTCTGGAGGGCACCGCGAGGCCGATGCCGTGGTCCGGCTGCGCACGCGTCAACGAGATGGTCACCCCGACGGCGACCAACGTCTCGGTGACGACATCGGCGATCGCGCCTCCCCGGGCACCGTTCGACGGTATGAGCGCGAGGGCGAGCGCAACGTTGAATGCCAGCGCCGACATAGTCGACACCAGCAGCGGACGGTAGCGGCGAAGCGACAGCAGACCAAACATGCTCGAAGCAGAGACGAAGCTCATCGTCAGCGCGATTCCCTGGATCCGGAGGACCTCGACGGCGCCGTGGCCTGCCGATCCGGCCACGAGGTCGACGATGAACGGGGCGCCCAGCGCGGTCGAGATCGACAGCCAGGTGCCGAAGATCACCGCAACGTCGAACACCTTGCCAAAGGCGGCGCGGGACCCGCCCGTCGAATTCTGTGAGGCGCTGGCGATGAGAGGGAAAACTGAGGTCAGAGCTATCGCCGGCACGGCGAGCGCAACCTGCACAATTCGGAAGGAAGTAGCGAACAGGCCCGTCTGCACGCCGCTGGCGATCAGCGACATCACAATCACGGTGACGTAGAAGTAGATCGCTCCGATCGAGACCGCGATGGCGAACGGCACGGCCTCGCTGAACATCGCCCACCAGCGACGGCGGTCAAAGGTCAGGCGTCGCACGAGCGACGCGCCGGCGACCCTCGCAAGAACAGCCAAGGCGACGACTCCGGAAACGCCCGCGACCGCGAAGAACGGGAACAGCGCGCTCCCGAGGAGAGCCAGCAGCCCGATCAACGCGAGGGCCGCGGCCCGCCGCGCTATGTCGACGAGCGCGAGCCGGCCGAGGCGCAGCTCGACCTGGAGCGGGATCCCGAGCACATCGGCGACCACCTGGGTGACGAGGCCGACGCCAGCGAGGAGAGTGCCGATCACGAGCACGCCGGGGTAGCCCGCAATCAGGGCGAATAGGGCGGCCCACGCGACCCCCGCCAGTGTCAGGGCAAGCCTCAGGCCGAGAAGGTCGGAGATCAGCGACGCGCGCGCGGGAGCGCCAAGTCCTGTCGCCTCCCGTATCCCGAACGCCACGATACCGGCCTCGGTGACTCCCCCGACGAGGGCGATCAGCGACGAGACGGTGATGAACTGGCCGAAATGGACGATCCCTAGATGTCGGACCAGGATCACGGCCGAGCCGAGCGAGATTCCGACGCCGAACCCGTAGGACGCGATCCGCAGAGCGCTGCCGCGAATCGCCGCGCCGCCCGGGTCGACGTGTGCGGCCTCAGCGCTCGTCGCCGAGGCCTGTGCGGCCGGATCGAGAGGTCCAAGCTCGGGCATGTGGGCAGACGTCGAGCCGAGTCTACCCGCGACTATCTGGGGGTTCAGCGAGGGCTACGATCCGGCGATGGCTAACGCCTCCGCAGATCCGTCCGCCGTGCCGAGGGACAGCGCCCGCCGTCGCGCGTACGAGGGCGAGCGACCCGACGTGCAGGCGCTCGTGCCGGCCGGCGCGCGCCGCGTGCTGGAGCTCGGGTGCTCGACCGGAGCCCTCGGCGCGGCGCTCAAGCGACGCGGCATCGTCTTCGTCAAGGGGATTGACAAGGACGCCGCCTACGCGCGGCAGGCGCGCGAGCGCCTCGACCAGGTCGTGGTCGGCGACATAGAGGAGTACCTGCGCTCCGCTGATGTCGCCGAGGAGCGCTTCGATTGCCTGATCGCCGCAGACGTACTCGAGCACCTCCGCGACCCGTGGAGCGCGCTCGCGAGCGCGAGCCGTCTTCTCACGCCCGGCGCAACCGTGATCGTGAGCGTCCCCAACGTGCTCCACTTCCCCGGACTTCTGCGCCTGCTAGTCCACGGGCGTTGGGCGCTGGACGAGGCCGGCGTATTCGACAAGACGCATCTCCGATGGTTCACCCGCACCGATGCGATGGCGCTCGTCAAGTCGGCGGGCCTGCGTGTCGAGAGCATCCACGGCAACTACCCGGGGCGCGGCGCAGTCCTCGCGGCGACGCGGCTGCTCGCCCACACGCCGGCACGGCGCTTTCTGGCGGTGCAGTGGCTCGTCGTCGGGCGGGCGCCCGGCTGAACCTGCGCCAAACGCCGAGTGCCTTGGGCGCAGCATGACATCCGGCCCCCCTGCATCCGGACACAGAATCGAAGGCTAGCCTTGTGTGTTGAGGAGGGTCGTGTTTTCCAGAGGACGGGGTGTGTACGGGAGCATCGCAACGCTCGTGTGGGTGGTGCTGTCGCTCGCCGTGGCGAACGGGGCGCACGCGGCCGCGGTCAAGGCGATCTGGGGGCCCTACCTCCGCAACGGTGTCTCGCAGTTCCCGATCTACCGAGAACTCGGCGTGTCGATCTACGAGGAAGACCTGCACTGGGACCAGGTGGCCCCGACCCGCCCCAGGCATCCGCGCGACCCGCACGACGCCGCCTACCGATGGCCCGTCGCCGTCACCGACGCAATCGGCGAAGCGAGAGCGAGCGGGATGCGCGTCGCGCTGCAGATCACCGGGGCGCCGGGCTGGGCCAACGGCCGGCACCCTGCGATCTGGGCGCCGCTGCGGCCGGCCGACTACGCCAACTTCGCGGCCGCCGCGGCACGCCGCTACCCGTCGGTGAAGCTCTGGATGGTGTGGGGCGAGCCGGTGCGCCGGCACGACTTCATGCCGCTGATCCCGGCGCGCCCCTACCTGCGGCTGAACGCCAGGCAGCGACGGGCGCCGCACCTGTACGCCCGGATCCTCGACGCCGCCTACCGGGCGCTCAAGCACGTGCGGCGCAGCAACCTCGTGATCGGCGGGATGACCGACACGGCCGCCGACCTCACGACGCGCCAGTGGATCGAAAACCTCCGCCTGCCGAACGGCCAGCCCCCGCGCATGGACCTCTACGGACACAACCCCTTCAGCGCGCGCGCGCCCGATCTGCTGGACCCGCCGGCGCCGGGGCAGCAGTTCGACTTCTCCGACCTGCGCCGCCTGAGCGCGCTCGTCGACCGGCAACTGCGGCGCCGCGGCCACAGCGCGCCGCGGCTGTTCCTGAGCGAGTGGACGGTGCCGACGGCGCGCGACGACGAGTTCGACTACTTCGTCGACCCGCGCGTGCAGGCGGCGTGGATCAGGGACGGCCTGCGCGTGGCGCGCTCGCTGCCGTCGGTCTACGCGGTCGGCTGGATCCACCTCTACGACGCGCTGCCGGCCTACGGCGGCGGCCTGATCGAAGCGGACGGCGTGCGCAAGCCGGGTTTCGCGGCATTCAGCGACGGCTGAGGATCGGCCTCGGCGCGCCGGCGTCAGGCGCGCCCTCGGAGCTCGAGGCAAGGGCTCGTCGCCCCGCGTCGAGCGGCACCCGAGCCCCCCTCAGCGCTTGGACTGCCACAGCGCCAGCTCGGCGCCGGCGCGCGTTGCGATCACGCTGCGCCACCCGGCCGGCCCCTCGCGCGGGTCGAGCAGGACGGCGGCGCCGAGCTCGCGGGCGCCGTCAGTCGCGGCGTGGATGTCCGCGACCGCGGCGTAGGGGAGCCACAGGGAGCGCTCCGCCGGGCAGTCGACGAGGCCGCCGCCGACCCCGCCGCCGAGCTCGAGCGCCTCGTAGGAGCCGTGAGCGGTGACGATCACCTGCGGCGCCCAGCCGCAGAGCGCGCCGTAGAAGGCGCGCGCTGCGCCGGGGTCGTTCGTGTGCAGCTCGAGGTGGACGACCGGGTTCGGGCGTACGTCGCGCATGTTCCTGACTGATGTGACCGGCGCCGGAGGGAAAACTCATCGCCGGCCGATGAGTTTCCGCTCGCGCGGCGGTCTAGTCTGCTCGGATGATGTCCTCCTCCCCATCCGAGGCGGCGCTGCGGGAGCGCGCGAGCGACGGGGACGAGCGCGCGTTCGCCGATCTCGTCGAGCCCTACCGGCGCGAGCTGCACGCGCACTGCTACCGGATGCTCGGCTCGGTCCACGATGCCGAGGACGCGCTGCAGGACGCGATGCTGCGCGCCTGGCGCGGGCTCGCGCGCTTCGACGCACGCGGCTCGCTGCGGAGCTGGCTGTACAGGATCGCCACGAACACCTGCCTCGACGTGATCGGAAAGCGGCCGAAACGCGTGCTGCCGATCGACTACGGCCCCGCGACCGACCCTCACCTCGGCCCCGGCGAGCCCGTCGTCGAGTCGGTCTGGATCGAGCCGTACCCGGACGAGATCCTCGAGGTGCCCGACGGCTTCGCGTCGCCGGAGGCCGCCTACGAGCAGCGCGAGGGCGTCGAGCTCGCGTTCGTCGCCGCGCTGCAGCACCTGCCGGCGACGCAGCGCGCGGTGCTGATCGAGCGCGAGGTGCTCGGGTTCTCGGCCAAGGAGGTCGCCGACTCGCTGCAGACGACGGTCGCCTCGGTCAACAGCGCGCTGCAGCGGGCGCGCGCGGCGGTCGCCGAGCGTGTGCCGGAGCGTACGCAGCAGGCGACGTTGCGCGAGCTCGGCGAGCAGCGGACGAAGGCGATCGTCGACCGCTACGTGGACGCGTGGGAACACAACGACGTGGAGACGTTCGCGGCGATGCTCGCCGAGGACGCGACGTTCGCGATGCCCCCGCTGTCGAGCTGGTTCTCCGGACGCGACGGGATCGCGCAGTGGGCGCGGGGATGGCCGCTGTCGGGCAGCTGGCGCTGGCGTGTCGTGCAGACGCGGGCCAACGGCCAGCCGGCGCTCGGCTTCTACGCCTGGAACGACGGCGACAGCGCGTTCCGGCCGTTTGCTCTCAACGTGCTCCAGCTCGAGGGCGAGAAGGTCGCCGCGGTGACAGCGTTCATCGCCCGCTCACCCGAGCCGCGCGAGCGCGAGGTGTTCGAACGCTACCCGGACGCACCGGTCGACGACGGGCGCCTCGAGGACGTGTTCTCGCGCTTCGGGCTGCCGCCGCAGCTCGTCTGAGCGCGAGCCCGATTTCGGCAACGTTTCATTCAGGTGGTTTGGCCAAACCCGGCGTCGGGTAGCGATCTAACGAGTCGATCTCGTACGGAGACTCGATTGTGTTGATTGGAACGATCAAGCGCACCTACACCCGTAAAGCTCACCCCCCGCATGCGGGGGGCGTGTTCGTCCTGCGCCGTCGCCGGTCAAACAATCGCGTCGACACGAGATCCGCATCTTTGCGCAGCCACGTTCGCTGCTAAAGGAGATCTCAATGCCCACTACGACTTCCCGACCGCGTCGCGGCGGACGAGCCCACGGATCCGCACGGCCGCGCGTGCCCCAGCGCGCGCTGGCGCTCCTGCCCGACGACAACGGCCCCGCCGCCCGCGCCGCGCAGGCGCGCGAGATCGACGCCCTGCTCGTCCGCTACGCGGAGACGCGGGACGAGCGCACGCGCGATGTGATCGTCGCCGAGTTCCTGCCCCTCGCGCACAAGCTCGCCCGGCGCTACGTGCACTCCTCCGAGCCCGGAGAGGATCTCAGCCAGGTCGCGAGTCTCGCGCTGCTGAAGGCGATCGACCGCTTCGACCCGACGCGTGGCGCGAGCTTCGTGTCGTTCGCGATCCCGACGATCCTCGGCGAGCTCAAGCGCTACTTCCGCGACTCGACCTGGGCGCTGCACGTGCCGCGGCGCGCGCAGGAGCGCATCCAGGCGATCGAAGCCTGCCGTGAGCGCCTGACGAACGAGAACCGTCGCCCGCCGACGGTGCAGCTGATCGCGCAGGCACTCGAGCTGAGCGTCGAGGAGGTGCTCGACGCGATCCTCGCCAAGCGTGCCTACGACGCGGAAGCGCTCGACGCACCGCGCTCGCACGACGCCGAGGAGGGCGGGCTCGAGGTCGCCGAGACGATCGGCGCCGAGGATCCCGGCTATGACCTCGTCGAGGAAGCGGCGACCGTGGCGCCGGCGCTGCGCGAGCTCTCCGATCGCGAGCGGATGCTGCTGGACCTGCGCTTCCGCGGCGAAATGAGCCAGACCGAGATCGCAGCCCGGATCGGCGTGTCGCAGATGCAGGTCTCGCGCCTGCTGGCGGCGACGATCGCGCACGTGCGCGAGCTGTCGGGCCTGGAGGCTCCTGCCTGATCGCTTTCGGCTAGATTTGCTCCTGTGAGCGGACCTGCCATCGACGCGACCGAGGCCGGAGGGGGCTCGGCCCCCGGCACGACCCTTGCGGCGATCTCGCGCAGGATCGTGGGGCTGATCAAGGAGTACTACGGGAAAGGCCCGACGCACGCGCGCACCTACCACTGGGGCGACCTCGTCGTGGTGGTGCTGAGCGGAGGGAGCACCTCGGTCGAGCGCACGCTGATCGCCGACGGCCAGGAGCAGGCCGTGATCGACCAGCGGACCGCTTTCCAGGAGGCGATGCGTCCGCGCTACAAGCAGGTGATCGAGGAGGAGCTCCTGCGCGAGGTGATCGCGTTCATGAGCACCTTCCACCACGACCCGGACATCAATGCCGAGATCTTCGTGCTGGCGCCCCGCGCCGACGCCCCGCGTGACGCGGGCGAGGACGCTATGGAGACAATCGATGAAGCTTGAGGGCCCGCGACGCGTTGCGCGCCGCGCAGCCGGCCCGGGCCGGCAGGCCGGTCCCCCCGCCGCGCGGGACTGATCACACGGGCTCGGCGGGGTCTCCCTCGCCGTCCGCGAGCATCAGCTGGACCCACTCCACGTCGTGCCAGCGTCCGTGCTTGAAGCCGATGCGGCGGTAGATACCGACCTGCTCGAACCCCATCGCCCGGTGCAGCCCCTCACTCGCCTCGTTCGGCAGCGTCATGCCGGCGATCGCGGTCCGGTAGCCGCGCTCGCGCAGCCGCGCGAGCAGGGCACCGTACAGCGCCCGGCCGGCGCCGGTGCGCCTGCGGCCGGGCTCGAGATAGACGCTCACCTCGCAGGCCCAGCGGTAGGCGGCGCGCGGGTTGAAGACTCGGCCGTAGGCGAAGCCGACCGCGCGCCCGCCCTGCTCGAGCACGAGCCACGCGTGCCGCGCCTGCGCAGCAGCGATGCGCTGCTCCATCTCCGCCGCCGAGGGAGGGACCACCTCGAACGTGATCGCCGTGTCGTTGACGTAGGGCGCGTAGATCGCCGCGCAGGCCCCGGCGTCCTGCGCGGTCGCCGCGCGCACGTGGGGATCTGCGGCCGCCTGCAAGCGGCGGATGCTATAGCCGTCAGTCCGGGAGCAGGCCGACCTGGCGCAGGATCGAGACGGAGTCGGAGTAGACGTCCTTGCGCTTGACGAGGCCGTTCTCGAACGGGATCACGTCCATGCCCCTCCACTCGATCCGCCGCCCGCTCGCGGGCGCGACCATGTCTCCCCGGCGCAGCTCGGTCTGGTGCGTCGCGCTCGCCGTCCACTCCTGCACGACGAGGTCCTGGCGCACGTACAGCCGCCGCGTCGCGAACGCGAGGTCGGGCCAGGAGGAGAAGATCCGCGCGATGTGCGGGCCGACGTCCTCTCCCTCGGCGAGCTCCCCCGCCGTGTGGTTCTCGAAGACCATGCCGGGCGCGTGCAGCGCGACGATCGCCTCGACGTCGTGCCGATTCCAGGCGTCGTTGTAGCGGTCGATCGCCTCGCGCAGGTCGTGCCCCGAGGAGGTCGGGGCGCTCATGCCCAGCCCATCGGCTCGTAACCGCTCGTCGTCGGCGCGGAGGCGATCAGCACGGTGGCCGGACGCTCGCCGTCGTTGCGCACCGTGCGCTGGTGGCTCGGGTCGACGCGCGCGTAGGTGCCGGCCGGCAGCGGGTGATCGAACCCGTCGATCACGAGCACGGCGTCGCCCGCGACCGCGAAGAACAGCTCCTCCTGATCGCGGTCCAGCTCGTCGTGCTCGGGCAGCGTGTCCCCGGGCATCACCTCGACGGCGTTCACGCCGAATGACCGCAGCCCGAGCGTGCGCCGCACGAGCCGCCAGTTCCCGGCGGTCTCCACGTCGTCGCTGTGCACGATGGCGAAACCCGGCCCGGTCTCCCCCTGCAAGACGAACGCCTCCGTTGATGCGATGGACCTGCCTCTTCTACAGCCTCGGCGCGCCGCCTGTCAATGGGATCGCATCGCGGCCCGGCTGGACCTCGGTGACAGGCGTTGCCTACACTGCGCCGCGATGCGCGACGCTGTCTCCCCGCCGCGCCTGCTCGTCCTCCAGCACGCGGGCTGCGAGCCGCCCGGCGCCTACGAGGACGAGCTGCGCGACCGCGGGGTGGCGTTCGACCGCGTCCTGCTCGGCGATGGCGAGCTGCCCGACTGGCGCGGCTTCTCCGCGATCGTCGTGATGGGCGGCGCGATGGGCGCGCGCGACGACGAGCGGCACCCCTGGCTCGTCGACGAGCGGCGGCTGATCGCCGAGGCGGTGAACGCCGGGACGCCGTACTGGGGCGTCTGCCTCGGCGCCCAGCTGCTCGCGGCGAGCCTCGGCGGGCGCGCGCTGCGGGGGCCCGCGCCGGAGCTCGGCGTGATGCCCGTCGAGCTCACCGCGGCGGCCGCCGAGGACCCCGTGTTCGCCGCCGCGCCTCCGCGCTTTGCGACGCTCCAGTGGCACGGCGACACGTATGAGCTCCCGGCCGGCGCCGTGCAGCTCGCGCGCTCCGCCGGCTACGAGCAGCAGGCGTTCGCGCTCGACGGCGCCTACGCGCTGCAGTTCCACCTCGAGGTCGACGGCGCCCTCGCGCAGGAATGGATGGAGATCCCCGCCTACGTCCGCGAACTCGAGGAGCTCGACGGGCCGGGCGCCCCCGCACGGATGCTCGCCGAAGTCCGGGCCGAGGAGGCGCGCTCCGTCCCGCTCGCGCGCGAGCTGTTCGGCCGCTGGCTCGAGCGCGTAGTGGGGCTCCAGAGATGATCGAGTGACGGCGAGGCCGCCGTCACTCGACGTCACGCCGGATAGGACCTCAGTCCTCGACGACCACCCGCACGGTGCGCAGCAGGCGGTCGCTCGCCCCGCGCACGCTGCCGCCCTGCTCCAGCGTGTCGCTGATGAACGCGAGCGTCTCCGCCGTCAGGCGCTCGCCCGGCAGGACGTTCGGGATGCCGGGCGGGTACGTCGCGAGCGACTCGGCCGCGATCCGCCCGACCGCCGCGGCGGCGGGCACGACCTCCTGCTCGCCGAGGTAGGCCTCGCGCGGCGTCATCGCGACCTCCCCCCACGGCGGCGGGGGCGCGAAGCTGCGCTGCGCCGCGCCCGGGTCGATCCCCACGCGCCCCGCCACCGTCCGCAGCGCGTGCACCAGCCGGTCCGCCTCGCCGAGCCAGCGCTCGCCCATCCCGAACACCGCGACGACGACGTTCTCGCCGTACAGCTCGAGGTTGATGTCGTCGATCTCGCGCAGCAGCGGGGCGAGCTCGTATCCGCTCGCCGCGATCCCGCGGAGGTCGACCGCGAGCCGCAGCGGGTCGTAGGCGAACACGCCGGGGCGCCCGGCGAGCCGGTCGTCCAGCACGTCGAGCCCCTCTATCCCGCGGATCTGCTCGCGCGCCCGCGCCACCGTCGCCATCGTGTGCTCGAGCAGGTCGCGGCCGTGCACCGCCGCCTGGCGCCGCGCCGCGTCGAGCGAGCCGAACAGGAGCGAGTTGGGGCTCGTCGACTCGGTCAGCGTCACGGCGCGGTCCACGAGGTCGGCGCCGATCCGCCCGCCCTCGCCGAGGTGGAGCATCGCCGACTGCGTGAGGCTGCCGACGATCTTGTGCGTGCTCGAGATCACGAGGTCGGCGCCGGCCGCGAGCGCGTGCTCGGGCAGCGCCTCGTGGAAGGCGAGGTGCGCGCCCCACGCCTCGTCGACGACGAGCGGGACGCCGTGCTCGTGCGCGACGCGGGCGAGCGCGCGCGTGTCAGCCGACGCGCCGAAGTATGTCGGCGAGACCACCCAAGCCCCGGCTGCGGCGGGTGTCGCCGCCAGCGCCGCCGCGAGCGTCTCGGGGGTCAGGCAGTGCGCGATGCCGAGCTCGGGGTCGAGCTCGGGTGCGGCGAACGTCGGGCGCAGGCCCGAGAGCACGAGCGCGTCGATCGTGCTCGAGTGCGCGTTTCGCTGCACGACCACCGCATCGCCGAGGTGCGCGAGCGCGAGGCCGGCCGACAGATTGCCCTGCGAGGCCCCGTTGACGAGGAACCAGGTCCGCGCCGCCCCCCACGCCTCCGCCGCCAGCCGCTGCGCCTCCGCAAAGGGGTTCGGCTCGACGCCGACATCGACGCCGTAGGTCAGCGCGGGGACGTCCATGCTCAGCGCCTGCTCGCCGATCGCCGCGATCAGCCCGGGGTCGCCGCCCTGGCCGCCCTTGTGACCGGGGACGTGCAGGCGCGCGGGGCTGCGCCGCGCGTACGCGCCGAGCGCGTCGAGGTACGGCGTGCGCTGCTGTTCTCCGGAGTCCATGTCAGCCGGCGCCGCCCGCGGCCGCGGTCGCCCCGCGGAGCACGCCGGTGTCGCGGGTCAGGCGCTGGGCGAGGGTCACCGGGATCACGCTGATCAGGATCACGAACAGCACGACGACATTGACCTGCGGCAGCTGCTGGCCGAGACGGATGTTGCCGAAGATCCAGATCGGCAGCGTGTTCTGCGTCCCCGCCGTGAACGTCGTGACGACGATCTCGTCGAACGACAGCGCGAACGCCAGCAGCCCTCCCGCCACGAGCGCGGTCGCGATCATCGGCAGCGTCACGTACCGGAACGTCTGCCACCCGTCCGCACCGAGATCCATCGACGCCTCCACGAGCGAGGACTGCGTCCGCCGCAGCCGCGCGAGCACGTTGTTGTAGACCGTCACGATGCAGAAGGTCGCATGACCGACGACGATCGTGATCAGCGAGAAGTTCACGCCGTTGAAGCTGATGAACGAGTTCAGCGCCATCCCGGTGATGATCCCCGGCAGCGCGATCGGCAGGACCAGCAGGAACGAGATCGCCTCGCGCCCGAAGAAGCGGAAGCGGTGGACGGCGAACGCAGCCATCGACCCGAGCATCACGGCGATCGCCGTCGAGATCGCCCCCGCCTTCAACGACAGGACCAGCGCGTTGCGCATTTCCTGGTTGTTCCAGGTCGAGGCGAACCAACGTGTGGAGAGCCCAGACAGCGGCCAGCTCTGCACGTTCGAGGGGTTGAACGCGTAGAGGATG
>DATARO010000082.1:0-28790 GCA_036264095.1 Solirubrobacteraceae bacterium | reverse complement strand
CCGAGCCGGCTGGCCTCTTCGACTACGACGGTCGCCTTGTAGTTGTTGCCGGCCGGAAGTTCCTTTTCGAGGCCGGTGGACCAACTGCCGCCCGCGCCGACCGTCGTCTTGCCTTTCGCCAGCGTTTCGGTGCCGCGCTTGACCGTCACGACGACTTCGGCGCCTTCTTCGCTGCCCGTGCCAGACAAGGTCGGTTTGAGGTTCTTCGACCGTGGCACCGCCGCGACCGTGACCTTCGGCGGTTCGGTGTCGATTTCCAGAGGAGTTTCGACAGTCGCCGACTTGTTGCCAAGGCCGCTTGCCTCTTCGACCACGACGGTCGCCTTGTATTCCCCGGCCGGGAGTTCCTTTTCGAGCCCAGTGGACCATTTGCCGCCCGACACGGTCGTCGTGCCTTTCGCCAGCACTTCACTACCGTTGCGCTTGACCGTCACCACGACTTCCGTGCCCGCTTCGCTGCCCGTGCCGGAGAACGTCGGCTTGAGGTTGTTCGAGCGCTTGACCGGTTCGACCGTGACCGTCGGCGGTTCGGTATCGACTTCGAAGCCATCTGGCCCTGCTTCGGCGGCGGGATTGCCGCTCAGCGTGCTGGTCTCCTTCACGGAGACGGTCGCCTGATATTTGCCCTTCGGAAGCGCCGTTTCCAGCCCCGTCGACCATTTGCCATCGCCTCCGACGGTCGTTTTGCCGGTCACTTCTTCGCCGCTGTTCTTGACCCGAACAACAATCGGGGCGCCCGCTTCGCCGGTGCCCGAGAAGACCGGGGACGTGCTGTTCGTCCGTTTCGCCGGCGCTTCCAAAGACAGCTTCGGCGCAAGCGTGTCGATTTCGAAGCTGGCGGGTTCCGTTTTGCCCTTCCCGTTGCCGACCGCGCTCGACTCTTCAGCCACAACGCTCGCCGCGTATTCGCCCGCCGGCAGTTCCGCTTCGAGGCCGGCCGACCAGTTCCCGCCCGCGCCCACCGTCGTTTTGCCTTTCGCGAGCGTTTCGGTGCCGCGCTTGACCGTCACCACGACTTCCGTGCCTTCTTCGCTGCCCGTGCCGGAGAACGTCGGCTTGAGATTGTTCGAGCGCCTGGCGGGTTCTTGGATCGTGACCTTCGGCGCTTCGCTGTCGATTTCCAAGCCGGTTTCGGCGGTCCCCGGCTTGTTGCCGAGCCCGCTCGCCTCTTCGACCACGACCGTCGCCGCGTAGTTGCCGGGCGGCAGTTCCTGTTCGAGCCCCGTCGACCATTTGCCGCCCGTCCCGACCGTCGTCCTGCCTTTCGCGAGCACTTCACCGCCGCGCTTGACCGCCAGGACCACTTCCGTGCCCGCTTCGCTGCCCGTGCCGGAGAAGGTCGGGTTCAGGTTCTTCGATCGTTTGACGGGTTCGATCGTGACCTTCGGCGGTTCGGTGTCGACGGCAAAGCCGTCGGGCCCGGCTTCCGCCGCCGGATTGCCGCTGAGCGTGCTGGTCTCCTTGACGGAGACGGACGCCGGATATTCGCCAGTCGGGAGCGCCTTTTCGAGCCCAGTCGACCATTTGCCATCGCCGCCGACAATCGTTTTGCCCGTCACTTCTTCGCTGCCGTTCTTGACCCGGACGACGATCGGCGCCCCCGCTTCGCCGGTGCCCGAGAACACAGGGGACGTGCTGTTCGTCCGTTTCGCCGGCGCTTCCAGCGACAGCTTCGGCGCGAGCGTGTCGATTTCGAAGCTGTCGGCTTCCGTCTTGCCCTTCCCGTTGCCGACGCCACTCGACTCTTCGGCCACGACAGTCGCCACGTATTCGCCCCCGGGCAGTTCCGATTCGAGGCCGGTCGACCATTTGCCGCCGGACACGGTCGTCTTTCCGATCGCCAGGACGCTGCCGCCGCGCTTGACGGTCACGACGACCTGTGTCCCGTCTTCGCTTCCGGTCCCCGAGAACGTCGGCGAGACGACGTTCGAGCGCTTGACGGGTTCGACCAGCGTGACGGTGGGCGGGTTCGTGTCGAGTTCCATCGGCCACGCTTTGCTCCTGCCCTGAGGGTTGCCCGTCAGCAGGCTCGTCTCGACCGCTTCCACCGTGTAGACGTGTTGCCCGCTCGGCAGCGGCGCTTCGAGCGTCGCCGACCAAGCTTCCCCCGCGCCAACGGTCGTCTTGCCTTTGCCGACGACGGTTTTGCCTTCGAGCACCTCGACGACCACTTCGCCGGCTTCTTCGCTGCCGGTACCCGAGAACGTCGGACTCTGTTCGTTCGTCCGCGCGGGCGGTTTCGCGAGCGTCACCCCCGGCGCTTCGGTATCGAATTCGACGGTCCAGGGTTTGCTTTCGCCTTTCGGGTTGCCCGGCAGCTGGCTCACCTGCGTGGCGTAGACGGTGTAGGCGTATTTGCCCGGGGCGAGCGGATGTTCGAGCCCGGCCGACCACCCGCCTTTCGCACCCACCGTTGTCCTGCCCGTGTCGATTTCTTCGCTCGTGTTCGCCTTCAAGACGTGCACGATCACTTCGGCGCCTTCTTCGCTGCTCGTGCCGCCGAACGTGGGGCTCGGTTGGTTCGAGGGGCTCGACGGTCGGGTGACGGTGACGGACGGTCCTTCCGTATCCAGTTCGACGGTCCAGTGGAAGCTTTCGCCTTTCGGGTTGCCCGAGAGCGTGCTCACCTCGGTCGCGTAGACGACGTAGGCGTATTCGCCCTTGTGGAGTGCGGCTTCGAGACCAGCCGACCAGCTGCCATCCGAGCCGACCGTGGCTTTCCCGTGGCCGATTTCTTCGCTCGTCCCGGACTTGATCACGTGGACGGTCACCTGGCCGCCGGCTTCCCCGGCGCCTTCAAACCGCGGCGCCGTCTGGCTCGAGCGCTTGGGCGGTTCATCGAGCGTGACCTGGGGAGCTTCGCTGTCGAATTCGACGCCGAAGTGCACGCTTTCCCCGGTCCCGTTGCCCAGCAAGCTCGCCTCCGTCGCGTAGACCGTGTAGCCGTATTCGCCGGCCGGCAGCGACGCTTCGAGACCCGCCGACCAGCTGCCCCCGGCGGCGACGGTGGCTTTGCCGTGACCGATTTCTTCGCTCGTGCCGGCGCGCAGCACGTGCACGAGCACCTGACCGCCCGCTTCACCGGTGCCGCTGAATTTCGGGCTCTTGGCGTTCGAGCGCTTGGCGGGTTCGGCCAGCGTCACTTCGGGCGCGTTCGTGTCGAGTTCCATCGGCCACGCTTTGCTCCTGCCCTGAGGGTTGCCCGTCAGCAGGCTCGTCTCGACCGCTTCCACGGTGTAGGGGTGTTCGCCGCTCGGCAACGGCGCTTCCAGCGTCGCCGACCAAGCGTCCCCCGCGCCGACTGTCGTCTTGCCTTTGCCGACGACGGTTGTGCCTTCGAGCACCTCGACAACCACTTCGCCGCCTTCTTCGCTGCCCGTACCCGAGAACAGCGGTTTCTGTTCGCTCGTCCGCGCCGGCGGTTTCGCGAGCGTCACCACCGGCGCTTCGGTGTCGAATTCGACGACGTAGGTGGCGCTCTTGCCGGTCGCTTCGTCGCCCGGCACGGCGCTCGCCTCGGTGGCGAAGACGGAGTAGGAGTATTTGCCCGCGGCCAGAGGATGTTCGAGCCCGGTCGACCATCCGCCTCCCGCGCCCACCGTCACCGTGCCGCTGTCGACTTCTTCGTTCGTGCCCGCCATCAGCACGTGCACGATCACTTCGCCGCCTTCTTCGCCGGCCCCCGAGAAGGTCGGGGTCTGCTTGTTCGAGCGTTCCGGAGGTTCGTGGAGCGTCACCGTGGGGGCTTCGGTTACGACTTCGAATCCGTCGGGGCCCGCGGCGCCTGCGGGGTTCCCGGGCAGGCCGCTGGTCTCAACAGCCGTCACCGTCGCCTTGTAGTCGCCCGTGGGGAGGGCCTTGCTGAGGCCGGTCGACCATTTGCCCCCCGCGCCGACGGTGGTTTTTCCCTTGGCCAGTTCTTCGCTGCCGCGCTTGACCGTGACCACGACTTCGGTGCCCTGTTCGGTGCCTGTCCCCGAGAAGGTCGGTTTGGTCGTGCCGGTGCGCGCCGGCGGCGCGTCGAGTTTGATCGTCGGCGCCTCCGTGAAGACTTCGATCGGCCAGGCGACGCTGTGGCCTTCGGGATTGCCGAGCGCGCTTTCCTCGGTCGCTTCGACGGTGTAGCTCCCGTCAGAGAGGGGGTCTTCGAGGGGCGCCGACCATGCGCCGGCGCTCGCGACGGTCGTTTCGCCGTGATCGACTTCTTCGGAGCTTTCGTTCAGGACGCGGACGGCAACCTTCGTGTGGGCTTCGCCTGCGGTGCCCGAGAACGTCGGGGTGGTCCTGCCGAACCTGTGCGGGGGTTCGTGCAGAACGACGTGGGGCGCCGCCGTGCTGACTTCGAACGTGAACGGCGGGCTGACCGTCGCGCCTTCTTCCTGTTCGGCCACCGCGGTGTATGTCTTTCCGTTCTCCAGCGGTTCGCCGGCCGGCACCGAGACACTCCACGCGCCTTCGGAGTCGGGGGTCGCTTCGAGGATCGGGAGGACTGGGTTTTCGCCTTCGAGCACGCGCACGTACACCGGCGCGCCCGGTTCTGTCGTCATCCCCAGGATCGTCGGCCGTGGTCCCGTGCGAGGTGGGCTCCCCGACGCCCCGCCGGCCGGAGGTTCGACTTCGGTGACGGTCAGCATGCCGGCGGCTCGCGCCGGCACCGCCAGGACTAGAAGGAGGGTCGCAGCGACCATCAGCAGCGCCGCCTTCCCTACTCCCCCGAGTCGATGTCCCGCCGCCATCTCGTCCATCCCGTCGCAGATCCCCGCGATAACCCCACCGGCCGCCGCCGCAACGCCGGCCCTCCATGACCAACACGCGCCGGCATCTCGAAATGCCCTCCGCCGGAGCTGAGGAGCGGATCATAGGGACGAGGCCGCAGATTGCAAGCGGGAAGCTGCACGGTGGTGGCCTACTTGCAACCTGCTCATCCGCGCCGCTCGTTTGTGATACTTCGCCCCCACCGCAAAGCTACATCCGGGGATGAAAGCGATGGAGAGAAGGGCTATAGGGGGGCTGGCCGCGCTCGTCGGCGTGGCGGCCATCGGAACGGGCACCGCGCTCGCGGGTCCAGTCAACGGCGGGTTGTACGTCGGGCTTCTGCCCGCATACGGGACAGCCAATTACCACCACCTGCGCATGAGGCTGCACAACCACGGTGCGGCGATCGTCCTCAAGGTGGCACGCAACGGGCGCACGGTGTCGGTCCGCTTCTCGACCTCGTATCCGGTGATGTTCTGCGTCAACAACGAATTCCTGAAGGTGCAATCGTCGAAGCCGGCCCGGATCTCGAAGTCCGGCACCTTCACCGCCGTCATCAACGACAAGTTCCTCGTCCAGGGCGGCGCGCCGGCGATCACGCAGACGATCACGGGCCACTTCTCGGGTCGAAGCGTCAGCGGGACGATCTACACGAGCGCCGGCGGCTGCGGCGGCGTGTCGCAGTACTCGGCGCACACATAGACTCAGTACCGGACTCAGTCAGTAGCGGACTCAGTCAGCTCACCCGCGGGGGCGCGGGTGAGCTGCTTCGCCGCGGCGGGCGAGGGATGGACGCGATGGCGCAGGCCCGGCATACGAGCGACCGAGGACGCCGCGAGGCGCAGTAGCGGACTCAGTCAGTAGCGGACTCAGTCAGCTCACCCGCGGGGGCGCGGGTGAACTGCTTCGCCGTGACGGGCGAGGGTTGGACGGCACGGCGCGGTCCGTGCACCAAGCGGCTAGCGGCGCGAGAGCCAAGCCTCGCAAGGACGCAGGGAGCGAAATGTGCAGACGCACATGAGCGACCGAGGACGCCGCGAGGCGCAGTGCTATCGCGCCGCTAGTTGTCGCAGCCGAGGCGGTCCCACATATACAGCTGAATGCACTCGGTCGCCAGCGCCGTCGCGCGCTCGGTCGAGAGCCGCGGCAGCACCGTATCGAGTGCCTGCTCCTCTGCGACGCCCGCCTGGAATGCCTCCTCGCCGCGGAAGCCCGCCGCGATCTTCAGCGCCTCGCGCCGGTTCTCGCCGAGAGTCGGGAACACGCCGACGAGGAACTCGGTGTTCGGCACGGGGTGGCCGACCTCGAGCGAGGCGTGCCAGGCCGCCAGCAGGTGCAGGTCGTCCTCGTCGAGATCGGCGACCGCCTTGGCGTAATGAAGCGTCAGTTCCTGGTCGGGGATGTCGTCCACCCACGCCCGCACGACCTCCCCTACGAGCTGGCGGCGCGCCTCGCGGCCGAGCGAATCGGCGATCACCCGGATCGCATCCTGTGGCTCGATGAAGCAGAGTGGCATCGCGGCTCCAATACGACGAGGACAGCTACAGCTAGGACTGTAGGTGGCCGTGTGGACGGCAATTCGGACGCGTCCGCGGACGTCGGTTCAGAGGCCGAGCGCAGCCCGCGCGCCCTCCAGGGCGTCCTGCGAGGTCGTCCCGGCCGGCATGCCGAGCGTCGCCCGCTCGAGCGCGGCCCAGTTGGCGAGGGCGAGGTCGAGCGCCTCGAGCGGCACGCCCGCAGCCTCCGCGAGCGCGTCCGCGCGGCGGTCTAGCAGCAGGGGGTCGGCGATGCCGAACACGCGCTTGGCAGCGGCCGTCGCCGGGTCCTCGGCGGCGACCCCGCGGGGGCCCCCGAGGTGCAGCGAGTCGGGCTCGACCGGCTCGAGGCCGAGACGCCCGAGTGTGACGAGCAGGTCGTAGCGGCCGCCGCGCCCGAAGCCCGGCAACGCGAGCCGCTCGAACGCGCGCTCGAAGCGCCGCTCGGGCGTCCAGCCCGGGTCGCCGCCGTAGGCCTTGGCCTGGCCGCCCGACCGATCGGCCCAGTCGAGGTAGGCGAGCAGCGTCGCCCTGCCCCGCCCCGGCTCGTGCGCGCTGCGCGGGCCGAGCTCCAGCTCGTCGGGGTCCGGCAGCGCCTGCTGATCGGCCGCGTCCGGAAGTCCGCGCTCGGGGCCGAGCGCGATCGCCGAGCGGATCGCGGCGAACGGATCCTCGCCCTCGGTTGGACACAGGTACACGAGCAGCATCGCGGCCCAGGCCGCGCCCTCGGGATCCCCGGGGGCGCGCGTGCGGATCTCCCCGTAGAGGCCGGGCGGGTCGGCGGCGAGTGCGAGCAGGCGGCCGGCGGCAAAGGCGAGCTCGTCCGCCAGGCGGTCGGCGTCGGCGCTCGCGCGCAGGCCTGGGACGAGCTCGCAGCGGTAACCGTCGTCCTGCGCGCGGGTCTCGTGCCGGACGCGCATCCCCGGCCCGCTGCGCGGCGTCGCCCGGCGCGCCCCCGAGCCGCCCGCGCGGCGCGCCGTCGAGCGCGGGCTCGAGCGCCCGGGCGAGGGTTTCGACGCCAGCTCGAGCTCCTTGCTGCAGACCGGGCAGCGCTCGATGAAGCGGTTGTGTCGGCAGAACGTCGGCATCCTGCCGGCGCTCAGGCCTCCTCGTGGCCGGCCGTGATCGCCGGGCCGACGTGCTGGGGTGGGCCCTCAGGGCCCCCATCTGCGTCGGCGTGACCGGCGATGCCCTCGTCCCGGCTCAGATCCAGGGGGGGGTCGCCGAGGCGCCGGTCGCTCAGGTAGCGGTCCACCATGCGCGCGCACTGCCGTCCCTCGTTGATCGCCCAAACGATCAGCGACTGGCCGCGGCGGGCGTCCCCGGCGGCGAACACGCCGTCGACCGAGGTCGTGTACGGGCGGACCGCCTTGACGTTGCCGCGCTCGTCGCGCTCGACCCCGAGGTCTCCGAGCAACGGCTGTTCGGGATGCAGGAAGCCCATCGCGAGCAGGACGAGCTGGGCGGGAATGTGGTGCTCGGTCTCCGGCACCGGCGCGAACGGCGGGGCCGACTCTGCCCGCGCGACGCGTATGCCGGACAGCGCGCCGGCCCCATCGGACGTGAACTCGGTCGTCGTAACCGAGTAGTCCTGCTCACCGACCCCGAGGTTGCGGGCCTCGTCCATCGCGTAGCTGAGGCGGTACTTCAGCGGCCACAGCGGCCACGGGGTGAGCTCGTCGGGACGGTGTGCCGGCGGCTCGGAGAGCAGCTCGAGCTGGGTGATCGACCGCGCGCCCTCGCGCACGGCGTTGCCGACGCAGTCCGCCCCCGTGTCCCCGCCGCCGATCACGACGACGTCCTTGCCGGCCGCGCTGATCACCTGCTCGGCCTCGGGGGCCGCGACTGCCTGCTCGGATCCGGGCTCGCCCGCGTCCGCGAGCATGCGCGCCACCCAGCGGTTGCGCTGGTAGAGGTAGTCCATCGCGAAGTGCACACCGGGCAGCGCCCGACCCGGGACCGGCAGGTCGCGCGGCACGCGCGAACCGGTCGCGATCACGACCGCGTCGTATTCAGCCCGCAGCTCGGCGACCGTGATGTCGCTGCCGACATCGACGCCGCAGCGGATCTCGACGCCCTCGGCGGCGAGCTGATCGGCTCGCCGCTGAACGATCCGCTTCTCGATCTTGAAGTCGGGGACGCCGAAGCGCACGAGCCCGCCGATCGCCTCGTCGCGCTCGAACAGCGTGACCCGGTGGCCTGCGCGGCGCAGCTGCTGCGCGGCCGCCATCCCGGCGGGCCCCGACCCGATCACCGCCGCCGCCTGCCCGGTCTCGCGCTTGGGCGGACGCGGCACGACCCAGCCTTCCTCCCACGCTCGGTCGATGATCGAGTTCTCGATCTGTTTGATAGTGACGGCTTCGCCCTCCCGGATCTCGAGCACGCACGACGCCTCGCACGGCGCAGGACACAGCCGGCCGGTGAACTCGGGGAAGTTGTTCGTCGCGTGCAGCTGCTCGATCGCGTCGCGGAAGCGATCGCGGTAGACGAGGTCGTTCCAGTCGGGGATCAGGTTCCCGAGCGGGCAGCCGTTGTGACAGAACGGCACGCCGCAGTCCATGCAGCGCGCGCCCTGCTCGCGCAGCTCGCCCGTGGGCCGCGCCACGAGGAACTCGCGGTAGTCGCGCGCGCGCTCGGCGCTGTCCCTGTAGGGGACGCCCCGCCGCTCGATCTGCAGGAAGCCGCCGAGCTCGCCCATCAGGCGCCGCTGCCCCCGACCGCGTCGAGCGGGCGCCCGCCTGCGACCGCGCCGTTGTTCGGAGCCTGGCCGGCGAGCGCCTCTTCCTCGGCGCGCTCGCGCAGCACGCGCTTGTAATCGTGGGGCATCACCTTCACGAACGCGCCCGCGGCCACGAGCTCGTCCCAGCGCGCGAGCACATCCTCGGCGACCGGCGAGCCGGTGCGCGACCCGTGCTCTTCGATCATCGCGCGCAGCTCGATCGCGTCCGCCTCGGAGGGCTCCTCGAAGCCCACCATGCCCATGTTGCAGCGCGCGGGGAACTCGCCCTTCTCGTCGAGGACGTAGGCGACGCCACCGCTCATGCCGGCGGCGAAGTTCCGCCCCGTGGGTCCGAGCACGACGACCCGGCCACCGGTCATGTACTCGCAGGCGTGGTCGCCGACGCCCTCGACGACCGCCCAGGCGCCGGAGTTGCGCACGGCGAAGCGCTCGCCGGCCAGCCCGCGGAAGAACGCGCGCCCGCGCGTGGCGCCGTAGAGGACGGTGTTGCCGACGATCACGTTCTCCTCGGCGATGAAGTCCTCGCCCATGCCCGCGCGCGGGAGCATCGCGAACACGCCGCCGGAGAGCCCCTTGCCCGCGTAGTCCTGCGCGTCGCCGCGCAGCGTGAATGTCAGACCGGGCGCCAGCCAGCCGGCGAAGCTCTGGCCGGCGGAGCCCTCGAACTCGACCGAGATCGTGTCCTGCGGCAGCCCCTCCGCGCCGTGGCGCGCGGCCACGTGGCTCGAGAGGATGCCCCCGACACAGCGGTTCCGGTTGCGGATCGGCAGCGACAGCGACACCGGCTCGCGGTCCTCGATCGCCGCCTGCGCGCCCTCCACCAGCTGCCAGTCGAGCGCGTCGTCGAGCACCGCCGGCGGCGGTTCCACGCGGTGGCGCGGGCCGCCCTGCGGCAGCTCGATGTGGGTGAGGATGTGCGTGAGGTCGACGCCGCGGGCCTTCCAGTGGTCGACCGCCTCGCCGACGCCGAGAAGGTCGACGCGGCCGATCGCCTCGTCGAGCGTCCGCAGCCCGAGGGAGGCAAGGATCTCCCGCACCTCCTCCGCGATGAAGAAGAAGAAGTTGACGACGTGCTCCGGGGTGCCCTTGAAGCGCTTGCGCAGCTCGGGGTCCTGGGTCGCGATCCCCACCGGGCAGGTGTTCAGGTGGCAGGCGCGCATCATGATGCAGCCGGTCGCGATCAGCGGCGCGGTGGAGAAGCCCATCTCGTCGGCGCCGAGCATCGCCGCGATCACGACGTCGCGCCCCGTCTTCAGCTGCCCGTCGGTCTGCACCTTGATGCGCGAGCGCAGGTCGTTGAGCAGCAGCGTCTGCTGCGTCTCGGCGAGCCCGATCTCCCAGGGCACGCCCGCGGCCTGGATCGAGGACAGCGGGGACGCGCCCGTGCCCCCGTCGTGGCCGGCGATCAGGACGCGGTCGGCGTTCGCCTTCGAGACGCCGGCGGCGACCGTGCCGACGCCGACCTCCGAGACGAGCTTCACCGAGACCTCGGCGCGCGGGTTCGAGCAGCGCAGGTCGTAGATCAGCTGCTTGAGGTCCTCGATCGAGTAGATGTCGTGGTGGGGCGGCGGCGAGATCAGGCCGACGCCGGGGGTCGTGTGGCGGATCGAGCCGATGTAGTCATCGACCTTGTGGCCGGGCAGCTGTCCGCCCTCGCCCGGCTTGGCGCCCTGCGCCATCTTGATCTGCAGCTCGTCGGCGTTGACGAGGTAGTGGATCGTCACGCCGAAGCGGCCCGAAGCGACCTGCTTGATCGCCGAGCGCCTGCGGTCGCCGTTCGCATCGGGGACGAAGCGCGTGGGGTCCTCCCCGCCCTCGCCCGTGTTCGAGCGCCCGCCCAGCCTGTTCATCGCGATCGCGAGCGTCTCGTGAGCCTCGCGCGAGATCGACCCGAGGCTCATGGCTCCAGTGCAGAAGCGCCGCACGATCTCGCTCGCCGGCTCGACGTCCTCCAGCGGGATCGGCTCGACGCCGGCGGCGGCCGGTCCGCCGCCGATCGCGAGCAGCCCGCGCAGCGTCGCCCGCCGCGCCGCGTCCTCGTTGACGAGGCGCGCGTACTCGCGGTACTTCTCGAACGCCGGGCTCGTGCGCACCGCGGTGTGCGCATCGGCGTCGCCCGCCAGCGCGGCCGCGACGTTCCCGTTGGCCGCGCGCACGGCGTGCTGCACGGAGGCGATCGTCTCCGGGTTCCACATGTGGTGCTCGCCGTCGCGGCGCCAGGCGTAGACGCCGCCGACCGGGAGCAGGTCGTCGCGACTGGCCGGATAGGCGCGCGCGTGGCGCTCGAGTGCCTCGGTGGCGAGGATCTCCTCGCCGACGCCGCCGATGCGCGAGGCCGTGCCGGTGAAGTGCCGCGCGATCAGCTCGGGCTCGAGGCCCACCGCCTCGAAGATCTGCGCGCCGCGATAGGACTGGATCGTCGAGATCCCCATCTTCGAGATCGTCTTCAGCAGACCTTTGCCGACGGCTTTGATGAAGTTCTGCGCCGCCTGCTCGAGCACGTCCTGCAGCGCCTCGCCGGAGGGCGGCGCCGCCTCGTCCCCGTCCGCCCGCGACAGCCGCCCCTCGATCACGAGTGCGTCGAGCGTCTCGAGCACGACGTAGGGGTTGACCGCGCTGACGCCGTATCCGATCAGCGTCGCGAAGTGGTGGACCTCGCGGGGCTCGCCGGACTCGAGGATGATCCCGGCGCGCAGGCGCGTGCCCTCGCGGACGAGGTGGTGGTGGACGGCCGCCACCGCGAGCAGCGAGGGGATCGGAGCGCGGCTCGGGCCGAGGCTGCGGTCCGACAGGATGATGATGTTCACCCCGCGCGCGATCGCGTCGTGCGCCTGGTTGCAGACGCGCCCGAGTGCGGCGCTCATCCCGGCCGGCCCCTCAGCCACGGGCCAGCAGATGTCGATCGTTTCTGCCGCGTACACGTCGTGCTCGACGTTGCGCAGCGTCTCGAGGTCGCGGTTGAGCAGGACCGGCTGATCGAGCAGCAGCTTGTGGGCGTGCTCCGGCGTCTCGTCGAACAGGTTCTGCTCGATCCCGAGACTCGTCGCGAGGCTCATCACGATTTCCTCGCGGATCGGGTCGATCGGTGGGTTCGTGACCTGCGCGAACAGCTGCTTGAAGTAGGAGAACAGCGGCGGCGCCTGGTCGGAGAGCACCGCCAGCGCGAGGTCGTTGCCCATCGAGCCGATCGGCTCCGCGCCGTCGATCGCCATCGGCGCGAGCAGCACCCGCAGGTCCTCCTGGGTGTAGCCGAAGGCGCGCTGGCGCAACCGCAGCGGCTGATTCGAGAGCGTCACCTGTTCGCTCGCCGGCAGCTGCGAGATCGGCACGGCGTTACGGGCGTACCACTCCCCGTAGGGCTTGCCCGCGGCCACCTCGCGCTTGACCTCCTCATCCTCGACGATCCGCCCGCGCTCGAGGTCGACGAGGAAGAGCTTGCCGGGCTGCAGCCGTCCGAGGCGGCGAACCTGCTCGGGCGGGATGTCGAGCAGGCCCGACTCCGAGCCGAGCACGACGTAGCCGTCCGTCGTCTCCACCCAGCGGCCGGGGCGCAACCCGTTGCGGTCGAGCGTGGCGCCGACGACGCGGCCGTCGGTGAACGCGACCGAGGCCGGGCCGTCCCACGGCTCCATCAGGCATGAGTGGAACGCGTAGAAGCCCTTCAGGTAGTCCGGCAGGTCGTCGCGGTCGCGGTAGGCCTCGGGGATCATCATCATCGCCGCGTGCTGGAGGGAGCGGCCCGCGAGCATCAGCAGCTCCAGCACGTTGTCGAACGTCGCCGAGTCAGAGTTGCCCGCGCTCACCACCGGCAGGATCTTGTGGAGCTCCTCGCCGAACAGCTCGCTGCGGAGCTGGCTCTCGCGGGCGCGCATCCAGTTGACGTTGCCCATCACGGTGTTGATCTCGCCGTTGTGGCAGATCACGCGGTAGGGGTGCGCGAGCGGCCAGCTCGGGAACGTGTTCGTCGAGAAGCGCGAGTGCACGAGCGCCATCGCGCTCTTGGCGCGCGTGTCCTGCAGGTCGGTGTAGAAGGCCGCCAGCTGGAAGCTGATCAGCATCCCCTTGTAGTTGATCGTGCGCGAGGAGCTCGAGCACACGTACAGACCGCTGTCGCGCGAGGCCAGCTCGCACACGCGCCGGATCACGTACAGCTTGCGCTCGAAGGCTTCCTGATCGGCTGTGAGCTCCTCGGAGGCGCCGACGAACAGCTGCCGGATGACGGGTCGGCCGGCCGCCGCCACCTCACCCGTCTGTGTCTCGTCGATCGGCACCTCGCGCCAGCCGAGCAGCCGCTGGCCCTCGGCCCGCACCGTCTCCTCGAGCAGCGCTTCGGTGCTCGCGCGGGCGGACGCGTCGGTGGGCAGGAAGCACGCCAGCACGCCGTAGGCCCCCGGCGGCGGGAGCTCGAACTCGACCGTCGAGCGGAACAGCTCGTCCGGGATCTGCATGAGGATCCCGGCGCCGTCGCCGGTGCACGGGTCCGCGCCGGAGGCTCCACGGTGCTCGAGGTTCTCGAGCGCCGTGATCGACCGCGAGATCACCTCGTGGGTGGGCACGTTGTCGAGCCGCGCGACCATCCCCACGCCGCAGGCGTCGTGCTCGAAGCGAGGGTCGTAGAGGCCGACGGCCCTTGGCGGCTGCGAGGTGTGCGAGTGCATGGAAGTGCTCCCTGGGGACGGTGCTCCCGTGGTGCGGCGGAACACGCCCTGCCTGGGGGACGAGTTCGCCGCCCGCGGGCTGGCGGGCACCTGAGGCGGAGCCCGAAAGGGTAGCAGCGCGCAGGGCTCCCATTGCGTGCGCGCGGACGATCGCGAAGCCCACAAAGGACCGTGCCGGCGGCCCTTCCCGCGCGCCGGAAATGCCCGCGGAACGGGCCTTTTCCCGCCGCGGCCCGCGCGTGATCGCCTCAAGCCCCGTTCAGGCGTCCACCGGCGTCGGATCGGCAGGATCCGGGCTCTCGCGCATCGTCTGCTCCTCGCTCCACGAGCACAGGCCCCCGCGACCGGGACAGGTCAGGCACAACGCCCGGTGCGGACGCCGGCTCACGGCGTACGGCTCGGCCCATGCGCGGTGCACCCGGCGCGCGAGCTCGTCCTCGAGCAGCGCGCGCTCCGCGAGCGTGTAGCGGGCGCGCAGGGGGCGCTCCGGATCTGCCAGGAACCAGTGCACGACCTCGACCGCGAGAGCGCCCTCGCGCAGGAGCGCGAGCGCGTAGATCAGGCGCTGGATCGCATAGTCGCGCTCGAGGACCGCCTCGAGGTCTGCGCCCGCCACGACGCGGTCGCTCTTGTAGTCGACGACCAGCGCGGTCCCGTCGGGGAGCTTGCACGCGAGATCGAGCACGCCGATCACCAGCGGCTCATTGCCGCCGGGGGCGAAGGCGAACGGATGCTCGCGGCGCGCGCCCGTCGCCGAGGCGATCTCGGCCGCGAACGGCGCGGCTGCGGCGCGGGCGATCAGCGCGGCGATCTCCTCGGCGTCCGCGGCGCTCGCGCTCAGCCCGAGCGCCCTCGCCACCTCGAGCACACCCGCGGCGTCGATCGCGACCGGAGCGGCGAAGTCGAACGACTCCATCAGCCGGTGCACGAGCGTCCCGCGCTCGCGCGCCTCGAGGTCGCGGCCGCCGGCGCCGCGTCGCGCTGCCGCCTCCTCCGGTATGCGCAGTACGCGTTCGAGGTAGTAGCGGTAGCCGCAGCGCTCCTGCTCGGCGAGTGAGGTGTAGCTGAGTGTCGGAGGAGGCGCCGCCTGCGGGACGGCCTCGGATCCGCTCCCCGACGAGGGCGCGGGCTCCCCGAGCTCCTGCTCGCCGGCGACGCTCACGTGCGCGGCCGCGGGCACGCCGAGCTCCTGCCCGCCGGCGGCCAGCGCGGACGCGCGGGCTGCGTCTGTCGCCGCGGGCTCGCCGGCCTGCTGCTCGCCGGCGGGCGTCGCGGACGCGGGCAGCGGCCGCAGCACCTCCCCGTAGTTGCACGGGGAGCTGAGGACGCAGCGCAGCGTCGCGCCGCCGACCTCGAGGTCGTGCAGGGCACGCTCGGCGACGGCGGCAGCCAGCTCGGGAATCTCGGGAGCGAGCGCCGGCCCGAGCCAGTTGATCGGCGCAGCGATCCCGCGCGACTCGGGCCATTTGGCGAAGGCGACGGAGCCGCTCAGGATCAGCCGCTCGCGGGCGCGCGTGAGGCCGACGTAGAGCACGCGGTCCTCCTCCTCCTGCTCGCGCTCGCGCCGCTCCGCGCGCAGCGCTGCGAAGTCGAGCGCCTCCTCGGGCTCCCCCTGGCCGAGTCGGGAGAGGCGCAAACCGACGCGCTCCCCGTCCACCAGCAGCGGCGGCGTCCCGGCCGGGGGCTGGCGGCCGAGATCGACCACGCACACAACGGGGAACTCGAGCCCCTTGGCGGCGTGGATGCTCATCAGCCGCACCGCGTCGGGCTCGCCGCCCCCGACAGGCGCATCGGGCTCGCGCACGGCGGATTCGCGCAGCCGCTGGACGTGGTCCACGAACGCGCGCAGATCGCGTCCCTCATCTGACTCGAACCGGCGCGCGAGCCGCAGGAGCTTGTTGATGTTGGCGATCCGCCGCTCGCCCCAGTCGAGCGAGCGGACGTGCGCTTCGTAGCCGCTCGCAGCGATCACGCGCTCGATCAGCTCCGAAAGGCCGCGCTCGGCCAGCGACGCGCGCTCGCGCGTCGCGAACGCGCAGAACGCAGCCACCCGCGCGTCGTCGGCCCCGGGCAGGGCCGCGCCGCCCTCGCCTCCGAGCGCCAGCGCGGCGCCCCAAACCCCGCCGCCGTGCCCGCCGGCCGCACCCGCGAGCAGGGCCAGTCCGTCGCGCGAGCAGCCGACCAGCGGCGAGGCGAGGACCGCGTACAGCGCCTCCTCGTCGCGCGGGTTGGCGAGCACGCGCAGGTAGCAGTGCAGGTCGCCGATCTGCTGGTGATCCCAGAACGTCCCCACGGTCGCGAGCGTGCGCAGGCCGCGGTGGGCGAGCGCGCGCTCGAAGACGCCGAGGTCGCCCGCGCTGCGCAGCAGCACGACGACTTCGCGCGGCCTCGCGAGACCGGACTCGACGAGCTCGGCCACGCGCTGGGCGAGCAGTCTCGCCTCTGCCTGGCGCCACTCCCGCGCGGCCGGCAGTCCCGCGCCGATCTCCGCCGCCGCCCCGCAGTCCTCCCAACCCGCCGTGTCCGTCAGCAGCAGCTCCACGACCGGCGCTCGCCGCTCCTCGGCACGGTCGGCGACGAGCGGCACGAACCCCTCGAAGCGCGGAGCGAAGACGTGATTGACGACGTCCAGCAGCTCCTCGCGGCTGCGGAAGTTGCGCGTCAGTGCGAGGCTCGCGCCGCTCGCGCGCAGCCGCTCGCGGCGCGATCGGAACAGGCTCACGTCGGCGTGCCGGAAACCGTAGATCGACTGGAGCTCGTCGCCGACCGTGAACAGGTTCTCGCGCTGCAGGCGCTCGAGGATCTCCAGCTGGCGGGGGTTCGTGTCCTGGAACTCGTCCACCATCAGCAGCTCGAAGCGCTCCGACCAGACGGAACGGATGCCCGGTCGCGCGAGCAGCTCCCCGGCGAGCAGCTCGAGGTCGTCGAAGTCGACCGCCGTCCGCTCGCGCTTGAGGCGTTCGTAGTGGTCACCGAACAGGGCCAGCACGCGGTCGAGCAGCGCGAGCGCGGCCGCCGCTTCGAGCTCCAGAGGCTCGGCGTCCTGGGCCGGCACGGGGATCGGCAACCGCGGCCGCCTGCTGCCACGGCTGCGGAGCTCGGCATAGCTCTGCGCCAGCATCGCGAACAGCTGGTCCATCCCGTAGGCCGCGACGAGGTCGACCGCGTCCACCTGCTCGCCGTCGAGGAACTCGGCGATGGCCGCCGAGAACGCGAGCTCGCGGATCGTCCGGCTGCGCCCTTCGTCGAGGATGCGGAAGTCGGGATCGAGCCCTGCGGCGAGGGGGTGCGTGCGCAGCACCCGCGCGCAGAAGCCGTGGAACGTCCCCACGTATGCCGTCTCGGTGTCCCGCGCGGCCTCGCGGTCGCCGAGTTCGAGCAGCGTTCGGCGCACCCGTGCGCTGAGCTCGCCGGCCGCCCGCTCGGTGAAGGTGATCGCGAGGATCCGCCCGGGCGCCACGCCGTCGACCCGGACTGCGCGCACGAAGCGCTCCACGAGCACTGCGGTCTTGCCGCTGCCGGCCGCCGCGGAGAGCAACAGCTGACCCTCGCGTGCATCGGCGGCCGCCTCCTGCTCGCGCGTGAGCCCGGTCTCGGCGGCCGGGTCGGGCGCCGCCGCGGGCTCCAGCGCCTCGAAGCTGAGCTGCTCCATCGTCATCGCTCGCAGCGGCAGATCGTCGGGTACGCGCAGCCCGTGCCACCGAAGCCGCAGGTCGCGGGTCGCGGCTCGAGCTCGCCGCGAGCGGCCTCGGAAGCGGCGGTGCGCGCCGCCGCGATCGCCTCGTCGAGTATCGCCTCGAGCTCGTCCGTCTCGAGCAGGTCGGTGGCGGCGGCGTCCAGTCCCAGCTCGGCATCGCGCACGATCGCGCCGCGCGGCCGCAGCTTCCTGCCCGACAGCGGCTGGTAGATGCCCGCCGCGACGCGACGGGCGAGCAGCCCTTCGGCGGCGCGCATGTAGAGCGCGACCTGAAGGCGCCCGTCCGGCAGCCACTTCGCGACCGGCGGCGCGGAGCTGCTCTTGTAGTCGACGATCACGGCGTCGCCGCTCTCGGAGACGTCGATTCGGTCGATGCGGCCCCGAAGCAGCACGCCGTCGCCGAGGTCGAACGCCGGCAGCTCGGTGGCCTCGCCGCTCTCGTCCTCGCCGCTGAAGCCGAAGCCGAGCTCGAGCTCTGCCGGCTCGAGCGCCGTCTCGAGCCCGGCCGCGTACTCGAGGTAGCGCGCCAGGTCGGCGCGCAGACGGCGGCGGGTGGCGACGCGCCGCTCGAGCGTGACGGAGAGCTCGTGCTGGGCCTCGTTGTGCGCGAGCGCCTCGTCGAGGAGCGCGCGTGCGCGCGGCAGCGTGGCCGGGGTCGGCCGCGCGCTCCCCGTCTCCTCGCGCAGGCGCGCGAACGTGTCGTTCAGCGCCGCGTGGGCGAGGCCGCCGCGCGCGAGCGGCTCGGGGTCGGGCTCGAAGGCCCCGGGTGCCAGCAGCCGCTCGACGAACCACCTGACCGGACAGCCGACCCACTTCTCGAGCGAGGAGGCCGACCACATCCGCCCCCTGAGCCCCGCCAGGACCGTCGGGTCGCTCAGACCCTGCACCGGCCGGGCCGGCGAGCCGGCGGCGAGCGTCCCGAGCACCCCCTCTCCGCCCGCGGTCCCCTCGACCGAGAGCTCGAGGCTCGGCTCGAACAGGTCGCAGACATCGTCGACGAACAGCGAGCGCGAGGCCGGCTCGCCCTCGTCGTCGGCTTCGTGCCAGCTAAGGAACAGCAGCTCCTCCGGTCGTGAGGCGAGCGCGTAGAACAGGTAGCGCTCGACCGCGAGCGGGTCCTCGAAGCCGCCGAGCACGACGCCCGAGCTCTCGGCGATGCGCGCGCGCTCGCCCTCGCCCAGCAGCGGCTCGGGCCGCGCCGGCTGCGGGAACTCGCCCTCCATCAGCCCGGTCACGAACAGCGCGCGTACGCGCCGCGCCCGTAGCGCGAGCGGGTCCACGACGGCGACCGCGCCGGGACCCGGGCGCTCCCCGCTGTAGATCGCGACGCGCGCGAGCACGACGGCGAGCTCGCGTGCGGACCCCGGCACCGCCTCGGGGGCGGCGCGAGCGAGCTCGCGCAGCTCGGCGAGCGCGCTGCGCCCGGCCGCCAGCGCGCGAGCCTCGTCGAGCTCGCTCGCCGCGAGCACCGCCGCACGCCCCGCGCGCGGGGCGCCGAAGAGGCGCGAGAGCTCGCGTCCTGCGAGCTCGAGCAGGCTGGCCGCACCTCGCGCCTGGGCGCGGGCGAGCTCGTCGAGTTTCTCGAGCTCCCAGTTGTGCTCCATCCACAGCGCGCGCGCCCCGGCCGCGTCTGTCACCCCGCGCCGGCGGCATTCGGCCTCGAGGCGGTCCGCGCGCTCGGATTGCCTCAGGAGGCCCGGGCAGCGCAGCCAGGCGAGCAGGTCCCCCGCGGTCCCGCCCTGCTCCCCGTCCGCCGGCACGCAGCGCAGCAGCCCGGCGAGCGCGCGGCCGACCGCGGTGTCGCCGAGCGTGCGCCGGCGCTCGAGCGCGAACGGCACCTGCGCTGCGCCGAAGACCTCGCGTACGAGCTCGGCCGAGCGCGCCGGACGGCGGACGATGACCGCGATCTCGTGGGCGGCCAGCCCGGAGTCGATCAGGGCACGCGCCCGGTCCGCCACGAGCCGCAGCTCGTCGCGCTCGTCGCCGCCGCGCAGGAGCCGCACCGCGCCGGCGGCGGCGCGCCGCTCGCCGCCCGGCTCGAACAGTCGCCGCTCGAGGTGCGCCAGCGGCCCGCGGGCGGCGGGCGCGTAGTGCTCCGAGCGCGGCGCGAGCTCGCGGTGCTCGCGGGCCAGCGGCAGCAGCGCCTGGAACGTCGACGCGCGTCCCGCGAACGCGGTCCGGCCCGGCTCGTAGGCGAGCGACACCGTCACATCGGCCTCGACCACGCGGCCGAGCGTCTCGATCGCGTCGAGCTGCAGCGCGGTCAGGTCGTCGAACCCGTAGAAGAGAACCGGCGTGTCGCGCCACAGCGCCGGCGCCTCGCGCACGCGGTCGAGGGCGAGCATCGCGCGCTGCTCGGCGTCACGGCGGCCGAGGCGCTCGAGCAGCCGGTCGTAGCGCGCGTACAGTCCCCCGAGGTCGTAGCCGAGCACGGCGGCTGCGTCGTCCCCGAGCGCAGCCGTCAGCGCGCGCGACAGGCGCGCGGGGGTGATGCGCCGCACGCGCAGGTCGGCGAACAGCGCGCACAGCGCCTGGACGAAGCCGGGACCGCGCTCGGCCGATCCCACACTCGCCGCGAGCAGCTCCCGCGAGAGCTCACCGAGGGCCTGCCCGGAGACGCCCGAGCGCACCACGAGCTCGTCCACGAGCGCGTCGAACGGCCCGACGCGAACGCCGATCGCGGCGTGCTCGCCCGCGAGCTCGCGGAGATAGTGCTCGGCGTCGACGCGCGTCGGCACGACGAGCCAGGGATCGCGCCCGTGCGCCATCGCGCGACGCACGCCGTCGAGGACGACCTCGGCCTTCCCGGCGTTGGCGGGACCGGTGACGAGCGTTATCGGCATGCAGCCATCCTGGCGCACCCCTCCGACGCGCTGCGGACGCTAGCGGGCGCCGCGGCCGTCGCCGGCGGCGGCAGGGGGTCAATCGCTAGGCGGCGCTGCGCTCGCCGACCGCCGCGCCCGCCTCGGGCTCGGCCTCGGCCTCGGGCGGCTTGGCTCCCTCGCGCGCCCACACCTCGTCGAACTCCACGCGCCATTTGCCCTCATCGGTCTGGCTGAGCGCCAGGTGCGCGCGGAAGCTGCGGCCGCTGCGGCCGCGGAAGCCGGTCACAGCCTGCTCGGTGTAGCCCGAGCGGATCAGCTCGCGCGCCACGGCGAGCGGCAGCTGCTTGCCGGCTTTCGACTTCCAGATCACGAAGCCGCACCCCGGGTCCTCGCGCCCCCAGCAGGAGTAGCCCTTGCGGTTCTCGACGATCTCATGACCGCAGATCGGGCATGGGCCGAGCCTCGCTCGCGGGATGCGCACGTCTTTGAGCGTCTCGTCGAGCGTCTTGACCGTCTCCTCGGCGAAGCCGGCGATATCGCCCATGAAGCGCTTGCGCGAGTCCTCGCCGCGCTCGATCTTGCCGAGGCGCTGCTCCCAGCTTCCGGTCAGGCCGGGCGACGTGAGCGCGTGCCCGTCGAGCAGGCGGATCACGTTGAGCCCCTTCTCGGTGGCGACGAGCGCGCGCCCGTCGCGCTCGATGTAGCCGACCGTGATCAGACGCTCGATGATCGCCGCGCGGGTCGCCGGCGTGCCGATACCCGAGTCCTTCATCGCCTCGCGCAGCTCGTCGTCGTCCACCAGCTTGCCTGCCGTCTCCATCGCGCCCAGCAGCGACGCGTCGCTGTAGCGTCGCGGCGGTTTGGTTTCGCGGCGCAGGCTCTCGATCGAGCGTGTCTGCACGGCCTCGTCCTGCAGCAACCGTGGCAGCTGCTGGTCGGTGGCCTCCTCGTCCTCGCCACGGGCGTCGTCGTCGGCGCGCCCGTTCGCCGCGACCTCGTCGTAGACGCCGCGCCAGCCCGGGACGATCAGCAGCTTGCCGCGCGTGCGGAAGACATGCTCGTCGACGGTCGTCTCGATGCGCGTGTTCTCGAACACCGCCTCCGGGTGGAACACCGCGAGGAAGCGGCGGACGGCCATGTCGTAGATGCGGCGGTCGTCGGAGCCCATTTTCTCGAGGTTGTGCTCGGAGCGGGTCGGGATGATCGCGTGATGGTCGGAGACCTTCTCGTCGTTGACCACTCGCGCCAGCGGCAGCACGTCCAGGCCGGTCACGTACTCGGCGGCCGCGCGGTACTCCGTGTGCGCCCCGACGAGCTCGGCGATCGGCTTGATCTCCTCGATGAGGTCGGTCGGCAGGTAGCGGGAGTTGGTGCGGGGATAGGTCAGCGCCTTGTGCTCCTCATACAGCCGCTGCGCGGCCCCGAGCGTGCGTTTGGCCGAGAAGCCGTAGCGGTTGTTGGCCTCGCGCTGGAGTGTCGTGAGGTCGTAGAGCATCGGCGCTTTCTCGCGCTGCTCTTTCTTCTCGAGCTTCGTGATCGTCCCCTCGCGCCCCTGGCACGCCTCGACGATCGCCTGCGCCTCCGCCTCGGTGCCGATCCGCGGCCCCTTCGTATTGCCGGGGCTGCCGGGCGGCGCCTGGTAGTGCCCGGTGTAGGTGCGGGCCGCGGTCCCCGGCTCGCCCTCGAGCGGCCCGGCGTCGAAGACCGCGTCGACGAGCCAGTAGGGCTCGGGCACGAACGCTTTGATCTCCTCCTCACGGCGGGCGACGATCGCGAGCGTCGGCGTCTGCACGCGGCCCAGGGACACGGCCCCGTCGAACGAGCTGCGCAGCCGGATCGTCGCGGCGCGCGTCGCATTCATGCCGACTATCCAGTCCGCCTCCGAGCGCGAGCGCGCCGCCTGCTCGAGCAGGTCGAACTCGTCAGCGGGCCGCAGCGCCTCGAGCGCGTTGCGCATCGCGGCGTTCGTCATCGAGTTGAGCCACAGCCTTTTGACGGGCTTCTTGGCTTTCGCCTTCTCGTACAGGTAGGCGAAGATCAGCTCGCCCTCGCGCCCGGCGTCGCAGGCGTTGACGACCTCCTCGACGTCCTCGCGCCCGAGCTGCTTGGTGACGACGGACATCTGCTTGCGCGAGCGCTCGTCGCGCACGACGAGCTTGAAGCGCGAGGGCACGATCGGCAGGTCGGCCATCCGCCAGCTTTTGAACTTCGGGTCGTAGGCCTCGGGTTCGGCGAGCTGCACGAGGTGCCCGACGGCCCAGGTGATCGCGTGATCGGGCCCTTCGAGGTACCCCTCCATCTTCTTGAAGGGGCCGGGCAGGACGCGCGCCAGGTCCTGCCCGACAGAGGGCTTCTCGGCTACGAGCAGCGTCTTCGACATTGCGGCAGCGTAGCTACCTCAGCCCCCGGTGCAAGCGCCGTTGGCCACGCCCAGGCCGGACGCCGCCCGCGTCCGGGCGGTGGCCAGCTCTTCGCTCACGGTGGCGTTCGCGACGCCGTAGCCGCCTCGCGGGGTCTGTCCAACGGTGCCCGCGAACACGGTCGTCAGCACTTCACCCGAGGCGCTGACGAGCGGGCCCCCCGAGTTGCCGGGTCGCACCAGGCCGCGCAGCGGCGTGAGCAGCCGGGTGACCGGCCCGCGCCCGTATGCGTCGTCGGTGAGGACCTGCTGGGTGCGCCCAATGCGGCCGACCTGTACGTCGTAGGGCCCGTTCTCGGGATAGCCGAGGATCGCGCCCGACGTCCCCGAGGCCGCTTCCCCGGCCAGCTGCAGCGCCGGCAGCGCCAGGTGGGCGACCTGCAGCACCGCGATGTCGTTTCGCGGGTCGAACACGAGCGTCCGCGCCGGCAGCGCCGGTGCGTCCCCGCCGATCTCCACGCTCGTGTCCTGCTCGCCGGCCACGACGTGGGCGTTGGTGACGACCATGTCGGACCCCGCCGCCCATCCCGAGCCCTCGATCGCCAGGCCGCAGGCCGTGCCGAGCACGCGCACGACGCTGCGCGAGTCCCGCTGGACCCCGGGCGCGTGCGCGACGGCGGGCTCGGGCGCGGGCACGTCCGGGCTCGGCCCGGTGATCGACGGCAGCGGATCCAGGCGCGAGAGCGCGTTCAGGATCCCGCCGGTGGGCGGCAGGATCTCGTTCAGCCGGCGCAGGATGACCGATTCCTGGATGTCCGCGCGGAGCTGGGCGTCGCCGGGCGCCTGCGCTGCGACGGCTGCCGCGATCCACACGATCCCGAGCGCGATCGCCGCGCCGAACACCGCTCCGAGCGCGCCGTCGAGCGCGCCGAGGCCGGGCAGCACGACCGCCCTGCGCACGCGCAACCCGAGCCCCTCGAAGCCGCTCGCGAGGACCGCGCCGGCGAGCAGGGCGCCGAACAGCCCGAAAGCGGGCGCGTAGGGCGAGGAGGAGCCGCGCGGAAGCAGAAGAGGACCCAGGCGCGTCCCGAGGAATGCACCCAATGCAAACCCCCCGAACGAGAGCAGCCCGAGGAACAGCCCCTGCCTGAAGCCGAGCACCGCGAGCACCGCCGCGAACGCGACAATCAACCAGTCGAGCTGGGTCACCCTCTCATGTTCTACAAGCTCCTTGTCTGAGAACCAGCGCCTGCGCCGCGCGCGCCCGGTGCTGGCGCTGGCCGCGGTGGCGTTCGTCGCCGGGGTGATCGTGGGCGCGAATGCCGGAGGATCGCCCGCGGACGCGCTGGCGGCTCGCTTCGTGAAGGCTTGGACGCGTCACGAATACGCGGCGATGTACGACGACCTCGACGCCTCATCTCGGCGCTCTGTCTCCGTGGGCGGGCTCGCGGCCGCCTGCACCGAAGCGCTCACGACGGCGACGGCCCTCGGGACGCGCGTCACGGGCCGGGCTCGAGGCGAGCCGGACGGCCGCATCGCCGTGCCGGTGCGTGTCACGACGCGCCTGTTCGGCACGCTCGAGCTCGACTACGCGCTTCCGGTGCGCGAATCAGAAGGCGCGATGCACATCGCTTGGTCGCGCTCGCTGGCGTTCCCGGGGCTCGACCCCGGCGAGCAGCTCTCGCGGCGCACGACGCTGCCGCAGCGTGCGCCGTTGCTCGCGCGCGACGGCAGCGTCCTGGCCGAAGGTCCCGCAGGCAACGCCGTCACCGGGGAAGCGGGGGAAACGACGCGCTCCTCGCCGCTCGGCGAAGCCGCCAACGCCGTGATCGGGACGGTCGGGCCCCCGCCCGCCTCGCGTCGGCGCGAGCTCGAAGCCGAAGGCGTCCCCACCGACGGTCTGGTCGGTATCAGCGGCCTCGAGCGCGCGCTGGACGCGCGCCTGCGCGGCACGCCGGGTGGCGTGCTGCTGGCGGGCCAGCGCGTGATCGGCGCTGCGCGCTCCCGGCCCGCCTCGCCCGTGCGGACGAGCGTCTCGCCCGACATCCAGCGCGCCGCGGTGGCCGCCCTCGGCGGCCAGCTGGGCGGCGTCGTCGTGATGCAGCCCTCGACCGGGCAGCTGCTCGCGGTGGGGGGGCTCGGGCTCGACGGCCTGCAGCCGCCGGGATCGACCTTCAAGATGGTCACGCTCACGGGCGTGCTGAGCGCCCACGTCGCGAGCACGCACACGACCTTCCCGTACGCCACCTACGCGACCCTCGACGGAGTCAAGCTCAACAACGCCAACGGCGAGGAATGCGGGGGCACCCTCGAGCATGCGTTTGCCGTGTCCTGCAACTCGGTCTTCACCCCGCTCGGCGTCAGGCTCGGTGCGAAGCGCCTCGTGGCCGCCGCGGAACGCTTCGGCTTCAACCACGACCCCGGGATCCCCGGGGCCGCGGAGAGCACCCTGCCCCCCGCGAGCCAGATCCAGGGCGAACTCGATGTCGGCTCGACGGCGATCGGGCAGGGCCAGGTGCTCGCGACGCCGCTGCAGATGCTGACGGTGGCAGCCACCGTCGCCGACGGCGGCCGCAGGCCCCGGCCCACGTTCGAAGCCGGCGCGGGCGCCGAGTTCCTCGCGCGCGCGATGAGCTCCTCGGTGGCGCGGACCGTGCGGCACCTGATGACCGACGTGGTGCGCGAAGGCACGGGCGTCTCGGCGGCGATACCGGGGGTGACCGTCGCCGGCAAGACCGGCACGGCCGAACTGAAGACGGAGTGCGCGCAGACGGGGACGGCGGGGGAATCCGCCTCGGAATCGGGCTCCTCCGGCTGCCATCAGAGCGAAGCGAGCAACACCGACGCATGGTTCGCGGCCTTCGCCCCGGCGGTGCACCCCCGCATCGCCGTGTGCGTGATGCTCGTCAAAGACGGTGCCGGCGGGACGACCGCGGCGCCCGTGGCACGCGAAGTGATCGAGGCGGCGCTGAAAGCCGGGATCTGAGCGCGCTCAGACGTCGAGCTCGGCGGTGGCCGATTCGGCGAGGTCCTGCGGGCTCGTGATCTTCAGCTGGAGCGGGCGGTTGTCGAGTGAGACCGTCTGGATCTTGAACAGCAGCAGGGCGCCCTGCGTCGGACCGGAGTCCGCGGTCGTGTCCGCTTCGGGGATCTGGCCTTTGGCCGGCACGTTCCCGCCGCGGTAGGCGTATGGGTTGGTCGCTCCCGGGGTCAGCGGCGCGTAAGTGTTGGCCTGCGTGTCAGTGATCGAGACGCTCGTCGCGGCAGGCTCGGGCTGGTTGCCCGTGTTGTAGACCTGCAGGAACACGGCGAACCACTCCTGGCCCGGGGCGAGCTTGCGTTCGGCCGCCGGGAGCCCTTCCAGGTAGGCCGCGTCCTCGCTGTTCGCCGGGTTCAGCTCGCGCGAGAGCTGGACCTCGTACTTGAGCGGGCCGACGTCGAGGTAGGGCGCGTTCGCGCCCGACTCGCCGGCGTATGTCCCGGTTGTGACCTTGGTGTGGGAATCGCCGCAGGCCCCGAGAGCGAGGGTCGCGGCGAGTACCAGCACGGCTAGGGGGAGCTTGCGCAGGCGGCTCGGCATCGCGACGCGGCAGTCTATCCGCCGGCGACCGACACGCGCGGTGCGCGGGGCTGCTCCTCGCCCTCGAGGATGCCGCGCAGCCGGCGCATCGCCCGCAGGTTCTTGCGGCGGAAGAACGCCCGCGCGCCGAAGCGCTCGAGCAGCGTGTCGGCGAAGGTGGCCGGCACGGTTTCGAGCGTGAATGTGACCCGCGTGGAGTCCCCGGCGGCCGGCTCGAGCGAGTAGCGGCCCAGGGTGCGCACGCGGTTGTCCTTGCCCGTGCGCCCGATCTCGACGATCGTGTGCGGGCGGTCGACCTCGGCGAACGTCACGTCGGCCCAGCTGTAGCGGTTCCCCGGCGCCTTCACGCGAAAGCGCGCGCCCGCGCCCTTCCCGACCGAGTCGATCCGGGTCAGGTGCCAGTCGACGAGGTAGTGGTCGGTGAACTGGGGGTGGTTGGCGATGTCCTGCAGGTAGTCGAAGACGCGCTCCTGCGGCGCCGAGACGACGACCGAGACCGACACGGGATCCACCGCGCGGAGTCTAGTCGGCGCTATGCGGCGCGGGCGGTGAGGCGCACGGTGAGGCCGTGCTCGGCGTGGCGGACGAGCTCGCTCTGCACCGGCGACTCGTGGCGCGCGAGCCGGCACAGCTCGCACACGAGCCGCTTGCGGCGGCCGCCGAAGACGTGCACCTCCTCGCCGACGAGCGGCGTTCGGCCGCAGTCGGCGCAGCGGCTGCGGTCGGCCTCGAGCGCGCCCACGCTGCGCCTCAGCAGCAGCATCTCCAGCAACTCAGTGACACTCGATTCGCGGGTCATTGAATCCTGTTTCTGCGGCGAGAGCCAGGCTCCTTCCCGCGCACGCGGGCTTGCCGGGGGGCGCCCGCGACTGGGCCCGGAGGCGGTCTGCTACATGTTCTGTCCAGGGTTCGCCGCGAGCTTTGACAGCGTTGTTATGATCGCCACGAGCCCCCGGGACGACCGCGTTTCGCGGGTGCTAAGGGAGGGAGGAAGGCATATGGAGTCACTCACCTCTGGCACGTTCGTGGGCGCAGGATCTTTCCGCTGTCGGGCCTGCGACTACATGCTCACCCTGTCCGGCACCGACACGCTCTCGGATTGCCCGAGCTGCGGCGGAAAAGAGTTCGCACGCGCCTCGCTGTTCGGCAACACCGAGCGGATCGAGCAGGAGACCGGCGAGCGCGAGGTGCTCTTCACGCCGGCCGCGACCGAGCGGGATGCGCGCCTGGCCGAGGCGCGCACCCAGATAGAGGTCGCCGGTGAGTATCTGTGCCACGAGGAAGGCGGCGAGCTCCATGCGATACCGCTGACGCGCGAGTGGACCCGCATCGGCCGCAGTCTCGCGGCCGACGTGCGCTTCGACGACCCGACGGTCTCGCGCCGCCACGCGTTGATCGTGCGCCAGGCCGATGGTGTGCGGCTGCTCGACGACCGCAGCCTCAACGGCGTGTTCGTGAACGGCGCACGCGTCGACGGCAAGACCCTCCGGGACGGCGACGAGATCATCGTCGGGCGCTACCGGCTGCTGTTCGTCACGGTTTCCGCACCGGGCGCGGCACCCGCCTCCACCGGGGGCGACGCCGGCTCGGCGTCGGCTGCGGGCTGACGAGCGCGAGGGCGCAACCCCGAGCGGCAACGGCGCGTAAGATCGCCTCGATGGCGCACAAGATCGCGGTGCTCTCGCAGAAGGGCGGAACCGGCAAGACCACCACCGTGCGCACTCTCGCCGACGTGCTCCGGCGCGGAGGGGTCCGCACGCTGACGGTCGATCTCGACCCCCAGGGCAACCTCTCGGACTACTTCGACGTGCCCCCGGACGCATCGCCGACGATCGCCGACGTGCTCGCCGGACGGGCGAAGGCGCGCGAGGCGATCCACGAGGACGTGATACCGGCCAACCTGTCGCTCGCCGAGGCCGAGCTGATGCTGGGCGGCAAGATGGGGCGCGAGCTCACATTGCGCCGCGCGCTGAAAGGGCTCGACGACCACTACGAGATGATCCTGATCGACTGCCCGCCGGCGCTGGGGCTGCTCACCGTCAACGCGCTCGTGGCCGCCGACCGTGCCCTCATCACAGCCGAGGCCCAGTACTTCGCCCTGCAGGGCGTCGAGCAGGCCATGGAGGTCGTCGAGCTCGCACGCGACAGCCTCAACCCGGACCTTTCGCTCCTCGGCGTGCTGCTCAACCTCGCCGACCTGCGCACCGTGCATTCGCGCGAGGCGCTCGCTTCCTTGAAGGAGCGCTTCGGCGAGGCGGTGTTCGATACGGTCATCCGCGCCTCGATCGCATACGCCGAGTCGGCCGAGCGCGCGCGGTCGATCCTCGACCACCGCCCCGACCTCGGCTCGGACTACGTGGCGCTGGCCGAGGAAGCGCTCGCCCGCATGCCCGACTCCGGCGACGCCCGCGAGCGCGTCGCCGCGCTCGCCGCTCACAGCTCGCCGACGTAGGCGCCCTGCGCCTCGAACGGCGCACGCAGCAGCGCCGCCCAGCCATCTGCCTCGCGCGCGAGCGCGTCGGCCACGCCACCGGTCTGCTCGTAGAAGCACCAGAAGAGCACGGTCGGGCCGGCCCCCGAGATCGTGGCGCCGAGCGCGCCGAGCTCGGAGGCCCGTCTGGCCAATTCCAGCGAGCGCGGG
>DATARO010000085.1:0-24808 GCA_036264095.1 Solirubrobacteraceae bacterium | reverse complement strand
GCGCGTGGGCGGCGTCGCGGAAGCCGAGCAGGACGCTCGCCGGAGCCGACAGCGTGTCCTGCAGGATCGCCAGCGGCGCGATGCCGACCCCGCCGCCGACGAGGATCGGGTGCTCGCCGGGCGCGGGCGCCGCGAACGCGCGGCCGAGCGGGCCGAGCGCGAGCAGCCCCTCCCCCGCCCGCAGCTCACACAGGCGGCGCGTGCCGGGTCCCACGTCCTCGAGCAGGAAGTGCCACTCCCCCTCCGCGACCCGCGCGATCGAGAAGGCGCGGGGCAGGTAGGGACGCTCGTCCTCGCCCGCGCCCCACGACTGCGCCGCTGCGATCATCGCGAACTGCCCGGGCGCGGGCGGGTCGCCCTCGGGGGCGGCCACGCGCAGGACGCGATAGGCGCCGAGCTGCTCGTTTGCGGTGACGCGCAGCTCGCGGCGGGCGAACGGCGCCGGGCTCACGCAACCGCGGCGCCGTCGGGGGCCGTGTGCTCGGCTGTGCCCGTGCGCGGAGGGCTGCCGTGGAGCTCCTGCAGGCACAGGACCGGAAGCCCGCCGACCCCGCCGTCGCGGCGCATGCGTGCGATCGCGCGGGCAGCGGAGACGCCGGCGGAGAGCGTCGTCAGGCACGGGATGCCGTGGCCGACGGCGGCGCGGCGGATCTCCCAGCCATCGGTGCGCGCGCCGACGCCGGTCGGCGTGTTGACGACGAGGTCGACGTCGCCGCGCTCGATCCAGTCGACGACGTGCGGCGAGCCCTCGCCGATCTTGTTCAGCGGCTTGACGGGGACGCCCATGCGCGCGATCGCCTCGGCGGTGCCGCGCGTGGCGAGGATGCGGAAGCCGGCGTCGTGCAGGATCTGCGCGACCGCGAAGGCGCCGGGCTTGTCGGAGTCCGTGACCGTGATGAACGCCGTGCCGCCGCTCGGCAGAGGCAGCCCCGCGGCAGCCTGCGCCTTCGCGAACGCCGTCGGGAAGTCACGCGCGATCCCCATCACCTCGCCGGTCGAGCGCATCTCGGGGCCGAGCACGGCGTCGGAGCCCTCGAAGCGGTCGAACGGGAGCACCGCCTCCTTGACCGAGACGTGGCTGCCGAACCCGAGGCCCTGGCGCTCCTGCGGCAGGCCCATGTCGGCGAGCCGCTCGCCGAGCATGATCCGGCACGCGAGCTTCGCGAGCGGCATCCCGACCGCCTTGGAGACGAACGGCACGGTGCGGGAGGCGCGCGGGTTCGCCTCGATCACGTACAGCTCGCCGGCGTGGATCGCGTACTGCACGTTGAGCAGCCCGACGACGCCGACGGCGAGCGCGATGTCGCGCGTGGCGGCGCGGATCTGGTCGAGCATCTCCTCGCCGAGCGAGTGCGGCGGCAGCACGCACGCGCTGTCGCCGGAGTGCACACCGGCCTCCTCGACGTGCTGCATGATGCCCCCGATCCACACGTCCGTCCCGTCGCACAGCGCGTCGACGTCGACCTCCGAGGCGTTCTCGAGGAAGCGATCGAGGAAGATCTTCGATGAGGAGCCCTCCGGGCTCCCGGGTTGGGTCGCGTCGTTCGAGGCCGGCACGGAGCGCCGGCCGATCTCTTCGAAGGCCGGCACGAAGCGCCGGCCGGTCTCTCCCACCGCGCCGACCTCGCGACGGAGGTAGTCGGCGAGTCCCTGCTCGGAGTAGACGATCTCCATCGCGCGGCCGCCGAGGACGTAGGAGGGGCGCACGAGCAGCGGGAAGCCGACCTCGCGCGCGCACTCGAGCGCCTGCGCGACCGAGCGCGCGGTCGCGTACGGCGGCGCCTTGTAGCCGAGGCCCGCGAGCAGCTCGCCGAAGCGCCCGCGGTCCTCGGCGAGGTCGATCGCCTCGACGCTCGTGCCGAGCAGCGGCACGCCCTCGGCGGCGAGCGCGGCGGCGAGCTTCAGCGGCGTCTGCCCGCCGAACTGCACGATCACCCCCGCCAGCTTTCCGCCCGCTCGGCATCCAGCCTCGCCTGATCGGGCGGAGCTGGCGTCATCCGGCTGCTGCTCGACCTCGACCACGGCCAGCACGTCCTCGAGCGTCAGCGGCTCGAAGTAGAGCCGGTCGGAGGTGTCGTAGTCGGTCGAGACCGTCTCCGGGTTGCAGTTGATCATCACCGCGTCGCGCCCGGAGGCGCGGACGGTCATGGCGGCGTGCACGCAGCAGTAGTCGAACTCGATCCCCTGCCCGATCCGGTTCGGCCCCGAGCCGAGGATCACGATCGACTCGCGACCGCTGGCGCCTGCCCCCTGCCCCTGCTCGGTGGCGCCCGGGAAGCTCTCCCAGCCCGAGTAGAAGTACGGCGTCCGCGCCGGGAACTCGGCCGCGCAGGTGTCGACCGAGCGAAACGTACGCCGGCCCGCGAACGGGGCGTCGGGGTCCTCCGCGAGCTGCTTCAGCTCCGCCAGGAACCACGGGTCGATACCCGTCCGCTCGCGCACCTCCTCCACCGCCGTCCCGCGCCCCAGCAGCTCGAGGATCGTCTCGAAGCGGTCGGCGGCCGGCGTGCGGAGGCCCTCGAGCAGCTCGTCGCTCGGCATCCCCGACAGCGCCGCGGGCTTGTCGAGCTCGCGCGAGCGCAGCGCCTTGGCGAACGCCTGCCCGAACGTGCGCCCGATCGCCATCGCCTCGCCCACCGACTTCATGTGCGTCGTCAGCGTCGGGTCGGTGCCGGGGAACTTCTCGAACGCGAAGCGCGGCCACTTGACGACGACGTAGTCGATCGTCGGCTCGAAGCACGCGGGCGTGACGCCGGTGATGTCGTTGTCGATCTCGTCGAGGCGGTAGCCGACGGCGAGCCGCGCCGCGATCTTCGCGATCGGGAAGCCGGTCGCCTTCGATGCGAGCGCCGAGGAGCGCGAGACGCGCGGGTTCATCTCGATCACGAGGATCTCCTCGGTCTGGGAGTTGACCGCGAACTGCACGTTGGACCCGCCCGTCTCGACGCCCACCGCCCGGATCACCGCGAGCGCCTGGTCGCGCAGGCGCTGGTAGACGCGATCGGGCAGCGTCTGCTGCGGCGCCACGGTGACCGAGTCGCCGGTGTGCACGCCCATCGGATCGACGTTCTCGATCGAGCAGACGATCACGACGTTGTCGGCGTGGTCGCGCATCACCTCGAGCTCGAACTCGCCCCACCCGATCACCGACTGGTCGAGCAGCACCTGGCCGATCGGCGAGGCCTCGATCCCGCGCGCGACGACGCGCTCGAACTCCTCCTCGGTGCGGGCGACCCCGCCGCCGCGCCCGCCGAGCGTGAAGGCGGGCCGGACGATGCACGGCAGGCCGAGGCCGGGGAGCGCGGCGCGCGCGGCCTCGAGGTTCGTGGCGATCGCGCTGCGCGGCATCTTCAGCCCGGCGGCCGCCATCGCAGCGGCGAACAGCTCGCGGTCCTCGGCGCACGCGATCGCGTCGTAGTTGGCCCCGATCAGCTCGACCCCGAAGCGCTCGAGCGTGCCGTCGTCGTGCAGCTCCTTCGACAGGTTCAACGCGGTCTGGCCGCCGAGCGTCCCGAGCAGCGCGTCGGGGCGCTCGCGCTCGATCACCTGCGCCACCGGCCCGCGCTGCAGCGGCTCGACGTAGGTCGCGTCCGCGAACTCGGGATCGGTCATGATCGTCGCCGGGTTCGAGTTGACGAGCACGACCTCATAGCCCTCCTCGCGCAGCACCTTGCACGCCTGCACGCCCGAGTAGTCGAACTCCGCCGCCTGCCCGATCACGATCGGACCCGAGCCGAGGATCAGGATCTTCTTCAGATCATCGCGGCGTGGCACGCTCAGGCCGCCCTCTCGCCGCCGGCGACCCCACCTGGACCCCCCGTGGGGGTCCTCATCAGAAATCGGTCGAACAGGTACAGGCTGTCGTGCGGCCCCGGCCCGGCCTCGGGGTGGTACTGGACCGTGCCCCCGGGCACGTCGAGGAGCTCGAGGCCCTCGACCGTGCGGTCGTAGAGGTTCACGTGCGAGAGCGCCGCGGCGCCGAAGTCGGTTTCCCAGCGCACCGGCTCGTCGTCGTCGATCGTGCGCGCACCGCCTGGCGCGAGCGCCGCGAAGCCGTGGTTCTGGGAGGTGATCTCGACGCGCCCCGTGTGCAGGTCGCGCACCGGGTGGTTGGCCCCGCGGTGGCCGAACGGGAGCTTGAACGTCTCGAGCCCGACCGCGCGGCAGAGCATCTGATGCCCGAGGCAGATCCCCCAGACCGGCTTGCGCCCGACGAGCGCGCGCACGGTGTCGACGATGTAGGAGAGGGCCGCCGGATCGCCGGGCCCGTTCGCGAGGAACACGATGTCCGGGTCGTCGGCGAGCAGCTCCGCGGCGCTGCTCGTGCACGGGTGCAGCGACACGCTCGCCCCGTGCCCGATCAGCTCGCGCACCATCGACGCCTTGATGCCCGTGTCGAGCACGGCGATGCGCGGCCCGTCGCCGCCGCCGTGGTGCGTGACCGCCTCCGGCGTGACGACCCGCGCGAGGTCCTGCCCGGCCATCGGCGGCTCGACCTCGATCAGCTCGCGCGCCTCTCGCTCGCCCAGCGACGCCGGGAACACGCCGCCGCGCATCGCCCCCGCCTCGCGGATGTGCAGGACCAGCGCCCGCGTGTCGACACCCGTGATCGCCCACGTTCCGCAGTCGGCGAGCCAGTCGAGCCACCCGCGCTCGGCGCTCGGCGCGTCGTCGCGGTTGCACGCCTCGCGCATGATCGCCGCCCGCGCCCACACGCGGTCTGACTCCATCGCCTGCGCGCTCGCGCCGTAGTTGCCGATGTGGGGATAGGTGAACGTGATCAGCTGCCCCGCGAACGACGGATCGGTCATCGACTCCTGGTAGCCGGCCATGCCGGTCGTGAAGACCACCTCGCCGACGGCGGGATGCTCGGGATCCACGAAGCCGCACAGCTCCCCGTCGAATCGTGTCCCGTCCTCGAGCAGCACGTATCCGGTTGCGTTCATGTCGCGCCTCCGCGCAGGCGCCGCTCATTTGAGATGGACGTGAGTCGAGCCAGACAAGGACGCAGGGAGCGAAGCGTGCCGAACCGGTTGACACTCGCTGACGCTCGCATCCCCGAACCGGCCAGCACGTGAGCGACCGAGGACACCGTATGGCGAAGGCTCACGTTCATCTCAGATGATCAGCTTCTGGATGGCTTTGAACTCCGGCGTCCCCGCCCGCCCGAGTAGCTCGAACAGCGCCGCCTCGACGCTCGACACGACCGCCCCCGAGCGCTCCATCCGCGCGAGCCCGCGCTCGTAGTCGAGCCGGTGCCGCGAGCCGACCGCGTCCGCCGGCACGTGCACCTCGATCCCCTGGTCGAGAAGGTCGTGCACCGTCTGGCTCACGCAGACGTGCGCCTCGATCCCGCACACGAGCGCCTGGCTGCGCCCCCCGAGGTCGAAGCCCTCAGCCCGCGCCGCACTGAACACGGTCTTCTCGATCGTCCGCTCGAAGGACACGCCGACCTCCGGAGCCGTGTGCCCGAGGCCTTTCGGATACTGCTCGCTGACGATCGCGGGCAGCTCGAGGATCCGCGCCGCCGAGAGCAGCTTCCCCGACGCCGCCGCCACCGACGCGAACGTCTCATACCCCCGGAACCCCTCCTGCACGTCGACGACGAGCAGCATCGCGCGCTCGCGCGCCAGCAGCCCGGCGGGCCGTGCGCCCATCATCCCCCCGCCGCCACGGCGCCGCGGTCGCGGTCGCGATGCGCCACGCCGCCCGCGGCGACCGTCAGCAGCACGCGCCCCTGCAGCTCACGCCCGGCAAAGCAGCAGTTCTCCGCCCGGCTGTACCACCCGTGCTCGCCCGCGGTCCAGCGCTCGGCGAGGTCGATCAGGGCGAGGTTCGCGGGCTGCCCCGGCGCGATCCGCGCCGCCGGCAGCGCGAACAGCTCGGCGCCATTGGTCAGTCGCTCGATCAGCACGTCGAGACCGATCACCCCCGGCAGCACGAGCTCGGTGTGGAGCGCCGCGAACGCGGTCTCGAGCCCCGTCGTCCCCATCGGCGCCTGCTCGAACGGCACCTCCTTCTCGTCCCGCGCGTGCGGCGCGTGATCGGTCGCCACGCAGTCGATCGCGCCGCTGCGCAGGCCCTCGACGAGCGCTCTGCGGTCCTCCTCGCTCGTGAGCGGCGGGTGCATCTTCATGCTCGTGTCCATCTCCCGCACCGCCTCGTCGTTGAGCAGCAGGTGGTGCGGGCTGACCTCGGCGCTGACCCTCGCCCCGCGCGCCTTCGCCTCGGCGACGGTGCGCGCCGAGGCCGCGCAGCTGAGGTGCATGAAATGCACCCGCGCGTCCTCGTAGCTCGCGATCTCCGCGTCGCGCGCCACCATCGTCGACTCCGCGAGCGTCGGAATGCCGGTGATCCCGAGCGCCGCGCTGACCGCGCCCTCGTTCATCGCCCCGCCGCGCGAGAGCGTCGGGTCCTCCTCGTGCAGCGCGATCACCCCGCCGCACAGCCGCTGGTACTGCAGCGCCTTGCGCAGCATCCCCGCGCTCCGCACGGGCATGCCGTCATCGGTGAACCCGAGCGCACCCTGTTGCCGCAGCTCGGCCATCTCCGTGAGCTGCTCGCCGGCCAGCTCGCGCGTGATCGCCGGCAGGAAGCCGACCGCGACGTGCGCCTCGCGCGCCGCGGCCTCGCGGACCGACCGCAGCAGCGGCGCGGAGTCGAGCACCGGCGCGGTGTTCGGCATCGCGATCACCCCGGCGTAGCCACCGGCGGCGGCCGCTCGCGTGCCGCTCGCGACATCCTCCTTGTGCTCATGCCCCGGCGTGCGCAGGTGCACGTGCGGATCGAAGAAGGCCGGCACCAGCACCTCGCCGCTGCCCGGATCGCGCACCTCCTCCCCCTCTCCCCGCTCCTCGAGCGTTCCCGCGGCACCGAGCTCTGCGATCTCGCCCCCGCGCACGCGCACGTCCAGCCGTGTGTCGATCTGCTCGCGCGGATCGATCACCCGTACGTCCCTGATCAGCAGGTTCGCCGGTGCACGCTCGGCGCAGAGCAGGTACTCGGGCTCGCTCATCCGCGCCCACCGTCACCGACAGCGGCGTGCTCGGGCTCGATCGCGCTCGACGCCGGCGCCGCGTCGGCCTGCGCGCGCCCGGGTGCTCGTGCGGCGAGCAGCTCATAGAGGACCGCCATCCGCACGACCACACCCGCCTCGACCTGCGCGGTGATGATCGCCTGCGGAGAGTCTGCGACCTCGCCCGAGAGCTCGACGCCGCGGTTGACCGGCCCCGGGTGCATCAGGATCTGCTCCGGGCCGAGGCGGCGCGCGTTGATCTGGTACCAGGCCGCGTACTCGCGGATCGACGGCACCCACGTCTCGCTCATCCGCTCGTTCTGCATCCGCAGCGCGTAAACCACGTCCGCCGTGGGAAGCTCGTCGAGCGTGTAGCGCACGTCGCAGCCGAGTGCCTCGATCTCGCGCGGGATCAGCGTCGGGGGACCGGCCAGCGTCACGTGCGCCCCCATCCGCTGGAACGCGAGCACGTCCGACCGCGCGACCCGTGAGTGCGCCACGTCGCCGACGATCCAGATACGGGCGCCGTCGATCGCCCCGAGTCGCCTTTTCAGCGTGTAGACGTCCAGCAGCGCCTGCGTCGGATGCTCGTGCTTGCCGTCCCCTGCGTTGACGATCGCCGCGCTGCACCAGCGCGAGACCAGCTCCGAAGCGCCGGCCCACGGCGTCCGCAGCACGATCGCGTCGGGCTTGTGAGCGCTCAGCGTCAGCACCGTGTCCTTCAGCGACTCGCCCTTCTCGACGCTCGAACCGCTCGCGGCGAAGTTGACGACATCGGCGGACAGGCGCTTGGTGGCGAGCTCGAAGGAGCTGCGGGTGCGCGTCGAGGCCTCGTAGAAGAGGTTCAGCACCATCCGCCCGCGCAGCGCCGGCACCTTCTTGATCTCGCGATCGGAGACCTCCGAGAAGCGCTCGGCCTGGGTGACGATGCGCTCGATCGCGGCGCGGTCGAGGTCCTCGATCGAGAGCAGGTGGGTCATGCTCATGCCGGCACCCCGGCGTGGATGCGCGGCGCAGGATCGGCGCCGGCGGCGATCGCTACCTCGTCGACCCCGTCGAGCTCTCGCACCCGCACCCTGACGTGCTCGCTCAGCGCCGTCGGCAGGTTCTTGCCGACGTAGTCCGGGCGGATCGGAAGCTCGCGATGGCCGCGGTCGGCGAGGACCGCGAGCTGGACCCGCTGCGGGCGTCCGTAGGCGAACAGCGCCTCGATCGCCGCCCTCGCCGTGCGGCCGGTGAAGAGCACGTCGTCGACCACGATCACCGTCCGCGTGGAGATGTCGAACTCGATGTGCGACGCGTGCACGACCGGCGCCTCGGGACGGCTTCCGACATCGTCGCGGTAGAAGCCGATGTCGAGGTCCCCGAGCGCTACGTCCGCCTCCAGGAGATCGGAGAGCAGCGCATGCAGCCGCGCCCCGAGGAACGCGCCCCGCCGATGGATGCCGACGATCGCGGGAACGGCTTCCGGGTTGCGCTCGACGATCTCGTGCGCGATACGCGTGAGCGCGCGCCCCACCTCCTCCTCGCGGAGGACGACCTTCTCGCTGCCTGCCATCGTTTCCTTCCTGGCCTCGCCGGACCGGGTTAAAGGATTCCGTGCAGACCCTATCAGCGGGTTGCGATGGTCTCCTCCGGGGACTCGGCGCCGGCATCATCGCCGGCCTCGCCGGCCTCCGCCCCGCCCTCGCCCCCGGCCGGGCCCTCGGGCCCGCGCGCGGCCGCGCGCGCCTTGCGCTCGCTCCAGCGGACCAGCTTCGGGTCACCGCGCTCGGGGAACGGCACCTCGATCGTGTCGAAGTCGCGCGGCGAGACCGTCGCGGCGAACACCGCCCGCGCCTCATCGCGCAGCTCTCCGCCCGCATACCGGGCCGAGACGTGCGTGAGCGCGAGCAGCCGCACCTCGGCCTCCTGCGCGAGCAGCGCCGCCTGGCGCGCGGTGCTGTGCATCGTTTCCCGCGCCCGCTCCGCCTCGTCCTCGGCGAACGTGGCCTCGTGCACGAGCAGATCGGCCGCGTGCGCTGCGACCGCGAGCGTCTGCGTCGGCGCGGTATCGCCGGAGATCACGATCTTGCGGCCGGCCCGCGCCGGGCCCATCACCTGCTCGGGGCGCACGCCGGCGACGGTCTCCCCCCGCTGGAGCTCGCCGAATGCCGGTCCGGGGGGAACGCCGAGGCGCTCCGCCTCGACCGGGTCGAACGTCCCGGGCCGCTCGTCCTCGACGATCACGTATCCCTGCGCCGCGCGTGCCCCGTGGTTGACCGGGACCGAGGCGATCGTGTACCCGCCGCGCTCGATCTCGCCCCACGGCTCGACCTCCGCGAATGTGAGCTCGTATGGCAGCCGCCGACCGTAGACGTTGCGCAGCGAGCCCATCAGCTCCTGCAGCCCCCGCGGGCCGTAGACCGTCAGCGGCGCCGAGCGGTCGCGTAGCGCGAAGGACTTCAGCATCCCCGGCAGCCCGAGCCAGTGGTCGGCGTGGAAGTGGGTGATCAGGACGCAGTCCACGTCGGCGAGGCCGACCGAGCGCAGGAGCTGCCGCTGGGTCCCTTCACCGCAGTCGAACAGCAGCCGCTCGCCGCCGCGGCTGAGCAGCAGCGCCGGAAGGCCGCGCCGCGCGCTCGGCACCGAGCCGCCGGTGCCGACGAAGAACAGCGACAGGTCCATGCGCACACGCTAGCTGAGCGGCGCGCGCCCTCGCACGCCGCAAACTGCGGCGTTCCGAAGGATTAGAACGCGGGCATCTCGGGTATCCGGCAGAGGCCACCCAGGGAAACCGGCGGGTGCAGCAGGTCCGCGAGTCCGGCACGCAACTCGCGGACCGCAAGCAAGGGAAGGGGCCCGCGACTGCGGGCCCCGACCCTTGTAAGAGGCGTTGCCTACGATTCGGCTCCGATGAAGGCCCCGGTGCCGAGGCTGGAGATGGAGGTACGCGGGAGCGGGCCGCGGGTGGTGCTGATCCACGGCAGCGTGATCGGCGTGCGCACGTTCGCCCATCAGGCCTCGCTGGCGGACACGTATGAGGTCGTGCTCGCGGACCGCCCCGGCTTCGGCGCCAGCCCGCCGATCGAGCGCGGCGACTTCGAGGCCGAAGCGCCGCTGTTCGCCTCCCTGCTCGGCGACGGGGCACACCTCGTCGGCCACTCCTACGGCGCGGTGATCGCGCTCTATGCCGCCGCGCTCGCGCCACGCAGCGTGCGCTCGCTCGTCATCTCAGAGCCCGGGTGCCTCGCTGTCGCCGCGGGCGACCCGGCGGTCGACGCCCAGATCGCCGGCGGCATGATGCTGTACGCACGGGCCGAGCAGCTCACCGCGCGCGACTTCCTGCTCGCGTTCCGCGGCGGCGCCGGGTCGACGCACGCGACGCCCCCGGAGCTCGAAGGCGAGCTGCTCGCGGGCGCGGAGCTGCTGCGCCGCGAACGCCCGCCGTGGGAGGCGGAGCCGGATTTCGGCGTGCTGGCGCGGGCGCCGTTCCCGAAGCTCGTGATCTCGGGCGGCCACTCGCAGGTGTTCGAGGCGGTCTGCGACCAGGTGGCCGCGCGCCTCGGAGGCGAGCGCGCCGTGATTCCCGGACGGGGGCATTCCGTGCCGGCGACCGGCGAGCCCTACACGCAGCGCCTGCGGGAGTTCCTCGCGGGGGCCGGCGCGCAATGAGGCTCGCCCCGGCGAACGTTGGGACCCGGGCGGCTCGCCTCGCTGCTTCCGGCGGGCGATTCGGCCCGCGGGGTTTCGCCGGGTGAACAGCTATCACTATCCCGTGCGCGATAGAGCGGAAATGAGGAGCGCGAGCACCGGAGGCGGGCCGTGGGGCTGCTAGACCGGCTGCGCAGCACAGGGAAATCGCTGGAGGTCGAGGCAGTCGACGACACGCGGGCGTTCGAGGGCAGCAAAGGCGACCGCCTCTTCTCGCGCGGGGCGGTGCCGGTCGACTCGGACGGCGCGCCGCTGCGCGACGCCGAGCACTCCACGAGCAACCCCCAGGTCCTGCACGCGCGCGTTGCCGGCACGCACCACAACCCCACCGCGCTGTCGGACTCGCGCTTCGATCCGGGCTCGCGGGTCACGCTCCGCCAGGGACCCGGCACGCCCTCGGACCCGAACGCCGTCGGCGTATGGGACAGCGCCGGGTTGGTGCAGGCCGGCTACCTCCCGGCGACGCTCAGCCGCGCGGTCGCTCGCATGCTGCGCTCCGGTACGGCGCTCGAGGGGCAGGTCGTGCGCGAGCTGCGCCTGCACTCCGAGCGCGGCGAGCGAATCGCCGTCTACGTCCTGATCGCACCCCCCGGGCGCATCGAGTTCGTCGGTCGCGAGCGCCCAACCGCGTAGCAAAGCCGGAAAATGGGGTAGGGACGCAAACGTGGCTGACGACACGGCTCGGCGGGCGGAACCCAACGGGCTCCAGATCGACGTTGTGCGGGGGGTCGAGAACGACACCATCGCGCTGCGCGGGGAGCTCGACATTGCGAGCGCGCACGCGCTGGAATCGGCCGTGGTCGAGCTGTGCGTCGCGGGCGCGCGAGAGATCGTGCTGGACATGCAGGAGCTCGAGTTCATCGACTCCACCGGCTTCCGCGCGATCCTCACCAGCCGCGAGCGCTGCGAGGAGTGCGGAGCCCAGCTGGTGATGACGCGCCCGCGCGAGCGCGTGAATCGCATGCTGCACGTGAGCGGGATGCTCAGGCGGCTGCCCTTCCGCTAGGGGTCGGGGGTGCGACGGGCAGCGGTGGGCGCGCCGCGGGCCGGTGGCCCTAGACTCGTTGCTCCCGCGCCCGTAGCTCAGTGGATAGAGCGCTCGCCTCCGGAGCGAGAGGTCGCAAGTTCGAATCTTGCCGGGCGCGTCCGCCCCTCGTGCTCTAACCGGACGCCGATCGCGGGCATCCCGTCTGGCTCCCTACCCTTCCGCGGCCCCCGGCGCCGCCGCACGCTCGACCATCCGCACGACCTCCTGGAGGCTCGCGCGCAGATCGCCCCTCGCGCTCGCGATCCCGCCCCCGGGCCGCGCTTCGAATCGCCAGCGCCCGAATTCGTAGCGGGCTTCGAGCGTCCCGCCGACGTGCGCGCCTGCGTTGTCGATCTTGATGCGCGGCATCACCTCGGCGATCTCGCCGCCGATGAGCTGCCCGAGGCGGGGGCGACCTTCGATCGCCAGGTAGGCGCGCGCGAACGCGATCGACCCGACGCATCCGCCCTTGCCGAACACGGCCAGGCGCATGCGCGCGCTGCTCGTGAAGTCTTCGCACGCCCGCCGGTAGCGGCCCGATTCGAGGTTCGCGACGAGATCGCGCCCCGCGGCTTCCAGACCCGCGCGCGAGTACGTGCTCGGAGTCGTCGAGCTGCACCCCGCGAGCGCGCCGGCGAGGACCACCACGCACGCGTACACCCTCGCGCACGGCCGGCGCTTCCTCTCAACCGAGCCCGCCACCAGGCCGCGCGCCCCGCTGCGCATCGGGGGAGCCTACCTGCGATGCGCCTCGCCGGCGCCGCCTAGATCCGGTGCGACCGCGCGCGGCTGAGCAGCAGCTCGAACAGCTGCTCCTCGATCGTCGCGGGGAACGGGAACACCTCTCCCGAGCTGGTCAGGGTCACCTCTGACCGCTGATAGACGAACCCCAGGATGTCGAGGTAGAACGGCACGTTCAGGCCGTGCAGCGTGAAATCCGCCGTCAGCCGCCAGCCGAAGCCGCCCGCAGTCCCGGCGGCGGGCGGGCTCCCCTGCGTGACCTGCACGTGTGTGACCTTGGCGGCGCCGTAGTGCTGGCTCTCGAGCAGCCGCTGCAGGTAGTGGCCCAGGCAGCCACGCGTGCGCGGGCTCCGGAGCACGGCGAGCTGCGCCACGCCGCCCGCCGCGGATCCGAGGAAGCTCACGCCCGAGCTGACGCCGATCTGGAGCACGTTCACGTGCCGCTGGAACTGCGGCGAGGAGCGGTCGCCGCTACCGAGCGCGCCCCCGAGGCCGCCGGCGCATTTGCCGAGTTCGCGCACGAGCTGTTCTTCGGCGGGCGTCGTCGCCTGCTTCGCCCGGCTCGATGCGCGGAACCCCGGCACGTCGCTCGGCTTCAGGTTCACCGCGGCCGCGAACGCGTCCTGGGCGCTCGCCGACGGGGTGCGGCCCTGACCGCCGGGCGTCGTGGGCGCCGGCGCCGCGCCGCGGGCGGTGGTCGCCTGAGGAGCCGCGGCACCGGGATTCCCCTTCCCGCAGCCGATGAGCGTGATCAGGCACGCAGCCACGGCGACGAGGACCGCGGGGCGCCGCCCCTGCGCTCGCGGCGCCCTCACGCGCGCGCGTCCGCAACCGCGAGCATCGCGCGCGCGGCGCCGGCGAGCTCGAGCAACGCCTCGCGGCAGCACCTGTCGATCCCGGCCTGGCTGGCGAAGCCATGCACGAGCCCGCTGAAGCGCCGCGCGACGACCGGCACCCCGGCGTCCCGCAGCGCCGCGGCGTAGGCCTCGCCCTCGTCCCGCAGGGGGTCGAAAGCGGCTGTGGCGACGATCGCCGGCGCGAGGCCCGCGAGGCTCTCGGCGAGCAGCGGCGAGGCATACGGGTCGCGGGCGCGCGCCGCCTCGTCACCGAGGTATTGGGAGTCGAACCAGTCCATGCTCGCGTTCGTCAGGAAGAAGCCGTCGCCGAACAGCTCGCGCGAGCGCCGCGTCGAGCCGAATTCCGTGACCGGATATATCAGCAGCTGGAGCACCGGCTGCGGCTCGCCGGCGGCCGCGGCGACCTGGCAGGTGACGGCGGCGATGTTGCCACCCGCGCTGTCGCCGGCGACAGCCACGGACGCCGGGTCGGCCCCGAGCTCGCCCGCGTGCGCTCGAGCCCAGCGGAGCGCTCTGTGTGCATCCTGCACCGCTGCAGGGAACGGGTCCTCCGGCGCGAGCCGGTAGTCGACCGCGAGCACGTGGGCCCCGGCGTGCAGGGCGAGCGTGCGGCAGACGCCGTCGTGCGTATCGAGGTCGCCGAACACGAAGCCGCCGCCGTGAAAGAACAGGATCAGCGGCCGAGCGCCGCCCGGCGGCGCGTAGTGGCGTGCCGGCAGCGGCTGGCCCGGCTCGCCGATGTCGAGGTCGCGCACCTCGGTCACCCGCGGCTCGCGCGCCCCGAACGTGTCCGCCGTGCGGCGCCGGTCCTCACGAGCCTGCGTGGGGGTCAGCGTCTCCAGCGCTTCGCCGCCGCGCTCGGTCAGCTCCAGCAGGCGCAGCATCAGCTGGATGGACGGAGCGAGCGTGTCGCCGTCGAGCTGCACCGGCGGTCGACCCGAGAGGCGCACCTGCACCCCCGGCGGCAGCGCCAGCAGCGCCCGCACGAGCGCGCGAAGCACACGCACGCGCAGCCGTCCGAGCGGTGGCGTCACGCGCTTCCCGCGGCTCATTCGCCGCGCCCCCCTGCGAAGGCGGGCAGCGCCGCCCGCGGCCCCTCCCAGGTCGTGCCACTCCATCGAGACGCTGTGTATCAGGTCCAGCGTGCGGGCAGTGCCCGCTCGCCGCCGCGAGCTTGGGGACTCGCGGACGGCGGCTAGCGAGCTGTCACCAGATCTCGACGTAGCGGAGCAGCACGCGACCGATCACGATCACGTCGCCGTTGCTCAGCTCTGCCTGCTGGACGCGGGTGCCGTTCACGAACGTCCCGTTCGAGCTGCGGTCATCGAGAATCCGCACGCCGTCATCGCGGACGGCGATCACGGCGTGGCGTCGCGAGACGGAGTTCTCGTCGAGCTGCAGGTCGGCGGCGATGCCGCGCCCGATGTGGAGCACGTCGCTCTCGATCGGGATCGTCGCCGTGCGGTCTGGCCCCTGCACTTCGATGTAGCGGCCGGGGGCGAGCGGGTCGTTGGTCCCCGCGCTGAGGCGCGAGCGCTCGTCGAGGCAGTCGATGGGGTCGAACCGCTCGGTGATCCCTTCTGCGGTGGGCTGGAGAAGCGCTTGGAGGGTCATGGACGACATATAACCGCACCCTCCTGAGCCTAACCTCAAAACACCCTAAGGATCCGTGAAGATAGGGCTCTGCAGAGCCCTTTTTGGCGCTCGCGGGGGGCTCCGAAATCGCGCTCCGCGGACGGCTCGCAGAGGGCCTCGGGCAGGGTGATCGGCGTGCCGTGGGCGTGAGCCCGCGTCGCCCCCACGGGACCCCCAGGCGTACCCTGAAAGCCCATGGCACCACAGCTCCCGCCGCCCCTGGCCAGCGCGAGCGTCTCGGGCGCGATCATCCAGCTCGGGCCACTGGCCGTGCTGTGCGCGCTCTACGCCCGCCGTGCGCACACGCTCTCGAAAGGCTCCCACCGCGTCCCCGGCTGGCGGCAGGCGTGCTTCTACGGCGGCTGCCTGGTGATCGCGGCCGCGCTCTCGGGCCTCGGCGGCGAGAGCCAGGAACTGCTCTACGCGCACATGATCGAGCACCTGCTGCTGGGCGACATCGCCGCCCTGCTGATCGTCCTCGGCCTGACCGGCCCGCTGCTCGCGCCGGTGCTCCGGATCGGCATCTTCGACCGGCTGCGCGCGCTCGCCCACCCGGCGGTCGCCTTCCCGCTGTGGGCACTCGACCTCTATCTCTGGCACCTCCCGGTCTTCTACGAAGCGGCGCTGCGCCACGATGCCGTCCACGCGCTCGAGCACGCGATGTTCGTCGGCTTCGGCGTGAACATGTGGATGTGCCTCTTCGGCCCGCTGCCGATGCCGTCGTGGTTCGGCAACCTCGGACGGCTCATCTACATCATCGCGGTGCGCCTGGCCGGCACGGTGCTCGGCAACCTGTTCCTGTGGTCGGGGACCGTCTTCTACCCCTTCTACAGCCACGGCGAGGCCGGCTCGCACATCTCTCCGCTCACCGATCAGAGCATCGCCGGCGCGATCATGATGGTCGAGGAGTCGTTTCTGACGCTCGGCCTGTTCTGCTGGCTGTTCCTGCGCGCCGCGCGCGAGGGCGAGGAACGACAGGACCTGCTCGACCTCGCGGCGGCACGGGGAGTCGAGCTCAGCGAGCAGCGCGCCGCGCGCGCAGTCGCCGCGGGACGCGGCGCCGACCTGCGCAGGCGGATCGAGTCCGGCGCAGGCAGCCCGGAGCGAGCCGCGACGCACGAGCCGGCCTGAGCGCTACGCTGGCTTCATGTGCGTCGGCTGCGCGATGACCGCCGCGTCTGCGGCGACCGGCTTTCGGGCCTGGCTCCAGAACAGCGGGCTGCCGTGGCTCACCCCGCGGCGCCTGCGCGCCATCACGCTCGCGGCGATGTGCGCGGCCGGCCTGGTCTCGACGGTCGGCATCAGCGGCTCGGGCGCGGCCCCTGCGCACGCCGCCGTCGCGCATCACGCGACGCGGTAGCGCCGGCGACCCGCCACGCCCTGCCTCGCACGCGGACGGCGACGTCGTCGCCGCGCGCGGCGCCTCAGCCGCCGGCGACCGCCGGCAGGATCGTCACCTCGGCGCCGTCGTCGACGGGCGTCTCGAGTCCTTCGAGGTAGCGGATGTCTTCGCCCGCCACGTAGACGTTGACGAACCGCCGCAGCGAGCCGTCGTCGTCGGCCAGTCGCGAGCGCAGCTCGCCGAAGCGGTCGAACAGGCCCTCGAGCACCTCTTGCACGGTCGCGCCTTCGACCACGGCCTGCGACTCACCGCCAGCCGCGGCGCGCAGCTGGGTCGGAATCTTCACCGTGACGGCCATCAGACCGCGATCTGCTCGCCGGTGCGCGCCTGGAAGGACTCGAGCGTGGGCTCGATCGTCGTCGACTCGAACGTCCCGCGCACCGCGTCGAGCGTCTTCAGGCCCTCGCCGGTGATCACGAGCACGACGCGCTCGTCGGGGTCGATGTCGCCGCGCGCGGCGAGCTTCGCGAGCACCGCCGTCGTGACCCCGCCGGCGGTCTCCGTGAAGATGCCGGTCGTCTGCGCGAGCAGCACGATGCCGGCGCGGATCTCCTCGTCGCTGACGGCGTCGATCGAGCCGCCGCTGCCCCGCGCCAGCTCGAGTGCGTAGGGGCCGTCGGCCGGGTTGCCGATCGCAAGCGACTTCGCGATCGTGTCGGGCCGCACCGGGCGGCACACGTCCCGGCCGGCGGCGAACGCGCTCGCGACGGGCGAGCAGCCCTCCGCCTGGGCGCCGTTCATGCGCGGCCGGGCGCCGCTGACGAGCCCGAGCTCCGTCCACTCCTCGAAGCCCCTGGCGATTTTCGTGAACAGCGACCCGGAGGCGATCGGCACGACGCAGCGGTCGGGGAGCTCCCAGCCGAGCTGCTCGGCGATCTCGTAGGCGAGCGTCTTCGAACCCTCGGCGTAGTAGGGGCGCAGGTTGATGTTGACGAACGCCCAGTCGCGCTCGGCGCACAGCTCGGTGCAGAGCCGGTTGACGTCGTCATAGCTCCCGCGCACGCCGACCAGCCGCGTGCCGTAGACACCGGTCGCGAGCACCTTCTGCTCCTCGAGGTCGGCGGGGATGTAGACGTATGAGTCCATCCCGAGCGCCGCGCCGTGGGCGGCAACGGAGTTGGCGAGGTTGCCCGTCGAGGCACAGGCGATCGTCTCGAACCCGAGCTCGCGTGCGCGCGTCACGGCGACCGAGACGACGCGGTCCTTGAACGAATGCGTCGGGTTCGCCGCGTCGTTCTTGACCCAGACCTCACGTAGCCCGAGCTTCGCCGCGAGGCGGTCGGCGCGGATCAGCGGGGTGCAGCCAGCCGGCAGGCCGACGCGCGAGGCGAGCCGCCCGGACGGGCCGGGAGGCCCGCCGGCGAGCGGCAGGAAGTCGGCGTAGCGCCAGATGTTCTGCGGGCCGCCCTGGATACGGCGGCGCACCTCACCGACGTCGCCGAGGACGCCCTCGTGGTCGTAGACCACCTCCAGCGGACCGAAGCAGCGGTCGCACACGTACAGAGCCTCGAGCTCGTAGCTCGTCTGACACTCCTTGCACTGCAGATGACTGGCAGCCATTGGGACCCTTTCGCTCTATCGCCGTGTCACCGGTGTGGCAAAGAGCAATGAGCCCGCCACACATCTCTCTGGAATTGGCACCTTCCCGCTGTGACGTGACGGTGGTTGCCGGGGTTTCGTAGGGCCAGTCCCTCCACCCCTCTGGATGTGTTCCAGCTATGCGTCGGCAACTCTAACAAAGAATTCGGCGCCGGCAACCGATCATGCCTGCTGTGCGGGCCATTTTGGACGTTCGGCCGGGTCGCGCGGGCCCGGGTAACGCGCTGCGCAGCGCGGTGTACGCGCTTGCGGTGAGCCCCTCGACGAGCCCGGACATAGCCCGCCCCGTCGAGCTTCCCGGCGGCGTCGACCTGACGCCCGGAGCGACGCGCCGGCGGATGCTGATCATCGTCAACCCTTACGCCGCGACGGTGTCCGACAGGCTCCGCCACCTCGTCGTCTACGCCCTGCATGGCCGCTTCGAGGTGGACGCAGTCGACACCGAGGCCCGCGGCCACGCGACCGAGCTGTGCCGCGAGGCTGCACACGAGGGCTACGACGTGGTCGTGGCCTTCGGCGGCGACGGCACGGTCAACGAAGCCGCCAACGGGCTGATCACCTCTCCCCACCCCTCGCGCACGCCGCTGTGCCCCCTGCCCGGCGGCTCGGCCAACGTGTTCGCGAAGATGCTCGGGATCCCCGGCGACGTCGTCGACGCCACCGAGCACATCCTCGCGATGGCCGACGACTGGCGCCCGCGCCAGGTCGACGTCGGGGTCGTCAACGGCCGCTGCTTCACGTTCGCGTCGGGCCTCGGCCTCGACGCGAGCGTCGTCGAGGAGGTCGACTCCAACCCGCGCCTGAAGGCGCGCTTCGGCGCCTACTACTTCACGTGGGTGGCGTTCACGACGTTCACGCGGCGGTACCTGGTGCGCCCGCCGCACATGCTCGTGCAGGCCGGCGGCGAGACACTCGAGGGCGTCACCGCCGTCGTCCAGAACGGCTCGCCGTTCACCTACTTCCAGAACCGCCCGATCGAGATCGCAGATGGCCCGGCGCTGGACTCCGGGACGCTCGCGGCCGGCGTCCTGCACCGCGCGACGCCGATGGGCATGCCCTCGATCTCCTGGCGCGCCTTCTCACGCCGCGCCCGCGTCACACGCCACCGCCAGGTCACGGGCGTGCCGGACCTGAAAGAGCTCACCGTGAGGAGCGCCGACGGCCGGCCGCTGCCGCTGCAGGTCGACGGCGACTATCTCGGCGAGGTGGCCGAGGCGCGCTACTCGATCCGCCCGCGGGCGCTCACGGTCGTCTCCTGAGCGCTACTGCGCGCCGCCGGGCGTCACGCGGTAGGCGTCGAACACCGAGTCGATGTTGCGCACGCGCGTGACCGCGCTCTTGAGCGCGTGGGTGTCCGCGAGCTCGATCACGAAGCGGTTCTTGACCATCGGGCCCATCGACAGGCAGCGCGCTTCGAGGATGTTCGCGCCGGACTCCGAGAAGGCGCGCGAGAGGTCCTCGAGCAGCCGGTGGCGGTCCCACGCGTCGATCTGGATTTCGACCACGAATCCCGTCGACTGGTCGCCCTCCCAATGCACCTCGGCGAAGCGTTCGGGGCTCTTGCGCAGCAGCGTCGTGTTCGGGCAGTCCTCACGGTGGATCGTGATCCCGCGGCCGAGCGAGATGTAGCCGACGATCGCGTCGCCCGGCACCGGCCGGCAGCACTTCGCCAGCCGCAGCATCACGTCGTCGACACCCTCGACGCGGATCCCGTACTGGCCGGAGGACTTCGTGGGGCGCCGGCGCGTGCGCCCCGAGCGCAGCAGGTCGGCACCGGGGGTCTCGCCGTCGGCGGGCTCGCCCTGCTTCAGGCGCTGGAGCACCTTGTTGACGACCAGCTTCGGCGAGATCTTCGCCGCCCCGAGCGCGATGTAGAAATCGTCGGCCTTGCGATAGCCGACCTCGCGGATCACGTCGGCGAGCAGCGCCGAGCCGGTGATCCGCTGCGCCGGGAGTCCCTGCCTGCGCAGGTGTTCCTGGAGCAACTCGCGCCCCTGGTGCTCGGTGTCGTGGCGCGTCTCGGCCTTGAACCAGGCCTTGATCTTGTTGCGCGCGCGTGTCGTCTTGACCATCGCCAGCCAGTCGCGCGAGGGGCCGCGATCGCGCTTGGCCGTCAGGATCTCGACGATGTCGCCGGAGCGCAGCTCGTAGTGCAGCGGCACGATTTTCCCGTTCACACGGGCGCCGACGCAGCGGTGCCCGATCTCCGTGTGGACCTCGTAGGCGAAGTCGAGCGGGGTCGCGCCCGCGGCCAGCGACTTGACTTCTCCCTTGGGCGTGAAGACGTAGACCTCCTCCTCGAACAGGTCTGTGCGGAGCGTCTCCATGAACTCGCGCGGGTCCGAGAGCTCCTTCTGCCAGTCGAGCATCGAGCGGAGCCACTTGAGCTTCGCGTCCTCGGGCGCGCGTCCGTCGCCGGTGCCGTCATTCTGCTTGTACACCCAGTGCGCGGCGACGCCGAACTCGGCCATTTCGTGCATCTCGTGCGTGCGGATCTGGATCTCGAGCGGCCTGCCCTCGGGCCCGATCACCGTCGTGTGCAGCGACTGGTACATGTTGAACTTGGGCATCGCGATGAAGTCCTTGAAGCGGCCGGGCAGCGGCTTCCAGAGCGAGTGGATGACGCCGACTGTGCCGTAGCAGTCCTTCACCGAGTCCACGATCACGCGCATCGCGGTCAGGTCGTAGATCTCGTTGAACTCGCGCCCCTTCTTGGTCATCTTCGAGTAGATCGAGTAGAAGTGCTTGGCGCGCCCGGCGATCTGCGCCTCGATGCCGAGATCGGACAGCTCGCGCAGCAGGTACTCGCCCGCCTCGCTGACGTAGCGCTCGCGCTCGTCGCGCTGCTGCGCGACCAGTCCCTTGATCTCCTGGTACTTGCGAGGGTGCAGCGTCGCGAAGGCGAGGTCCTCGAGCTCCCACTTGATCGCGTGGATACCGAGGCGGTGCGCGAGCGGCGCATAGATATCGAGCGTCTCGCGCGCCTTCTCCATCTGCTTTTGCTTGGGCATCGCCTCGATCGTGCGCATGTTGTGGAGGCGGTCGGCGAGCTTGATTAGGATGACCCGCACGTCGGTGGCCATCGCGACCATCATCTTGCGGTAGTTGTTCGCCTGCGCCTCGTCGCGCGACTGGAACGTGATCCCCGTGAGCTTCGTCACGCCGTCGACGACCGTCGCGATCTCCTCGCCGAAGCGCTCGCCCACCTCCTCGATCGACGCCGAGGTGTCCTCGACGGTGTCGTGCAGCAGCGCGGCGCAGAGCGTCTCCGTGTCGAGCCGCATGCTCGCGCAGATCCGCGCGACCCCGACCGGGTGGACGATGAAGTCCTCGCCGGACTTGCGCCGCTGCGCGGCGTGGTGCTCGCACGCGAACACGAACGCGTCCTGCACGCGCGCGCGGTCGATCTCGACGGCCGAGTCGGCAGCGTGCTCGGAGACGATCGCGAACAGGTCGTTCAGGAGCCGTCGCTGAGCGGAGCTCAGGCGGGCGTCCACCGGCGAGGCGACGGCGACGCTGCGCGCGCCGTCTTCCTTCGCCCCGCCCTCGCGCGGCGCAAGCTCTGCCGCGGCGGGCAACGCGGGCTCGGCATCGGGCCCCGCGAGCGCCGTCGCTCGGGGATCAGTCGGATCCGGAGCGTCAGCCATGGTCAAAGGTTAGGCGACCGCACGAACGGATTGAAGGGTCTTAGAACAGCACGAGCTCGCCGTCCGGGTCCTCCTCGGCGATCGGCGCAGGCTCCGCCGGTATCGCCTCCTCGCCGGCCGCCGCCGCGCGGCGGAGGATCAGGCGCGGCTCGCTGACCCCGTTCCACTCGTTCACCTCGAGCGTGAACGTCGCGTGAACGCGCTCGTTCTCGGGCACCGGCAGCCGCGCACCCGCGCCGAACGACACGGCACGCGCGCGCGCTCCGTCGGAGAGGACGTCGAAGCGCACGTGGCGTCCTTCGCCCATCGCCCGCGGTGTCGCGAAGCTCGCACCGGCGACCATCAGCGAGATGCCGGGGTTGCCACGCCCGAACGGCGCCATCCGCGCGAGCTCCTCGGCGAGCTCCATCCCGAGCGCGGTCCCCGGCACGACCGCGTCCACGCGCTCGACCGGCGTGAGATCGAGCGCCGCCAGCTCGCGGGCAGCCTGTTCGGCCAGGGCGGCGCTGAAGGCGGGGAGCGACTCGCGCTCGAGCTCGAGCCCGGCCGCTGCCCTGTGCCCTCCGAAGCGCCCGAGGTGCGGCGAGCAGGCGCGCAGGCCGCCGAGCAGGTCATAGCCGTCGATGCTCCGCCCGGACCCACGGCCGCGCGAGCCGTCGAGCGCGACCATCACGACGGGCCGCCCGCACCGCTCGACCAGGCGCGAGGCCACGATCCCGATGACGCCCGGGTGCCAGCCGTCGCCGGAGAGCACGTAGGCGGCACGGTCGCCGAGCGCGTCCATCTGCGCTTCGGCTTCATAACGGATCCCGAGCTCGACCTGACGGCGCTCGGAGTTCGCGCGGTCGAGCTCGCGGGCGATCTCCTCGGCCCGCCCCGGCTGTTCGGTGAGGATCAGCTCGAGCGGCGCGTCGGCTCGGTAGAGGCGCCCGGCGGCGTTCAGCCGCGGCGCGAGCGCGAACGCGAGCGCCCGCTCGTTCACCCGCGCCGCGGGGACGCCGGCGACCGCCATCAGGGCACGCAGGCCCGGCTTCGAGGTCCGCGCCAGCGCGCGTAGCCCCCGCCGTACGAGCATGCGGTTCTCTCCCACGAGCGGCACGACGTCGGCGACGGTCGCCAGGGCGACGAGGTCGGCGTCCTCGGCGACCACCCTGCGCGCGACAGTGAGCCGCGCGGCGTCGACGACCCCGCGCGCGCCGGCTGCCTCGGTCACGGCGGCGGCGAGCTTGTGCGCCACGGCCGTCGCACACAGATCCGGGCAAGGGTAGGCGCACACGGCCGGGTGGACGATCGGCGCAGGCGGCAGCAGCCCGTCGCTGCGCGGCGCGTGATGGTCGGTGACGACCACGTCCATCCCGAGCGCGATCGCCTCGCTCACCTCCTCCACCGCCGTGATCGCGCAGTCGGCGGTCACGAGCAGGTGTGTTCCCCGCGCGTGCAGCCGCGCGACGGTCGCGGCGCCCAGGCCGTAGCCGTCGGCGTCGCGGTCGGGCAGGTAGTGGTCGACCTCGGCGCCGAGCGCGCGGAGCACCCTGATCAGGATGGCGGTCGAGCAGACCCCGTCGACGTCGTAGTCCCCGTGCACGGTGATCAGCGTGCGCCCCGCGATGTGGCCGAGGATCGTCCCGACGGCGCGGTCGATATCCGCAAAGGCACCGGGCGGGTGCTCCTCGGCGGCGGCCAGGAAGGCCGCGGCACTCCCGGGCGCTGCCATGCCGCGGCGCACGAGCACCTGCGCGAGCGCGTCGCTCACGCCGAGCTCTGCGCGCAGGCGTGCGACATCCTGCGGCGGACAGTCTGGGATCAGGAAGCGGAAGCTCGGCACCGCGGGCGAGGGTACGGGGCGCCTGGGACGGAAGGCGATCGCCGGTGCGAGCCGGCGGCCCTCCGCCGGTCCGGAGGCGGGGACGGCCGCGCCGCGCGGGCGCCGCGCGCCGCCGGTCAGCTCGAGCTGTGGCGCGGGCTACGGGGCGCTAGGCGTCGTGCGCGGCGGCCTCGAGCCGTTCGCGCCGCATCCCGATCACGTACACGATCGCCATCCCGATCAGCGCCCCGGGAACGGCGTAGAGCACGACCGTGATGTCCGTGGCCTTTTTTCCGGGGACGCGCAGGGCCGAGGACTTGATCGCGTAGAGGATGAAGCCGGCGATGATCGAGCCGATCAGCGACCCGATGAACGCCCCGACGATCCCGCCCCAGAAGCGATCGGGCAGGAAGATCGTGTAGTGCCAGATCGCAAGGCCCATGATCACCCAGCCGAGCAGGCCCATCAGCGCGCCCTCCCGTGTTTGCGGTTGCGCGTTTTGCGCTGGCGCGGTTTGCGGTCTTCCTTCAGCACGAGGTCCTCGGGCGTGAGGTCTGCGGCGGGGTCTCGCTCCTCCGCTGGCGGCGGGGCGGGCTCCTCCTCGCGCACCGCCGTCTGCGCCGCTGCGGGTGCTTTGGGCCTGCGCGGACGGGAGGGAGCGGGCCCGGGCTTGCCGTTGTCGACGTCGAGGTCCGCCACGAGGTCCTGGAACTCCTCGCGCGAGAGCTGCTCGCCGGGCTCCTCGGCCGCCGTCAAGCGGCCGGGGCGGCGGCGGCGCTTGGCGCTTTCGGGCTCGACGTCCTCGGGCGCGCCGCCCGATGTGAGCGCGTACGCGGGGACGAAGCCGCTTTCGCGCTCGATGCGCGCGCGGCGGCTGCGGTAACCGCTCTCGCGCTCCTTCCAGTGCGTGAGCACGGGCGAGGCGATGAAGATCGACGAGTAGGCGCCCGAGGCGACTCCGATCATCAGCGCGAACGCGAAGTCCTTGAGCGTTTCGCCGCCGAACAGCAGCAGCGCGGTGATCGGGAGCAGCGTGCAGAAGCTCGTCGCCAGCGATCGGGTCAGCACCTCGGACATCGAGCGGTTGACGATCTGCGAGAACGCGGCGCGCGGCATGCGCGGCACGTTCTCGCGCACCCTGTCGAACACGATGATCGTGTCGTAGAGCGAATATCCGAGGATCGTCAGCAGCGCGGCCACCGTGGCGGTCGTGACTTCTCGTCCGGTCAGCGAGTAGACGCCTGCCGTGATCAGGAGGTCGTGCATCAGCGCGATCAGCACCGGCACCGCGTACTTCCACTCGAATCTCAGCGCGACGTAGGCCGAGATCACGAGCAGCGATGCGATGATCGCGATGATCGCGCTGTTGGCGACGGTCTTCCCGAAGG
>DATARO010000044.1:0-12322 GCA_036264095.1 Solirubrobacteraceae bacterium | reverse complement strand
AGAGCCGTGGCGGCCTCTTCTTCGAATCCGCCGCCGATCGCAGCCACCAGCGTGTGCGAGTCTTCCGCTTCGCCTTCGAAGTGGCTCGGTTTCTGCTCGCCTTTCGCCTGCGCGAATTTTTCGGTGACTTTGGTGGCCATTTTCCCGGTCGAGGTCGGGTGGATCAGCGACCCCTTGGCAAAGGACGCCAGGCCGGCGCATTCAAATTCGACTAGGTTGCCGCCCGCAGTCGGGTGGAGTTCCTGAGCGAGTTTGTTGTTGATGGGCGGCGTCGTGCCCTTTTTTTCGACCCCCGTGGCGCCGGACATGGCCGCGGTCACGATCGTTCCCGACGCCGCGCCGACGTCCTGGCAGGGGATGCCGCCCGTTTCACATCCTTCGAACGTGGCGATGACTTTCCCGACTTCGTGCGTGTTGGCGACTTCGCCCGACTCGGTGGCGTTTTTGCAGGTGACTTTGGTGCCTTTGATCGTTTCCAGCACCGCAACCGTCGTGGGTTTCAATTTGCCGCTGAACGACACCGGTTCCGTGAGGGCGTGCCATTCGAATTTCTCTTTCGAGACTTCTTTCGCGGCTTTGGTGCAGCCGGAGTTTTCGTATTTGCCTCCGGTCGCTTTCACACAGGTCCCGAATTCTCCGCTCGGTTCCGCGAGCGCGCTCGTCGCTGCTACCGCCGTCGCAGCGAGCGCGGCGACGAGGCACAGCCCCACGATCCTCATGCGTCTCATCAGCTACTCCTCCGTTGGTCAGGGGAGCACGAGCAGCTGCGACCGCCGCGCGGCGTCCTGCCTCGCGTATGTGGTGGGCGCCCGCTCCTCCGGGCGCCTGCGGCCTGCAACCTCTCCTCGCTCCCACCGTCGATGTCTTGATTGGGAGTCAAGGACGATACACATCTCTTGATCTAGCGTCAAGAGCCGCCTGTGCGCGCGATCGCGAGCGCCGCTGCCGCCCGCCGGGGGCGGCGGAGCGAGGGTGCCCCGGGGACGACGAAGAGAAGGGCGCCGGCGCGCCGCGTACCGGTCCTTGATCTATAGTCAAGCGTCGCAATGCCAGCCACCCGCCGACACCTCGACCGGGACGCCAAGCGCGAGGAGATCCTCGACGCGGCCGAGACGCTGATGCTGCGCGCCGGCTACCACGCCACCTCGATGGCGGCGATCGCGCAGCGTGCCGGCGTCGCGAACAACGCCGTCTACTGGTACTTCGCGAGCAAGGACGACCTGCTCGCCGCGATCCTCGACCGCCGCCTTGAGCGGGCGACCGCCGAGGTACCAGGGCTCGCCACCGGCAGCCTGGAGGAGCGGCTGCGCGCGCTCCTGGCCCAGCTCGACCAGGTCGCGATCCTCGCCGCCTGCGTTCACGAGCGCGCGGGCCACAGCGAGGCCGTCGCGGCGACGCACCGGGCGTTCCACGCAACTGTCGAGCGGATGCTCAGCGACGGCTTCTGCGATGCGGGGCTCGACCCCGCCGAGGCGCGATGCGCGTCGGGGGCCGTGATGGCGATGATCGACGGGATCCACCTCCACGACGGCGAGCGCGACTCGGACGAACGCGATCGCGTGGTCCTGTGGGCGGTCGACCGCATGCTGGAAGCACGCACGCTGACGCCGTCGGCCTGAACCGCTCTTGACGAGCGATCAACAGCTCCTATAGGGTCGGCGCCGATGACCCCAGCGACCCCCGTACGGTGAGCGACCCGATCCTCGTGATCGGCGCCACCGGCACCGTCGGCGGTGCCACGCTGCGCGCGCTGCGCGCCGGCGGCTTCGCTCCGGCCGCCTTCGTCCGCGACGCCGAGCGCGCGGGCGCGCTCCTCGGCGGCGGTGTCGAGCTGCGCGTAGGCGATCTCGCCGACCCGCCCTCCCTGCGCGCGGCGCTTGACGATGTCGACGCTGTGCTGCTCTGCAGCGGCCACGGCCCCGAGATGCGACAGCTGCAGATCGACGCGGTGGACGTGATCGCGGAGTCCGGAGTCGAGCGCGTCGTCAAGATATCCGGGAGCCCGGCCTCGGTCAGAGCCGACTCGACGGCCGAGCTCGGCCGCGATCATCTCGCGATCGAGGAGGCCCTGCGCGCGACCGCGTGCGAGACCGTCGCGATCCGCCCCAGCATCTTCATGCAGACGTTCCTCGAGCAGTCCGTCGCCGTGGCCCATGGCGCGCTGCCCGGGCTGGAGGGCGAGCCGCGCGTCTCGTTCGTCGACGCGCGCGACATCGGGCGGGTCGCCGCCGCGACGCTGACCTCGGGAGAGACGCCTGATCCCGTCCTCGAGGTCACGGGACCCGAGGCGCTGACGTGGTTCGACGTGGCGGGCGCGATGAGCGCAGTGCTCGGACGCACGGTCACCCACCACCCGGTTCCTCCCGAGGTCGCCCGCCAGGCGCTGCTCGGGATGGGTCGCTCGGAGTGGCTGGTCACCCACATGCTCGAGCTCGCCGCGCTCTCGCGCGATCCGAAGGCCGCCGAGGTGACCGACACGGTCCGGCGACTCTCGGGCCGGGCGCCGAACTCCTTCGGCCGCTTCCTCGCCGAACACGCCGACGCCTTCCCCGCTGCCGCCTGAGAGCGCCGCACGCGCGGCGGCCCCAGTCCGAGGACGACGCCGAGGCCGTCGCGGACGAGCCGGGCTCGTCCGAGCACGTGTTCTGGCGGTGCCCGCGCTCGGGCTCGGAGCGTGGTCACCGCTGGCGCTTGACTGACAGTCAAGTCGTCCTGTAGTCTTGATCTGTGATCAAGAGGCTCCTACACGTACCCTGCCGGTCGTCCCTCAAGGCGGGTCCCGCGCGTGCACGACCCGGCCACAGTCCCTGGGCCGGGCCGCAAGGGCCGCGACGGCGTCGCAGAGCCTCGACGGGCAGTCGATGCTCGTCTGCGGGGTGTGTCCACCCCACCTCGGCCTGTGCGGCCATCGAAGCTCCGCACTGGCGATGCGCCTATCGCCCTCGGGCGAGCGCGGGACTCGAGAGCGGTGGGCGCACCCCGTGTTCACCACGGCTGCACGAAGCAGGAAGCAAAGTCAACCAATGGGGGCGGCGCCGCCGGCGGGTTGCCTGCAGGTAGTGCCCCGATCCAGGAGGAGGAGAAGGAGATGAAAGCCAAGCATGGCTCTGTCTCGGCGTCACGCGCGCACGGCCGTTTGATCGGCTGCTGCGTGATGCTGGCGCTGGCACTGGCCGGTTTCATATACGCACCGGCCGCTGCGAGCGCGGCAACAAGCACCTACATCGCGAGCGGTGACTCGATCACGTTCGGGATCACCGACGAAAAGTTCAACGTCAACTACCCGAATGAGGCGCCAGCCTTCTTCGAAGAAGGGTTCGACCACTGGTTCAACGCCGACCTGAACAGGTCAACCGAGGTGGGCAAAAGCGTCATCGACGTCAACACGGCCTGCCCCTCCGAGTCGACGGAGACCTTCATCGGCGAAAACGAAGCAATCGGGGGCGAGAAGTCAACCGAACCGGCAGCCGGCAGCAAAGGCACGGCGGGCATAGGAGACTGGCACCCGTGCGGATACCAGAGCGTCGAAGGCTTCCCGCTGCATTACTCGGCGGGCGGTGAACACTCGCAGCTCGAAGAGATCCTGAGCATCCTCAAAGAAGGCAAACCGGCCCACCCCGTGCGCGCCATCACGCTCAACCTCGGCGGCAGCGACGAGCTCGCCCTCGTCGAAGGCTGCACGCGTGAAGTCCAGGAAGAATACGAAAGGGAAGGCAAAAGCCACTGGGCCGAATCGCCTGAACTCGCCGTCAAGACGTGCATCGGCACGACCGCCGAGAACGTGACGATCCCGCACGTCGTCGGCAACGTGTCGGACATCCTGAAGATGATCGACAGCACCGAAGCGGGCGGTGGGCACTACTCGGGCGCGATCGTGCTCGTCGGGTTCTACAACCCCGACAGCTTCACCGTGCCGGGCAGCGACATCCTGCAGAACCTGCTCAACGAAAAGCTCGAGCAGATCCTGCCGAAATTCAGCAACGTGACGTTCGCGAATCCGTTCCCGATCGTCAACAAAGGCGCGTTCCACGAAAAGCTCGAAGCCAAAGAGCAGGAAAGCATCTGCAAGTACACGGAAATGTGCAACCCGAACGTGCAGGTGCCAGGTGGTGAACCCGCCGGCAAGGACGGCGACCAACTGCCGACCCTCGCAGGCGACAAGCTGCTCGCGACGCTCGTCAACAAAGCGTGGCTGAGCAACCCGGCGAAATAGCCGCCTGACGTCTCATCGAGCCGGGCCCCGGCGCGGCCGGGGCCCGGCTCTCTTTGCCCGCGGGACCGTTTGCAACGCCGCACAACGTCTTCGGCGGCGTCGGGGAGACCGGCTCGCCCCAATGACACCTCGTGCGCGGCCGATCAGATCGCGAGCAGCGGGTCGTCCGCCGCCTCGCGCCGGAGCCGCTCGATCGTTCCTGCGCGGAGCCCCCGCTTCGTGCGTGCGTATGTGTCCGCCGGGAACCCCGCGAGCTCGGCGGCGAGCTCCCGGGCACGCGGCATGACCGCCTCGGGCGGGAGCGCCTCGTCGAAGACGCCGGTGCGCACACACTCCTCGGCGCCCACGAGCGCGTTTCCGAATGCGAGGACACGCGCCACGTTGGGCGCGAGCTCGGCGCGCACCACGCCGATCGCGGCCTGCGGGTAGGGCACACCGACCTTCACCTCGGTGAGGCCGTACCTGCCCTCGGTCGAGGCGATGCGGAGATCGGTGCAGAGCGCGAGCACGAGGCCGCCCGCGATCGCGTGACCGGTGACGGCGCCGATGACCGGACACGGCAGGCCATACGCGGTAAGCGCCATCTCGTTGATCGCATCGACCATCCGCCGGCGCTCGCCGGGGCTCAACTGCGGAGCGGCCTTCAGGTCCGCACCTGCGGAGAAGAAGCCCTCACGCCCGCACAGCACGAGCGACGCGGGCGGATCACGCTCGACCAGGCGCAGCGCCGCGAGGAGATCGTCGAGCAGCTCCAGGTTCATCGCGTTCGCCGGCGGCCGATCGATCTTCAAGACCGCCGTGGCTCCCGAGCGCTCGAGCGTCGCAAGTCCCATGTCGCGCGAGCCTATTCGGATGTCGTACGCCCGGGGAGATTCAGCGGCCGTCCGCCGCGTGTGCGCGTGTCCGCCCCGAGCGACGCTCGCCGCCGCCGGGACGCACCCGCCGCCTCGCGTCGCGCCGGCGCTCGGGCGCGCCGCTCGTCAGCTCGACGAGGAGCGCCTGCGCGCGCTCGCGGTAGCGCTCGACGTTCCCGAGCTTGATCTGCTCGTAGCCCCGGATCTCCTCGGGCGCCCGCAGCAGCGCCAGCACCGTGTCGCGGTTCCCGTCCCCGAGCAGCGCGAGCGCCGCATCGGTCAGCTCCTCGTACTCGGCGATCAGCGCCCGCTCGACACGGCGCACCTCGGTGTGGGAGAACGGGTCATACCAATGCCCGCGCACGCGCCTGCCGGCGCGCAGACCCCGAAGCAGCGGCACCGCCCACGCACCGACGCGGATCTTGCGCTGCAGCCCGAGCGCTCGCAGGAGCGGCGGCTGCAGCAGGATCCGCACCTTCGCATCCGCTCCGAACTCCCGCTCCCGGCGAACCCGCTCGCGGGCATCGAGGTGCAGGCGCGCTACCTCGTACTCGTCCTTGTAGGCGAGCAGCCGGTGGGCGCTGCGGCAGTAGGCCTCGGTGATCGCCCCCGCATCCTCCCCCGCCCGCTCGCGCGCGGCCGCCAGCACGGCCATCACCCGCGCGGCGTAACGCCCGGCGAACGCACGGTCCTGGTAGCCGATCAGGTCGGCGACGCGGAACTCGAGCAGCCGGTGCAGCTCTCCGCCGGCGCCGAGCGCCGCGACGATCTCGTGCGCCTCGCGCTCCTCTCGGGTCGGCTCCGGAGCCGGCGTCGCGGTCGCGCGCTCGACGCTCTCCGGAGCTGCCACGAGCGCACGCCCCCAGGCGAACGCCGCCAGGTTCTTCTCGACGGCGGTGCCGTTGAGCGCGATCGCCCGCTCGATCGCGGCGGCGGACAGCGGTAGGCAGCCCGCCTGGAAAGCCGCGCCCACGAGCAGCATGTTCGCGACGACGTGGTCCCCGAACAGCTGCTCGGAGAGCCGCTGGGCGTCGAAGAAGATCCCGTCCCCCGCCCGCGTCGCCGACTCGAGGCGGCGGCGCGCCCTGAGCGCCGGCACGCCGCCCGCAGTGGCGCCGGTGACCATCGCCGCGGTCGGCATCGTGCCGAGGTTGACGACCGGGATCGTGCGCTCGGGATCGAGCACGGCGAGCGTGCCCGCGGACACCGCGCCGAGCAGGTCGAAGCCCAGGAGCACGTCGGCAGCACCGGCCGAGGCGCGGATCGAGCCGGCGAGCGCGCCCGCGCCGAAGCGCAGGTCTGAGACGACCGGGCCGCCCTTCTGCGCGAGCCCGATCTGCTCCAGTCCCGCCGCCGCGTGACCGTCGAGGTGCGCGGCCATCTGCAGCACCTGTGAGGCGGTCACGACCCCCGTTCCGCCGATCCCCTGCATCCGCACGAGCGCCTCGGGCGAGACCTTCAGCGCCGGCTCGGGCAGCCCCTCGGGCGGCGCGGGCACCTCCCGCGCTCGCTCCGCTCCCGGCTCGACCACGACGAATGAGGGGCAGTCGCCCCGCAGGCAGGCGAAGTCCTGGTTGCACGATGACTGGTCGATGCGCGTCTTTCGCCCGAGCTCGGTCTCGACGGGCATCACCGACAGGCACGTGGAGACGTCGCCGCAGTCGCCGCACCCCTCGCACACCCGCTCGTTGATCCACACCCGCTCGGAGGGGGCCTCGAGCTGCCCGCGCTTGCGCATGCGGCGCTCCTCGGTCGCGCAGCGGTCGTCGTAGATCAGGACGGCCACGCCGCCTGTCTCGGCGAGCTCCGTTTCGCTGGCCGCCAGCCGCGAGCGGTCGCGCAGCTCCGCGATCGGGTCGAGCTCGACGCGCGCATACGAGGCCGGGTCGGCCGCGATCACGATCACGCGCTCGACGCCCTCGTTCGCAAGCCAGCGGGTCAGCGTGGGCACGTCCATACGCCCCGTCACCGCCTGGCCGCCCGTCATCGCGACGGCGTCGTTGTAGAGCAGCTTGTAGGTGATCCTGGCGCGGGCGGCCACGGCTGCTCGGACGGCCAGCGAGCCCGAGTGGTGGAACGTGCCGTCGCCGATGTTCTGGACGAAGCGCTGGTCCTCGCAGAACGGCTCGAGGCCGAGCCACTGCGCGCCCTCGCCGCCCATCTGGGTGACGCCGAGGAGGTTGCCGCGGCCGTCGTGATCGAGCACGACCATCGTGTGACAGCCGATCCCGGCGCCGACGAGCTGGTCCGCGGGAGCCTTCGTCGAGAGGTTGTGCGGGCAGCCCGAGCAGAAGTACGGAGTCCGCGCCGGCAGCGGCGCGAGCGACTGCACATTGACCCCGCGCGCTCCGATCCGCGCCGCCCGTTCTGCCAGCTGCGCCGGCAGCATGCCCGCCGGCAGACGCGCGAGCCCGGCCGCGAGCTCCTCCACCCCGATCACGCCGTCGGGGGCGAGCAGCGGCCGGCCGTCCGGCCCCGACTTGCCGTAGATCCGCGGCGCGCCCGCGGTGCCGTAGAGCAGCTCCTTCAGCTGCGCCTCGATGAAGGGCAGCTTCTCCTCGACGACGATCACGTCGGAGGCGCCCGTCGTCAGCTCGCGCGCCGTCGCGCGGTCGAGCGGCCAAGGCATGCCGATCCGCGCGAGGCGGATACCTGCGGCGTCCTTGGCCGCGTCGTCGACACCGAGCTCCTCGAGCGTTCGCAACAGGACCTGGAAGGAGCTGCCAGCACCGATCAGCACCGTCCGCACCTCGCCCGCGGGCTCGAACGCGACGCGGTTCAGCCGCGCCCTGCGCGCGTAGGCGACGGCGCGCTCCAGGCGCGCACCGGCCTGGTCCTGCTCGGCCTGCAGCGAGCTCGGCGCGAGCAGCACGGGCGGCGCGAAGTCACGCATCGCAGGAGGCGGGATCGCGTCCGTGAGGCCGTCGAGCGTGATCACTCCGGCGGAGTCCGCGACGTCCGCCACCACCTTCAGCGCCGACCACAGTCCGCTCGCGCGCGACATCGCGACGGCGTGCAGGCCGAGCTCGATCAGCTCGGCGGGGCGCCCGGGAGCCAGCACCGGCATCAACAGGCTGCGGCACATCGACTCGCACGAGCTCGGGATCGTCGAGGACTTGCAACCGGGATCGTCCCCGACGATCGCGACGGCGCCGCCGAGCGGCGAGGTACCGCTGAGGCTGGCGTGGCGGATCGCGTCGGCCGCGCGGTCGAGGCCAGGGTTCTTGCCGAACCACATGCCGACGACGCCGTCGCGCCGGCGCCCGCTCACCTCGCCGATCAGCTGGGTCCCGGCGACCGCCGTCGCTGCCAGCTCCTCGTTCAGCCCGGCAGTGAAGACGATGCCGAGCGGCTCCGTGTGGGAGGCGGCGCGGCGCAACTCGCCGTCGAGCCCGCCGAGTGGTGAGCCCGGGTAGCCGGAGACGAACAGTCCGGTGTCGAGTCCGCGCGCGTCGTCGAGCAGGCGCTGCTCGATCATCAAGCGGACGAGCGCCTGGATGCCCGACATGAAGACGGCGCCCGCGCGCGCGGTGTACCTGTCCTCCAAGCGGACCGCGTCACGGGCCTCTCTCACTCCCGCACCGCCCTGCTGCCGGCTACCGAGCTCGGGAAACATGGTGCTGAGGAAATTGAAGCGGCAGCCGGGCCAAATCGGGCGCGAGAGGCGCTCAAGGGCCACCGATGCGCATGAAATGCGTGTCAAGACGTCGAGAAACGGAGATGTATTGCAAGAGAGTGCCGAAAGCCACTAAGCTTCGGACGTGGCTCCGATCGACCTCGACGCCACGGACCGCGAGATAATCGCGCTGCTGCGCGAGAACGCTCGTCGCACGTTCGGGGACATCGCGGAGCGCGTCTCACTGTCCGCGGCCGCGGTGAAGCGGCGCGTCGATCGCCTCGAGCGCAACGGCGCGATCACCGGCTACACCGCGACCGTCGACGAGGCGGTCCTCGGTCGCCCGCTCGTCGTGTTCACCGAGCTCCGCATCGCCGGGACGACCGAGGTGCACGACGTGGTCGAGGTCGCCGCCACGCTGCCCGAGGTCGAAGCCGTGCACGTCACCGCCGGCGACCCCGACTTCCTCGTCGCGATGCGCGTGTCCGACACGAAACGCCTGATGGAGCTGCTCAACCAGCTGCGGGGGAGCAGGCGCGTAACCGGGACGAAGACGCTCGTCGCCGTCGACTCCTGGTACCGGCCGCCGGGCTCGCGGCCCTGATCAGGCGCGGGCCGCCGACAGCGCCACCCGCTGGAGCGCGCGCTCGACGGCGACCGCGCGCGGCATCGCGCCGTGCGCCTCGGCCTCCTCGAGGAGCTCCTCGATGCGCGCGATCGCGGCTTCCTGCTGTGCGGCGATCGCCTCCGGCGCGAGCCCTTCGTGCTCGCCGGCGACCTGGATGATCCCGCCGCAGTTGGCGATGAAGTCGGGCACGTAGAGGATGCCCCGCTCGTGCACGGCGACGGCGGTCGCGTCATCGACCAGCGGGTTGTTGGCAGCGCCGGCCACCACGCGGCAGCGCAGCGAGGCCACGTCCTGCAGGGCGATCACCTCGCCCACGGCGCACGGTGAGAGCACGTCGAGGTCGCGCGTGACGAACCCCTCGAGCCCGACGACCGCGCCGCGCCCGCCCGCGGCCGCCACGGCCGCCACGGCGCGCGCAGGGTCGACATCGGCGACGGTCAGCTCGGCGCCGGCTTCGCCCAGCAGCGCGATCAGCGGCGCTCCGACCTTCCCCGCGCCGAGCACCCCGACGCGCATGCCGCGCAGGGAGTCGACCCCGAGCGCGTGGCGCACCCCGGCCTCGATCGCGGCGAACACCGTATGGGCGGTCGCCGGGGAGGGATCGTCCAGTCCGCCGCCGGCGCGCGAGCGCCCGACGACCCACTCGGTGCGCGTCGCGAGCACGTCCATGTCCTCGGTCGTCGTCCCGATGTCCTCGGCCGTGATATAGCGGCCGTCGAGCTGCTCGACGACGTCCGCGAAGGCGAGCAGCCGCGCCTCGCGGTCGTGCCATTCGCCGTCGTCCAGCAGCACGGCCTTGCCGCCGCCGAGGCTCAGCCCGGCCGCGGAGTTCTTCAGCGTCATCGCGCGCGCGAGGCGCATCGCGTCGACGGCGGCGGCCTCGATGTCCCGGTAGCGCCGGAGCCGCAGGCCGCCCATGGCGGGGCCCAGCGCGGTCGAGTGGATCGCGACGACGCCGGTCAAGCCGGTCGCCGGGTCCCGGAAGAGATGCAGTTGCTCGTGCCCGAATATGTCAGCGAGTTGGCGCATGACCTAAGTCTTGCTCCAATGCGGACATTCACACCTGAAACTCGTCAGAAGGACGACCAGACGCAACAAAGTTGCGTGTGGGCCCCGTTTTGGGCCTATATGGCGCAACCGACCGGGCCTGCGGGCGGCGGTGTGCGATCCACGGCGGGCGCCGGCCTCGCCCCACGTCCTGCCGCCGGCCGGAGCGAGGGCGCTCCGCACCTCAGGGGGCCGCAGCCGGCCGCTTTCCCCGCCGCGTCGCGCGGGCGCCGCCCGCCGCGGCTGGCGAGGTGCCCGTGCGCCCCGTGCCCGGGCGGCTGAGGGAGCGGAGCTCGGCGAACGCCGCGCGAGTCAGCTCCGGCAGCTCGCCGTCGGCGGGGCCATCGACCCACGTCGCGAACGCGACCCGGAAGACGGCGATCGCCACCTCACCCGAGAGGCGTGCCGCCGCCTCCCCGACGCCCCGCTCGCGCAGCGCCGCGGCGATCGTCGCCGCCCATGAGGCGAGCTTGATCAGCTCGCGCTCCTGGAGCTCGGGATTGGCGACGATGATGTCCCGGCGCCGGCGGGCGAAGACGCGCCCGCGCTGCTCGGCGATCGCTTCGCCGACTGTTTCGACAGCCCGCTGGGCCGCGGCCATCGGCGTCGCCCGGCGTGGCGCGCCGGCGATCGCGGCTTCCAGGAGCTGGGGCACCTCGCCCGATCCAGCGAACAGGACCTCGCGCTTGTCGGCGTAGTGGCGGAAGAACGTGCGCTCGGTGAGACCGGCCCGCTCGGCGATCTCCGCAACCGTCGTGCGCTCGAACCCGCGCTCGCCGTACAGCTCCATGGCGGCCAGCTCGAGCCGGCCCCGCGCGTTCGGCTCCCAGCGGGTCATGCATACAGCTTACAACCTCCGATGACAGCAACTGACATGGCACGTGCTATGGTGATGCCAGTAACTGACATCGGGTCTCCGGCGCCGGCGACGGCGTGCTCGGGGGCCGAGGAGAACCGGAGGTTCGACATGCGAGTTTTCGTCACGGGCGCATCAGGGTTCATCGGGTCGGCCGTCGTGCGCGAGCTGCTCGGGGCCGAACACGAGGTGCTCGGGCTCGCCCGCTCGGATGCCTCGGCAGAGGCGATCGCGGCGGCCGGCGCTGAGGTGCTGCGCGGCGACCTCGACGACGTCGAGAGCCTGCGCACGGGTGCCGAGGCCGCGGACGGCGTGATCCACCTCGCCTACATCCACGACTTCTCGAAAATCGAGGAGAACGCGCTCGTCGACGAGCGCGCGATCGAAACGTTCGGCAGCGCTCTGGCCGGCTCCGGCCGGCCGCTCGTGATCGCCAACGGCACGCTCTTCCTCACCCCGGGACGGGTGGCGACCGAGGACGACGAGGGCGACCCCACCGTGGCGTTCAAGCGCCGGCTGAACGAGAAGCTGCTCCTCTCGCTCGCCGATGACGGCGTGCGCTCGGCCTCGCTGCGGCTCCCGCCGACCGTCCACGGCGAAGGGGACAAGGGCTTCGTCCCGATGATCATCGGGATCGCCCGCGAGAAGGGCGTCTCCGCCTACGTCGGCGACGGCGCCGCCCGCTGGCCCGCGGTGCACCGCATCGACGCCGCACGCCTGTTCCGGCTCGCGCTCGAGCAGGCGCCCGCCGGGACCGTGCTGCACGCCGTCGGCGACGAGGGCGTGCCCGTCCGCGAGATCGCCGAGACGATCGGCCGCGGGCTCGATCTGCCCGTCACCTCGGTGGCGCCGGAGGACGCGGTCGAGCACTTCGGGTTCCTCGGCGCGTTCCTGGCAGCCGACTCCCCCGCCTCGAGCGCCAAGACGCGCGAGCGCTTCGGCTGGCAGCCTGAGCAGCCCGGCCTGATCGAGGACCTCGAGCAGGGCCATTACTTCCGGCACGCACTCGTGTAGGCCCCACGACGGCAGGGTCCGCCCGCGGCGCGCGGCGGCGGGCGGTCGCCGTGGCGGCCAGATAGTGGCGAACCGCACCCGCGCCGCCCGACAG
>DATARO010000051.1:0-31739 GCA_036264095.1 Solirubrobacteraceae bacterium | reverse complement strand
AAGGCGCCCGTGATCGTCTTCGACGACGTCTCGATGGAGGCGGCGATGGAGACGATCGCCGGCACCGGCTACTACAACGCAGGCCAGGACTGCACGGCGGCGACGCGCGTGCTCGCCGCGAGCGACATCTACGACGACGTCGTCAACGGCCTGGCCGCGCAGGCCAAGGGCCTCGTGATCGGCGACACGCTCTCGCCCGACACGACGCTCGGCCCGGTCAACTCGGCCAAACAGCGTGAGCGCGTGACGGGCTTCCTCGAGCGCCGGCCCGCGCACGCGGAGGTCGTCACCGGCGGCGCCGCCGCCGACCGCCCGGGCTTCTTCGTCGAACCGACCGTCGTCGCCGGCCTCGAGCAGGGCGACGAGATGATCCAGCGCGAGATCTTCGGGCCGGTCATCACAGTCCAGCGCTTCAGCGACGAGGAGCAGGCGATCGAGTGGGCCAACGCGACCCGCTACGGCCTGGCGTCCTCGGTCTGGACGCGCGATGTCGCCCGCGCGCTGCGCGTCTCGCGCGCGCTGCGCTTCGGGTGCGTGTGGATCAACGACCACATCCCGCTCGTCTCCGAGATGCCGCACGGCGGCTTCAAGGAGTCGGGCTACGGCAAGGATCTGAGCACGTACTCGCTCGAGGACTACACCGTCGTCAAGCACGTGATGGCGAGCCTTCAGTAGGACCTTGGGGATGAGCAGCGCGCTCCCGCCGGACGCCGGCGCAGCGACGGCGGCCGGCGAGGAGGAGGCCGCGGCGCGGCTGCTCGCCCCGCGCGAGGTCTGTCTCGTCCGGGCCCCGAACCCGGGGCCGCTCACGCTCACCGGCACGAACACGTGGGTCGTCGGCCGCGACCCCGCGTGGGTGATCGACCCCGGGCCGCTGATCGAGGAGCATCTCGAGCGCCTCGGGGCGGAGATCGACGCGCGCGGCGGATTGGGCGGCATCGTCCTCACCCACGACCACCACGACCACTCCGAAGCCGTCGGCGAGCTGCGCGTGCGCCACCCGGCGCCGCTCGCAGCCGGTCGCGGTGAGCAGGCCGACGTCCTGCTCACCGACGGCGCACGCGTCGGCCCGTTCGAGGCGATCGCGACACCGGGGCACGCGATCGACCACTTCGCCCTGCTGCGCGAGGGGGTCTGCTTCAGCGGCGACGCGGTCCTCGGCAGCGGCAGCGTGTTCATCAGCCCGCACGCGGGCGCGCTGGGCGGCTACCTGCGGGCGCTCGAACGGCTGCGGGCGCGCGAGGAGATCGAGCTCATCTGCCCGGGCCACGGGCCGCTGGTGTCCGATCCACACGCGAAGCTCGCCGAGTACGTGGCCCATCGGCTGGATCGCGAGCGGCGGCTGCGGGCTGCGCTCGCGGAAGGGAGGCGATCAGTGGAGGACCTGCTCGACGCGGCGTGGCCGGACGTTCCCGCACAGCTTCGCCCGGCGGCGGCGGTGACGCTCGCCGCGCACCTCGACAAGCTCGAGGAGGAGGGCGCGCTGCCGGATGGCGTCGAGCGCCCGGACTTCGGAGACGTCGAATGGTGAGCACGCGCTCGGAGGAAGACGGACCGGGGCGGGCCGCAGCGCGCCTGGACTCGCCGTTCCCGGCGATCGCCGACTACGGCTTCCTCTCCGACTGCCACACCGGCGCCCTGCTCGCGGCCGACGGGTCGATCGAGTGGATGTGCCTGCCGCATTTCGACTCGCCTTCGGTGTTCGCCGCGATGCTCGACCGCGGCGCCGGGAGCTGGCGGGTCGGTCCCTACGGGCTCTACGTCCCCGCGGGCAGGCGCTACATCCCGGGCACGAACCTGATCGAGACGACCTGGATGACGCCGCAGGGGTGGCTGCGGGTCGTGGATGCCCTCGCGATCGGCGAATGGCACGACAACGCGCACGGCTCGAGCCACACGCGCCCGCCCACCGACTACGACGCCGACCACGTGCTCGTGCGCGTGATCGAGTGCGTGCAGGGCGAAGTGCAGGTCGAGGTCGTTGCCGAGCCGATGCTCGACTACGGCTCGACCGCGGCGAGCTGGTCGGTCGTGGAGGACGGAGCGGAGGGTGTGTGCGCGATGGACGCCACCGACGACGTGACCGCGTTCCGCATGTTCAGCGACATCCGCCTGGGCATCGAGGGCAACCGCGTACATGGCCGGCACACGATGCGCGAGGGCGAGAAGCGCTTCTGCGCGCTGTCCTGGACGGAGGGGCTCGGCGGGCCGCACACGGTCGAGCAGGCCGAGCAGCACCTCGAGCGCACGAGTCACTTCTGGCGCTCCTGGCTCGGCGAAGGCACCTATCCCGACCATCCGTGGAGCTTCCACCTGCAGCGCTCGGCGCTCGTGCTGAAGGGGCTCACGTTCATGCCCACGGGCGCGCTCGTGGCGGCACCGACGACGTCGCTGCCCGAGACCCCGCGCGGCGAACGCAACTGGGACTACCGCTACTGCTGGATGCGCGACGCCTCCTTCACGCTGTGGGGGCTGCACGCGCTCGGACTGGACTGGGAGGCCGACGACTTCGTCCAGTACGTCGCCGACATGGAACGCAACGAGGACGGCTCGCTGCAGATCATGTACGGGATCAGGGGGCAGATGGACCTGGTGGAGAGCACGCTCGACCACCTGAAGGGCTATGAGGGCGCGCGCCCCGTACGGATCGGCAACGGCGCCTACAACCAGCGGCAGAACGACGTCTACGGCGCCGTGCTCGACTCGGTCTACCTGCACGCCAAGAAGCGCGACCACATCCCCGAGCGGCTCTGGCCGGTGCTCAGGGACCAGGTCGAATGCGCGATGCGCGTGTGGCGCGAACCGGACCAGGGGATCTGGGAGGCGCGCGGGGAGCCGCGCCACTACGTCTCCTCGAAGCTGATGTGCTGGGTTGCGCTGGACCGGGGCGCGCGCCTGGCCGAACGGCACGGCGACCCAGACGTGAGCGCGGCCTGGCAGGAGATCGCCGATGAGATCCGCGACGACATCCTCACGCACGGCGTCGATGGGCGCGGGGTCTTCCGCCAGCACTACGAAACCGACGCGCTCGACGCTTCCACCCTGCTCGTCCCGCTCGTACGGTTCCTGCCGCCCGACGACGAGCGCGTAGCGGCTACGGTGCACGCGATCCGCGAGGAGCTGACGCAGAACGGGCTCGTGCTGCGGTATCGCACCGAGGCCACCGACGACGGGCTGACGGGCGTGGAGGGGACGTTCCTGATCTGCTCGTTCTGGCTCGTGTCGGCGCTGTCGGAGATCGGCGAGGACGAGCTCGCCGAACATCTCTGCGAGCGGCTGCTCGCCTACAGCTCGCCGCTCGGGCTATACGGCGAGGAGCTCGAGGCGTCCTCGGGCCGCCACCTCGGCAACTACCCGCAGGCGTTCACGCACCTCGCGCTGATCAACGCGGTCACCCACGTGATCAAGACGCAGCGGGGGTCGTGAGTCAGTAGCCGGGCTCGCCCGGGAGCAGGATGCGTGCGACCTCGCCCTCGAGCACGACGCGCGGCTCGACCGGGTCGACCGTGCGCCCGCTCGCGTGCTCGAGCAGCGCCTGCGCGGAGGCGAAGTCGCCGAGCTGTTCGAGGTGCTTGATCGTCGGGAAGACGAGCGGCAGCTCGCCGGCGCGATGGGCGTCGAGCGCGTCCTGCGGCGCGAACCAGCCGAGGTCGATGCACTCCTCGCCGTCGACCCGCGGCTGCTGGCCGCCGGGCAGCGGCGCGAGGAAGAAGTGCGTGTCGAAGCGGATCTGCACCTGCGCGGGCGTGATCCAGCGCGAGAACTTGACGAGCTCGTCTGGATCGCGGAGCTCGATCGCGGCCTCCTCCTGCAGCTCGCGGATCGCCGCGGCGCGGTGGGCCCGGTCCCCGTCGCCCTCCTCGGCGTCGACGGCGCCGCCGGGGAACACCCACACGCCGCCCATGAAGCGGGCCCTCGGAGTGCGTTGAACGAGCAGGATCTCGAGGCGCTCGCCGCCCCCGCGCAGCAGGATCACGGTCGCCGCCTGGCGGGGCGTCGTGGGGGGTCCGGTGTTGAGGATCTCCCCCGGTCCGGGCCGCTCGTCCTCGCTGCGGGCAGGCATCGGCTGACCCTATACGGCCGGTACTCTTCGCGATATGAGAACGACCACAACCGCCCCGCGCCCGTGACCGCGACGGAGACCCTCCAGCGCTGGATCTGCGAGTCCTGCGGCTTCATCTACGACCCCGAGGAGGGCGACCCCGACGGCGGGATCCCTCCGGGCACTCCGTTCGAGGAGATCCCCGACACCTGGTTCTGCCCGGTGTGCGGCGCGCGCAAGCGCGACTTCACCCTCTACGAGGACTAGGGCCCCGCTGGCCGGCGCCCCCGACTGGGAGCGGCTCGCGGCGCTCGACCGCGAGCGCGTGTGGCATCCCTACGGCGCGCTGCCCGCCGCGCTCGCGCCGCTGCCCGTCGCGAGCGCCGAGGGGGTACGGCTGACGCTCGCCGACGGGCGCGAGCTGATCGACGGCATGGCCTCGTGGTGGTGCGCGATCCATGGCTACCGGCACCCCGCGCTCGACGGCGCGCTGCGCGAGCAGCTCTCGCGCGCGGCGCACGTGATGTTCGGCGGCCTCACGCACGAGCCCGCCGTGCGCCTGTGCGAGCGCTTGGGCGACCTCGCTCCGGGAGCGCTCTCGCGCGTGTTCCTCGCCGACTCCGGGTCGGTGTCGGTCGAGGTGGCGATCAAGCTCAGCCTCCAGTACCAGCGCGCGCTCGGCCGGCCCGAGCGCACGCGCCTGCTCACGGTGCGCGGCGGCTACCACGGCGACACGACGGGGGCGATGGCCGTGTGTGACCCCGTCACCGGGATGCACAGCGTGTTCGCCGGGGTCCTCCCGAGCCACGTGTTCGCGCCGCGCCCGCCGGACGGCTTCGATGCCGAGCTCGATCAGGCATGGGCGAGCGAGGTGCGCGAGCTCGCAGCGGCGCACGCGCACGAGCTCGCGGCGGTGATCGCCGAGCCGGTCGTCCAGGGTGCGGGCGGCATGCGCTTCCACTCGCCCGCGTGCGTGGCGCTGCTGCGCGAGGTCTGCGACGAGCACGGGCTGCTGCTCGTGCTCGACGAGATCGCGACGGGCTTCGGACGCACCGGCGCGCTGTTCGCGAGCGAGCACGCGGACGTGGCACCCGACGTGATGTGCGTCGGCAAGGCGCTCACCGGCGGCTACCTGACGCTCGCCGCCGTGCTCTGCACCCCGGATGTCGCGACGGCGGTCTCCGAGGGGGAGGCGGGGGGGCTGATGCACGGGCCGACGTTCATGGGCAACCCGCTCGCCTGCGCCGTCGCCAACGCCTCGCTCGACCTGCTGGCGGACGGGAGCTGGCGCGCGCGTGTTGCCGCGATCGAGGCCGGCCTGCGCGACGGCCTCGAGCAGGCGCGGTCGCTTCCGGGCGTCAGCGACGTGCGCGTGCTGGGGGCGATCGGCGTGATCGAGCTCGAGCAGCCGGTCGACATGGCCGCGGCGACGGCAGCCGCGGTCGAGCGGGGGGTGTGGTTGCGTCCGTTCGGACGGCTCGTCTACGCGATGCCCCCGTACATCACCGGCGCGGGGGATCTCGCACAGGTATGCGATGCGCTGCTCGCCGCCGCGCGGGAGGGCAGCGTGGCGTGAGCGCTGCCGCTGTGCCGGTCCTCGTCGTGTAGGCGCGTGCTCGGCGGCGCGAGCGCCGCTGCGGTGCCCGCACCTGTCGTGTAGGCGTGTCCCGGCGCGCGCTCACGCGCCGGCGAGCCAGCTCCGCCACGGGAGCGCCCGCCCGGCTGCGGCGAGCGCTTCGGGATCGGGCGATGGCAGCTCGCCGAGCGTCGTGACCGCCACCCCGCCGACCCGCGCGATCGTCTCCCGGTTGGACCGTTCGATCGCATCGGGGCGGGCCGGCCAGCGGTTCAGCACGACGGCCTGCACCTCGAGACCGCGGGCGCGCGCCGCCGCGAGCGTCAGCAGCGTGTGGTTGATCGTCCCGAGTCCGCTGCGCGCCACCACGACGAGCGGCAGTCCCAGCGCGGCTGCGAGATCGCACACGCTGAAGGAGGGCGTGAGCGGCACGAGCAGGCCCCCGACGCCCTCGGCCACGAGCACGCGTCCGGCCGCCAGCTCGCGCCCCCGCGCGATCAGCGCGCCGGGGTCGATCTCGGCGCCGGCGAGCTCTGCCGCCAGGTGGGGCGAGGCAGCGGGCCCGAAGCTCCAGGGCGCAACCTCTCCGGCTGTCATGCCCGCTTCGCGCGCCAGCAGCTCGTGGTCGGCCGGCCAGCCGCCGTCCGGCGCCTCGTCGAGGCCGGTGACGGCCGGCTTGAAGGCGGACACCGCCAAGCCCGCCACCGACATGGCGGCGAGCAGCGCCGCGCTGAGAGCCGTCTTCCCGACCCCGGTGTCGGTTCCGGTGACGAACAGGCCGCTCATCGGCGCGCCACCGCGCGTGGGGTCAGGCTGCGTGCGCGTGGTCGAACGGCGCGTGCGGCCCCGGCGCGGGATCGTCCTCGGCCGCGCGGCGTGCGGCGACGGCCTCTGCGCCCGCAGCCACGGCCGGCTCCTCGCCCTCGTCGTACTGCTCGGTCGGCGCGAGCCAGCGCTCCCGACCTGGCGCCGTCAGGAAATCCGGCAGCTCGCCGTCGCGCTCGAGGTCGAACGGGGCGTCGCGCAGGCGCTGCATCTCGGCGTATGCGTATGCCGGCTCCGGCTCGTAGGGCTCGGCCACGACGCGCTCGGGCCCCGGCGCGGCCAGCTCCTCCGGGGCGATGCCCACCGCGCGCGCCGCCTCACCGAGCGCGGCCGCGGCGAGCTCGAGCTCGGACGGCGTGTGCGAGGCCATCGCCGCGAGCCGCAGGCGCGAGGTGCCGTCCGGCACCGTGGGCGGCCGGATCGCCTGCGCGAACACGCCCAGCTCGAGTGCTGCCTGGCAGAGTCGCACCGCCGCGCTCGCGTCGCCGACGATCAGCGGCGCGATCGGCATATCCGAGATCTCGAGCGGGAACCCCTCGGCCGCGAGGCCGCCGCGCAGGGCGCGCGCGTTGGCGTGGAGCCGCTGCACCCGGTGCGGGCGCTCGCGGAGCAGCTCGAGCGCGGCGAGCGCACCGGCGACCGCGGGCGGCGAGGGCGCTGTCGAGAAGATCAGCGGCCGCGAGGTGTTGATCAGGAAGCGAATCGTCTCCTCGCCGGCACAGACGTAGGCGCCGTAGCTCCCGAGCGCCTTCCCGAGCGTCCCCACGATCACGTCGACGACGTCCTCCAGGCCGGCCTCCGCGACCGCCCCGGCGCCGCCGGGCCCGAGGTTGCCGGTCGCGTGCGCCTCGTCGACGACCATGCGGGCGCCGAACTCCTCGGCGAGCGCGGCGATCTCGGCGAGCGGCGCGACATCCCCGTCCATCGAGAAGACGGAGTCGGTCACGATCAACGGCGTGCCGCGCGAGTGCTTGCCCAGCAACCACGCGAGGTGCTCGACGTCGCGGTGGCGGTAGACGATGACCTCCGCCCTCGCCAGACGGCAGCCGTCGACGATCGAGGCGTGGTTGAGCTCGTCGGAGAAGACGGCGTCGCCGTCGCCGGCGAGCGCCGAGATCACGCCGAGGTTCGCGAGGTAGCCCGAGCCGAACAACAGCGCTGCCTCGGTGCCCTCGAAGTCCGCGAGCCGCTCCTCCAAGCGACGGTGGATCGTCATCGTGCCGGACACGAGCCGTGAAGCTCCCGCGCCCACGCCCCAGCGCATGGCCGCATCGGCTGCGGCCTCGCGCACGCGCGGATGGTCGGCGAGCCCGAGGTAGTTGTTCGAGCACAGCAGCAGCACCGGGCGACCGTCGAGCAGCACGGTCGGGCCCTGGGGCCCGCTGATCAGGCGCAGCCTGCGGCCGAGACCGAGGCGCTCGATTTCCTCCAGGCGCTCCTCGATCTCGGTCATACGCTCGCCCTAGACGACGGGGACGCGGTTGGGCGCCCCGTCGGGGCGCGGCGGCACGGTTCGCTTGGCGCGGAAGCGCAGCTGGGTCGAGGGGTCCCACAGGCGCACCTCGAGCGGGGCCGGCGCCGCCGGCGGGGGAGCGTCGTCCAGCAGCTCGTCGATCACGGCGGGTGTCTCGCCCTCCATCCAGCCGGAGCGGTTGTCGGGACGCGGGTTGGCGGCGTTGTCGGGCTGGCGCGCGACGTTCAACCCGAGCTCGGCGAACATCTCGCGGTCCTCGGCCGGCTCGTTGCCGAGCGTCGTCAGGAAGTTGCCCATCATCACCCCGTTGATGCCGGCACGCACCGCCAGCCGCTGCAGCTCGCCGAGGTTCTCGACGCGCCCGCCGCACAGGCGGAACAGCGCCGCCGGGAGGATCAGGCGGAAGATCGCGATCCACTTGACCGCCTCCCACGGGTCCATGAAGTCGCGGTCGCCGAACTTCGTCCCCGGGCGGGGATTGAGCATGTTGATCGGGACGCTGGTGGGGTCGATCTCGGCGAGCTCAAAGGCCATCTCGACGCGCTGCTCGCGCGTCTCGCCGAGGTTCAGGATCCCGCCGACGCACGTCTCCAGGCCGGCGTCGCGCACCGCCGCGATCGTGCGCAGGCGGCCCTCGTAGCGGACGGTGCTCGTGACCTCGTCGTAGTAGCTGTGCGCTGTCTCGACGTTGTGGTGCACGCGCTGGATGCCCGCTTCGCGCAGCGCCCGCGCGCGCTCGGCGGAGATGTGGCCGACGGAGGCGCAGCGCTTCAGGTTCGTACGCTCGGAGACGAGCCGGACCCCCTCCAGGTACTTCTCGAAGTCGCGCCTGGATAGGCCTTGGCCCTGCGTGACCATGCAGAAGCGGTGCGCGCCGGCGGCCTCGGCGGCGCGCGCGTGTTCGAGGACCTGCTCGGGCTCCATCATCGCGTGCATCGGCGTCTCCGCTTCGGCAAAGCGCGACTGCGCGCAGAAGCCGCAGTCCTCGGCGCAGCCGCCCGACTTGGCGTTGACGAGCGAGCACATGTCCGTCGAGTCCGCAAAGCGCTCGACCCGTGCGCGCCAGGCACGCTCGATCAGAGCTTCGATCTGCGCGTGGTCCTCGAGCTGTCCGAGCGCCAGCGCCTCCTCGCGGGTGATCAAGGGGGGCACGCGCCACACCGTAGGGTGCAGCGCGGACGGCTATTCGCCGCGCCAGCGGGGCTCGCGGCGCTCGGCGAACGCGCGCATTCCCTCGCGCATGTCGGCCGAGGCGAACGACGCGCGGCGGAGCTCGATCAGCTCCTGCTCGACGTCGCCGGCGAGCGCTCCCTCGGCGCCCAGCAGCGCCTCGATCACGCGCTTGTTGCCGGTCTGCGACAGCGGCGCGTTGCCCGCGAGCGTCGTTGCGAGCTCGAGCCCGGTGGCCTCCAGCTGCTCGCCTGGCGCGACGCGGTTGACGAGGCCCCACGCGAGCGCCTGCTCGGCGTCGATGTAGGCGCCCAGCAGGAACAGCTCGCGGGTGCGCGCCGCGCCGATCGCGTCGATGAAGCGACGGATCCCCGTATGGGAGTAGACGAGCCCGAGCTTCGCGGGCGGCATGCCGAGCTTGATCCCGGCCAGCGCGACGCGGAGGTCGCACGCGAGCGCGAGCTCGAGGCCGCCGCCGATCGTGTGCCCGGGGAGCACGGCGAGCGTCGGGTAGGGAAATGCCTCGAGTGCGTCGATGGCCTGCGTGAATGGGTGGGCGACGAGGCGCTCGGCGCGCTCCTCGAACTCGGCGTCGGGTATCTCGCCGATGTCATAGCCCGCCGAGAACATCCCGTTGGCCCCCGTGATCAGCAGGCAGCGCGCGCCGGACGCGGGCGCCGCGAGCTCCGTGAGCGTTTCGCTGATCGCGTCGAGGATCGGGTGGTCGAGCGCGTTGCGCTTGGCTGGGTTGGAGATCGTCAGGCGCACGACGGCCGGCGCCGGCCAGTCGACTATCAGCTTCCCGTCGGCGAGCGTTCGGATCGACCCCCCTGCGGACACGCGCGACAGGCTACCGGCGCGCGCGCGGCGGAGAGGGTGCGGGCCCGCGTGGCGGAAGTGAAAGGAGCGCTTAAACTACCTTTGTATCCTGGGGCCCTGGTCATCGGGTGCGATGCCGCAAGCCGACCCCCGGGATGTGGTATCCGGCGCCCGCCTGCGGGCGCGGCCCGATGACCTTCAAGCCGCCGCGCCCTACGGGGCGTCGAAGCCGAGCGGGCTCGTGTCGGTCGCCAGATAGGAGTAGGAGCCGGGGTTCTTTTCGGTGACGAGCCCCGGGCAGCCTTTGCGCAGGTTCTCGCAGTCGAACACTTCGCCGCTGAACAGGTGCACGTCGAGGCGCGAGTAGTAGTAGAAGGAGAAGGCGTTGCCGTCGTGATGACGGTCGACCGCCGCCTCGATCGGGTCTTCGCGCCAGCGGTTCGTCAGCAGGCGGCGATCCGCGGAGTGCTGGCCCTTGACGTACTTGTCGAACCACGCCGACGTGTACCAGGCGATCTCGTCCGCGCCGCGCAGCGACGCCCCGAATGCCTGGTTGGGGATGAAGCTGAAGTCGAGGTGGGAGCCGCCGCGGATGATGATCTCGCCGCTGTCGACGCCGGCCGCGCTGTACGCCCGCGACTCTTCGGACTTGGCGTACGGGTTCGGCAGCGACGTGTTCGGCGTCGGCGGCAGGAAGTAGTCCGCCGACATCCCGAGGGCCGGCTTCGTGATCGGCGCCACGGTGCGGTCGCCCGGGTCGCCCGGACAGGGCTTCTCGACCGGCCCGTTGCCGCTGAAGCCGCTGGCGTTCGGGTTCGGGGCGGCGAGGTTGTCCCACGCGACGATCGCCTTCACGCGCGGATCCCACTGGCCGATGTAGGAAACCCCCTCGGCGCCGTAGGAGTGGCCCGCGATGCCCAGCTCGCTCGGCTTCAGTTCGCCCCACAGCGGGTTGTAGGCGGCGTCGAGCCCCTTGGCGACCCGCGCGTTCTGCTTGGCGGCGTGGCTCGTGCCGGTTTCACAGCTCGGGACCGGCTCGTAGGGGTGCTTCGGCGTCGACAGGAAGAAGTTGATCGCGTCCTCGGTGCCGTCGAAGAACGGGCGCCCGTCGCTCTGCGCGGGCACGCCCTCGAGTTCGTCGGGCGACTGGCCGAACGTGTCGCTCTGGCCCTGGCCCTGCGGGTCGAACGTCATCACCTCGTAGCCGTCCTTGGCGAGCGCCTGCGCCGCGAACCAGTAGAGCGGTTCGTTGGCCTGCACCGAGCCGTTGGTGATGACGATGCCGGGGAGTTTCGCGTGCGGATGGAGCCCCGCGTTGTTGGCGCTCCAGATCCGCGCCGAGATCGTGGCTCCGTTGCGGGCGGTGAAGAGCACCTTGCGCACGCGCCCGTAGCCGTTCTTTTCCCAGTTGTACAGACGCACGTCGCCCGCGCAGCCGTTGTCGCCGCCGTAGCAGAGGTCGTCGGAGAAGAAGCGTTCGGGGTCGGAGGCCTGCTCTTCGGTCGCTTCGAGCCGGTTCTTCGCACCCTGTTCGGCTAGCTCGGCCTGGTATTCGGGCGTGTCGTAGATCGCCTGGCGCTGCTCGGTGATCGAGAAGTTTTCGGCCTCGAGGACCGGTTCGAAGCTCGTCGGTGGTTCTTCGTGTTCGAGTGCCAGCGCGGGCGGGGCGAGCGCGAGCCCGAGGAGGAGGGGGAGGAGCAGCGCCGCGGGTCGCGCGAGGCGACGAATGCCTGCTTGGGCGCGCCTTGCGCGCAGCACCACCATCTCACTCACAGCGACCTGCCCCTATCCCCGGAACGCGCCCCAAACCGGCGTCAGCTGCCCGGCGTCGTTTGCAGGTCGCGGGATACCCTCGGCGGGCGGCGGCTAAACGCGCGCGCCCGGCCCGGGCCGCAGGGCGGGCGCGGTCAGTCGAGGACGACGAGCGTGTCGCCCTCGTTCACGGCCTGCCCCTCCTCACAGCGGATCTCCGTCACGGTGCCCGCGTCCTCGGCCTCGACGGGCATCTCCATCTTCATCGACTCGAGGATCGCGACCGTGTCGCCCTCCTCGATCGCGTCGCCGACGGCGCACTCGATTTTCCATACGGTGCCTGTGATGTGCGCCTCGATATCCGTCATCGCGTGCCTCCAGAGCGGTTCGCTGCCAGTGGGCCCGGGACAATAGTCAGCGGGTACGACCGATCGGCGGCGGGCGAGCGCGTGGTGGTGCTCGTCGCTGCGCGCGACGAGTCGGCGCGCATCGCCGCGACGCTGCGCGCGCTCGAGACGGCGCTGCCGCACGCCGAGCTGTGGCTCGCCGACGACGCATCGCGTGACGAGACCGCTCGCATCGCTCGGCGCATGGGCGCGCGCGTCGTGCAGATGGAGCGCCATGCGGGCAAGGGCGCCGCGATGAGCGCCGCCGCCGCCGCGGCGCTGCGCGCGCTCGGCGAGAAGGACGCCGTGTTCCTCCTCTGCGACGCCGACCTTGGCGCCTCGGCGGGGGAGCTCGCGGAGCTCGCGCGCGCCGTCGCAGCGGGTGAGGCCGACCTCGCGATTGCGGCGTTCGCCCGTCCGCGCGGCGGTGGCCTCGGGCTCGTCGTCGGCTTCGCGCGCCGCTCGCTCGCGCGACGCACCGGCAAGCGCCTGCGGGCGCCGCTCTCAGGTCAGCGCGCGCTGCGCGCGTCCTCCCTGGCACGCCTGCTCCCGTTCGCGCACGGCTACGGGATGGAGCTCGGGATGACGCTCGACGCGTGGCGCCTCGGGATGGCGATCGCCGAGGTCGAGCTCGACCTCGAGCACCGTGCGACCGGGCGGACGCCCGCCGGCTTCGCGCACAGGGCACGCCAGCTCGTGGATCTCGCGCGCGCGCTGGCCGCGAGGCGCTAGGGTCCGCGTGCGATGCGGGTTGCTAGGACACGGGGCATGTGGGGGCTCGGCTCGCGCGCGCGCGCCGCGCGCGTAACCAGGGCCGCCGGGCGAGGTAGACCCAGTACATGAGCGAGCTCTCCTCGATGCGTGAGCAGGTCTACGCCGACCCGCGGCCGAAGGAGTACTTCGACCGCTTCCACGAGCGCGCGCGGACGCGCGAACCCGACTGGGTCTACGAGCTCGTGCGGATCCTGACCTCGCTCTACTCCTACACGTTCCTCCGCGCCCGCTCGATCACGGTCGAGAACGTGCCCGGAAGCGGTGCTGTGATCCTCGCGCCGAATCACTTCTCGTTCATGGACCACTTCCTGATGGGCTGCTACACGCGGCGCAAGGTGCGCTTCATGGCCAAGTCGCAGCTGTTCGCGCGGCCGATGCAGTTCATCTACTCGCACGGCGGCGTGTTCCCTGTCCGCCGCGGTGCGCGCGACGACGACACGTTCGTGACCGCGAAGGCGATCCTCGCGCGCGGGGGTGCGATCACGATGTACTGCGAGGGCGGGCGCTCGCGCACCGGCAAGGTCGGCGCCGAGGCCAAGCGCGGCATCGGCCGGCTCGCGCTGGAGACCGGGGCCCCGATCGTGCCGATCGCGATCCACGGCTCCTCGCACATCCGCAACTGGAAGCGCCTCGAGTTCCCGAAGGTGACGATCCACTATGGCGAGCCGATCCGCTGGGAGCGGATCGAGGAGCCCACGCGCGAGCAGCAGCAGGCGGTCGCCGATGAGGTGCTGGCGGAGATCCGGCGGATGTACGGAGGCCTCGAAGAACACGGCCGCAAGGGCATCATCCGGCGCCTGCGCGAGCAGCGCCGCGCCGAACGCCGCGCGCCCAAGGGCGCGGCGGTCGCCTGAGCCGCGCGGCCGTCGGGACCGTGGCCTAGGGTTGGCGGGCCCATGCGCTGCGACACACGGGAGGTGCTCGATGGCGAGGATTGAGGTGGGCGCCGTGATCCGGCGTGTGTGGGAGATCTACGTCGACCAGGCGAGCGTGTTGATGCCGGCGGCGGCCGTCGTGTTCGCGACGACCGGGATCCTCGCCGCGTTGCTCGCGACGAGCGGCTCGCTCGGCGGCCTGCTCCTCGCGGAGGTGATCGTGATCGTGGCGCAGATGCTGTTCACCGGCATGGTCGTCGAGCTCGTCGCCGACGTCCAGGACGGGCGGCGCGACTCGAGCGCCGGGGCCCTGCTGAGGGCCGCCGTGCCCGTGCTGGGACAGCTGATCATCGTCGGCCTGATCGCGAGCATCGCGATCGTCGTCGGCCTGTTCCTGCTCGTCGTGCCGGGCCTGATCCTGATCACGATCTGGTCTGTGTTCGTGCCGGTGATCGTGCTCGAGCGCGCGCCCGGGCTCAGCTCGCTCGGCCGCAGCCGCGAGCTCGTCCGCGGAAACGGCTGGCAGGTGTTCGGCGTGCTGTTCGTGCTGTTCGTGCTCGTCGGGGTCGTCTCGCTCCTGATCACGGCAGCGGCCGCGTCCGGCGGGACCGGAGCGGCGATCGTCGCGCGCGTCGTCGTCGGCGTGCTCACCGCGCCGCTCGCGGCGCTCGCCTCCGCGGTGCTGTACTTCGATCTCGGCGGCGTGCGCCCGGCGGCGCGCGCGCCCGCGGCCGAGCAACCGAACCCGTTCGGCGGTTCCTGAGGGTCTAGGGTGCGCTCGCATGCCCGCCGCGAGCCCCATGGACCTGCTGCGATCCGGATTGCTCGACGGCCGTGCCGTGCTCGTGGCGGGTGCCGATGAGCTGAGCGAGCACGGGCACGAGGCGCTCGCCGCGTGCGAGGCGCTCGGGGCAGGCGTGGCGCGGCTCGCCGCGGGAGGGGACGGCGACGTCGAGGAGCAGGAGCGGATCACAGGCGAGGCCGTCGTGCAGGCGATCGCGCGCCTGGGCGGCAGCGCCGACGTCCTCGTCGTCGACGGCGAGTCGCTGCTGGCGGACGACAGCGAGGCGGCGCTGGGGGCATGCATGCAGGCCGCCTGGGATCTCGCACGCGCGAGCGCGGAGCGCTCCTTCATCGCGTCGGGCGAGGGGGGCCGCGTCCTGCTGCTCGCGCCGAACGAACGCGGCGGAGCACACGCGCGCGCGGCGGCGGCGGCGCTCGAGAACCTCGCGCGCACCCTCTCGATCGAGTGGGCGCGCTACGCGATCACGGCCGTGGCGATCGCGCCCGGCGAGCGGACGGAAGCGGGCGAGGTCGCGCGGCTGTGCGCGTTCCTCGCCTCGCGCGCGGGGGACTACTTCTCCGGCTGCCTGCTGGACCTGCGCGGGCCGCGCGCGGCCGCGGCCCCCGCAGCGCCGCCGGGGCGCTGATCAGCCGGTCATCCCTCCGAACAGGCCGCCGGTCACGTGCAGCGTCTGCCCGTGAACGTAGTTCGACCACGGCGAGCACAGGAAGAAGATGCCGCCGGCGGCCTCCTCGGGACTGGCCGGGCGGCCGAGCGGGATCAGCATCGAGGCCATCTGGCGCATCTGCTCGGGGATGCCGAGCTGCACCTTCTCGCCGCCGATCTCCATCGTGTTCTCATCCACCTTGGCCTGTGTCAGGCGCGTGTCGATGAACCCGAAGGCGACGGCGTTGACGTTGACTTTGAACTGGCCCCACTCCTTGGCGATCGTTTTCGTCAGGCCGACGACGCCCGCCTTGCCCGCCGAGTAGTTGGCCTGCCCCGCGTTGCCGAACGTGCCCGACGTCGAGGACACGTTGACGATCTTGCGGAAGATCTCCTTGCCTTCTTCGCGCTCCTTCTTTGCGGGCTCGCGCAGATGCGGAGCCGCGGCGCGGATCACGCGGAAGGGAACGATCGTGTGGATGTCGAGCATCGCCTGGAAATGCTCGTCGGACATCTTGTGGACGGGGGCGTCGACCGTGTAGCCGGCGTTGTTGACGATGATGTCGATCTTGCCGAAGGCGTCGATCGCCTTGGCGACGAGCTCGTCGGCCGCGCCAGGTTTGACGAGATCGCCGGCGTAGACAGCGGTCTCGCCGCTGATCTCGCTGGAGGCCTGCTCGGCGACGTCGCCGTCGAGGTCGTTGATCAGAACCTGTGCCCCCTGCGCGCTCAGCAGCTCGGCTGTCGCGCGTCCGATGCCGCGCGCCGAGCCGGTGACGATCGCGGCCTTGCCGTCGAGTACTCCCATGGCTTCTTGCGTCTCCTTGTCGTTGGGTGCGCGCGGAGGTTATCCAACGCCGTAGGATCGGCCGGGTGAGGAGGCGGGTGCGATGGCTGGGGCGGCCCGGCGGAATGCGCGCGCCGGGCGCCCTGGCCCTGGCGGGATGCATGGCGGTCCTGTGCCTGTGTGCGACGGGGGCGCAGGCGCTCACGCTGCACGTGCAGCACAGGCTGGAGACGAGCCGCGGCGTGCGGCTGAGCTTCACCGCGCCGGCGCTGCCGGAAGGTGGTTACTACTACGCCGTCCTGGTGCTGCGGCCGTACCGCCACTTCACCCGCGCCGCACCGCCTCCGTGCTCGACGTCGAGCGACATGCAGCGCACCGACTACGGATGGCCCGACGCGAGCGGCACGGTCGTGCTGCGGGTCACGCCTGCCCGCTCGCACACGGGTCACTGGTGTCCCGGCGGCGTCTACGGAGGCGGCGTCTACGCGGTGCCGCACGCGCCTCCGTGCAACGCGGAGTACCCGTGCTCCAGCGAACCGTACAAACAGCCGTGCGCGGGCGTCGGCCCTGGCTGCGTGTTGGGCGTGATTGCGCTCCCGCGCGAATGGGCGTGGCCGGACCCGCTGCCGGTCCCGCGCGCGGCGGGAGCGACCATGGAAGCTCACTTCGCGGTGGCGTTCCCGGCGCGACGCCGGCAGCGGCATTGACGGGGGCTGCGGCGCCTAGCGGCCGAGCCGCACGCCGAAGTCCTGCGTGTACACCGCGCCGGCCTGGCCGTGCGAGAGCGTTCCGGCGACGTGCGGGCTCACGCCGATGGCGGTATCGCGGAAGCGCCCGTCGAGGATGTTGGCGCGGTGCCCGGGGGAGGCCATCCACGCTGCCACGATCGCCCGCGGCGACGCGAGCCACAGCGTGCCGAAGGCGATGTTCTCTCCGACTTCATAGCCGCGCGTGCGCCTGGAGATGTAGCCCACGGCGCGCATCCGGGCGAGCGGCGTGAGCCCGCCGGGGCCGACGTGGGCGAAGTAGGCGCCCCGGGCCATGCTTTCGCTGTGTCCCTGGGCGGCTCTGCGCAGGCGCATGTTCGGTCGCAGCGCGCGCTCGCCGTGGCGAGCCCGTTCGCGGTCGATCAGGCACAGGACCGCGCCGCGGATCAGATCGAGGTTCGCCGCGTTCGGCCGCAGGTTCGTGTGGCGGCAGCTAGCGCCCGCGTGCGGGGCGTGCCTGTGCCGGCGGCGGCCGCAGCGCGGCCGCGACGTGCCGCCCGTACCCGACCCCTGTTTGTAGCTCGCGCGGTGCGCGCAGCGCCCGGAGCGGGTCGCGGCGCCCGCCGCGGAGGGGATGAGGGCGGTGGCGCCGAGCGCTAGGAAGATCGCAAGCAGCGCCGCTCTGGGGAGCAGTCGAAGGCTGGTCACCGACCCTGTATCGGCACGCCCCCTCGGAATACTGAGCCTTGACGAGGTTTGCCGGATCGGCGGCGCTGCGCCCGGTCGCCGCGAGAAAGGCCGGGTTCAGAGACCGAGGACGCGACCGAGGATCTCGCGCATGATCTCGTCGCTGCCGCCGCCGATCGGACCGAGGCGCGCGTCGCGAGCCGCGCGCTCGACCCAGTACTCGCGCATGTAGCCCGCCCCGCCGTGGATCTGCAGGCAGTCGTCCATCAGCTCGAAGGCGGCGCGCTGGGTCAGGAGCTTGGCCATCGCGACCTCCTTCAGGGGCTCCTCGCCGGCGACGAAGCGGCGCAGCGCGTCGTAGGTGACGCAGCGGCACGTGTAGACCGTCGTCGCGAGGTCGGCGAGCTTGTGGCGGATCACCTGGTGCCCGGACAGCGGGCGTCCGAACGTCGCGCGCTCGCGCGCGTACTGCGCGGTGCGCTCCCACGCGAGCTGCATCGCCCCGACCGCGCCGAGCGCCATCGCGAGCCGCTCCCACTGGAAGTTGGCCATGATCAGCTTGAAGCCCTCGTCGAGCTCGCCGAGCAGGTTCTCCTCGGGCACGAACACGTCCGCGAAGGAGATCGTGGCGGTGTCGGAGGCCTGCCACCCGAGCTTGTGCAGGGCGGAGGAGGTGACGCCCTCGCCGCGGTCGACGATCAGGAACGAGATGTCGTGGTGGCGGGTATCACCCCCCGTCTTCACGGCCGTGACGATGAAGTCGGCGCGTACGCCGTTGGTGATGAACGTCTTCTCTCCGTTGACGACGAAGCCGCCCTCGACCCGCTCGGCGCGCGTGGAGAGCGCGGCCACATCCGAGCCGGCGCCGGGCTCCGTGATCCCGAGCGCGCCGATCCGCTCACCCGCGATCGCCGGGACGAGATAACGCTGCTTCTGCTCCTCGGTGCCGAACTTCCAGATAGGAGGCGTGGCGATGTTGATATGGGCACCGATGCCCGCCGCCGTGCCGCCGGAGCCGATCCGCGCCAGCTCCTCGCACAGCACCGCCTCGTGCAGGTAGTCGCCGCCCTGGCCGCCGTACTGCTCGGGGTACTTGAGCCCGAGCAGCCCCTGGGCGGCGAGGTCTCCGAAGACGTCGTCCGGGAACCACTCTGCGTCCTCCCATTCCTGGGCATACGGCGTCAGCCGGTGTTCGATGAAGCCGCGCGCGGACTGCCGCAGCTGCTCGTGCTCGTCGGTGAAGGGGGGAGAGGTCAACGGATTAGGCACAGAATTGTTCCAGATTTATATGCCTGGTGAGCTGTGGCTACGATATAAGGATGGCGGTGAAACGCACCACACTCGAAATCGACGAGGACGTCCTCGAGAAAGCGCGCGACCTGCTCGGGACGCGCGGCATCAGGGACACCGTCGACGGAGCGCTGCGAGAGATCGTGCGCAGGGAGGCGGGCCGGCGGCTGATCGCGCGATTGAAGGACAACGAGGATCTGCGCGATCCGGAGGTGATGGCGCGCGCGTGGCCTCGCCCACCTACCTCATAGACAACAGCGTGCTCGCGCGAATGGCGACGCCCGATGTGGCGCGACGCGTTGCTCCGATGATCGACGCGGGTCTCGCAGCGACGTGCGCCGTGACGGACCTCGAGCAGCTCTTCAGCTCTCGCTCCGCGCAGGAGCATCGCGAATGGCGGGAGGAGATCGCGTTGCGCTACATCCGCGTGCCGGTCGAGCAGGCGGCATTCGACCGTGCGATCGAGGTGCAGGGGATTCTCGCCGACCGTGGCCGGCACAGGGCCGCGAGCATTCCCGACCTGATCGTTGCAGCCGTAGGCGAGCGCGCCGGGCTCCCTGTCCTGCACTACGACCGCGACTTCGATCTGATCGCGGACGTCACCGGCCAGGCGGCCGAGTGGGTCCTGCCGCGTGGCTCGATCGACTGACGCCGCTCGCCCGCCCGCGGCGAGACTATGCTCGCGCTCGTGAGCGATGCGGAACAGGACTGGCGCCTGCGCGCGGAGCTGACGGGCGGCCCGGCTGCGCCCGCCCCGCACGGCATCCTCGCGCGCTTCCGTGGCCCGCGCTTCGTCGACGACGCGCAGTCGGCGATCCCTGCGAACGTGGTGCTCACGCATGACGGCGGCACGCTGTTCGCCTACGCGGCCGATCGCGACGCGCTCGATCGCGCGCGGGCGCCGCTCGAAGCGGCGCTGCAGGAGGACGGATTGCGGGCGAGCGTCACGGTCAGTCACTGGGAGGACGACAACGGCGAGTGGACGCAGGTGGAGCCGCCGCTGGACCGAGCCGCGAGCGGAGCCCACGAGCGCGCGAAGCGCGACGCCCACGCCCACGCCACAGCCACGTTCACCGTCGAGATCGGCAAGGAGGTGCGCTCCGAAGTGGAGGAAACGATGCAGCGCTGGGCGCGGGAGCGCAACCTTGTTCTGGAGGTCGTGGAGCATCCGCACCTGCTGCGCACACAGGTCGCGTTCACAGTCAGCGGCAGCGCGCACGACGTGCAGGAATTCCGCAAGGGCCTGAACGCGGAGGAGCGGGCCACGATCCGCACCGAGCTCGCGATCGAGGCCAGCCCCTTGTAAAAGCGAGCTCGCGGGGGCGCGCGACTCGCGCAGGGGTCTCGCGGGGCCTCGTGGACGCAGGCTACAGCCCGTACGACCGCCCGATCACGTCGAGCATGATCTCGTCGGTCCCGGCGCCGATCCTGTTTAGGCGCATGTCGCGCCACACCCGCTCGACCCCGTACTCGCGCATGTAGCCGGCGCCGCCGTGGATCTGGATGCACTCGTCGGCGACTTCGCAGGCGATGCGCGAGGCGTGGAGCTTGGCCATCGAGATCTCGCGCACGGGGTACTCGCCGTTGTTGAAGCGCCAGGCGGTGACGTAGACCATCTGCCGCGCGGACTCGATCTTCGTCGCCATCTCGGCGAACTTGTGGCGGATCACCTGGAAGTGCCCGATCGAGCGGCCGAACGCCTTGCGCTCGTTGGCGTACTGGAGCGTGCGCTCGAAGCATTTCTGTGCGCCGGCTACGCATCCCGCGGCGCCGATCAGGCGCTCGCCCTGGAGCTCCCACATGATGTGGTAGAAGCCCTTGCCGACCTGCCCGAGCACCGCCGTTGAGGGCACGCGCACGTCCTGGAAGGCGAGCAGGGCCGTGTCGGAGGCGTGCATGCCGAGCTTGACGAGCTTCTTCTCGCGGATCACGCCGGGGCCGTCCATCGGCACGAGGAACAGCGTGAAGCCGTCGTAGCCCGCGTCCGCGTCGGTCTTCGTCACGAGCACGATCACGTCGGCGCGGTGGCCGTTGGTGATGTAGGTCTTCGAGCCGTTGATGACGTAGTCGTCGCCGTCGCGGACCGCACGCGTCTTGATGCCGGAGACGTCGGAGCCCGCGTCGGGCTCGGTGATGCCGAGGCACAGGATCTTCTCGCCCTTGATCGCGGGCACGACCCACTCCTGCTTCTGCTCCTCGGTGCCGAACGCGAGGATCGGGGGCATCGCCATGTCGGTGTGGACGGCGATGCCCATCGCCAGCCCGCCCGAGTTCGCGTTGCCGATCTCCTCGGCGAGCACGAGGCTCGAGTAGTAGTCGCCGCCCTGCCCGCCGTACTGCTCGGGCTTGTCCAGGCCGAGGAAGCCGAGCTCGCCCATGCGCGGGAAGACGGAGTCGGGGAAGGTCGTGTCCTCCCATTCCTCGGCGTGGGGCGCGAGCTCCTTGATCGCGAAGTTGCGGATCGACTCGCGAAGCTGTTCGTGCTCGTCGGTGAAGATGAAGTGCTTGCGCTGCGTCTTGAAGTCGGGCTTCAGGACGCCCTCGGCGGTGGCGGCCATGGCGGGCGTTGTCTCCTCTGTGGTTCGCGTGGGCGGTCGCGGGCGAAGCTATCGCATGCGCTCGGGAAAGTAAACAGTAGAGCTATCTACTTTGGGCTTCTGCGTCATATCGCAGCCCGTGTCCAAACCGCGTTGCGGCGACCCCGTACAGTGTCCGGCGTGCGGAGCAGCGGCGGCATGGGGGTACGTGCGGGCACCGTGCTCGCCACGCTCGCCTGCGCCGCGGCCGCGCCGAGCGCCGCGGCGGCGAGCGTTCCACTGCCCGAACCGCTGCCCGCGCTCGAGGCGAAGCTCGCCCAGCTGCCGGTGACGAGCGCAAAGCTCTCCCTGGATGAGTCCGTGACCGGCCCCGGATCGGCGGGCGCTCAGGGGCCGTTCGGCGTGTTCGGCGCCTCCGGTGCGCACGCAGCGGCGTCGGCCGCGCTCGCCTCGCTGAGCCTGGAACTGAGCTTCAGCGAACAGAAGGCCAGCTTCGCGGGCCAGCTGATCGGCATTCCGGTCGAAGGGCGCGTGCTCGCGGGCGAGGCCTATGTGAAGAGCCCGTTCACCTCCGCGATCGACGGCGGTCGACCGTGGGTCGCCTCACCGGTCAAGCCTGGCGGGCTCGGCGGCGAACTCGCCGGCTCTCCTGCGGCCACGCTCGGTGTCTCCAAGACGTTCGCGCGAGCCCAGAGCATCCAGGTGCTGCCTCCCCGCACGATCGGCGCGACGCCCACGACGGGCTTCGCCGCGGTCGTGCCGACGGACAGCGGCGAAACCTCGATGCTGGCGTCCCCGTCGCTGGGCAAGCTCGTGCGCCCGACCGCGCGCTTCGAAGCGTTCCTCTCCGAAGAAGGCGTGCCGGTCTTGACCAAGCTGACCCTGCGCCTGCGGCGCAAGCGCTACGCGGGCTTCTCGCTGATCGTCGAAACGAAGATCGACTGGCTGAACCAGCCGATCGCTGCGGTGGTGGCGCCGCCGGCGAGTGAAACGATCACCGAAGCCCAGCTCAGCCGGCTCCTGAACCCGGCCAGCCACCACCGCCACAAGCGGCGCAGGCACACCGCCGCCGCGAAAAAGCCGCCGGCCTGAGTGCTGGCGCCTCGCGCTCCCGGCGCGCGGCCGTCAGGCGGCGTGCTCGCTGCGAACGAGGGTGAGCTCGACGTCGGCGTCGATCACCTTGCGCACCATCCCGGGCTTGGCCCAACCGAGGCCTGCGGCGTCGTGGTCGATCGGGAAGCGCGCGCTGATCTTCAGCTTCGCGTCCGCCGGCTCGACCGTCGCGTGGGCATGGATCGGAAGCCGGGCGTCGCGGATCTGCAGCGTGCCGCCGACCTCGTATCCGTCGCGGCCCTGCTCGAGGCTGTCGAGGTCGAAGACGACGTGTGGCGCCTCCTCGGCGTGGAAGAAGTCGTCCGTGCGCAGGTGGGCGTCGCGCTTGGCGATCCCGGTGCGGATGCTGCCCGCCTCGATCCGCAGCTCACCTTTGGCGCGCCCCTCCGCGTCGACGTGAAGGACTCCGCCGAACTGCTCGAAGCGCCCGTGCACGGGGAACAGGCCGAACATCGCGCGCGTGTGGAAGTGGACCCTGCTCTGCGCGGGGTCGACCTGCCAGTCGCCGGCGCGGGGGATCGGCGCGAGCTGGCTGAGGGGGGCTGTGACGGTCTCGGTGCTCATGGCGGTCGCTCCTTCTGGACGCTGATTATTCGGACCGCAGTCCGCTTTACGTCCGAACATAGCACTAATCGGACCATGGTCCGCTTACGACGCCCTTGACGGGTGCCCCCGGCCCGACCCCGCCGATCGAGCACTTCGGGCGCGCCGAGCCCGGGTTAGGATGCGGCCGTGTCCTCCGGTACGGCCTCCGACACACCGGCGCAGGGCGCCGGCAAGGTGCTCTACGCGGTCGATGAGCGCGGCGTCGCGACGATCACCCTCAACGATCCGGCGACGCGCAACGCGCTCTCCCCGGAGCTGCTCGGCGGGCTGCTCGCGAGCTTCGAGCGCGCACGCGACGCTGAGGAGGTCCGCTGCGTGGTGCTCGCCTCCTCGCACGAGCGGACGTTCTCCTCGGGTGCGAACCTCGGCGGCTTCGCGGCCGAGACGGCGCTCGTGCACAAGCACTTCGCGGGCGAGCGGTTCGTCGAGCTGTTCAAGCTGATCGGGGCGCTCGGGAAGCCGACGATCTGCGCCGCGCGCGGGCATGTCCTCGCCGGCGCGCTCGGGATCGCGCTCGCGTGCGACCTGGTCGTCGCCACCGAGCAGGCGACGTTCGGGACGCCCGAGATCAACATCGGCGCGTTCCCGCTCATGATCATGGCGATCATCTACCGCAACGTCCCGCGCAAGCGGGCGAACGAGCTGCTGCTGCTCGGCGAGCGCTGGAGCGCCGCCCAGGCGCTCGAGGCCGGGATCGTCAACCGCGTCGTGCCCGACGGCGAGCTCGAGCCGACCGTCTCCGACTGGGCGGGCAAGCTTGCCGGCAAGTCGCCGGTGATCATGCGGCTCGGGAAGGAAGCGATGCGCCGCCAGCTCGACATGCCGCTCGACGACGCGCTCGACTACCTGCGCGCGCAGCTCTCGCTGGCGCAGTCGACCGAGGACATCGTGGAGGGCGTCAGCGCGTTCTTCGAGAAGCGCGAGCCGCAGTGGAAAGGCCGCTAGGGCACCCCGCGCCCCGCCCGCGCGCACGTCCAACATTGGACTCGAACCGGAGCCCTTAGGCGGTTACTATGTCGTCGTCGGGGCGCGGGGGATCGAGCCGCCGGCGCCATTGCGGCAACAAGGGGGCAAGACGATGTTCGACGTCGACGGAGCGACGCTGCGCGAGGCGTGCGCCCGACGCAATCCGTGGTCCCGGCGCAGACGCTGGAATCAACACGAAAGCGTGAGATCGGGGGAGCCGTGCTGAACCTCGACGCAGCTGCGTTGCGCGAGCGCGACGCACACCCCGCAGCCCTTCCCGCCGATCCGGCAAGCCTGCGCCTGCGGGCGCGGGTGGCTCTGCTCCTGGCTGCCGCAATCGCGCTGGGCGTCGCGCTGTCGCTCTCGTGGAACGGGGGCGGCTCGCGGGCGGTGGCGCCTGTTGCGCGGCCGCGGCCGGTGCTCGCGGCCTCCGCGCTGCTGGGCCTTCCGGCCGGTGCGCGCTTGACGGAGCCCTCGGCGACGGCGGGCGATGCCACGGCGGCGCTGAGCGACGGCATCACGCCGGCCGGCGATCGCGCGGCGTATCGCGTTGCCGCGGAGCGCAGCGGGGCGTGGCGCGCTGTGAACCCTGCGCAGCACCTGCGCAGCACGTTCAGCGCCGGCGGCGTGAGCGTGAGGGCGCGGGGTGCGAAGCTGGGCTTCGCGCTCCAGGCGGTCGGCTATGGATCGTCACTCGTTGCGGTGGGGGCAGCGCGCCCGCGCGCGAGCGGCGACCGCGTCTCCTACGCACACCCGGGGGTCAGCGAGTGGTATGCGAACGGGCCGTCCGGCCTGGAGCAGGGCTTCGACGTCGCGCGCGCGCCGGCGGGAGACGCAGGAGGTCCGCTGACGCTCGAGCTGTCGCTCACCGGCGGCCTGCGGCCGTCGTTGGTGGACGGCGGCCGCGATGTGGCGTTCGAGCGGGGCGGCCGGACGCTGCTGCGCTACACGGGCCTCGCGGCGCGCGATGCGGGCGGCCGCGAGTTGAGCAGCGGGCTCGAGCTGAAGGGCGAGACGCTGCTTATCGAGGTTCATGCGCGCGGCGCGCGCTATCCCGTCCGCATCGACCCGTTCGTGCAGCTCGGCGAAAAGCTGACCGCGACGAGTGAGAGCCCACAGGCCGAGTTCGGCGCCAGCGTGGCACTGTCGGCCAACGGGAGCGAGGCCGTCGTCGGCATGCCCTACCAGGAAGTCAAGGGAAAGGGAGGCGCCGCCGATTTCTTCACGCGGACCGGCTCGACCTGGTCGCAGCAGCAGCTCGTGCCGATTCCGGCGGGCGGGGACGACCACTTCGGTACGAGCATTGCGATGTCCGCCACCGGCGACGTGGCCCTCATCGGTGCTCCCGGCCTCGAAAGAGCGTACATCTACACGCAGGCCGCGGGGAAATGGACGCAGCAGGCCGAATTGACCCCGGTCAACCCCGTCGGGGAAACGCAGTTCGGATTCAGCGTCGCCCTCTCTGCCGATGGCAAAACTGCGATCGTCGGCGGACCGGGTGACAACAGCGGCGAAGGCGCCTCGTGGGTCTACAAACACGTGGGCGCGAGCTGGACGTTCACGCAGGAAGTGCTGGAGAAAGGCATCCACTCGAACGGGTACAGCGTCGCCCTGTCCGCCAACGGCGACGTAGCGGTCGTGGGGATACCAGGCGACGAAGAAATCTCCGAGTACTACAAAACCTCGGCCAAAGGCAGCTACGAAGGCGAATTCGAGGAAACGGAAGATGAAAACGGAGGTCCAGGGTTCGGCACCAGCGTGGCGGTCTCGGCCGACGGCAACACGGTGCTCGCAGGAGGTCCCGAAACGAACAGCGGCGCCGGGGCGGTATGGATCTTCCGGCGCTTCTCTCAGCCGCCCTACGGCCTGGATTGGTACCAGGTCGGCAGCAAAATCACCGCCGCCGAAGAGACCGGAACCGGCCGGGTCGGATCGAGCGTGTCGCTGTCTGCCGACGGCTCCACGGCCCTGGTGGGCGGACGGTCCGACAACTCCGGCGAGGGTGCGGCGTGGGAGTTCAAACAAGGGGCGACGTTCACTTCGCCTTGGAGCCAGCTCGGCGGCAAGATCACAGCGACCGGAGAGAGCGGACCGGCTGAACTCGGCAACAGCGTCGCGCTGGCCTCCGAAGCGCCGTACGCGCTGATCGGCGGCGTCGGCGACGAAAACCTCGTGGGCGCGGCGTGGTCCTTCGCGGCTCTGCCGCCGAGCGCCGAAACCGGCGTGGCGGGCGAACCGACCGGCAGCACGGCGAACCTCGAGGGCACGATCAACGCAAACGGCGTGTCGACCGAATGCGTCTTCGAATGGGGCCCGACGAGCGCGTACGGCAACGACGCCCCATGCAGCGGGAGCTCCGGCACGACCCCGGTGGCCGTCTCGGCGCCGCTGACCGGTCTCGCGGAAGCGACGACTTACCACTTCCGCGTCGTAGCGCAGAGCCAGAACGGCATCACGCACGGAGCGGACCAGACGTTCGCGACGACGGCCGCGCTGAGCACGGGCACGACAACCGAACCGGAAAAACCCGCCGAAGCCGAGCTGCCCGCGTGCGCGCCGGACTGCAAAACCAAAGAAGAAGAAGCCGAAGTGGTGCTGACCGCGAAGGGCAGCGAAGGGACCGGGACGGTGGCGGTCGCCACGTACGGCAGCGAACCCGGCGGAGCGCCGCTGCCGCGCCCGACGGCCAAGTACTTCGACGCGTACCGCGACGGCGGCAGCACCTTCAAGCAGGTCGAAGTGCGCGACTGCGAACTCGGCGGTGCGCAGGTGCTCTGGTGGTACAGCGGCACGCTCGGCTGGCAGCCGATCAAGAGCCCGACGGCGGTCTATGAAGAAGGCGCGAAACCGTGCATCACGGTCACGGTCACCTCGACGTCCACGCCGGACCTCGAACAGCTGACGGGCACTCGCTTCGGCACCCGCCACGGCACGCGTCACGGCTCCGCGCTGGGCGAACTCGCGTATGGCAAATGTGTCGCGATGGCCGTCGTCAAGCAGGCGGGCTTCTTCGAAGACAGCAAATGCCAGGTGCCGAGCGTGAAGAACAAAGGCACGGTCCTGGGCGGGAAATACGAATGGTTCCAGGCGCCCGTCAGGTGCTCGCCGCTGGCGAAAGCCGAATACACCGAAGCCGAGTGTGCCTCGCGCGCGCAGCTCCTCAAAACAGGCTTCTACGAAGCGGGTAATCCCGCGTTCACCGCCAAAGGCACCCTCGCGACGTTCAGCGCGGCCGGGCTCGGCAATCTCGAATGCAAAACGAGCACGGCTGTCGGTGTGATCACCGAATTCCTGACCTCGAGCGAGACGCTGACGTTCGAAGGCTGCAAACTGCTGGGCGCGCCGTGCACGAGCGCCGGGGCGGCCTCCGGGCGGATCGTGAGCGTGCCGATCGAGACGTATCTCGAAAACGAAGGCGCGAGCGTGTGGACCGAATTCTTCGGCGAACCGATCGCGACCTTCAGCTGCGGCAACGAACAGTACGTCCTCAGTGGCTGGGCCTACGCGGTGACGGCCAAAGTCGTGAACACCTCGGGCAAGAAAGTCGAACTCAAATTCAGCCCGACGCCGGCCGGCGAACAGGAACTGTTCCTCAAGAGCGCCAAGGGCAGCTTCGCGACCAGCCTCACCGCGACGCAGTCCGTGACGCCGGCGCAGACGCTGGAGATCAACACGAAAGCGTGACCGGGGTCCGGGATGCGTATCGATCGCAGACCGCGCGTGCGGTGGGCCTGGAGCGCCGGTGCGGCAACGCTCGCCGCGCTCGTGCTGCCGGCGGCGCTCGCCCCCGCGGCGCACGCGGGGGGCCCCTCGCCGCCGGCGGCGGCGGGAGCGCCGCGGGCGGTGTGCGGCCGGCCCGTAACCGGCAGCGCGCGCTGCGCGGCCGTCGAGCTCACCGCTGAACGGCCCCAGGCGGCGCAGCCCGGGGCAGCGTCGAGCACGCCGCCGTGCCAGCCGCCGATCCCGGCCGAGGGGTGCAAGGGCCTGCGCCCGGCTGACCTGCACACCGCCTATGGCCTGCCGGCGACGGCGCCGGCGACGACCACGGTCGCGATCGTCGACGCGTGGGACGACCCGCGCCTGGCGCACGACCTCGGCGTCTTCGACGAAGAATTCGGCCTTCCGCCATGCACCGTCGCCGATCACTGCCTGACGAAGGTCAACCAGCTCGGGCAGAGGAAGCCGCTCCCCGCGGCGAACGGCGAATGGGCGGTCGAGATCGCGCTCGACGTCGAGACGGTGCACTCCGTCTGCCAGAACTGCCGCGTGCTGCTGGTCGAGGCCCAGTCCGCCGAACCGGCGGATCTCGAAGCCGCCGAGAACCGCGCGGTGACACTCGGGGCGCAGGAGATCACCAACTCGTGGTACTTCGAAGAAGAGCCCGCGCTCGACAGCTCCGCGTTCGACCACCCGGGGATCGTCGTGACCGCTGCGGCGGGCGATGAAGGCTTCCGCAACTGGGAACTGGTCGAAGAAGTCGGCGGCACGAAAAAACGCCGCTCTGGCGAAGGCCCGCCGCCGGGACCGGTCAACTACCCCGCGTCCTCGCCGCACGTGGTCGCCGTAGGCGGAACGCGGCTGGCGCTCGAACCGACGACCGGCGCGTGGGCCGGCGAGAGCGTGTGGAACGGAGCCGGTGTCGGCGGCAGTGCGTGCAGCGAACACTTCGCTGCTCCCGGGTGGCAGTCACAGCTCGGCGACTGGCCGGAAGTGGGCTGCGCAGAAGACCGCGCCGTCGCCGACGTCGCGGCGATCGCCGACCCGCACGTCGGCTTCGCCGTGTACGACTCCGAGCCCGAACAGCCCGGGCTGACGCCGTACTGGGTTCGCGTCGGCGGTACGAGCCTCTCCTCGCCGCTGATCGCCGCGGCGTACGCGCTGGCGGGCGGCGCCGGGGGCGTCGACTACCCCGCGCGGACGCTGTACGAGAACGCCGAGCGCGAACCGCTCTCACTCCACGACGTGCAGAGCGGATCCAACGGCGAATGCACGAATCGCCCGACCGAAGAACAGCTTCTGGAAGGGCTCTCGGCGTGCTCGGTGGCGGAAGAGGGCGCGAGCTGCTCCGAGCAGCGGATCTGCGTCGCGGGCCCGGGCTATGACGGGCCCTCCGGCGTCGGCACGCCCGACGGGCTCGGAGCGTTCGCGCCCGTCTCCGAAGCGTCGAAGACGCAGCAGGCGATCACGTTCGCCTCGACCGCCCCCGCCGCCGCGCGCGTCGGCGCCGGCGTCTACGTGCTGTCCGCGTCGGCGTCGTCGGGGCTGCCCGTGCATCTCACCTCGGGTGCGCCGTCGGTGTGCGCCGTCGCCGGTGCGCTCGTCACCTTCGTCGAACCCGGGCACTGCACGCTGAACGCGGACCAGGCCGGCGATGCGACGTTCGCACAGGCCGCACAGGCGCACCAGTCGTTCACCGTCGGCCTCGGCGAGCAGACGATCGCGTTCGCCTCGAGTCCGCCGCCGGCGGCGCATCTCGGCGACGGGCCCTACGTCCTCGCGGCGACCGCGACATCGGGTCTGGCCGTGACCCTCGCCTCCGAAACGCCGGCCGTCTGCACGATCAGCGGCGCGACCGTCAGCTACGACGCGGTCGGCACGTGCACGGTCCTCGCCACGCAGGCAGGCAGCAGCGACTGGGAACCGGCGCCGCCGGCACGCCAGTCGTTCGGGGTCGCCGGGCGTGTGCAGACGATCACGTTCAGCTCGACTGCTCCGGCGGGCGCGATCGTCGAGGGGGCCAGCTACGTGGTCGCAGCCGCTGCCTCCTCCGGCCTGCCGGTGTCGTTCACCTCCAGAACGCCCGCGGTGTGCGCGCTGACGGGCACGACCGTCAGCTTCGCCGCCGCCGGGACGTGCACGCTGGCGGCCGACCAGGCCGGCGACGGTGAATGGGAAGCGGCGTCCGAGGCGCTGCAGTCCTTCACCGTGGACGCTGCCGCCGTTGCAGCTGTGCCGGAACCGAAACCGGAGCCGGAAGCGGAACCGGAACCGGAGGAACTGGCCGAAACGCTCCCCTACCAGCTCTCGCTCGCCCCGGCGTCGGCGGTGACGCTCTCCCTGCCGTCGGTCCGGGCCAGAGCGGGAGCGATCCTGATCAGGAGTCAGAGCACGGGCGCCGGCGTGCTGCGCTGGCGGCTGACGTTCGGAGCGATCACACACTCCACGCGCGCCTGCTCCACGCGCCTGCACACCTGCACGCGCCGTGTCCTGTTCGGCGCGGGCGCGATCACGCTCGCGGGGACCGCGACGACGCCGTTGACCGTGCGGCCGGGTGCGTCGGCGATCGCGGCGATGCGCGGCTCGTCAAAGCGTGCGGACGGGGTGCCGGTGACCGTGACGCTCGTGCTGCGGGCGTCGAGCGGCAGCAGCGAGGTGCAGCGGGCGGTGGTGGTCCTCTTCAAGCCGGCTGGCGGCTCGGGAGCGAGCGGGGCGCGCCCCAACGGCGCCCCTCATAAGTAAGTAGTAGCACTACTCACTTCCTGCGAGGACCGATCGCGGTTAGGATGGCGCCGTGGCCGCCTCGCCCACACAGACGAGCCTCCTGCGCCCCCTCGTCGAGGACCTCCACGCGCGGCGCGCGCAGATCGCGCTCGGCGGCGGCGAGGCGCGGATCGCCAGGCAGCACGAGGCCGAGAAGCTGACCGCGCGCGAGCGCATCGCGCTCCTGATCGACGAGGGGACGTTCGTCGAGATGGGCATGCACGGGCGCCCGCACTTCTCCCAGCGCGCGATGGAGGGCAAGGACGCTCCCGCCGACGGCGTGATCACGGGCTACGGCAAGGTCGACGGGCGGCTGGTCGCGGTGTGTGCATACGACTTCACGGTGATGGCGGGGTCGATGGGGATGACGGGCGAGCTGAAGGTCACGCGGCTGCGCGAGCTCGCGCTCACGAAGCGGATCCCGTTCGTCTGGCTGCTCGACTCCGCCGGCGCGCGCATCCAGGAGGCCGTCGGGTCGCTGTTCGCGGGCTCCGGCCACCTGTTCCGCGAGGAGGTCGTGATGAGCGGGGTGATCCCGCAGGTCGCGGCGCTGATGGGCCCGTGCGCGGCGGGGACGGCCTACATCCCCGGGCTCGCCGACTTCGTGCCGATGGTCAAGGGGCGCGGGTCGATGGCGCTCGCCGGCCCGCACCTCGTGCGGGCGGCGATCGGCGAGGACGTCACCCAGGAGGAGCTCGGGGGCTCGCGCGTGCACTGCCGCAAGTCGGGCGTCGGGGACATGGAGGTCGCGAGCGACGAGGAGTGCATCGCGCGGATCAAGGACTACCTCTCCTACATGCCCCAGAACTGCGAGCAGGCGCCGCCGCAGCGGCCGGTCTCCGATCCGATCGAGCGCGCCGACGAGGAGCTGCTCGACGTGCTGCCCGAGTCGAACCGCAAGCCCTATGACATGTACGAGGTGATCAGGCGCGTCGTCGACGACGGCTCCTACCTCGACGTCAAGGGCCAGTGGGCCAAGACGATCATCACCTGCCTCGCGCGCTTCGGCGGGCGTCCGGCGGGGATCGTCGCGAACCAGCCGAAGCACCTCGGTGGGATCCTCGACAACGACTCCGCCGACAAGGCGGCGCGGTTCGTGAACCTCTGCAACGCGTTCTCGATCCCGCTCGTGTTCCTGATGGACGTCCACGGCTTCATGGTCGGCACCAAGGTCGAGGCCGAGGGCATCATCCGCCATGGGGCGAAGATGCTCTACGCGGTCGCCAACGCGACCGTGCCGAAGATCACGGTGATCACGCGCAAGGCATACGGCGCCGGCTACTACGTGATGAACGGACGCGCGTACGAGCCCGACCTGATCGTCGCCTGGCCGAGCGCCGAGATCTCGGTGATGGGCGCCGAGGGCGCGGTCGAGATCATCTTCCGCCGCCAGGTGGAGGAGGCCGACGATCCCGCCGCCAAG
>DATARO010000059.1:0-40748 GCA_036264095.1 Solirubrobacteraceae bacterium | reverse complement strand
GGTGCCGGTCGGGGCGAGGTAGATGCTGAGCTTGCTGACGCTCGCGGCGACCGGGAGGGCGTACTCGCTCACGCGCTTGCGGTTGGCCGCGAAGGAGTCCGAGGAGCCACCCACGCTCGTGTTGCCAAACGTCGCCGGCGCGGTCTGCACGACGGCGGTGGGTATCGAGGTGGAGGCCACCGAGGAGCCGGCGGCGTTCGAGGCCGTGACCGATACGCGCAGCGTCGAGCCCTGGTCGGCCGAGCCGAGGGGATATGTGGAGGAGACTTGCCCGGCGATCGTCGCGCAGGCTTCGCCGAGCGGGTTGCAGCGCTGCCATTCATAGGCGTATGCGGTCGGGTTTTCGGTCCACGAGCCATGGGTGGCGCTCAGCGTCTGCCCCACGCTCGCCGTACCGGAGACGGCCGGCAGCGCGGTGTTCGCCGGCACGGCCGGCGGGGAGCTCGGTGTGTAGGTGGCGTACAGGGAGGCTCGCTCGCTGTCGGTGGTGGGGGAGCCGAAGGGGTTGCTTGGTCCGCTGGTGTAGGTGTTGGTGTTGTAGTCGCGCGCGCCGGTGCTCGTTTGGTAGCGGAACCCGGCGACGCTGGAGTGTTCTCCGGTGATCACGCCGAGCCAGTAGTTGCCGGCGGGCAGGTTCAGCGGTGTGGGGAGCGGGAGGTCATACCAGCCTGCGGTGTTGGTGCTCTGGAAGGTGAGCGGGCTGGTGGTTGCGATCAGCCCTGCGGGTTTGCCGCTCGCGTCTTCGTAGATCACGCCCTCGAGTACCTGCTGGCCGCTGGTGCCGGTCGGGGCGAGGTAGATGCTGAGCTTGCTGACGCTCGCGGCGACCGGGAGGGCGTACTCGCTCACGCGCTTGCGGTTGGCCGCGAAGGAGTCCGAGGAGCCACCCACGCTCGTGTTGCCAAACGTCGCCGTTCCCGACGCGTGGCTCAGACCGGCGCCGAACGCCATCAGGAGCAACGCGCACGCGAGCACCCCGGCCCCGCCAAGGGCGATCCGTCGCCTCCCTGCCGCCAAGCGCCCTGCGTTCACGTTCCCCCTCCCTCGGAAAACGCTACCAGTCCGGCGCCGCCCGCCGCATCGCTGCGTGCGCAGGCGATGCGGCGGGCGAGGGTCAAAGCGCCTACGCGAGGCCGTTGGCCGTCAGGAACTGCTTGGCCACGCTTTCGGCTGACTGCTTTTCGATGCTCACCGCCTTGTTCATCTGCTGGATGGCATGGAGCGTGAGCAGCGAGCTGACCTTGTTCATCGTTTCGCCGAATGCCGGGCCCTCGGCCGAGAGCACGCTCTTCTTCACGACCGGAGCTACGTTCTGGAAGCCGAACACGCTCTTGGGATCGGCGAGCTCCTTGAACTTCCCGCTCAGCAGCTGGCCGTCCGTGCTGAACGCGTTCTGCACGTTGACCTGACCGCTTTCGAGTGCGGTGTACGACAGTTCGATCGAGATCGGGACGAACGTCGGGTCGACCCCGTACGCCGCCTTGATACCCGGCAGCCCCTCGGTCCGCGTCGCGAATTCAGGCGGCCCGCCGAGCTTCACTTTCTTGCCGAGCGGCTTGAGGTCGGCGATGCTCACGAGCTTGTTCGCGCTCGCGTAGGCGGGCAGCGTGATCAGCACGTTCGTGTCAAAGAACGGCGTCTGATTCAGCAGGGTGAACCCCTGTTTTTCGACATATGCCTTCGCCTGCGCGTACGCTTGCGCGGCGCTCGCGGGGTTCTTGGTCTGGCCGGCCACGGCCGACAGCAGCACGCCCGTGTACTCGGGATAGGCGTCGATCTGCCCGGACTGGAGCGCCTTGTAGATCAGCTCCGTGGAGCCGATTTCGGACTTCAGGTTGACGGTGTACCCCTTCGCTCGCAGCGCCTGCGCGTACAGCTGTCCGAGGATGTTCTCCTCCGCGAAGTTCTTGTCGCCGAGCGTGACCGCCGGCTTGCCTGTCCCGGGTCCGCTCGCGGACGACGCCGGCGTCGTCTGCGCCGAGGCGCTGCTCGACTGCGTGCTGCTCGATTTCGATTTCGAGCTGCTGCCGCACGCCGCGAGCAGCAGTCCGGCGGCCACCAGCGCGATCAGCGCCGCGAGCCCGCGGGTCCGTGCTGCCTTGAACATGGTCGTTTCGCTGTCTTCCATACGCCGCCTCCAATGGTGATTTGATGATGTGTCTGCGGTCAAGCTTGTGCGGCTGCCGACGCTCCCAGTCCTCCCAGCGTCGGCTCCGCCCGTTTGCGCCCGCCGGCGCGAACGCCGCGCGGGGTCAGGATGTGCTGCAGGAGCGCGAGCGCGCCCTCTGCCGCGAAGGCGAGCAGGGCGACGCAGATCGCGGCCCCGAGCACGCCCGAGAAGTGGTAGCTCGTCTCATTGGCGATGACGTCGCCGAGGCTGCCGCTGAAGCCCGCGAGCGAGGCGATCGTCGTCGTGCTGATCACGAACACTGCGGCCGTGCGGATCCCGGCGAACACGCCCGGCACGGCGAGCGGCAACTCGACGCGCGCGAGCACTTCGCGCTCGCGCATGCCCATCCCGCGGGCGGCGTCGACGAGGTCTGGATCGACACTGTCGATCGCGTAGTAGGCGTTGGTGATTATCGGTGGCACCGCGAGGATCACGAGCGCGACCTCGACCACCGTCAGGCCCAGCCCGAGGAACGCGTCGCCGATCGCCAGCACGACGATGCTCGGCAACGCGCGGCCGACGTTCCCGAGGTTGATCGCGAGAAAGCTGCCGCGGTGGCGGTGCCCCAGCCAGACGCCGACCGGCAGGGCGATCACGAGTGAGATCCCTACGCCGATCGCCCCGACCTTGAGGGTCTCGAGCGCGAGGTGCGCGAGGCTCGGCAGGTTGGGCTCCCCGGGCACCGCGCCGTTGCGGCCGATGAACTTGAACGCTTCGATGAATTCGTGCACGCGAGCTCCTAGCCGCCCTGGCTCCTCGCGCGCAGCCACGGTGTGAGCGCGCGCTGGGTGAGGACGAGTGCGCCGTCGCAGAGGACCGCGAGGCCGATCGTGAGTGCGCCCGCGGCGATCAGCTCGGTCTTGAACGGGCCCTCGCCGAGGGCCACGTGGATCGGGACGCCGAGCCCCGCGTCGTAGATCGTGTAGACGATCGTGGCCAGCGCGATCGTCGTGACCACGGCGATCCGCAGGCCGGCGATGATCGCGGGCAGCGCGAGCGGCAGCTCGACCTGCAGCAGCGCCTGCGTACGCGTCATCCCCATGCCGTCGGCCGCGTCGAGCACCTCGCCCGGTACGGCTCGCAGGCCGGTGAGGATGTTGCGGAACAGGACCAGCAGCGTGTAGGAGACGAGCGCGATCTCGGCGGCGTAGAGGTTGGCGCCGACCGGCGCGACGAGCAGCTCGAACAGCGCCAGTGAGGGGATCGTGTAGAGGAACGTGGTCACGAGGATCGTCGGCCGCTCGAACCACCGGTAGCGATGGGCGATCAGCGCGAGCGCCATCGAGAGCGCGAATCCGATCGAGACCGCGAGCAGCACGAGGTAGATGTGCTGGCGCAGGGCCGGCCACAGAACCGCGGCCCAGTTGCCGGTCACCCACTCCCAGCAGAAGGTGTGGTTGTGCACGACGCAGGCCACGCTGTGCTTGGCGTATTCCGGGATCACCGGTCCGGCTGCCGCGAGCAGCTTCACGCGCCGCTCCTCGCCCTGGCCGCCACGTCGGCCTCCCCGGTCTCGTGGGAGGGGGCGCCGAGGCTCTCGGCCGAGACCGCGCTCGCACCGTCTGCGCCCCCCGCGGCGCCCGCCGGCGTGCCGTCCTCGGCCAGCCACCGGTGCAGCAGCTCGAGCGTGACGATGCCCCGTACTCCGCCCGCGTCGTCGACGGCCAGAAGCCGTGTCGCGCGCGAGGTGAGCAGCAGCGAGAGCGCGTCGCGCGCCGACATCGTCAGCGGCACCTCGGGCACCAGCGGGGCAGCAGCCGCGTCCTGCGGGCGGGCGCCGGCGGGCGGAAGCAGCGCGAGGTCCCCGAGCTGGATCAGCGACAGCCGCTTGATGCCGCGGTCGGCGCCGACGAACTGCGCCACGAAATCGTCGGCCGGCGAGCGCAGGATCTCGGCCGGGGTGTCGTACTGCGCGATCGCGCCCCCGTCCCGCAGGATCGCGATCCGGTCCCCCATCTTGATCGCCTCGTCGATGTCGTGCGTGACGAACACGACCGTCTTCCGCACCTGCTGTTGCAGGCGCAGGAACTCGTCCTGCAGGCGGGCGCGGTTGATCGGGTCGATCGCGCCGAACGGCTCGTCCATCAGCAACAGCGGCGGATCGGCTGCCAGTGCGCGGGCGACGCCGACGCGCTGACGCTGACCTCCCGACAGCTGTGCCGGGTAGCGGCCCGAGAGCTCGTCTTTCCTCATCCCGATCAGGTCCCACAGCTCGGCGACGCGGGCGGCGATACGTGCCTTCGGCCAGCCGAGCAGCGTCGGCACCGTCGCGATGTTCTGCTCGATCGTCCTGTGCGGGAACAGCCCGACCTGCTGGATCACGTAGCCGATCTCGCGGCGCAGCTCGCGCGGGTCCCGGTCGAGCACGCTGCGGCCGCCGAGGATGATGTCGCCGCCGGTGATCGGGATCATCCGGTTGATCAGGCGCATGGCCGTCGTCTTGCCCGACCCGGACGGTCCGACGAGCACGCAGACCTCCCCCGCCGGAACCGTGAACGACAGCTTCGCGATGGCGGGAGCCTGCTGACCGGGGTATCGCTTCGACACCTCGCGCAGCTCGAGCTCGGCCGCGCGAACGGTCGACGATGACCCCTGCTTATGGGCGTCGGCGGCGATATTCACAAGGAGCTCCCCGGGGCGGGCCCTGATCGTATCCGAGCCGCTGGGCGCGAGTTGGGTGAGCGCCGCGCCAGGCGTCAGCTGAGCGTGCGGATCAGCGCGATCAGCTCGTCGGGCTTGTACCCGTTGTGCCGCGCCAGGCCGATCAGCTCCCTCGTCTTCGCGAGGACGATGCCCTGCTCGGGCGTGCCCGCGACGCGCACACCGAGGCCGCGGCGGAACTCGAGCAGCCCCTCGTCGCGTAGCGTGCGCAGCGCGCGCAGGACGGTGTTCACGTTGACGCCCATCACGGCCGCGAGGTCCTTGGCGGGCGGCAGCCGATCGCCGGGCCTCGCGTCCCCTTCGGCGATCGAGCGGCGGATGTGCGCGGCGACCTGGTCGTGGAGCGGTGTGGGATCCGTGCGGTCGAGGTTGACCTTGCGCATGGTGCTAGTCATACTAGCGTCTATGGCGACCGCATTGGAGCCTCCCCCCGAGCGCGACCGGCCCGCCGCGGGTGTGATCCGCGACGCCCGTGCACGGCAGGCGCGCCGGCGCACGCTCGTTGCGGTGCTCGCGCTCGCGGCTGCCGGCGGGATCCTCGCCGGCGCCCTCGGCGGTTCGGGCGGTCATGCGAGGGAATCGGCGCGGGAGCGCGCGTTGCGACAGGTGTTGGACCTTCGCCGGCATCGGTCGCGCGCGATCGGACAGATCTCGCCGGCGCTCGAAGGCGGATCGTATGGCTGGGAAGTCAGGGCCGCCCGGGCGGGCTCGATTGGCATCGGAGGTTCCTGCTGCACGCTGGCGACCGTCAACCTGCACACGGCCGGCCCGTGGGTGGGGGTCGCGACGATGTCCTCCGGCGACGCGCACGAAGACTCGCTGATCGCGATCCTGCCGAGCCGGGTGCGCGGGTTCGTCTCCCGGCGCGGACGCGGCCGCCTGACGACGCTCGCCCGCCTGCCGTACGGGTTGCGGCTGGCCGCCATCACAGTCGTGCGGCGCCCGAAGCAGCCCGGTCTCGGGGTCCAGCCGCACGGCCTGCTCGCACTCGACGCCCGCGGCCGTCCGCTCGGCTACATGGAAACGCCCGAAAGCTTCGGCCGGGCTGCCCGCTGGTGGAAAACGCCCGCGAGGCCACCCGCCGGCCCCTGCGAGATCCGCGCGCGCGGGCTCCCGGGACTCGAACCGAAGTGGGGCCACGTGGCGGTGGCCGTCAGCCCCTACCCGCGGAGGGTCATCGGGCGCGCGTTCTTCTCCTGCGTCGACACCGAGTACTACCTGCACCACTGGCCGCTGACGACCGCGGTCCTGCTCGACGCCCAGCGCCCGGGCGCGCTGCCGGCGGCGATCCCGGGGATGCGCCCCGCACCCGCTGCGCACGGCGTGGTCGAAGCGCCGAGCGACTGGCACGGCAGGCTCACCGCCGTCCGCATCCGCGATGCCTGGCTGGTGGTCGCAGGGGGGAGCGGGCCGGCGCAACGCCTGCAGGTGCTGCGTCACATCGAGGCCACCGTCAGCCTGCGCGGCCCGCACAAGCGCTGAAAAGCAGCGGTGCGCCCGCTCCTGCCCGCCGCGATCGTCCGCTCGGCGGCGAGACACAGCAGGGACCGCAGCCACCGGCTTGCCCCGGTCTGCGTCCGGGCGTAGGCTCTCCTCCAGGTCGAGGAAGGGGGCATACCATGTCACAAGACAACACCGAGGTCGTCCGGCGCGGACAGGAGGCGCGTTCCGCCGGCAGGATCGGAGAGTGGATCACCACCCTCGATCCCGAGATCGAATGGGACATCTCCGGCTATCCGCTGCCGGACTTCCCGTTGCAGGGGAAAGGGCGCGCGGCGTTCGTCGCCCACGTCACCAAGTACTGGTCGATCTGGAACGACTACTCGCAGACCGTGCAGAAGACGGTCGACATCGGCGATGAGGTCCTCGTGTTCCTGCACGAGAGCGCGCGGCTGCGCAACTGCGACGAGTTCGTGGAGCGCGACGTCGCGACCATCTGGACGATCGAGAACGGGGTGCGCGTGCGGTTCCGCGCCTTCGAGCACCGAGCCGACGCGCTCAAGGCCGCGGGGCTCGACGAGTAGCGCGCGGCGCGCAGCGGGCGCTCGCCTGTCAGCTGCCTAACGCGCGCCCGCTCCGTCCGCGTCGAGCTCGAGCTCGGCCCAGACGACCTTTCCCCCGGTCGTCGCTCCAAAGCCCCAGTCGCTGCAGAGCGCGTCGACGATCCCCAGCCCGTGGGCCGGCTCGGGCACCAGGCGCTCACGCGTCGCGGTCGTGAGCGAACCGGCGTCGCCCACCTCGAGCCGCAGCAGGCCGCGCTCGATCCGCGCGGTGACCGAGAAGGGCGATACGACGTGGATGACCGCGTTCGTGGCGAGCTCGCTGACGACGAGGTCGGCGACCTCGCTCACGTCCTGCTGGCAGGTGCGGGCGAGCGCGGCACGGACGAGCTGGCGCGCCCGCCGCGGCGCCTCGGGCGCGGGGGGGAAGTCCCCGACGACGGCAGGACCGGCTCCGGCGATGTCCAGCGTCAGCCCATCCTCCACGACCTCGGAGTGCAGGGTCTGCATGAGCGCAAACTCGTGCCCGTGCTCGGGGCCGGACACCAGGGCGATCGCGTATGAGCAGAACAGCGAGAAGGGCAACTCGCGTTTGAGCTCGTTCCAGAAGCCCTCGAGTTCGATCGCGGCCGAGACGTAGCCGGCCTCCCACGCGAGCCCGGCCATCTCGCCGTAGACACGCGTGCCCTCGTGCTCGGCGCTCGCTGCTTCCAGGATCGGCATGACGGTCTCGCGGGCGGTTGCGCGGTCGAAGCGGCCGCAGCTCATGAACGCGTCGAGCGTCTCCTCGGCGTCGAGCCACACCCACGCGCCGGCCGGCTCGCCGCTGGGGCGTCTGGCCGCGAGGATCTCCTCGAGCTGCTCGCGGCGGCCTCGCGTGCAGATCGCGACCACCGCTTCCCGGGCCCGCGCGCCCGCGCACAGAAAGCGCAGGATCTTGCGCGCGATCTCGTCCTCGTCGTCGTAGAGGTCGACCAGATGAGTATCCGGGTCGCTCCCCGTACCGCTGGTTGTTTCGATCCTGTACCTCCAATCCCGCTGCGGACCCCCCGCAGGGCTGGAGCGGGCACGCGGCGCCCGAGCACATATCTGTTGACGCCAAGCGTACTCCTCGGCCCGGGGCGCTGCGAGCGCGTCCGGCCGCTAGGGTCGCCCACGCAGCAGCGAAGGAAGATCGGAGCATCGAGCATGGACCTCGGACTGAACGGCAGGACGGCGATCGTCGCGGCCTCGAGCAAAGGGCTCGGGCGCGCGAGCGCGCTCGCGCTTGCCCAGGAGGGCGCGCGGGTGACGATCTGCTCGCGCAACGAGGAGGAGCTGCAGAGGGTGGGGGAGGCGATCCGCGTCGAGGCGGGGGCAGAGGTGCTGGTCGTGGCGGCCGACCTCACCCGCGCGGCGGAGATCGAGCGCGTGGTGGCAGCCACGGTCGAGCGCTTCGGCGGCCTCGACGTGCTCGTCCACAACTCGGGCGGGCCGCCGGCGGGCGGCTTCTCGGACCTCGACGACGACGCCTGGCGCGGCGCCTTCGAGCTCGTGACGCTCGGCTTCGTGCGCTTCGTCCGCGCCGCAGTCCCGCACATGCGCGCGAACGGTTGGGGCCGGGTGATCGGTATCCAGTCGAGCTCGATCAAGGAATGCGTGCCCGGCCTCGACCTCTCGAACGGCATCCGTCCCGGCGTCGCGGGGCTGATGAAGTCGCTGATGCCGGACCTGGCGAGGGACGGGATCACGATCAACCTCGTGCTGCCGGGGACGTTCCTCACCGCCCGCATCCACCCGGGCCTCGCAGATCCCGACCCGGAGGCTCGCCGCCGGGCCGAGGCGGATCTCGCCCCGGTCGCGGACACGATCCCGCTGGGCAGGCTCGGCGATCCGGCCGAGCTCGCGAGCCTCGTCGCCTTCCTCGCCTCCGAGCGCGCCTCCTACATCACGGGCGCGGTCTACCAGGTCGACGGCGGCAAGATCCGCTCGAACGTCTAGGCGCGACCCGCGGGCTGCGGCGTGCGCTTCGCGCTCGTGCAGCACCAGCCCGCCGCGGTGCTCGATCCGCGCATGCGGGGGCGCGTGCTCCTCGCCACCGCGGCGGGCGGACCCGCGTGACCGCGCGGGGCGGCCTGCGGGTCTCCGCCACCGCTCACGTCGTGGCGAGCTCGCGCAGCTCCGTCAGGCGCAGGTGGTTGCCCGAGGGGTCGCGGAACCCCGAGTCGATGCCGTAGGGCCGCTCTTCCGGCGCTTCGGTGAACTCGACTCCCTGCGCCTTCAGGTCCTCGTATGAGGCGTGGCAGTCGTCGGTCGTCAGGAACACGGTCCCCGCGAATCCCTTGGCCATCAGCGTGCGCACCTGCTCGCGCGTCTCCTCGTCCATCACGGGCGGCCCGGGAAGCGCCATCAGCACGATCGTGACGTCCTCCTGGCCGGGTGGGCTGACCGTCAGCCAGCGGAATCCCTCGAGCTCGGGCAGCGTGGCGTCGACGCGCACCTCCATGCCGAGCTTCTGCGTGTAGAAGGCGAGCGCCTCCTCCTGGTCCTCGACCCAAAGCTGTGTCGTGGCGATCTTCAACATTGCTCCCTCCGTTCTCGGATGTTTGCGGGGGCGATGCTAGGCCTGTGCACGCGGGCTGTCTTCTCGAAACGTGCGGTGTTGGGGGCGGGCGTAGGCGCGCACGACACAGCCCGGGACGAGCGCGAGCCGGCGGGCGGGCGGATGGCGAGCACGGTAGGCGGTGGGGGACACGCCGTAGGTGCGCGTGAACGTCGTCGTGAACGAGCCGACGCTGCGCAGGCCCACGGACAGGCAGACGTCGATCACCGAGCGGTCGGTCCCGCGCAGCAGCGCCGCCGCCCGCTCGAGACGGCGCGTGAGCAGGTAGGCGTGCGGCGGCTCGCCGAAGGCGGCGCGGAACTCGCGGCTGAAGTGCGCCCGCGAGAGGCCCGCCGCGCGCGCCATGTCCTCGACGCCGAGCGGCTCGAAGTAGCGCGCGTCGGCGAGATCGCGTGCGCGCTGGAGGTGGCGGGCCGGTGCAGAGAACGCCATCGCCCGATTATGGCGGGCCCAGATGCAGCAACGGCCCGCTCGGGGTAAGAGCGGGCCGTTGCCGGGGGAGGAGGGTGCTACGCGGTACTGGCGATCAGTATGCACGACGCCGATCGATAATCCAAAGACGGAAATGCTATAAGACTCATCACAATTTATAATTATTATTTTTTGTGGATCTGAATCAACTCCGCTCCCTGTCCGCCGTCGCGCGACACCGGCATTTCACGCGCGCGGCCGCCGAGCTGCACATCGGCCAGCCCGCCGTCTCGCAGCACGTCCGCCGGCTCGAGGCCGAGCTCGGCGTGCGCCTGCTGAGCCGCACGACGCGCTCCGTCGAGCTGACGGAGGCGGGCAGCCTGCTGCTGGCGCGGGCCGAGCGGGCGCTCGGGGAGCTCGACGCGGGCCTCGCTGAGATCGCCCAGCTCCAGGGCCTCGTCCGCGGGCGCCTGCGCATCGGCGCGATGCAGTGGCTCGAGCCGTACGACCTCGCCGCGGCCCTGGCGACGTTCCACGAACGCCACCCGGAGATCGACATCCGGGTCGTCGAGGAGGTCGCCGAAGAGATGCTCGGCGCGGTGCTGGCGGACAGGCTCGACGTCGCCTTCGTCCCGATCGAGACCGGGCTGCCGGAGGGGCTCGAGGCGCATCAGCTGTTCGAGGACGAGCTCGTGCTGGCGGTGGCGGCCGCGCACCCGCTCGCCGGACGCCCGCACGTCAGCTTCGCGGCGCTGCGCGACGAGCCGTTCGTCTTCCTGCGGGAGGGCACGGGCCTGCGCCGCGCGGTCGAGTCCGCCGCGCGCGAGGCCGGCTTCGAGCCGACCGCGCGCTTCGAGACGAACGAGCTCGCCCGCGTGCTCGCGCTGGTCGCACGGGGCCTCGGCGTCTCGGCCGTCTCGCGTGCGGTGGCCGAGGCCGCGGGCGAGGGGATCGTCGGCGTCCGGCTTCGCCCCGCCCTGCGCCGCCGCGTTGCGATCGTCTGGCGCGCCGGGCGCCACCGCACGCCCGCCGCGAACGCGTTCCTCGGGCATGTGATCGAGACGACCTGAGGGGAGTGTGTCAGGCGCGCGCGCCGAGGATCGCTGCGGCGACGCGCTCGGGTGCTTCGAGCGGAGGCCAGTGCGCGACGTCGTGCAACTCGAGCAGCGGGGCGGCCGGGATGCGCTCGGCGATCCGCTCGGCCATATGCCCTCCTGAGACCGGGTCGAGCATCCCCCACACGAACGCGAGCGGCACGTCGGTGGACTCGAGCGCTCCGACCCACCGCCCGCCGTGCCGTTCGCGATCGGTCATGTAGCGGATCAGGAGGTGCAGGTTGAGGTTCCCCTGCTCGCGCGCGACCGCCCGCCACATCTCGGCGCTGTCCCGCGCCGCGTCGTAGCCGTCGGCGAACGTCGGGCGGAGCCCGGCGGTGAACAGCTCCTCGTTGACGAGCGCGCCGAGCTGCGGCCCCTGCTCGGGGTCGAGCAGCGCGGTCTGCATCGGCTGCGGCCGGTGCAGGTCGGGGTAGAGGCCGCCGTTCAGCAGCGTCACGTGCTCGATCTCGACGGCGAGCGCGCCCTCGGCCCTGCGCGCCAGCAGCTCCTGCACGACCGAGACGGCGTAGTCGTGGCCCACGAGCGCGGTGCGACCCACGCCCTCGCGCTCCCACACGGCCTGCACGAGGTCGGCCTGCTCGTGCAGCGAGTAGGCGTGGTCGTGGGGCTTGGCGCTCGCTCCGAAGCCGAGGAAGTCGGGCATCAGCAGAGAGCGGCTCGGGGCCAGCAGCGGCACGGCCCGCGCCCAGTCGTGCGAGGAGCTCGGGAACCCGTGCAGCAGCGTGACGAGCGGCCCCCCGCCCGCGCGCGCGAGGAACACGTCGCGGCGCGACTCGGAAAGGGCGAGCTCGACGATCTCGCCGTCCGCCCACCACTGCTCGATCCCGCCCACCGCTGCATTATCCGTCCGCGGGTACAGTTGGGCGGTGCGCGCGCACCACGTCCACGTCGAGCACGACTTCGCGAAGCCGCCGGAGCGGATCTTCGCCCACTTGGCCGAGCACGAGAACCTCGCGGATGTCTTCGGAGCGAAGATCAAGCGCTTGAGCGACGGCAGCGACGGCGAGCGCAACGGCGTCGGCTCGCGGCGCCAGCTGCGGGTGATGGGGGGCCCGCCCTTCGAGGAGACCGTCACCGAGTACGTGCCCTACGAGCGGATTGTCTACCGCATCACGAAAGGCTCTCCGCTGCGCGGCCACGTCGGCGTGATGACGTTCGAGCCGCAGGGCGCCGGGACCCGCTTCGTCTACGACATCCGCATCGCCTCGCCGATACCCGGCGTCGCGACGCTCGTGCACGCGATGCTCACGCGCTCGATCACGGCCTCGCTGCCGAACATCGAGCAGAACGCCTAGACGCTGCCAGCGGCGCCGCGTCCGCTCGCTCACACCCTCACCCGCGAGCAACCGGCACCACGCCTGGACGCTGCCGGCGGCGCTGGCACGCTCGCTCACACCCTCACCCGCGAACAACCGGCACCACGCCTGGACGCTGCCATCGGCGCCGCGTCCTATCGTGCCCTGCTCATGCCGGGCATGACGTTCACAGCCGGAGTCGACCGCGGGGAGGCGGTGCTCGAGTTCCCCTACGACGAGCGCCTGCGCGGTCTCCTGCGCGCGATCCCGGGGCGGCGCTGGGATCCCGGCAGGCGTGCCTGGTGCCTCGCGCTCGGTCCTGAGAGCGCGCGCTCGCTCTCAATGCTGCTGGCCGGCCTGCCCGCCGGCGCCGTCGTCAGCGACGACCTGGCGCGCGAGCTCCGCCGGATGCAGATCCGGCGTCGCCCGGGCGCGTGCCTGCTCGACCTCGCGCGGCCCGACGCCGACTGGTGGGTGTGCGTCGCCAGCGACGCGCCCGCCTGGGTGCTCGCGCGGCTGCACGGCCATCCGCACGCGCGCACGGTCGAGCCGATCGGGAGCTCGCTGGTGCCGCTCGACGGACGATCGGTGGCGATCGTCGAGGACCTGCGCTCGCACGGCGCCGGGGTCGAGCTGAGCGCGGCGCTCAGCGCCGCGGTCGGGCGTCACGCCGAACGGGAGGAGGACCGCGAGGCGCGCCCCGAGCACGACGTCGGCTTCCGCCGTGACCGCGGCGGCGAGCACTGGATCGTGGTCGGTGAGCGGCTCGCGCCACTTGCCCGCGTGCTCGCCGCGCGGGCCGGCCTCGGCACGCGCACGGTCCTCGGCGGCGCGCTCGGCCTGCGCGCGAGCGAGGCCGACGCACGCGCGATCGCGGAGCTGCTCGTGAGCCTCGACGACGCCTCGGTCGAGCCCCGCGTGCGCGCCTGGCTCGAGCGGGCCCTCCGATGGCGCGGCACCGTCGACGTCGCCGGGTCTCTGCAGCAACCGGTGTTCCTGCTCGGCGGCGACGAGGACCGGCTCCCCGCCGCGCTTCGCGACCGCGGGCGCCGCGAGGGCGATGCGCTCGCGGTGCCGCTCACGCGCGAGTCGCTGGCGGAGATCGAGCGCCTTGGCGGCTGGATGAGCGACGCCGCGCGCGTCTGCGCCCGCGCCCTGCGCGAAGACCGCCCGCCGCCGCCCGCCGTGCTGCGCCACCTCGAGGACGACGGGGGCCCGGCGTTCGCACTCGAGCCCGGCCACGACACCGATTGCATCTCCCTGTTCGCGCGGATCGACGGGGCGCTCGCGCCCTCTGGCCGGCGAGCGGGTGGGCTCTGGCGGATCAGGGCCGACCCGTTCTGCGTGCGGGCCCTCGACGCGTTCCTCGACGCGCGCGGCGTCTGGATCGAGCCGGCGGCGCTCGCGCTGCTGCAGGAGGTGCGCGAGGAGCACGCCCGCCGCGAGGGCCTGGTCGCGCTGTCCGCCGCCCACGACGCACCGCTCGAGGTCGCGCGCCTCCAGGGCGAGCTGAAGCCCTTCCAGCGCGCCGGCGTCGCCTACGCGCTCGAGCGCCGGCGCGCGTTCCTCGCCGACGAGCAGGGGCTCGGGAAGACGATCCAGGCGCTCGCCGCGCTCGAGGCCGACGACGCGTACCCCGCCGCCGTCGTGTGCCCGGCGAGCCTCAAGCTCAACTGGCTGCGCGAGATCGAGCGCTGGCTGCCGCATCGCAGCACGCGGGCGCTCACCGGCAGGAGCGCGGGCGCCGGCGGGACCGCCGACATCACGGTCCTCAACTACGAGATCGCGGGCGCGCGTGGCGAGGAGCTGCGCCGGCGGGGCCTGCGGGCGCTCGTGATCGACGAGTCCCACTACTGCAAGAACGCCCGGGCCAAGCGCACGCAGGCCGTCGCGGAGCTCGCCGGGGGAGTCGCCGACGACGGCCTCGTGCTCGCGCTCACGGGCACGCCCGTCGTCAACCGACCAGCCGAGCTGATCCCGCAGCTGCGCATCCTCGGACGGCTCGCGGACTTCGGATCGGGCGCGAAGTTCGGCGAGCGCTTCCGCGGCGCCGACGCGCACGTGCGGCTGCACTGGCACCTGCGGGCCCGCTGCCTCGTGCGGCGGCTGAAGATCGACGTGCTCCCGCAGCTCCCCGAGAAGACGCGCGCCGTCGTCCCGATCGAGCTCGACAACGAGCCCGAGTACCGGCTTGCGGAGCGCGACGTTGTCGCCTGGCTCCAGAGTCAGCCGCTCGACCTGCGCGAGCTCGACGCACGCGTCGCCGCCGCGCTGCGCGCCGAACGGCTGGTGCGGCTGAACGCGCTGAAGCTGCTCGCGGCCCGCGGCAAGTTGCGCGGCGCGCTCGCCTGGCTGCACGACTTCTGCTCCTCCGGCGAGCGCCTCGTCGTCTTCGCCCACCACCGCGAGGTCCAGCAGCGCCTGCTCGAGCACTTCGGCGACGCGCTGCACATCCTCGGCAGCGACAGCCCCGCCGCGCGCGACCGCGCGCTGCGCGCCTTCCAGGAGGAGGACGGTCACCGGCTGATCGTGTGCTCGATCGACGTCGCCGGGCAGGGGCTCACGCTGACGCGCGCCTCGAACGTCGCCTTCCTCGAGCTCGACTGGACGCCCGCCAAGCACGACCAGGCGGAGGATCGCTGCCACCGCATCGGCCAGCACGACGCCGTCAACGCGTACTACCTGCTGGCGGCGCAGACGGTCGATGAGACGATCGCCTCGCTGCTCGAGCGCAAGCGCGCCGTGATCGGTGCCGTCACCGATGGCGTGCAGGACGAGGATGCGGGCGTCGCCGAGGCACTCGTGCGCGAGCTGCGCGGGGCACCCTTCCGGCACCTGCGCGCCGTCGCCTGAGCTGGGCGGGGGCGCGCGACGCCAGCTGCGAGCCCGCGGGCGCGCTAGGGGTTCAGACCGAGGACGCCCATCAGCGTGCCCCAGGTTTCGACCTCGCGCGCTTCGAAGTCGGCGAGCTGCGCTTCGCGCGCGGCGGCCAGCCGGGCGAGCGACCTTTCGCCGCCGCCCTCGAGCGCCGTGAGGCCCACGGGCTGCATCGCGACCGCCACCCACGAGGAGGAGAAGCGGCCGTCGAAGGAGACGGTCGCGGCCGGGAGCGCGGTGAACCCGCTCGCCGCCCAGCTGCGGACGTCTGCGCACACACCGGGCACCGGCAGGCTCGCCATCGTGCGCAGCTGCGAGACATAGGCGTGGACCGGTCGGGTGACGCGGCCGCTGCTCCAGCGGAGCCCGCCGACAGCCCCCGCGAACGAGCCGATCGCTGCACGGACGGGGCGTATCGCGCTCGTGACCATCGCGCCGATCAGCTCGTCGCTGAGCTGCGTGGACTGGGCGTCCTGGGGCGATTTCGCCGCCGCCCCGGGGCATTCGCGCCGGATCTGTGCGACCAGGTTGCGGAGGATCGATTCGCCTGCGGGGATACGCCCGGCCGAGGCGCTCGCGAGCTGGAGGTCGGCGCGGAGATACGCCTGCGTCGAGGCCGAGCTCGCCGCCGCCGCGCCCGACGCGGGCAGCACCGAGGCCACCACGGTGGCGAGGAGCAGCAGCGCCGCGCGCGGATACATGCTGCGGGAGACTATGTGATCCGGCTCCTCCCGCCCGCCGCGCGCGCGGCCGTTGTGCGCCGTCGCGGAGGAGCCCGCCGCTATCCTCTGCCGGCGCCGGCGAGCGCCGCACGCCAACGCATGAAAGGCCCCCGACACCGCCACGCGCCTCGCCTCACGCGGTCATCACGCGCGCTGTCGCGCGGGCGCATGCTGCTCGCGCTCGGCGCCGCCGGGCTCGCGCCGCTGCTGGCCGGCGGCTGCGGCGGGTCGAGCGACGCCGCGACCTCGAAAGTGCTCGAAGCGCCGGCATCGGCGCGCACCGCGCAGTCCGACCCGGTGACCGTGTCGCCGCTGCCCGGCACGCCCGACGCGGAGACCGGCACCCAGATCAGCTTCCTCGGCGAAGCAGGCACGAGCGTCTCCGGCGTGCGCGTCGTCGGGTCCTCGAGCGGCGCCCACGGCGGCACGCTGCGGCCCTACTCGAGCAACACCGGCGAGAGCTTCCTGCCCTCGCACCCGTTCCGGCCCGGCGAGCACGTGACGGTCACGGCGACGATCACCGGCGGCCCCGGCGCCGGGGCCACCGCGCGCACGTCGTTCACGATCGCGCGCGCCGCCGCCGTATCCTCGAAGGAGTTCCCGCTCGACGCCGGCAACCCCTCCGACGTGCAGCGCTACGCCTCCCTGCCTTCGATCCGCCCCTCGCAGGTGCACATCACCACCCCTGCGCGGCCCGGGGCGAGTCCCGGCGACCTGTTCCTCGCGCCCTACCAGGGCCCCGGCACGGCGGGCCCGATGATCGTCGACCAGAGCGGCAGGCTGATCTGGTTCCACCCGCTGCCGCGGGGGATCGATGCGACCAACTTCGGCGTCCAGCCCTACGGGGGCGCACCGGTGCTCACCTGGTGGCAGGGGCGCATCCTGGAGGTCGGCTTCGGCCAGGGCGAAGACGTGATCTATGACAGCTCCTACCGGCGCATCGGCGTCGTGCACGCGGGCAACGGGCTCCACGCCGACCTGCACGTGATCCGCCTGACCCCGCAGGGGACGGCCTGGATCGACGCCTACGAGCCCATCCACATGAATCTCGCCTCGGCGCGCGGCAACGCCAACGGCGTGATCAGCGACTCGGTCGCGCAGGAGATCGACGTGCGCACGGGCCTCGTGATGTGGGAGTGGCACGCGCTAGGGCACATCCCGCTCGCCGACTCCAAAAACCCGGCTCCGAAGTCGAGCTACCCCTGGGACTACGTGCACATCAACGCGATCGACCCCGGCAGCGAAGGCGACGTGCTGATGTCCTTCCGCAACACGTGGTCGCTGGACGACGTCGACATGCACAGCGGCGGCTTCCGCTGGCTGATCGGCAGCGCGCACAGCACGTTCACGCTCGGCCCGGGGGTGAAGTTCTACTGGCAGCACGACGCCGCGTTCGAGCCTGGCGGGCTGATCTCGCTGTTCGACAACGGCTCGGATCCGCCCGAGGAGAAGCAGTCGCGCGGCCTCGTGCTCGAACCGAACCTGTCCTCGCACAGCGTCCGGCTCGTGCATCAGTTCGTGAACCCCTCCAAGCGGCTGCTCGCATCGAGCCAGGGCGACACGCAGTCGCTGCCGGGGGGCAACTGGCTGCTCGGATACGGAGGGCTGCCGAATTTCACCGAGTACGACTCCGCGGGCAACGTCTTGCTCGACGGCTCGCTCGGGCGCGGCATCCAGAGCTTCACCTCGCGCCTGTTCCCGTGGAGCGCGACGGCCCCCGGTGCGCCCGCGATCGCGAAGGTTCCCTCGCACGGCGGCATCGGCGTCGCCGTCAGCTGGAACGGGGCGACCGCCGTGGCCTCATGGCGGCTGCTCGCGGGCCCCTCGGCGGCTGCGCTGACGCCGGCCGCGACCGCCGCCCGCTCCGGGTTCGAGACCGTGATCACGACCTCGGCTGCAGGTCCCTACGCGGAGGCGCAGGCGCTCGACGCCGCCGGTGCGGTGCTCGCCACCTCGGGCGTGATCAAGGTCTAGGCGCTCAGTGCCGGTGCGCGCCGCCGGTGTCGCCGGGCGGCAGGTGGCCGACGAGGCGTTCGCTGCGCAGCTTGCGGCGTGCCGCTGCACCGAGCGCGGCGTGGCGGGCGGTCGAGAAGTAGTCGGCGAAGCCGCGGATGTGGGCATCGGCCAACGGGTGGGGGAGCGGCTCTCGCAGCTCTTCGTTGATCGCCGAGCTCAGCTGCGAGCGGAGCGATTCCTCGATCGGGCTGCGCCCGGCGCTGTTCTCGAGCTCGAGCCGGCCTTCCTGCGTGCTGTAGTCGTAGAGCTCGACTTCGGTCCCGCGGGAGATCGGTTCGATCGACTGGTATTCCCAGTGGTCGTAGGTCGCGAACTTCGCCCTCGGCGTGCGGATCGCGGTGACGTGCAGGGGCGCCGCCGCCGCGTACGGTTCGATCGCGAACTCGGTGACCGTCTCGTCGGTGGCGTGCAGCACGAAGGAGCGGCCGGGCGCCGACGGATCGGCGAGGATCGAGGAGATGTCCAGCCGGCGGGCGAGGTGCGCATAGCGGTGCTCGCGCCGCCAGGCGCTGCCGCCGCTCGCGATCGTCAGCAGCAGCGGTGCGAGGTCGACGCTGCTGGTCAGCTGGGTGCGCTCCTGCTCGGTCGCCGCGGTGAGCAGGCCGCGCGGGTCCCTGACCATCAGCGGCACGCGGATCGCCTCCTCGTATGCGCTCGCGCCCTTGCCGCGCAGGCCGTGCGAGCCGCCGTACTCGCCGTGGTCGGAGGTGAACACGACGACCGTGTTCTCCGCCACCGACGGGTTGCTCTCGAGTGCAGCGAGCACGCTGCCGATGTGACGGTCGACCTCGAGCTGCAGCTTGACGTAGAGGTTCTGGAAGGCGAGCCATTTTTCGAGTGATTCGGGCCCGTGGAAGGGGACCGGTCCGAACGACGTCGCGGCCGTCGCCTGGAGCGAGCGCTGCAGCTGGGGCTTGCGGCGGTCGAGCAGGAGTTCGGGCGTCTCGTAGTTCGGGGGCAGGCGACCCAGTTCGGGCGGGGCGAAGACCTCGTCGGGCACGCGGTTGCTCCACACGTACCACCACGCGATGTCGTGGGGGTTCACGAACGAGACCGTGGTGCACCACGGCTCCTGGCGGCCTTCGGCCTGGAGCCATTCGATGAACTGGGCGCTGACCTGCGGGTCGACCTTCCAGCCCTGGCCGGGGCCGCCGTCGGGCGAGGGGAACGTACCGCCCGCGAACCCGTAGCGCTCCAGCGCCGGTTCGCCGTCGAGCGAGGTCCAGTGGTTGTCGCGATGGGTCAGGTGCCACTTCCCGTACCAGCGGGTGCGGTAGCCGTGTTCGCGCAGCATCGTGCCCCACGTCGGGAAGCCGTGGTCGAGCGTGCTGCCGCCGGTGATCATGCAGCCCGTCTGGTGCGTGTAGAGGCCGGTGAGCAGGGCTGAGCGCGAGGGGGTGCAGTCGTTCGAGACCGTGTAGTGGTGCGCGAAGCTCACCGACCCGCGGCGCAGGCGCGCGACGTTCGGCGGCAGGCCGCCGAGGAAGGCCGTAGGGGTGAGCCACTGCGGATAGCGCATCTGGTCGACGAGGATCACGAGGATGTTCGGTGGCCGCGTCGTGGGCCCGGGGACCGCCCCGTGGGCCGCGATCGGCTCGCTCGGCGGCGTCGGGGCGGCCTGGTCGGAGGCGCCCGCCGTGGCGCGGATGATGGCGTCGCCGCCCGCGATCGCCCCGGCAGCCAGCAGGCCGCCCTTGAGGAAGCGCCGCCGGGTCAGATGCCTATTCTGCTCAGGGCCGATGTCCCCGGGCTCGCCCTTCTTCATGCGCGGAATCATCATAGGCTTGCTTTGCGCGGGCTTAATTCTGCTGGCGCAGAGCCCCACCGCACGGGCCGCCGCGGCCACCGCGCCGACGTGCGGGCCGGCGACGCTCGACGACTCCGCGCTGCTCGGCGGGGTGGTGACCGTCTCGCCGCTCCCCGGCAGCCGCGATGCCGGCGCGGCCACGCAGATCAGCTTCGAGGGCGTGCCCGCACGCGAGCTCTCGGTGCAGAGCGTGACCGGCAGCGCGAGCGGGCACCACACGGGCCGGCTCGAGCCCTACTCGCAGGGCGACGGCGCGAGCTTCCTGCCGTCTCGGCCGTTCAGCGAAGGCGAGCGGGTGACAGTGCACGCGCTGCTGAACGTGGGCGGCCACCGCAGGCCCCTGCTCGACGTCTTCGCAATCGCCCGGCAGGACCAGATCACCACGACCCCCGAGGCCAACCACGCCGGCCGCGCGAGCGAACAGCAGAGCTTCGCCTCCCGCCCCGACCTGCACCCTCCGCTCGTCACGGTGACGGCGAGCTCCCCGCAGGCCGCGCCGGGGGACGTGTTCCTCGCGCCTTACGCGGGCCCGGGTCAGACCGGGCCGATGATCCTCGACCCGAGCGGGGCGCTCGTGTGGTTCAAGCCGCTGCCAGAACACGTCTCAGCGGCCAACCTGCGGGTGCAGCAGTACGCCGGGAAACCCGTGCTCACGTGGTGGCAGGGCGACATCTCGGTGCACGGCTACGGCCTCGGCACCGACGTGATCGACGACCAGAGCTACGCCAAAATCGCGCAGGTCAAAGCCGGCAACGGGCTGCTGGCCGACCTGCACGACTTCCAGCTGACGCCCCGCGGGACGGCGCTGATCACCGCGTATGACCCGGTGCTGTGCAACATCAGCGGCGCCGGCGGCCCGGCCTACGGCGCCGTCACCGACGGCGTGCTGCAGGAAATCGACGTCAGGACCGGGCTGGTGCGGATGCAGTGGACGAGCCTCGACCACGTCGGACTGGGAGAATCCTATGAACGCGCGTCCAGCTCGACGGCTTACCCGTTCGACTACTTCCACATCAACTCGATCAACCTCGACCCCGACGGCGGCCTGCTGATCTCCTCGCGCAACACCTGGACCGTCTACGACCTCGAACCGGGCAGCGAGCGGATCGCCTGGCGGCTCGGCGGCCGCCACAGCAGCTTCGCCGAGCCGGGGGTCGCCCGCACTGCCTTCCAGCACGACCCCCGCGAGCTGCCGGACGGCTCGATCAGCGTCTTCGACAACGGCTCCTCGCCGACCGTCCATCCCCAGTCGCGCGGCGTCGTGCTGTCGCTGGACCCGCAGACGGGGACGGCGACGCTCGTCAGCCAGCTCACGCACCCGACCCCGCTCATCTCCAAGAGCCAGGGCAACCTGCAGGCGCTCCCGAACGGCGACTGGTTCGTCGGCTGGGGCCAGGAACCCGACTTCTCCGAGTTCGACCCCGAAGGGCAGCTGCTGTTCGACGCGCACCTCCCGGTCGGCGACCAGTCATACCGGGCGCTGCGCTTTCAGTGGACGGCCAAGCCTCCGCACAGCCCCTCGCTCGCCTACCGCGGTCCCTCGCCCGGCGCTCCCGGCGGCATCGCGTACGCGAGCTGGAACGGGGCGACCGAAGTCGCCTCGTGGCGCCTGCTGGCCGGCGGCTCGCCATCCACGCTGGCGCCCGTGGCGCAGGTGACGCGCGCGGGCTTCGAGACGGCGATCGCCGTCCCGGCGGGCGCTCCGGGGCCCGACGCGTCCGTCCAGGCCCTCGACGCCTCCGGCAACGTGCTCGGCGTCTCCGCCACCGCCGCGGTGCCCGGCATATAGCGCATCCGTGCGTTGCACGAGGCGCGCTACGGAATCGACACGCCGGGAGTAGAGCCGACGGGAGTCGGGACTGACGGAAGCGTTACAGGCGGGACCACGGGCGGAAGAGTGACCGGCGAAACCACGGGCGGAACCGTTACCGGCGAGACCACGGGCGGAACCTTGACCGGCGAGACCACGGGCGGAACCTTGACCGGCGGGACCACGGGCGGGCTCGTGACAGGCGGAGCCGTTCCGGGCGGTTCCGTCGGGCCCGGTCCGGTCGGCGGTTGATGTGCGGGAGGCGGTGGGGAGGCTCCACTGTTGGCGTTGCCCGGCGAAGGTTCCGACGGCGGTCGTTCGCCGCGGGTCGGGGTGGCGGCGACGGCGCTCGCTCTGGGCGACGGGCGCTGGTTATGTGCGATGTAGTGCCCGCGCTGGGATCCCGTGGACCTTTGCGCGGTGTCCTTGCGGGAGAAGGTACGCCTATCTGCATGAACGCCGGCTGAGGGCACCGCCGCGTTGCTCACCGGATTCCCAGCGTGGCCGTGACCGCTGGGATGCTTGTGATTGACAGTGGCGGGGGCCAATATCAGCGCACCTGTCGCGCCGATCGTCGAGACCACGGAGCCGACCGACGCCATCTGAAGCGCAGCGGGTGCACGTTGCAGAGCGCTCCCAACGAACGCCACGGCGCAGATGGATCGCCGAGAAGAATAGCTGGCGGTGAAGGCCGCGACTGCGTCCGCGTCGAGCTGTCGACCTGACTCGCTCTTGAGCACGTCAAGTGCTCGCTTGTGTGACTTGGCCGCCCTATAGGGGCGCTTGGATGTGATTGCATCAAAGGTATCCGCGACGGCGATCACCCGCGCGCCGATTGGGATCTGCGAGCCGACCAGGCCATCCGGGTACCCACCGCCGTCGATTCGCTCATGGTGATGTCGGACCATCGCCGCTATCTCTCGATCTCGGATGCCCTTCAGCATTTCGGCGCCGTCAGCGGCGTGTTTCTTGACGACGGCGTATTCGGCATCCGAGAGGCGGCTTGGGTTGCTCAGAATCTCGCTGGGCGTGAACAGCTTGCCGACGTCGTGAACGTATGCGGCTAGGCGGATTCTTGCGACCTGCTGCTCAGAGAGGCCCATGGTGCGGGCCACGCGCACAGCATGGCGCGCGACCCTGCGGCTGTGTCCATGAACGTAACGGTTACGCACCTCGAGCAGTCTGGTGAGGCCGAGCAACTGCTGGACATTGATCTCGGTACCGACCTTCGCGACCTGCTCGAGCAGGTCGCGCTGCTGGGAGAGTCGGCGCTCGGCCCACTGGCGACGCAGCCACGCCCACAGCAGGAGCTCTGAAAACAACACGTCGCCCGAGCACGGCAGTCGCTTCCAGACCGCTGCGCCGATAATGGCGAAGGCAAGTGAGCCTGCAGTGGCAACTGCGGCCGAGAGCAGTCCAAGCGCGACGCCTCCGTGCGGCAATGTCGCGGTCACAACCAGCGTGGGCCCGACAATCACTACGGCAGTGGTCGTGGCTGCCATCGGCAGATAACGCCACGCGACAGGCCGGTGTGCGGCGGGTTCGCTGGGCGCATCGCGTGCTGGCCGTTCTGGCGCTGGTCGACGCGGCGAAGTGTCGCGTCGCCAATGCTTCAGCCGTCCAGCGGTCGGACGGGTCCGAGGCGATTCCAATGTGGCAGCCACGTAAACAGTATTGGCGTCACATGTCAGCGGCCCGCACGGAGCGGACGCATGTTTCTGCATCGAGCCACCCCTGGCCGCTACGGAAGGGGAGGGATTCGAACCCTCGAGACGGGTCAACCCCGCCTAACGGTTTTCAAGACCGCCGCATTCAACCGCTCTGCCACCCTTCCAGTGGTCTGCGGGTGATGCTACGCGCTCGTGCGGGCCCCCAGGGACAGTCTCTAGACTGAGCGTTTCCGTCCTCAGGAGAGGTGGCCGAGTGGCTGAAGGCACTCGCCTGCTAAGCGAGTATGGGGGTCAAACTCCATCGCGGGTTCGAATCCCGCCCTCTCCGTAGCTGGTCCCGCCGACCCTTGGTGATGCGTGTCCCGCATCGGCGCCGCCCTACCCAGCGATGCGCTCAGCGGCGAGGAGCGCGACCGCGCGGGGTCCCGCGCCGCGCCTGCACGCCGCCGCGCCGAGCGCCGAGCGGTCCGCTGCGCGAGGTGGACGCCGCGCTGTACGCCGCCGATTCCACGAGGCGCCCGTCGACGATGTCGATCGGCGTCGTCTGCGGGCCCAGCGCGAGGTTCGCGGCGATCTCCCACAGCTCGTCCCAGCGCGTTGTAAGGCCGTGCGGGTCGATGCAGTCGAGCGCGCCGGCGAGGTGCTCGCCGAAGTGCCGGCGCTCCGCCGCCGTTCCCTCGCGCGCGAGCCGCTGGGCCGTGCGCCGGACGGCGCTCTCCCAGCGCGCGTCCTCGACGTCGATCAGGTGCAGAGGCCTCGGCCCGTGCCGCCAGATGCGGCTCGGCGGCACGCCGAGCGCGCGCGCGATCCCCACCTTCGTGGCGGGATGGGGCCGCTCGGTCGCACCCGACTCGATCGCGGCCCAGGTCCCCGGTGTGAGGCCGGCCGCGCGCGCCGCTTCGGTGCGGCTGAGGCCGAGCTCGGCGCGGAGCTGCGCGATGACCTCGGGGGGAGCGGTGAGCACGCCGCGCATCATGCACGGTGCGCCGGATGGACGGCGGCGCCGCTAGCGCGCCTCGTCGTCGGTCGAGACCGCGAAGACGATGTGCCGGCGCGCGAGCGTGACGAAGGGGTGCAGCTCGACCGGGCCGCCGTCGAGCGGCGAGACCGTGACATCGGTCAGCGTGATGAAGTCGCGCTCGGCAGCGTTCAGCACGTCTGAGACGCGGCTGCGATAGCCGTCGCGCGCGAGCGTGAGCTCGCCCTCGATCCGCAGCCGGTCGGTCTCTATGCGGATGCGCTCGCGGCGCTGGCCCACAGAGGAATCGTCCGCATAGGACGCCGGCAGCTCGTCGCTCATCGCTGGATCATCGGCGGTCATCTGTAGACGGTATAGCTCGTCGAGAGGGTGACCCGGCGGCCGGTCGGGCCGGCGGCGACGATCACGAGGCGCGCGACGAGCGATCGGCGGCGGCCGAGCGCGCGGCGCAGGCGCCGAAGTCCGCGGGCCGTCAGCGCGAGGCGCACGTGCCCGGCGAGCGCCCGCGGGAGCGAGCGCGCGCCCGGGCGCAGGGCGACGGTGACGCGGCCGCCGCGCGCCGCGAGCGTTCCCCTGACGAGCACCTCGCAGCCGCGCTGGCAGCCGATCGACAGCCCGAGACCGTGGCGCGCGAGCACCCCCGAGGCGTGCGGTAGCGACACGCTGACGACGGGGGGGACGTCGAGCGGGGGCGGCCAGTCGGCTTCCGCGACGCAGCCGCTGCCGGCAGCCGAGACCGGCTGGAAGCGCTCGATCCGGTTGTTGTTCGTGTCGGCGACGTACACGTCGCCTTCGCAGCCGACCGCGATCGCGCCCGGCTGGGAGAAGTCACCCAGGCCGGTGCCGCGCATGCCCCATTTCGCGACCAGCGCGCCCGAGGGCGTGAACGCCTGCACGCGGTTGTTCCCGCCGTCGAGCACGTAGACCGTCCCGGCAGCGTCGACCGCGACGCCGTCCGGCGAGTGGAAGCGCCCGTCGCCGCCTCCCGGCGAGCCCCACTGCCCGAGCACGCCGCCGGTCGGCGAGAGCTCCACGATCCGGTTGTTGCCGCTGTCGGCGATGAAGGCATCGCCCGCAGCGTCCGTGGCGACCGCGTCGGGATGGTTGAACTCGCCGGGCCCCGAGCCGGCTGTACCGTCGCCTTCGCCCGCGCCCACGCGCGCCCGCAGGGTGCCTTCGGGCCCGTAGAGCAGCACGCGGTTGTGTCCCGCGTCGGCGACCCACAGCGAGTGCGTGGCGCCCGCGACCGCGACCGACGTCGCGCCGTTCAGCTGAGCTCCGCCGGTGTCGGCCGGCCCGCCGAGCTGGCTCAGGTAGGTCCCGTCGCCCCACATGCGCACCGCACGAGCGCCCGATTCGTCGATCACGTAAACCGGGCCGGCCGGATCGACCGCGATCCCGGACGGTGCGGCCAGGCTCGAGCGGCTGCCTCCGGTGGTCGTCCACTGGGCCTGCAGGTCGCCGCTGGCCGGCGCGAGAACCTCGACGCGGTTGCCGTCGGTGTCGCTCGCGAGCAGCCGCCCTGCGGGGTCGATCGCCAGCCCGCGCGGCGCGGTCAGCTGGCCGGGTCCGCGGGCGGAGATGCCGAGCGTCCGCAGGAGCGCCCCTTCGGGGTTGAACACCTCGATGCGGTCGTTGGCGGTGTCCGCCACGTAGGTGTCGCCGGCCGGGTCGCTCGCGAGCGCGCGCGGGAAGGCGAGCTGGCCCGGTTTGGAGCCGAACCCGCCCCATGCGCCGAGAAACTGCAGTTGCGGGCCGAGCTTGACGATTCGCTGCCCGAGGTCGTCGGCGACGTACACGTCCCCGGCGGCGTCGAGCGCGACTCCGTAGGCGAAGCCGAACTGCCCCGGCCCGCTTCCAGCCGAGCCGGCCTGGCCGAGGTAGCCCCCGTTCGGGTCGAAGCGCTGCACGCGGTGGTTGTCGTCGGCGACGATCACCTCGCTTTCGTTGGCGGCGAGCGCGCGCGGGTAGGCCAGCTGCCCGGCCCCGCTCCCGCCCGAGCCGAACTGGACGGCAGACTGGCCTTCGAGGTCGAAGCGCTCGATGCGGTTGTTGCCGCTGTCGGCGACGTAGACGTAGGGGCCCGCGACCGCGATCCCGCCGCCGGGCGGCTTCGTGTAGTCCTGGGAGGAGCCGAAGTCGAAGTCGCCGAGGGCGCGGCCCTTGTGCCCCCAAGCCATCAGGAAGTTGCCCGAGGAATCGAACTTCTCGATCCGGTTGTGGCTCGAGTCGACGACATAGACGTTCCCGGCCGCGTCGGTGGCGAGACCGCCGATCGGCCCGAACTGGCCGTGGCCGCCACCGTATGAGCCCCACTCGGTCTCGAATGTGCCTTCCGCGGTCCACTTCTGCACCACGTAGCTGAGCTGATCGGCGACGTACACGTCGCCCTGGGCGTCGACCGCGACCGCCTCCGGGAAGCGCACGACGCCCTCGGCCCGGCGCCCGATGATCGAAGCGGAGCTGTACGGGCACGGGCCGGCGCCCGATCCCGGGCAAGCTTCCGCGGCGGCGGAAGCGGCGCTCACGGCCAGCAGGCAGAGGGCCACGAACAGCGCGCGCAGGTGCAGAAGGCGGGACATCGTCCCATCACAACACGCCCGCTCGCCCGCGGTCGCGCTTCCCTTCAGGAGATGTGCTCGGGGGTTCGCGCGGGCAGGCCGGCGCTGGCGCTCGGCGCGTTGACGAAGCGGGCACCGGTGGCGGGACGGTTGCGCTCCTCGCGGACGATGTAGAGCGGGCGGTGCTTGACCTCGTCGTAGATGCGGCCGACGTACTCGCCGATCACGCCGATCGCGATCAGCTGGATGCCGCCGAGCAGCAGGATCGCGATCGTGATCGAGCCGAAGCCCGGAAGGTAGGAATCGGCGATGCGCAGCCCGATCACGACCGGGATCGCGATGAACGCCACCCCCGCCGAGAGGATCCCGGCATACGTCGCCAGCTGCAGCGGCAGGTGCGAGAACGACGCGATCGCATCGAGCGAGAAGCGGAGCATGCGGCGCAGCGTGTACTTCGTCTCGCCCGCGTGGCGCGCGTCGCGCTGGTAGGACACCGCGGTCTGGTTGAAGCCGACCCAGACGGTCATCCCGCGCAGGAAGCGCGAGCGCTCGGTCATCGCCAGCAGGGCGTCGAGCGCGCGCCGGTCGAGCAGGCGGAAGTCGCCCGAGTTCGGCTCGAGGTCGACCTGGGCGAGCTTGTCGAACAGCTTGTAGAACCAGGATGCGGTGGCGAGCTTGAAGGCCGTCTCGCCCTCGCGTTCCTTGCGCACCGCGTAGACGACGTCCGCGCCCTGGCTCCACTTGGCGAGCATCTCGCGGATCAGCTCCGGCGGGTCCTGCAGGTCGGCGTCGATCATCGCCACGGCGTCGCCGATGGCGTGCTCGAGGCCGGCGGTCAGCGCGGCCTGGTGGCCGAAGTTGCGCGAGAGGTGGATGACCCTGATGCGCGGGTCCGACGCCGCGAGCGCGTCGAGCAGCTCGGGCGTGCGGTCTTTGCTGCCGTCGTTGACGAGCACGAGCTCGTACTCGTAGTCGGCGACCGCGGCGGTGGCGCGGGCCACGAACTGCTCGATCAGCTCCTCCTCGTCGTAGACGGGAGCGACCACGCTCAGCAGCGCCGGGGTGCGGAGTTGTGTCTCGGGCATTTTCTGTGGGGACGCGAGGCGGCGAAAGCCGCGCCGCGCAGCGGAATTCTCGTAGGTCGCGTTAATCCTCCGATCAAATTTATCGTTCATGCTTCCGCGCATGCCGGCGCGCAGCAATTCGTCCAGGGTGCGGGTGGTGCTCGAGCGCATCGCCCACCCCGTCGCCGTGCAGTTCGTGAAGTTCGGCATCGTCGGCGTCAGCAACACGCTGCTGACGTTCATCGTCTACACGCTGCTGCTGAAGGTGTTCGGCGTGTGGTACCTGGCGGCATCCGCGATCGGGTTCATCGTCGGCGCCACCAACGGCTTCCTGCTCAACCGCCGCTGGACCTTCTCCGAGCACGTCGGCGACTCGCTGACGCCCGTCCGCTGGGCGGTCGTGCAGGGCTGCGGCCTCGGTCTCAACGAGGGGCTGCTGTTCCTGTTCGTCAGCGAGGCGCGTCTTGACAAGCTGCTCGCACAGGCGTTTGCGACCGTCGCGGTGACCGTGACCACGTTCTTCGCGAACCGGGCGTGGACGTTCCGCGTCCACGCCGAGGGGGAGCCCCCGGTCGCCGGCTCCCCCGAGACCCCCTAGCCCGCCGCGCTAGCGGAACACGGCCAGGAGCGAGAGTCCTGCGGGGATGCGCCCGCCGCGACCGATCGTGGCCGCCTCCAGCGCGAGCGGCCGTTCGAGCAGGCGGTTGACCGGTTCGGGCGGAACCCACAGGTCGAGGCTCGACTCGGTCGTCTTGCGATTGAAGCGGTCGAGCACCCGCAGCAGGATCGCCACCGGCAGCAGCAGCGAGTTGAAGTGCGTGCTGCGCTGCTGGCGCCAGCCGGCCTCCTCGGCGACGCGCCGGAGCGAGCCGCTGGTGTAGCGGCGGTGATGGTGGTTGACCACGTCGTGCCCGCTCCACAGCCACTGGTAGGCGGGCACCGTCACGAGCAGCGCGCCCCCGGGCGCGACCGTGCGGCGGAGCTCGCGCAGCGCTCCCAGATCGTCCTCGAGGTGCTCGATCACGTCGAGGCTGACAGCGAGGTCGAAGCTCGCATCGGCGAAGGGCATCTCGAGCACCGAGCCCTCGACCACCTCCCCGTATCCGCGTCCCCGCGCAAGCTCGGCGCTCGTGTGCGAGAGCTCGACGCCCGTGACCGTCCCACGCCGGGCGAGCTCGACCATGTTGCGGCCGCTGCCGCAGCCCGCGTCGAGGATGCGCGCTCCAGGCGGCAGCCCGAGTCCGTCGAGCACGCGCTCGATGACTCTTCGCCGCCCGCGGTACCACCAGTGGCGGTCCTCTGCCTGGTGGGTCTGCAGCTCGTAATCCCTGTCCATCAGGTGCGCATCCTCTCCTAAAGCGGCGGGCGGGGTCAGCCCGCGGGGTTCCGGATCGCGTACTCCAGCTCGCCGCCGTCCGTCCGCCACACCGCCAGCGCGGCGTCGGTACGCGGATCGACGGCGAGCTGCGGGCTCTCGTTCGGACCGGGCGGCGCGATCGCCTCGGGCGGGCCGAAGGTCGCGAGCCCGGGAAACGTATCGATCCCCCCCGCGCCGGCGATTGCCGCGTCGTGGAGATCCGGTGTCCCGCCGGCTGCGCCCAGCGGCTCGGTCCACAACGCGAGCGCTCCACCGTCGGGGGCGGGCGCGAGGGCGGCCAGCAGTGCGTTGCCCGAGGGCGGCGTGAGCGTCGTGACCTGCCGGAGCCCGAGCTGGTCGACCGGCGCGGCGCGCACCACCCAGCTCCCCGCCGAGGCGCCCTGCCACGCCAGCATCACGCTCTCCGAGCGCAGGCGCACCAGCTGCGGCGAGGCAGCGGGGGCGGCCATCCCGTACGGGTTCCGGTAGCGCTCGAGCAGCTGCGGCCGGACGAAGCGCACGCCGGGCGCCGATTGGTCGAGGTAGACGCTCGTCACGCCCGCACGCTGCACGCTCCACGCCACGATCGCGCGGTTGTCGTCGCTGCGCAGGGCCGCGACGTGCACGGCGCCGGCCGCCCCCGCCAGTCGCTGCAGCGGCTCGACGCGGCCCGAAGCGGGCTCGTCGCGAGCGAGGATCGCGCCGCGCTGGCGCCAGACGGCGAGCAGGTCGGAGCGGTAGTCGAGCGCGAGGACGGGCTCGCTGATCGCTCCGCTCGGGACGATCTCGCGCCAGGGGCCGAAGGAGCGCGCGAACCAGCGCTCGACGCGGAAGCGCAGGCCGCCGCGCCCGGACGGCTGTGCCGACGCGAGCGCAACGTCGCCGAGGTAGGCGCTCGCCAGCGCCAGCGGAGGGCCGCCGGGCTGCGAGCTCGCCGCGAGGGTCGCCCCGGCGGTGCCCTGAACGACCGCCACCGAGCGCCCGCTGAGCGCCGCGCCTGCCATGACGACGCGGCCATAGGGCCCGCGCGCCGCCGTCGCGCCGGTGAGCGCGAGCGGGCGCGGCCGGGCGGGGACGTCGTCGGGGCCGACTGCGGCGACCTGCGTCGCGGCGCCGCCGGAGCACCCTGGCACGGCCGGCCACAGCACCGCGCCGGGGCCGGTCGCGTGGGTCGGGCTGTCGCTGGGAAAGACCACCGCGGGCGCACCATTGCCCGCGCATGTGCTGAGGAGTGCGGGTGGGGACCATTCCGCGGCGCCGGCGCCGGCTGTCTCGCAGGCGGTCGCGCAGGCCACGAGCGCCGCGACGCCCGCGAGCAACCGCGGGCGTCGTGTCCGGAGCAGTCTCAGGGACAGCTCAGGCGAGTGCCCGGCGCAGGAAGCTCACGGTCCGCTGCCACGCGATCTCCGCCTGCTCGGGGTCGTACGTGCCGAGCCGGTCGTGGGCGTTGGAGAACGCGTGTCCCGCCCCCTCGTAGTAGTGGAAGGTGACGTCGGCACCCGCGTCGCGCATCTCTGACTCCAGCTGCTCGGCGTTCTCGGTAGGGATGAATTCATCGGCCGTGCCGAAGTGGCCGAGCACCGGGCCTTGGAGCTTCGAGAAGTCGGGCTTGCCGTGGGGGAGCACGTAGTAGTAGCTGACCGCGGCGGTGACCGCCGGGCAATTCGCCGCGGCCCAGATCGACAGCCCGCCGCCGAGGCAGAAGCCGACGGAGCCGACCCCGTCACCGGTCACGCCGGGCTCGGCTTTCAGGTGCTCGGCGGCGCCGCACATGTCGGCCTCCGCCTGGTCCATCGACAGGGCCATCATCTTCTGTTCGGCCTCGCTCGGCTGCGTCGTCGTCTCGCCGCGATACAGGTCGGGCGCGAGCGCGAAGAACCCCTCGGCGGCGAAGCGGTCACAGATCGAGCGCACGCTCTCGTCGAGGCCCCACCACTCCTGCAGGACGATCGTCCCCGGACCGCTGCCGCTCTCGGGCGCGGCCAGGTATCCGGAGGAGGAGCCTGCGCTCGTGCGGAACTCGATGTCGGGCATGTCTCGCTCCCTTCGCTCGTTTGGTCGCCACGCGGCCCCCAGGGCCGCGCGACATGTTCGCAGGCGCGCGTGCTCGAGGCCGCCGCGCGGTCGGCACGGCCCACCGGCCGGGCGTTCAGCTCACAGCGTTGGCAGGCTCACGGTGGCGCTCTTCACTTCGACCGTGAAGGTGCCGTTGCTCGCACGGTAGTACGGTGCGTCGCGGCCCAGCAGCTGCAGCTCCACCGTGTCGCCCGCGGCGAAGGTGTAGCCGTTGCCGTGGAGCTGGAACGTGATCGTCCCCTGCTGGTTTTCGCCCAGCCGGTAGACGCCGCGGCTGACCAGCCGCTGTTCGCCGCTCGGCAGCACGTCCCACAGGCGCGCGGCGATCTCGCCGAACGGCCCGGTCGTGTTCACCGTGGCCGTGACGGTCGGCAGCCCCATGAGCGTGAAGCCCGCGCTCGTCGTCGTGTAGGCGGCGGTGTCCGGCTCGGTTTCGGATTTGACCGCCTTGCACGCTTCGCTCGTCCCGGCGATCGGGTCGTAGTCGGACGCGATCGTGGGGTTGCCGCCCGCCGAGGTGAACGTCTGAGCCGTGGTCGAGCCGAAAGACACCGTGTGGAGGTGGAGCCGCGACCAGCGTGTCGCTTTGTAGGGGCCTCCGGCCGGTTCGCTCTCAGGACAGGTCGTCGTGTAGGCGGTGACGCTGCCGTTCGGAGGCGGCGAGCCGATGTGCTCGAGGTGCGCCATGAAGAACCCCGCGCCCTGTTCTTGGAACGCGTGGTCCTCGTTCGTCTTGTTCGAGCCGCGCGAGTGCCCGAGGTCGCCGATCTGCAGCGAGGCCGGCGCTTTTTCGGCGCGCGCCGCGTTGTAGACCCGCAGCGACTGTTCGGGCGGGAACAGTTCGTCGGTCCATCCGCTCTGGAGCAGCATCGGTGCCGGCGGCCCCGAGAGGCTGTAGCCCGAGTGGTAGGTGTAGATCTGGTGCTCGATCGCTTCGGCTTCGAGCGCATAGGGCTCGCCCGCGTTGACCACACCGAACCACTTCGTCAGGTCGGCTTCGGGATCGGCGCCGGGCGGCGCGATGTAGCCGCTCGCGTTGCCGTCTGCGTACAGGCCCGCGACATAGCTCTCGATCTCCACGCCGATCGGTTCATAGCTCTGGCCGAAGGGGGCGATTTCGCTGTCGAGGAAGCGCCCGTTGGGCTCGAGCGCGTTGACGAGGTCGGACCACGGCCACCGCGGATACGCAGCGGCGATCTTCATCGCTTTGCCCTTCGGGCTCGTCCACGGCGCGAATTCGCCACCCGGCAGACGGATGCGGTTCTTCAGGTACGCGAGCTCGATGCTCTGGCCGCCGCCGTAGGAGATCCCGGTCACGCCGATCGCCGTCGGGCGCGTGACCTTCTCATCGGCGAGCAGGCCGAGCAGGTACTGCGTGTCGCGGACCTCGTAGCGCTGGTCTGCGAGCCGGATCCAGCCTTCGGCGCAGCCGGAGGTCGTCCGCGATTCGGCCGAGCCGCACGAGTTGCCCCAGCCGCGTGCCGAGTAGTTGAGGACCGCGAACCCGTGCTGGGCGTAGTAGACGTTGTTGTAGTCGTAGGTCTCGTTGCCGTCGCCTGCGGGCGAGCTCGCCTCGAAGGACGTCTTGCTCCCGCCCCAGCCGTGCATCATCACGATCGTCGGGAACGGCCCGCTGCCGGTCGGCGGCAGCGTCACGTCGGCGTCCAGCGGGACCCCGTCGAAGGAGGCGACGCGGCCTTCGAGCGAGGTGGTGGGGCAGAAGCGCACGCCGTCCTGGGCGGTGCACGCGTGGCCGAACGGGGCCGGTTCGGCCGCCGACGCGAGCGCGGGCAGCGCCAGCATCGCCACCAGCAAGCCGATGAGCGCGCGCAGCGCGCGCCCTCCTGCCGAACCCCCGCTCATAGCACTCTCCCTGTGTTCTCGTTGGCCCCTGCGAAGACTCACGGGATACCCGCGGCAGGAAACGTGTAAACAAGCGCGGGGCCGCGCGCCAAGCCGCGGGGTCAGCGCAGCGAGAACACGTGCGCGCGCGCCGGGTCGATGCGCCCGTCCAGGAGCTCAAGGTACGCATCGCGCAGCGCCGGCAGCCCCTCTTCGTGGTCGACCGCCAGCCAGCCGGCGGTCCACTCGACGTACGGCCGCCACGACTCCGCGACGCGCCGCTCGAGCCCCTCGCGACCCCACTCGGCAGAGCGCTTGGCGACGCGGTCGGGCGCGAAGAAGAACGTCGGGCGCGGCCCCGGTAGCTCCGCGGGCACCTCACCCATGCGGTCGTGATGGGTCGCGCCGACGACCGCCGAGTGGCGCAGGTCCGATCCGTAGTGCGCGTGGACCGCGGCGCGCACTGCCGCGTCGCCCGCCATATCGACGTACACCGCGGGGCCGCCGGGCAGCCCCTCGGGCTCGTCGTAGGCGACGACGTGGTCGTAGACACAGAGGTCGCCTACGAACTGCGCGCTGCGCGCGGATGTGAGGCCGACGACGTCGACGCCGCCCCGCACCGACAGCAGCTGGGCGAGGCCGCTCGCGGTCTTGCTCGATGCACTGGAGAGGACGACGGTGCCGGCACCGAAGACCTCCGCTTCGGCGAGGAAGTCGTCGATCAGCCAGGAGGTGAAGAACAGCGGCTGCAGCAGCATCTGCTCGTCCTCGTGCGCGGGGTCGCATAGGGGATCTGCCTCGACGCGCGTGTAGCCGTTGTACGCCGCCGGTAGCCCGGCGCGATGCGGGGAGGCGTCCACGAAGCCGCGCGCGCCGACGTGCGAGGGCACGACGTGCAGGGTGCTCGACGGCGGCAGGTAGCCGAACACGCGCGCTCCCTCGGGCAGGCCCTCGGCGCGGCTCTCAGCGACCTCGGCGAACCCCCACACGGGCACGCGGCCCCAGCCGTCCTCGGCCGGGAAGAACTTCCAGTAGGACATCGCGTCGCCGAACTTCGCATACGTGACGTTGTTCGCCGTCAACCCGAAGCGATCGACCGCGAGCAGCGCCTCTCCCTCCCCGGGCGCCACCGGAGCCGAGTCCGCGATGCGGACCTCGTGCAGATCCTCGGTGGAGATCAGGAAGTCCACGCCGGGACCCTATCTCGCGGCGAAGCGATCCGATCGCTCGCGCCGCGCGCCGACTGCCCTGGAGGATCGCTCGCGCCGCCGGGAGCCGTCGATCGCGGGGTAGAGGACGGGTTTGCGCCCCCCGACGCCGGCGAGCCCGTATCTTCTTGGCCCAGTGCAAGCGCCAGACCCGCCGCGGGAACAGTCGCTCAGCGGGTCCCCGCGCATCGCTCTCGCGCACGACTACCTGCTCGTGCTGCGCGGCGCGGAGCGGACCTTCGCGGCGATGGCCGACCTGTATCCGGCCGCCCCGATCTACACCCTGCTCTACGACGAGCAGGGAACCGCGGGCCGTTTTCGGGGGCGCGCGGTCGTGACCTCGCCGCTGCAGCGGGCGCGGGTCGGCCAAGCCGGCTTCCGCCGCCTGCTGCCGCTGTATCCGTGGGCCGTCGAACGCCTCCGACCCGCCGATGTGGAGGCGGTGCTGACCAGCAGCAGCGCCTTCGCGCACGGGATCCGCGTCCCGCCGGGCGCCGTTCACGTCTGCTACTGCCACGCGCCGTTTCGCTACGCGTGGTACGAGCAGGAGCGGGCGCTGTCGGAGATGCCGCCGCCGCTGCGCCCGCTGCTGCGGCTCCAGCTCGCGAGGATGCGTCGCTGGGACGTTCGCGCGAGCGCGCGCGTCGACGTCTACGTCGCCAACTCGAAGCTCACGCAGGAGCGCATCGCCCGCTACTACGGCCTCAGCTCGACGATCGTGCACCCGCCCGTGGAAACGGGGCGCTTCGCCCCCGGCGAGCACGGCGAGGCGCTGCTGATCGTCTCCGAGCTCGTCCGGCACAAGCGGGTGCACGTCGCGCTGGAGGCGGCCCGGCGGGCGCGGATGCCGATCCGCGTCGTCGGCTCGGGGCCGGAGGAGGCGGCATTGCGCGCGGCCTACCCGGAGGCCGAGTTCATGGGCCGGCGTGGCGATCAAGAGCTCGCCGCGCTCTACGCGGGGGCGCGCGCGCTGGTCGTGCCGAGCATGGAGGAGTTCGGGATCACCGCCGTCGAGGCCCAGGCCGCCGGTCGCCCGGTCGTCGCGGCCGCCGCCGGCGGCGCGCTCGAGACGGTGATCGACGGCGAGACCGGGGTGTTCGCGACGCTCGACGACCCCGCCTCCTTCGCCGCCGCCTACCGGCGCCTCGACGAGCTCGGCTTCGACCCGTCGCGGGCCGTGCAGAACGCGCAGCGCTTCTCGGTGGCGAGCTTCCGGGCGAAGCTCGCGGCGGTCGTCGACCGGGCCCTGGATCAGCCGAGGCGGTCGTAGCCCCAGAGCGTCACGAGGTCGCGTTCCAGGTACTCGCTCGCGGCTTCGACCTCCGGCTTGAAACGGCGCCGGAGCTCGTTCATGAACTGCTCATCGGGCGGCTCGGGTTCGGTGTAGAGCAGGCGTTTCTGGGCCTCGCGGAACGTGCGCTTGCGCAGCCGCGTCGGCGTGAGCGCCTTGACCGCGCTCTTGACCGGGCGCGAGATCGGGCCGTGGCCGACGAGCACGGAGTGCATCAGGTTCTGCAACGCGCGTGAGCGCACCTGCACGGTCGGATTCGATTCGCGCACCTCGACCGGATGCGTGTGGTCGACGTCCAGGAAGCGGAGCACGCGCTCGAGCGTCGCCTCGTTCGACTGGCGGAAGTCGTCGTAGATCAGGACCAGCACCTGCTCGCGGGGGAAGACCGCGTGGTAGCGCTGCAGCTGCTCGGTGTAGCGGACGTAGTCCGAGTACATGAGCGCCTGCGGCCAGTAGGCGCGTGCGGTGACGTGCTTGCCTTCGCGCCGCTCGGGCTCGAGCGCCATCGCCTTCCTGAAATCGAGCTCGCGCTCGACGTAGATCTGCACCCACTCGAGGTGCAGCGAGCGCAGGAAGCTCGCCGGCTCGCGAAGGAACGCGATGATGCGGGCGCCGGGGTTGACCTGGGCGATGCCGGCGGCGGCGACCTGCGACCACAGATACATCGCGCTCGCCTCGCCGATCAGCTGGTCCGGCGCGGCCCCCTCGAACCAGGCGAGGTACTGCTCGAGCGTGTGGGGCGTGCCGGTGGGGCGCGGCGGCGTGTTCGTGAGGAGCTCGCGGGCGAAGAACCAGGGCTCCTTGCCGCTAGGCATGAAGATCTGGGGATGTCCCATCAGCATCTCGTACAGCGCCGTCGTGCCGCACTTTGGGTGCCCGACGACGAAGAAGTCCGGAACGCGCCTGCCCGGCTCGCCCGTGACGAGCGCGCGCGAAACGCTCAGCTCCGCCGCGTCCGGCCCGGAGCCGTTGCCGTTGGTCGCAGGTGTCGTGAGGCGGTCGGCTTGTTCTGGGGTCATGCTTCGGGAGGCCGCTCGGCGCTTGATGCCCCGAGCCGGCTGATGCTCCGGGCGGCAATTCTAGCCGGGGTCCAAATGCCGATCGGTTCGCCCGCTACGGCTCGCCGTCCCAGTATCCGACGCCGCCATCGGCGCGCCGGAACATCAGCTCGTCGCCCGGCTCACCCGGCCACACGCCGACCTTGTCGCTGTCGGGGTAGACCGCCACGGCCGGCTCGCGCGCGCTCGAGAACATCAGCACGCGCACCGTCGCAGAGCCGGCGTTCGTCACCTTGTGGGCACCGGCCGGCCCCGGCGGGAAACACACCGCGGCTCCGCGCTCGAGCGTCTCGGTGCGCTCGGGCGTGCGCACCTCGACCGCCCCGTCGAGCGCGAGCAGCCACTCCTCCTCGTACTCGTAGTGGTAGGGGCACACGCTCTGGCCCGGCGGCAGCTCGATCGCTTTGACGGCGAGCGCGCCGCTGCCGATCAGGGCGCTCACGCGAATCGCGCCCGCGCGGTAGCCGTCAGGCTCATCGCCGTCGAGTGCGGCCTCATCACCGAACACGTTGACGCTGCGCATCGGGGCGATGTTACGCATTCGCCGCGCCGCCCGGCCGAGCCCGCTTCAGCCGCAGCCGGTGATGCCGCCGTCGAGCGGGATCACGGCGCCCGTCAGGTAGGAGCCCGCGCGTGATGCGAGGAAGCGCGTCAGACCGGCGACGTCATCGGGGCGGCCGATTCGGCCGAGCGGCACGCTCTGCTCGACGGCGCTGCGCAGCTCGGGATCCTCTAGCGCGAACGCCATCATTTTGCTCTCGAACGGGCCCGGCGCGATCGCGTTGACCGTGATCCGTTCCGGCGCGAGGCGCTTGGCGAGGTGGCGGGTGAGCATGTGAACGGCAGCCTTGCTCGCGCTGTAGCTGTAGTTCTCCGCCGACGGGGTCCGGATCCCGTCGATCGAGCCGATGTTGATCACGCGCGCGGGATCCTCCTCGCTCGCCGCTGCCCGCAGCTGTGGCAGCAGCGCGACCGTGAGGTGGAAGAGGCCCTCGACGTTCGTGTGCGCGACCCGATCCCACCCCGACGGCGGGAACTCCTCGAGTGTGGCGCCCCAGGTCGCGCCTGCGTTGTTGACGAGGATCGAGAGCGAGGGAAAGCGCTCGGCCGTGGCGGCGGCCAGCGCGCGTGCGCCCTCCGGCGTCGACACGTCGGCGGGGATCGCGACGCAATCCCCGAGCCCGGACAGCTGGTCGGCCGCGGCGCGCACGTCGGCCTCCTTGCGCGAGGAGACGATCACCCGCGCCCCGGCGCCCACGAGCCCGCGGGCGATCATCAGCCCGATCCCGCGCGAGCCGCCCGTTACGAGCGCGGTCTTGCCCGAGACGCCGAACAGCTCGTCGGCCATCTCAGTCCGCGAACTCCGCCGGGCGCTTCTGCAGGAACGCCTCGATCGCCTCCGGCACCGCGCGGCCGAACGTGGCCATGATCTGCTGGCGGTCCTCGTATTCGACGCCCGCCCGCTCCGAGGGGATCTCGAGCGCGGTCCACATGCCCTGCTTGGTCAGGCGCACGCCCCACGGCGAGAGCGCGGCGATCTGCTCCGCCGCCTCGACCGCGCGCTCGCGCAGCGCGCCGCCGTCGAGCACATCCGCGACGAGGCCGATGCGCTCCGCCTCTTCGGCGTCCACGCGCCGGCCGGTGAGCATCAGCTCGTGGGAGCGCGAGGCGCCGATCAGGCGCGGCAGCAGCCAGCTCGTGCCCATGTCGCAGTTGGAGACGCCGATGTTGATGAACGCGACACGGAAGACCGCCTCGCGCGCGGCGTAGCGGATGTCGCAGCCGAGGGCGAGCGCGAGACCGAAGCCGGCGGCAGGGCCGTTCACAGCCGCGATCACCGGCTGCGGCAGGGCACGCAGACCGAGCACGAGCGTCGACATGTGCTCCTGGTTGGCGAGCCGGTCGCGCGGCGTGTCGCTGCCGTCGTTGCCTGGGGCCGCCCCGTAGCCCTGGAGATCGAGGCCGGCGCAGAAGCCGCGCCCCGCGCCCGTCAGGACGACCGCGCGGCAGGAGCGGTCGATCGCGGTGCGCCGCAGCTCCTCGTGCAGCGCCTCGCACAGCTCGGAGGTCATCGCGTTCAGCTGCTCGGGGCGGTTGAGCGTGAGCACCCGGACGTGCTCGGATGCGTCTTCGACGAGCAGCGGCTCCGGCATCGCGCCCATCCTATGCGCGTCCCGCCGCCCGCGCGCGCCGGCGTATCAGGGGCGCGGGAAGTGGAACGCCTGCGTCTGGGTGACCTTGGCGACGAGCGCGCCGTCCTCGCGGCGGATCTCCGTCTCGATCACGATCGTCGTGCGGCCCTTGTGCAGCGGCCGGGTCGTCGCGGTCACGGCGCCCTCGCGCACGCCGCGCATGAAGTTCGTCTTGGACTCGATCGTGGCGGTGCCGACCGCGCCCTCGGGCAGGTTCAGGAACGCGCAGACGCCCCCGCAGCCGTCGGCGAGCGCCATCAGTGCCCCGCCGTGCAGCAGCCCGCCGGCGGTGCAGCGCTCGGGCGCCCACTCCATGCGCCCGGTGACCTGCTCGGGGGCGACCTCGATCAGGTCGGCGCCGATCAGCGCAGCGAACGGCATCGTGTCGCGGATCTGCTCGGCGCTCGGAAGCTCGCTCATCGGGCGTCCTTCGGGGCGCGTGCGAGCCTGGCGGGTGCGGCGAGCATCAAACGTTCTCCTCCCCAGCGGTCGGGTTTCCCTATTCCTAGTTGTTTCCTGGCCGGCGTGGCGCGCCCCGGCCGGGGCGAACCTCGAGCATCGACCGCCGAGGCCGGCGCGCGGACGACGCTCGCGATCTTCGCGCGGGCTGTGTGAGACTGCGCGCGTGGGCGCACGGATGGCGGCTGTCGGGCACGTCGAGTGGGTGCAGTTCGCCCGCGTCGAGCACGTCGCCGCGCCGGGCGAGGTGGTCCACGCCACCGACCCGTTCGCCGAGCCCGCGGGAGGGGGGGCGGTGGCCGCGGTGCAGCTGGCGCGCCTCGCGGGCGGCGCGTCGCTCCTGACGGCACTCGGCGCAGACGAGCACGGCGAGCGTTCGCGCAACCGTCTCGAAGAGCTCGGGGTGAGCGTGTCGGCGCAGACCGTCGAGCGCCCGACGCGGCGCGCGTTAACGCTCCTCGATGCCGCCGGCGAGCGCACGATCACCACGCTCGGCCCGCGGCTGCAGCCAACCGGCGCCGACGCGGTGGCGGCGCTCGGGGTGCTCGGGGCGGTCTACTTCACTGCCGGCGACCTCGACGCGCTCACGGCGGCGCGCGCCGCCGCCGGTGTGCTGGTGGCGAACCCGCGCGCGGGCGAGTGCCTCGAGCACGGCGTCGAGCTCGACGCGCTCGTCTACAGCGCCGAGGACCAGATCGAGCGCGAGGCGGCGGCCCGGGTGCAGGGGCGCTGCGGCCTGACCGTCAGGACCGCGGGCGTGCGCGGGGGGGAGTACGAGAGCGCAGGCGGGGGGAGGGGCAGCTGGGAGGCAGCGCAGCCACCCGGCCCGCACGTCGACGCCTACGGATGCGGGGACTCGTTCGCGGCCGGGCTCGCGTTCGCGCTCGCCTCCGGTCGCGATGTCGAGGCGGCGATCGCGCTGGCGGCGCGCTGCGGCGCGGTGTGCTCGACGGGGCGCGGACCCTACGGGCGCCAGCTGACCGCGCAGGACCTCGCCCCCTGAGAGGATGCGGGAATGAGCGACTTCGAGCAGATCACCACCGAGCTGTCGGACAACATCTTCACGATCACCCTGAACCGGCCCGACCGGCTGAACGCGTTCACCCCGACGATGCTCGAGGAGTTGCTCGACGCCTTCGATCGCGCCGACGCCGACGACGACGTGCGCGCCGTGATCGTGACGGGCGCGGGTCGTGGGTTCTGCGCCGGGGCGGATCTCGAAGCCGGGGGGAGCACCTTCGACTACCGCGAGCGCGGCGTGGAGGACGAGGTGCCTCGCGACGGCGGCGGACGGCTGACGCTGCGCATCTTCGAGTCGACGAAGCCCGTGATCGCCGCCATCAACGGCCCGGCGGTGGGAGTGGGGATCACGATGACGCTGCCGATTGACGTCCGGTTCGCCGCCTCCGGGGCGAAGATCGGGTTCGTGTTCACGCGGCGCGGGATAGTGCCGGAGGCTGCGTCGAGCTGGTTCCTCCCGCGGCTCGTGGGGATCAGCCGTG
>DATARO010000022.1:0-37245 GCA_036264095.1 Solirubrobacteraceae bacterium | reverse complement strand
CGGTTCACCGAAGAGGCGCGCGCGGAAGGCATAGCGGTCGGATGAGGGCCACGGCGCGAACGCTCCTCAGCACCCGTGGCAGGCTCGAGCTAGGCCGGCGGCCGTTGCTGATGGGGATCGTCAATGCCACGCCGGACTCGTTCTCGGACGCCGGTGAGCGGACCACGTTCGGGCAGCGGATCGAGCTCGCGTCGGCGCTGATTGAGCAGGGTGCCGACCTGATCGACATCGGCGGGGAGTCTGGCGTCACTAACCGGCCGCCCGTCACGCCGGAGGAGGAGATCGAGCGGGTCGTGCCGCTGATCGCGCAGGTCGCCGGCGAGCTGGGGGCGCTGGTGTCGGTCGACACCTACAAGCCGGCGGTCGCGCGCGCGGCGATCGCGGCGGGGGCGAGCATCGTCAACGACGTCAGCGGGCTGCGGGACCCCGAGCTGGCGGACGTGTGCGCGGAGACGGGGGCGGCGCTCGTCGTCATGCACACGCGCGCGGCGCCGCGCGAGCGGCTGCAGGATCCAGGGCTCTACGAGGACGTGCTCGGCGACGTGCTCGCGTTCCTGCGCGAGCGGATCGAGGTGGCACGCGAGCGCGGCGTCGCGGCCGAGCAGCTGATCGTCGATCCGGGACCCGACTTCGCCAAGACGCCGGCGCAGACGATCGAGCTGCTCGCCGGCATCGATGCGCTGCACGACCTCGGCCGCCCGCTGCTGCTCGCGATCTCGCGCAAGGACTTCATCGGAGCCCTGACCGGCCGCGCCCCGCGCGAGCGCCTTGCGGGAACGCTCGCGGCGCTCGCCTACGGGGTCGAGCACGGCGGCCATCTGTTCCGCGTGCACGACGTGGCCGCCGCCGCCGACTTCCTCACCGTCCGCGCCGCCCTGGAGGGCAGCGCGCCGGTCGCGCGCGAGCTAGCCCTCAGCGAGGACATCCGCCGAGAGGGCGCCGGCGGCCGCCTCGGCCCGCGCTAGGCTGACGGCGTTCACGGGTGCCGGCCGCTGTCCAACGCGGCCGGACGCCAACCGCCCATCCAGCCAAAGGAGACCCAGATGTCCGCACTCGACCGCACCGAGCTCGAGGCGAGCCCGCTCGCAGACCTCCACGCGATTGCCGGCCAGATCGGCCTCGAGGGGTTCAGGCGCCTGCGCAAGGCCGAGCTCGTCGACGCGATCCTCGGCGAGCCGCCGACCGAGCGCCCAGCGGCCGCCGAGGAGGACGACGAGGAGCCGCGCCGGCCCCGGCGCCGCCGCCCGCGCCGGGCCGCCGGCGATGAGCCCTCCGACGAGGCGAGCCCGGACGATGATGAGGAGGAGGAGAAGGAGGAGCCGCGTGGCGGGCGGGGACGCGGACGCGGCCGCGGCTCACGGGCCGGGCGCGCGGAGAACGGCGACGAGCAGCGCGTGGCGGAGGGCGTCGTCGAGGTGCTCGGCAACGGCTCGGCGTTCCTGCGCGTGGACCCGCCCGAGGCATCCGACGAGGATGTCTACATCTCCGCCGCACAGGTGCGGCGCTGCGAGCTCGTCAGCGGCGACCGCGTGAGCGGCCCCGTGCGCACGCCGCGGCGCTCGGAGCGCTACTCCTCGCTCGTCCGGATCGAGGAGATCAACGGCCAGTCGGCCGACAGCGTCTCCGACGGCTCGCGCTACGAGGACCTGCTCGTCACGTGGCCCAGCGAGCGGTTCTCGCTCGGCTCGGGCGACCCGACGCTCGAGGCGATCGAGTGGCTGGCGCCGATCGGTCTCGGCTCGCGCGCGGTGATCGTCGGTCCGCGCGCGGCCGGCAAGACCGACACGCTGCGGGCGCTCGCGGGGGCGCTGCGCGAGCGCGAGGGGATCGAGCTGAGCATCGTGCTCGTGGGCGCTCGCCCGGAGGAGATCGCCGAGTGGGGGGAGGGCTCTGTCGCGCCCGCGGCGGCGCTCAGCTTCGCCGCCTCCAGCGACGCCCAGGGGCAGGCGCTCGAGCGCGTCGTCGAGTCCGCCCAGCGGCTCGCCGCGCGCGGCACCGACGCGGTCGTGCTCGTCGACAGCCTCGACGGCGTCAGTGCGCCCGCCGCGCGCAAGGCGCTGGCGTCGGCGCGGAACCTGCGCGACGGCGGCTCGCTGACGGTGATCGCCACCGCTTCGGAGCCGCTCGGCGGCGAGACGACCGTGATCGCGCTCGACCCCGCGCTGGCTTCGACCGGACGCCGCCCGATCCTCGACCTGCCCGCGAGCGGCACGCTGCGCGCCGAGCTGCTCGTCGGAGACGATGGGGCGAAGGCGATCACAGAGGCGCGGGCGGCGGCGATCGAGGCCGCGGGCTAGGTATTGACTCCGTCCGGCGCCGAGGGCCTCCGCTTCCGCCCGGCGGAGCCCGGCGACGCGCCGGCGGTCGCTGCGCTCCACGCAGATTCCTGGCGCCGCCACTACCGCGGCGCCTACGCGGACCGATTTCTCGACGGCGACGTCCACGGCGACCGCCTGGCGGTGTGGACGAAGCGGCTGTCGGCGGCCCACCCCGATCGCTGCACGATCCTCGCGGAGGGCCCCGCGCTCGTCGGCTTCGCCAACACCTACTTCGACGAGGACCCGCAGTGGGGCGCGCTGCTGGACAACGTCCACGTCGCCGCTGCGCGCAAGCGGCAGGGGATCGGCTCGCGGCTGCTCGCGCTCACCGCAGCCGCCGTGCTCGAGCGGCCGGCGCCGACGGGCCTGTACCTGTGGGTGCTCGAGCAGAACACCGCGGCGCAGGCGTTCTACGGCGCCCGCGGTGGTCGTTGCGTGGAGCGCGCGCCGGTGACGCCCCCCGGCGGCGTCGAGGACCGGCTCGTGGGAAGCCCCCGCAAGCTGCGCTACGTGTGGCCCGAGCCGCGGGTGCTCGCCGTGAAGGGCGAGACGGAGAAGCTCTGAGGCGGCGTCAGCGCCGGTAGGCGACGCGGTTCCAGGAGGGCTCGGGGGCGAGCTCGATCGGCTCGCCGTGGCCCTCGCCGGTGACGTCCGCTGGCTGGACGTAGGCGAACCCGCCGCTGCCCTCGTCGAAGACGACGCTCAGCTCCCCCTCCTTGACGCGCTGGTCGAGCCAGGCGCCCCGGAACACGAGGCGGCGCAGCCAGTGCACGAGCGAGCGGTCGGCTGGCCCGATCAGCTCGGGCCAGCATTCGTTGACGTGCTGGCCGAGGCCCGAGGCCGGGTCGATGATCTCACCGTTGACGGCGAGGTTGACGAGGTCTTCGAGCTCCTCTTCGCCCAGGCGCCCGCCGACGAAGCCGAGCTTCAGCGCCGCCTGCTCGCAGCGTTCGGTGAAGTCGTTCTCGTTGAACGTGAAGCGGAGCTCCCCGTATTCGAGGACGAAGTCCTCTCCCGAGTCGTAGTTTTCGCGTCGCGCCGTTTCCATAGCGTTCGTTCGTGCGGCCTGGCCTGCATCCAGGTCGTCGGGATAATACGGCCCGTTCCTCCAATTACAACTGGGCTGAATGCGATTTTGCATGCGCCCCGGCGTGTAACGTGCGGCCCGCATGGCACGGCTCACCGAGCACGGACTGCGGCGGTCGGTAGGGGTTTCGGGGCTGTTCGCCACCGCCTACGGCAACGTCGGCTCCTCGATCTACTACGCGCTCGGGCTCGTCGCCTCCTACGCGCTCGGGCTGACCCCGATCGTCTTCCTGATCACCGGCGGGATCTTCTACCTGACCGCCGCCACCTACGCGGAGGCGACCGCCATGTATCCGGAGGCCGGCGGCTCCTCGAGCTTCGCCCGCCACGCCTTCAACGAGTTCTGGTCGTTCTTCGCCGGCTGGGCGCAGATGCTCAACTACACGATCACCGTCGCGATCTCGGCGTTCTTCGTGCCGCACTACCTCGGCGGGCTGTTCTGGCCGGCGCTCGAGCACGGGCCGGGCGACGTCCTGTTCGGCGCGGGCATCGTCGTCGTGCTGTCGCTGATCAACGTCGTCGGCGTCAAAGAGGCGGCGGCGCTCAACATCGTGCTCGCGGTCACCGACTTCGCCACGCAGCTGCTGCTGGTGGGGATCGGCATCTTCCTCGTGCTCTCGCCGCACGTGCTCGTCGCGAACGTGCACCTCGGCACCGCGCCCAGCTGGAAGGACTTCCTGATCGCGATCCCGATCGGGATGATCGCCTATACGGGCATCGAGACGATCTCGAACATGGCCGAGGAGGCGCGGGACGAGACGCACACCGTGCCGCGCTCGATCCGCTACGTGGTGATCGCCGTGTTCGCGATCTACGCCCTGCTGCCGATGGTCGCGCTCTCTGCGCTGCCGGTGCACCGCGGCGCGAACGGCAAATACACCACGCTGCTCGGCACCGAAGAGTCCCACGGCGGCTACGCCGGCGACCCCGTGCTCGGGATCGTCAAGCACCTGCACCTCGGTCCGCTGCAGGGCACGGGGGAGGTGTACGTCGGCCTGCTCGCCGCGACGATCCTGTTCATCGCGGCGAACGCGGGCATAATCGGCGTCTCGCGGCTCGTCTACTCGATGGGACTGCATCGGCAGCTGCCGGGTGCGCTCAGCCGCCTGCACCCGCGCTTCAGCACTCCGTGGATCGGGATCCTCACGTTCGGCGCGATCGCGTGCCTGACGATCATTCCCGGCAAGGCCACGTTCCTCGGCAACATGTACGCGTTCGGGGCGATGCTGTCGTTCACGATCGCCCACCTGTCGGTGATCCGATTGCGCATCACGCAACCGGACCGCGAGCGGCCCTACCGCGGGCCGGGCAAGGTGACGCTGCGCGGCCGCGAGCTGCCGCTGTTCGCGATGCTCGGCGGGGTCGGGACCGGGATCGCGTTCGTCGCGGTGACCGTGCTGCACCTCGACGTCGCCGCGGCGGGCGTCTTCTGGCTCGCGCTCGGGATCGTCGTCTACATCCTCTACCGCCGCAACCAGGGCCTCGACCTGCGCACGACGACGCGGCTCGAGCGCGCGCAGCGGCCCGAGCACTTCCAGGCGCTGAAGTACAAGACGGCGCTCGTGCCGATCTTCGGTGCGGATCTCAGCGCCGACGCGCTCACGCGCGCGGCGAAGCTGATCGGCGAAGAAGGGATCGTCTACGCGGTGTTCGTGCTGCCCGTCCCGAGCCAGCTCTCGATCGACGCCGGCCTCGAGGAGCAGGAAGCGGTCGGGCGCTCGGTGCTCGAGAGCGCCCGCATCCAGGCCAAGCGCGCGGGCATCCGCATCCACACGGACCTGATCCGCACGCGCAACGCCGGCGCCTCGCTCGTGGCCGAGGCGCAGGAGTCTCACGCCGACATCATCTACTGGTCGGCGATCCATGCGCCCGCCGGCGAGCAGCGCATCGGGCCGACCGCGGCCTACCTGCTCGGCAAGCGGCCGTGCCGCGTGATCATCGAGACGGAAAACCGCCGCCCCGAGCCGGCGGGGGCAGCCGCGGCCTGATCGCGCACGCGGCGACCGCGGGGTCGTCGCGATGCTCCATCATTGACAGCGGATGTTCGAACGCGCCGGTCTGCCGCTGCTGGTGGGATCGCGGCGCCCGTCGCGGGCCGCGGGGGTGTTCGCCGTGCTGTCGGGGCTCGCGCTCGCGACGCTCGCGATCTACCCGCTGCGCCACGCCGCTCCGGTCGAGTCGCTCGGCGTCGTCTACCTGCCCCTCGTCGTGCTCGTCTCGATGTTCTGGGGGATGCGCTTCGGCGTCGCGAGCGCGGTCCTGAGCGCCGCCGCCTTCAGCTTCTTCCACCTGCCGCCGGTGGGCCGCCTGGCGCTCGCCGACGGGCGCGACTGGACGGGCCTCGCCGCCCTCACCGTCGCGGCGATCACCACCGGGCTGATCGCCGACCTCGCGCGCTCGCACGCGCACGAGGCCGACCAGCGCCGTCGCGAGGCCGACCTCGCCGCCGACCTCGCGCGGATCCTGCTCGGGGCGGCGCGCCTGCAGGACGCGCTCCCGGTCGCCGCAGAGCGCGTCGCGGTCGCCCTCGGCGTCGCGCGCGCGACGATCGCGCTCGACCAGGAGCCCTCCGCGGCAGAGGCGGCGATCCCGCTGTGCGGCGAAGAGGCGGGCGTCATCGGCTCACTGCACCTTCAGGACGGCGTGCCCCCCCGCGAGCTCGAGTGGGCACGGCACCGCCTCGCGCCGCAGCTCTCCTCGATCCTGGCCGCGGCGCTGTATCGCGAGCAGCTGAGCGCGGAGGTCGTCGAGACCGCCGCCCTGCGCCGCAGCGACGAGATGAAGACCGCGCTGCTGCGCTCGGTGTCCCATGACCTGCGCACCCCGGTCACCGCGATCCTCGGCGCCGCGGCGGCGCTCGACGCGACCGCGCCCGAGCCCGCGCAGGTGCGCGAGGTGCGCGAGCTGGTCACCGACGCCGCGACGCGCCTGTCGCTCCTGATCGAGAAGCTGCTCGACCTCTCGGTCCTGCAGGCCGGTTCGCCGGCGCGACATGCGGGTCCGTGCTCGCTGGACGAGGTGCTGCACGAGGCGATCGCGCACACCGGCAGCGCCGAGGTCTTCCGCCTCAGCATCGACCCCGACCTGCCCCTGATCCACGGCGACGCGGCGCAGCTCGAGCGCGCGCTCGCGAACGTGCTCGAGAACGCCGCGCGCTACTCGGCCGGCGAGCCCGTCTCCGTGCGCGCCCGCGCGGTCGGCGGCCGCGTGCGCGTCCGGATCGTCGACCGTGGCCCGGGGGTGCCGAGCAGCGAGTACGAGCGTGTGTTCCTGCCGTTCTACCGCGGGCCGGGCGCGCCGTCAGACCACCACGGCTCGGGGCTCGGGCTCGCGATCGCGAAGGGATTCGTCGAGGTCAACGGCGGGCGCATCGCGGTCGAGTCGACGCCCGGGCAGGGCACGAGCTTCGTGATCGAGCTCCCGTTCGGCGAGGAGCTGCCGGCACTCGCGGCGGCCGGCCGCGGGGAGGCGCCCTGATGGGCGGCGACCAGAAGGGTCCCCCCGAGCGCGTGCTCGTGTGCGATGACGACCCGCAGATCCGCCGGGCGCTGCGGCTCGTGCTGACCGAGGCCGGCTACACGGTCGTGATGACGGAGAGCGGCGAGGAGGCGCTCGACCGCGCCGCGCTCGCGCGCCCGCACGCCGCGATTGTCGACCTGATGCTCACGGACGTGCACGGGATCGAGGTCTGCCGGCAGCTGCGCGAGTGGAGCGACCTGCCGATTCTCGTGCTGTCGGCGATCGACGAGGAGGCGATCAAGATCGAGGCGCTCGAGGGCGGGGCCGACGACTACGTGACCAAGCCGTTCGCGCCCGGCGAGCTCGTCGCGCGCGTCCAGGCCGCGCTGCGGCGCGCCCGCCACGACGTCGCCGAACCGCGTATCGAGGTCGACGGCCTCGTCGTGGACGTCGCCGCGCACGCGGTCTGGCTCGACGGGCAGGAGCTGCGCCTGACCCCGATCGAGTTCTCCCTGCTGCGCGTCCTCGCGCTCAACCGCGGACTGCTGATGACCCATCGCCAGCTGCTCAGCGAGGTGTGGGGGCCCGAGCACGCCGACGCCACGGCCCTGCTGCGCACCCACATCGCCAACCTGCGCCGCAAGCTCGCTCCCGGGGAGAGCTACCGCCCGTTCATCCGCACCGATTCGGGCATCGGCTACCGCTTCACCGCCTGACCGCAGGCCGCCTTCACAACATCTACACGGCCGGCGGGCCGTTCTTCATGAGGGCTTGACGGACCCGCGCCTAGCGTGGAGTCGTGGCGCGCCTCAGCGAGCACGGACTGCGCCGGTCGGTGGGTGTATCGGGCCTGTTCGCCACCGCCTACGGCAACGTCGGCTCCTCGATCTACTACGCCCTCGGGCTCGTCGCGGCGCACGCGCTCGGCCTCACGCCGCTCGTGTTCCTGTTCGCCGGCGGCCTGTTCGCCCTGACCGCGAAAACGTACGCCGAGGGCGCCTCGATGTTCCCCGAAGCGGGCGGGTCCTCGTCGTTCGCCCGCCACGCCTTCAACGACGTCGTCTCGTTCTTCGCCGGCTGGGCGCTGAGCCTCGACTACATCCTCACGATCGCGATCTCGGCGTTCTTCGTGCCGCACTACCTGAGCGCGTTCCCGGGCCTGCACTCGCTGAACCACAACCCCGGCGACATCTTCGGCGGCCTGATCGTGGTGGCGGTCCTCGCCGGGCTCAACGTCCGCGGCCTCGGCGAGTCGGCGAAGCTCAACCTGGTCCTCGCGGTGCTGGACCTCTGCACGCAGATCCTGCTCGTGTTCGTCGGCGTGTTCCTCGTGCTGAACCCGTCGCTGCTCGTGCACCAGGTGCACCTCGGATCGGTTCCGAGCTGGAAAGAACTGATCTTCGCACTGTCGCTGGCGATGCTCGCCTACACCGGCATCGAGACGGTCGCGAACATGGCCGAGGAGTCGCGCGACCCCGGCACGCAGGTGCCCAAGGCGGTCAACCTCGTCGTGCTCGCGGTGCTCGCCGTGTACGCGGGCATCTCGGTGGTGGCCCTGTCGGCGCTCCCGATCGTCCACCACGGCGTCGGCTACAGCGCGCAGCTCAAACAGTCGTTCCCGCATCCCGGCTACGCGACCTCGCTCGGGCACTTCTTCGAAAACGACCCAGTGCTCGGGGTGATCGAACACCTCGGGCTGCACGGCACGGTCCTGACCCTCGCCCGCTACTACGTCGGCTTCCTGGCCGCCACGATCCTGTTCATCGCGACGAACGCGGGGATGATCGGGATCTCGCGGCTGTCGTGGTCGCTGGCCGAGCACCGCCAGCTGCCGCCGCTGTTCTCGCGGCTGCACCTGCGCTACCGGACGCCCTGGTTCACGATCGTGTTCTTCTCCGCGCTCGCCGGCACGCTGATCATCTACGGCAACACCGAAGTGCTCGGCAACCTCTACTCGTTCGGCGCGATGCTGTCGTTCACGATCGCGCATGCCGCGATCGTGGCCCTGCGCTTTCGAGATCCCGACCGCGAGCGGCCCTACCGCAGCCCCTGGGGGGTGCGCATCCGCGGTCGCGAGGTGCCGATGACGGCCGTGATCGGGGGGATCGGCACGGCGGCCGCGTGGATCGCGGTGACCGTCCTTCACTCCGAGGCGAAGATCGTCGGCATCCCCTGGATGGTGCTCGGAATGGCGGGCTACTTCCTCTACCGCCGGCGCCAGCGCCTCGACCCGTTCAAGTCCTACAAGATCGAGCGCCCCGAACGCCCACCGGACTTCGAGGAGCTCGAGTACCGCACGGCGCTCGTGCCGATCTTCGGCGACGACGTGAGCGGGGCGGCGCTGCGCGGCGCCGCCAAGCTGATCGGCGCAGAGGGCGTCGTCTACGCCGTGTTCGTGCTCCCGGTCCCGCGCCAGCTCTCGCTCGAGGCGGGCCTCGAGGACGAGGAGGCGCACGGCCGCTCCGTGCTCGAGAGCGCGCGGATCCAGGCGCGGCGCCTCGGGATCAAGGTCCACACGGGCCTGATCCGCACGCGCAACCCCGGCGCGGCGCTCGTCGAGGAAGCCGAACGCGTGGGCTGCGAGGTCATCTACTGGTCGACGATCCACGCGCCCGCGGGCGAGCGCGGGATCGGCCCGACCGCCGCCTACCTGCTCGGCAAGCGTCCCTGCCGCGTGATCATCGAGTCGGAGAACAACGCTGCCAAGCGCAGTGCCCCCGAGCCCGTGCTCGCCTGAGCCGGCCCGCGGTCAGCCCAGCGCGGCGCGCAGCGCGCCCGGGAGCTGGGGGTGGCGGAAGTCGTAGCCGAGGACGAGGGCGCGCGCCGGCACCGCGCGCTGGCCGGAGGTGACGATCTCGGCCATCTCGCCGTAGAGCAGCTGCAGCGCGAGGCCCGGGATCGGGAGCACGGCGGGACGGTGCAGGGCGCGGCCGAGCTCGCGTGAGAACTCGGCGTTCGTCGCCGGCTCGGGCGCGGTGACGTTGATCGGCCCGCTCCACTCCTCGCCGTCGAGTGCGGCGAGCGCCATCTGCGTGTGGTCCTCCGCGTGGATCCACGGGACGTACTGGCGTCCGCCGGCCACGGGGCCGCCGACGCCGAGGCGGAACGGCGGCAGCATCTTCGCCAGCGCGCCGCCCTTGGCATCGAGGACGATGCCCGTGCGCAGCTGTACCGCGCGCATGCCGAGCTCGGTCCCCGCGCGGGCGCTCGCGGCCTCCCACGCCACGCACATCTCGGCCACGAAGCCGGTGCCCGGCGGCGCGTCCTCGTCGAGCGGCTCTTCGCCGTGGCCGCCGTAGTAGCCGACGGCGGCGGCCGAGACCAGGGCGCCCGGGCGCCCCGACGCCTCGGCCAGGCCGGCGAGCAGGTTCGCCGTCCCGCGCACCCGGCTTTCGCGGATCGCGCGCTTGGCGCTCGCGCTCCAGCGTTGCGCGATCGGCTCGCCCAGCAGATGGGCGACCGCGTCGCGCCCGTCGAGCGCCTCGCGCGGCGCGGGCTCCGCCATCGCATCCCAGCGCACCGCCGTCACGCCGTCGCCGAGCCGCTCGCGGGCGCGCCGCGGATCGCGGGTGAGGACGGTCACGCTCGTGCCGCGATCGCGCAGGGCGCGCACGAGCCGCCGTCCGAGCAGCCCCGTCGCGCCGGTGACGGTGACGCTCGCGGCGCTCACCGGCGGGCGTCCCTCACGCGCGCCCGTCGGCTGCCGCCGAGCCCGCAGCGGGCGCGCCCGCGAGCGTCTCGCCGGCCGCGAATCCGACCTCCTGGCCGGCCAGCGCGGTGCCGGCCGAGCGCGCCTCCTCGGCGACCGCGGCGGCCACGGCCGGGGCCACGTCGCGGTTGAACACCGAGGGGATGATGTAGTCCTCCCGCAGCTCCTCGTCGTCGACGATCGCGGCGATCGCGTGCGCGGCGGCGATCTTCATCTCCTCGCTGATCGCGGGCGAGCGCACGTCGAGCGCGCCGCGGAACATGCCCGGGAAGCACAGCACGTTGTTGATCTGGTTGGGGTAGTCCGAACGGCCGGTCGCCATGATTCGCACGTACGGCGCCGCCTCCTCGGGGCTGACCTCGGGGTTGGGGTTGGCCATCGCGAACACCATCGCGTCGTCGTTCATGCGCGCCAGCGCGTCGGCCGGCATCGCGCGCGCGCCCGACAGGCCGATCAGCAGGTCGACGCCGTCGATCAGGTCCGCCGGTGCGCCCGCGAGCCCGGCGGCGTTCGTCGTGTCGGCGAGCCAGCGCTTGGCGGAGTTCATGCTCCCGTCCTCGTAGTCGGAGCGTCCGCGGTGCACGGCGCCGCGCGAGTCGGCGCCGATGATGTCGCTGACGCCGGCCGCGAGCAGGATCTTGGCGACGGCGACGCCGGCCGCGCCGAGGCCGATGATCAGCACGCGCATGTCCTCGAGCCGGCGCCCGGTCAGCTTGGCCGCGTTCAGCAGCGCGGCCATCACGACCACGGCGGTTCCGTGCTGGTCGTCGTGGAAGACGGGGATCTCGAGCTCCGCCTTCAGGGCGTCCTCGATCTCGAAGCAGCGGGGCGCGGAGATGTCCTCCAGGTTGATGCCCCCGAAGGCCGGGGCGATCAGCTTGACCGCGTGCACTATCTCCTCGGGGTCGCGCGTGTCCAGGCAGATCGGGAACGCGTCCACGCCCGCGAACTCCTTGAACAGGCAGCACTTGCCCTCCATCACCGGCATCGCCGCCTTCGGGCCGATGTCGCCGAGGCCGAGCACGGCGCTGCCGTCGGAGACGACCGCCACGGTGTTGCGCTTGATCGTGTACTGGAACGCCTTGTCGGGGTCCTCGGCGATCGCCAGGCACACGCGCGCGACGCCGGGCGTGTAGACCATCGAGAGGTCGTCGCGCGTCTTCAGCGGGTGGCGGTTCTGCTGCACGATCTTCCCGCCCAGGTGCAGCATGAACGTGCGGTCGGTGGTGTCGATCACCTCGGCGCCGTCGACGCTGTTGATCGCGGCGATCAGCTGCTCCCAGTGCTCGCTGTCGGAGGCGTCGACGACGATGTCGCGCACGCTGTGCTCGCCGGCGGCGTCGACCACATCGATCGCGCCGACGACCCCGCCGGCGTCGGCGATCGCGGTCGTGACGTTGCCGAGCAGGCCCTGCCCGTCGGCCAGCCTGACGCGGATCGTGAGTCTGTATTGGGCGCTCGGAGTTGCGCTCAAGGGGTCGTCGCTCCTCGGTCTGTGGGCAGGGGATCTTAGGAGGTATCAGCGGCGGGGCCGTCCCTCGTAGAGTGCTCAGTCGATGAGCGCCCAGAGCACAGCGGCCGGCGGCGCCGCCGCCGCGGCGGTCGCGGAGCCGTTCGGCGCGGACGGGCGCCGGCTGTTCCTGATCGACGGCCCGAGCCTCGTCTACCGCGCCTTCTTCGCGCTGCCCGAGTCGATCGCCACCTCGACCGGGGTGCCGACGAACGCGATCTTCGGGTTCGCGTCGATGCTCGTGAAGATCGTCACCGACTACGGCGTCTGCCCGACGCTCGTCGCCTGGGACGCCGGCACCTCGGGCCGCAGCGATCTGTACCCCGAGTACAAGGCCGCGCGGCGCTCGCGGCCGGACCTGCTCAAGCAGCAGTGGCCCGCGATGGAACCGCTCGTCGAGGCGTTCGGGTACCGCAACGTGCGCCTCGAGGGCTTCGAGGCCGACGACGTGATCGCTTCGCTGTCGGAGCGCGCGCTGCAGGCCGACCCCCCGGTGCCGACGATGATCGTCACCGGCGATCGCGACGTCTTCCAGCTGATCGACCCGGCCGGCGTGGTCAAGGTGATGGCGACCGCGCGCGGGATCACCGAGACGAAGATCTACGACCGCCAGGCGGTGGTCGACCGCTACGGCATCCCACCCGAGCTGATCCCGGACTTCTACGGGCTGAAGGGGGACACCTCGGACAACATCCCGGGGATCCCCGGGATCGGCGACAAGACCGCCAGCGAGCTGCTGCAGAGCTTCGGCGGCCTCGAGGACGTGCTGGCGCACGTGCAGGACGTCAAAGGCGCCAAGCGCAAAGAGAACCTCGTCCTGCACGCCGAGGACGCGCGCGTGTCCAAGCAGCTCGCAACGGTGCAGCGCGACCTCGAGGTGGAGCTCGACATCACCGGCGAGGCCGCGCGCGAGCCCGACCGCTCGAAGCTGCGCGAGGTGTTCCGCGCTTACGAGCTGCGCGACCCGCTCAAACGGCTCGAGGAAGCGCTCGGCGACGCGGAGGTCGCCGCCCCCGCGCCCAGCGCGGACGTCACGCTCACCGCGCGGCTGCGCAGCGGCACGCCGGCCGACATCGCCCGCCTCGGCGGCGACGGCGCCGAGCTCGCGCTCGTCGTGCGCGCCGGCGAGCCGGCCGAGGGCGAGCTGTTCGCCGAAGGCCCGGCGTGGCGCTTCGCGGCCGCGTCCGGCGGCGAGGCGCTAGCGGGTGAGTGCGAGCGGCCGGAGGACGTCGCGGCGGCGGCCGGCGAGCGGCCCGTGATCGCCCACGACGCGAAGGCGCTCGGGCTCGTGCCCCTCGGCCTCGTCCACGACACGCTGCTCGGCGCCTACCTGCTCGAGCCGGCGCGGCGCGGCTACCCGTTCACCGAGCTGTGCGAAGAGCGGGGCATCGCCAGCGACGTGCGCGACCCGATCGCGGCCGAGGCCGTGATGCTCGGCGCCCTCGCCGACTGGCAGCGCGAGCAGATCGAGGAGCGCGGGCTGCGCCCGCTGATGGACGAGATCGAGCTGCCGCTGGTGCGCGTGCTGCGCGAGATGGAGCAGCTCGGGGTGCACCTGAACACGGCGCGCCTGGCGGGCGTCGCCGAGCGCGTGCACACCGAGATCGACGAGCTCGAACGTACGATCTTCCGGCTCGCGGGCGAGGAGTTCCTGATCGGCTCGCCGCAGCAGCTCGGGGAGATCCTGTTCGAGCGCCTCGCGCTCTCGCGCAAGCGCCGCGGCAAGACCGGCTTCTCCACGGACGCGCGCGTGCTGCAGGCGATCCGCCACGAGCACGAGATCGTGCCCGCGATCGAGCGCTGGCGCGAGCTGTCGACGCTGATCAAGACGTACCTCGACGTGCTGCCCTCGCTCGTCGACGAGCGCTCGCGCATCCACACGACGTTCCTGCAGGCGGTCGCGCAGACGGGGCGCCTGTCGAGCACGAACCCGAACATGCAGAACGTCCCGATCCGCACCGAGCTCGGGCGCGAGATCCGCGGCTGCTTCGAGGCGGAGGAGGGCTGCGTGCTGATCTCCGCCGACTACTCGCAGATCGAGCTGCGCGTGCTCGCGCACGCCGCCGGCGAGGACGTGCTGATGGAGATCTTCGAGCGCGGCGAGGACGTGCACACAGCGACCGCCTCGCGCGTGTTCGGGGTCGCGCCCGACGCGATCGACCCGGGCATGCGCTCGAAGTCGAAGATGATCAACTACGGGATCGTCTACGGGCTCTCCGACTACGGTCTCGCCGACCGCCTGAACATCCCGCGCGAGGAGGCGAAGGAGTTCATCGACGCCTACCTCGAGCGCTTCCCGCAGGTGGCGCGCTTCATGGTCGAGACGGTCGAGCGCGCGCGCGAGGAGGGCTATGTGAAGACGCTGTGGGGCCGGCGCCGCCAGATCCCCGAGCTGCGGGCCCGCAACTACCAGACACGCACGCTCGGCGAACGGCTCGCCGTCAACACCGTGATCCAGGGCACGGCGGCCGACATCATCAAGCTCGCGATGGTGCGGACGCACGAGGCGCTCGCCGCCTCGAAGCTGAGCACGCGGCTGCTGCTGACGATCCACGACGAGCTCCTTTTCGAAGGCCCGCCGGGCGAGGCGCAGGAGGCGCAGTCGCTGATCGAGCGCGAGATGGTCGCGGTGTGGGAGCCGCGCGAGCCGCCGCTCGGGGTGGACATCGGGCACGGACGCAGCTGGCTGGAGGCCAAGTGAGCCGGCTGCTCGCGGTCCTGCTCGGGGTCGGCGCGGGCGCCCTCGTGGGGATGCAGGCGCCGATCAACTCGCGTCTCGGGAAATCGGTCGGAACCGCCCAGGCGGCCACGTTCTCGTTCCTGGTCGGCACCGCGGCGCTGCTCGTCGTCGCCTCCTTCTGGAAAGGCGGCCTCGGCGGCCTCGGGCACGTCGGGCGGGCGCCGTGGTGGGCGCTCATCGGCGGCCTGCTCGGGGCCGTCTACGTGACGGTGGCGCTCGTCGCCGTGCGCACGCTCGGCGCGAGCGGGCTGACGGCGGTCGTGATCACCGGGCAGCTGATCATCTCGGTCGTGATCGACCGCTTCGGGCTCGTCGGCGTCGCCCGGCAGCAGATCGGGACCTCGCGGATCGTGGGGCTGGTGCTGCTGGTGGCGGGGGTTGTGCTGGTGGTGCGGAAGTAGGGCGCTCAATGGCGCTCACATGCAATTCGGCGAGGGGCCGCCGAATTGGATGTTCGCGCGGGGGGCTGGTTGGTCGTCGCCCGGGTCGAGGCTCTCGCGCCGGCGGCGGCGGTGTGTTGCCGCTTGCGCCTACTCCCTCGACTTGGCGAGCCGTTCTGCGGCAGCACGGCCCTCGTCGACCTCGGAGACCGTGATGCGGGCGATCGAGTCTCGCACCCAAACGACGACCCATCCCTCGCGCTGGTGGACGTGACCGGCGCTGCCAACCGGACGGCCGTCCTGAACGACCACGGCGAACACGACCCCATTGCCGAGGTCGCGGGCCTCCTCGAGCCGGTACTCCAACTCCTCGTACAAGCCAAACCATTCCTCAATGAAGCTGCGGATCACCGTGTGGCCTTCGAAGATGTCCCCCAGCGCCCGGCCCTCAAAGACCGCATCGACAGCAAAGCTGTTTATCACCGCGTCGACATCACGGCGATTCACAGCCTCAAACGCTCTCCCCACAAGCTCCACCAGGTCGGGTGTCGTGGACTCCTGCGACACCGGCTACCTCCGTTCCTCGGCGAGCCGTTCGGCGGTTGCACGACCCTCGTCGACGTCGTAAGTCGTGAGGCGAGCGATCGAGCCTCGCGCCCAGATGTAGACCCACCCCTCGCGCTGTCGAATGTGACCGGCGCTGCCGACCAGACGCCCGTCCTGGATACACAGGGCGAACACGACGCCATTGCCGAGCGCGCTGACCTCCTCAAACTCGAAGCGCAGCCCCTCGTAGGAGTCGAACCAGTCCTCAACGAATTTACGGATCGCGGCGCGGCCCTCAGAGAAATTTCCGGCCCCCCGCCCGTCCAGGATTGCATCGTCGGCAAAGACGTTCATCACCGCGTCGAGATCGAGGCGGTTCGCATCCTCAGCCTGCTTACGCACAAGCTCCACCAGGTCGGGTGTCGTGAGCTCCTGCGACATCGCTCGCCCAGTATCGCGCGCGACCTAGGGGGAGGGCGCCGAGGCGACGGCGAGGCCGCGCAGGCGATGGGCTTCTGCTTCGGCACGTTGACGAGATGCCTCCTCGACGCCTCGGAGCGGGAGAACTCGTTGTTCGCGGGCCGCAAGTGGAGTCCGCGAGCCGTGCCAGCGCTACCTTTTCAGGTGTTGTGCTGCCTGCCGTGGCGGGCGCCGCGCGGGCCGCGAGAAAACGGTCGAAACAGGAGGTCTGACGCGATGAGCACCCCGGTCTCCGGCGGCTACCCCAGCCTGATGCCCTACCTGATCGTCGACGGTGCCACGGAAGCGATCGAGTTCTACGCCGACGTGCTCGGCGCGACCGAGCGTATGCGCATCCCGGGCCCCGATGGCCGCATCGGCCACGCCGAGCTCGACATCGGCGACTCGGTGCTGATGCTGGCCGACGAGAACCCCGAGATGGGGATCCGCGCGCCACGCGGTGTCGGCGGCAGTGCGGTGATGATGTACGTGTACGTGGACGACGTCGACGACGCCTTTGCCCGTGCGATCGCGGCGGGCGCGAAGTCCGTGCGCGACCTCGAGGATCGCTTCTATGGCGATCGCGCGTGTCAGCTGGAAGATCCGTTCGGTCATCGCTGGGACATCGCCACGCACGTGGAGGACGTCAGCGAGGAGGAGATGGCCAGGCGCGCGGCCGAGGCGATGGGGACCCCCAGCTCAACCTAGGTCTGCCGCGAAGCCCTCGCGCCAGCTCGGGAGCTCCGGCTGCCAGCCGAGATCGGCGCGGGCGCGCGCGTTGCTCGCGCCCTGTGCCCGCGTCATCACCTCGACGCCGTAGCTGCCCGCCGCGAGGCGCGCGACCCACGCCGGCAGGCGCAGCGGGCGCGGGGCACCGATCGCCCTCGCGAGCGCGGGCAGCCACTCCGCCACCTGCGCCGGGTGGTCGTCGACGATGTTGTAGGTGCCGCTCGTGCCGTGCGTGAGCGCCGCGACGGTCGCGCGCGCCGCGTCTCGGATGTGGATCAGCGACCACACCCCCGTCCCGCGCCCGACGACCGGGAAGCGGCGCCTGCGCAGGTCGGCGCCGGTCGAGCCGCTGCCGGAGAGGGCTGTGCCGGGACCGTAGAAGTAGCCGTAGCGGAGCACCACGCCGTCCGCGGCGAGCACCGTCCGCTCGAGCGTGGCGACGGCGTCGCGCGTCCGTGCGAAAGCGGGCGGAGGGTGCTCGAGGAGCGGGTCCTGCTCGTCGTGGACCGTTCCGGGCGGGCCCGGCTCGTACATGAACGCGATGCTCTGCGCGATCACGCGGCGCGCGCCCGCCTCCCGCGCCGCGTCCACGAGGATCGCGGTGCCCTCGCTGCGCAGGCGGTCGTTCAGCGCGAAGTCGCGCTCGAGCTTGCGCGGATCGATCCGCTGGGGCAGCGCGGTCAGCTGGTGCACGACGACCTCCGGGCTCGCCGCGGCGACGGCCTGGCGCACCGCATCGGCCTCGAGCGCGTCGGCCACCACGGCCTCGGCGCCCGTGCGCTCGAGCTCGCTCGCGCGCTCGGCCGACCGCGTCATACCCGTGACCTCGTGGCCGGCCTCGAGCAGCAGCGGCACGAGCGCTCGCCCGATCGCGCCGGTCGCCCCGGCGACGAAGACCCTCACCGCGCGGTCGCGCCGAGGGAGCCCGCGCCGTTCCCGGTCGCCGACCCGCCCTGCGCCGCGCCGGCCGGGTGCATCGCCCCGGCGGCGGCGCTGTCGGGGACCGCGCAGACCATCCCCTCGCTGAAGCCCGCCGAGCCGATGTCGAGCGCCATGTTGAAGCGCGAGCGGAAGTTCTCGAGCGCGATCACCTGGGTGAGCTCGACGAGCGCGCGATCGTCGAAGTGCGCGCGCAGGGCGTCGAACAGCTCGTCGGCGACTACCACCGGCGTGCGGCTGAGCGCGACCGCGTAGTCGAGCGCGAGCATCTCGATCTCGTCGAACAGGCCGGACTCGCGGTAGTGCGCGAGCGCGAGCAGCTGCTCGTCGCTGAGGCCGCTGCGGCGCGCGATCGCCGAGCCGATGTCCATGCAGTACTCGCACCCCATCATCGTCGCCGCCTTCAGCACGACGAGCTCCTTCAGGCGCTTCGGCACCGCTGCGGCGCGCTCGGTCCCGAGCTCCAGCGCGGCATAGCCGAACAGCAGGGCGGGTGCGTGGGCGAACGCCTCGAGCGGCTCGATCATGGATTCGGTCTCCCGCGCGGTCATCTGCTTGGTCTTGCGGCGAGCCGTGGCCAGCGCGGCTTTGACGATCGGCCCGCTGCGCGCGGGCGCGGTGATCCGGGTCATGGGACTGCTCCTTGATGTGTTCGGGGGACGCTACGGGCCTCGACTGCCGCTACGCGGGTCAGCCACCCGAGCTGCACGGTCGCAGCCAACAGGGAGAAGAAGTCGAAGTAGCCGATCCAGGCCGGGTGCGCGTTGCCGATGTCGACCAGGTGGTTGACGCTGTGGAGCGCGAACTGGACGGTCGCGAGGCTGAGCAGGGGTGCGCGCCAGGACGGCACGCGGATCGCGACCATCGACCCGACGGCGAACGCGCCGATGAACGTCGAGGTGTCGCGGATGTAGTGGCTGTTGTAGGCGTCGAACGGGCCGAGTGCCCTGTAGAAGGTGTGCGGCGCTATCGCCATCCACAGCGCGAGCGCGACGTTGTAGACGGCGAGCACCCATAGGCCGGCGATCAGCAGCGCCGAGCTCTCGGGAGCGGCGGCCGAGCGGGGGCCGGGGTGGCCGGTGGCGATGCTCATGTCCCCACGATAAGTTGAGGTGGTTTCAGGGTAAAGGACCACTCGACACATGGAAACGGGTACCAATTCGGGGCCAGAGCTCCTGATCTCGCTCGATCGCGGAGCCCGCGCGCCGCTGCGGGCGCAGCTCGAGGACGGCCTGCGGGAGGCCGTCCGCTCCGGGCGGCTCGCGCCCCACAGCCGCCTGCCGACGACGCGCGCGCTCGCCGGCGACCTCGGCGTCTCGCGGCGGCTGGTCGTCGACGCCTACGCGCAGCTGCTCGCCGAGGGGTACCTGAGCGCGCGGCGCGGATCGGGCACGTTCGTGGCCGCCGCCGCGAGCGGCGCGCCCGCGTCCGAGCCCGGGCCGGAGCCCGCCGCGCTCCAGTTCGACTTCTTCCCCGGCAACCCCGACCTCAGCCTGTTCCCCCGGCGTGCCTGGCTGCGCGCGGTGCGCGAGGCGATGCGCGCGATGCCCGACCGCGCACTCGGCTATCCCGACCCGCGCGGCGCGCTGCCGCTGCGGCACGCTCTCGCCGAGCACCTGCGGCGTGTGCGCGGCGTGGTCGCGGAGCCCGAGGCGATCGTGATCTGCAGCGGCGCGGCGCAGGCGTTCGCGCTGATGGCACAGGTCCTCGACGGCGGCCGGGTCGCGGTCGAGGACCCCGGCCTGCCGGTCCACCGCGCGATGCTCTCGGCAAACGGGGCGGAGGTCGTCGGGATGCCGGTCGACGAGCAGGGCGCGTGCGTCGGCGAGCTGGAGCGCCTCGGCGCGGACGCGCCGATCGTCGCGGCGCTCGTGACGCCGGCGCACCAGTCGCCGACCGGCGTGGCGCTCGCACCCGCGCGGCGCTCCGAGCTGCTCGCCTGGGGGGCCGAGGGCGACCGTGTCCTGATCGAGGACGACTACGACGCCGAGTTCCGCTACGACCGGGCGCCGCTGGCGGCGATGCAGGGGCTCGCTCCCGACCGCGTCGTCTACACGGGGACGATCAGCAAGACGCTCGCGCCGGCGCTGCGGATCGGCTGGCTCGTGCTCCCCGCGCGCCTGGTCGAGCGGGTCGCCGAGCGCAAGCTGCTCGCCGACCACGGCTCTTCGACGCTCGACCAGCTCGCGCTCGCATGGCTGCTCGAGAGCGGGGCCTACGACAGCCACCTGCGGGCCGCGCGGAGGCGCTACCGCGCGCGCCGCGACGCGCTCGTGCGGGGCGTCGCCGCCTACCTGCCGGGCGCAACCGTCGAGGGCGTCGCGGCCGGGCTACACGCGATCGTGCGCCTGCCGGCGCCGGTCCCGGGCCTCGCGGTCGCGCGCGCCGCCGCCGCACGGTCGGTGGGCGTCTACCCGGTCGGCTACGGCTACATCGACGTGCGGCCGGTCGACGACCGCTTCGTGCTGGGTTACGCCAACCTCGCCGAGCCGGCCATCGAGGAGGGCATGCGGCGCTTCGCCGAGGCGCTCGAAGAGGCGGCGGGGGGACCGGCCGAGACGAACGAGGCGGGGGCGATCGCCAGGTAGTGGTCGAACGCCCAGCGCGTCAGCCGGCGGCTCTCGAACGCGCGCACGGCGGCGTCGAGCGCCCGCGTCGGCGTGAGCTGGCCGACGGCGCGCTGGAAGCCGAGCAGCATCGCGAACTTGCGCTTGTGCGAGTCCGAGAACGCCGCGTAGCGCGCGGCCGCCTGCGCGCGGGTGCGCGTCCCTTCCACCACCGCGCGCAGCTCGCGCCCGCAGGCGAGGCCGAAATAGAGCGCCGTGCGGATCCCCTCGGCCGTGACGGGCAGGCAGTGCCCGGCCGAGTCGCCCGCGAAGAACACGCCGTCCTCGGTCGCGCGCCGCAGCTGGTGCGGGATCCAGTTCCCCTGGTAGCCCTGCGCCGGCAGGCCGAGCTCGCCGGCGAGGCGCACCGTCGGCTCCTTGACGTGGTGGGCGGGCCAGAACGAGCCCGCGCCGACGCGCAGCTCGTCGCGCGCGGGGAAGCTCCAGCCGTAGCCGGCGCGCACGTAGCGGGCGTCGATCCACAGCTCCATCTCGGACCCGGTGCCCGGGGGGTGGACCTCGAGGCCGCGGGAGAGCCGCGCGTTCGGGGGCTGGATCGCGGGGGCGTTGGAGAGGACGCGGCGCCAGCCGAGCCCGTCGACCACCAGCGGTGCCCGCAGCACGCCGCGGTCGGTGTGGACCGTCGTGCCCTCGCGCCCGGTGACGGTGGCCGTCTCGAACTCGAGCGCGCCGTCGTCGGCGCGCTCGTACATCGCCGCGCACAGCTCGCGGTAGTCGAACGTGGAGAACGACCACGGCAGCTGCCAGCGCGAGGTGCGGAAGCGCGTGTGCACGATCAGCTCGTCGAAGGTCTGACGGTGAGTGGACATCAGGTCGAGGGCCGACAGCCATACGGTGGGCATCGCGCAGGCGGAGGTCTGGCGCTCGCCGACCTCATAGCGGTCGACGACGAGCACACGCGCGCCGCTGCCGGCCAGCTCGCGCGCAACTGCGAGGCCCGCGAAACTGGCGCCGCAGACGAGCACGTCGCAGTCGCGATCGAGGCGCGTGCGTTCGGCGCCGCGCTTGGTCGCTCGGACGGGCATGTGGCTCGCAATGATACGGCTGCGCTACGCTTCGCCGGGTGCAAACGGTGATAGAGAACCCCCAGGCTCGCGTGGTCGACGGGTCGAACGGGCTGCTGCTGGAGGTGGACGGCCAGATCGTCCCCAACTACGACGCGACCTTCCGCACGATCGAGGAGGGCGAGGTCGTCACGGGCCACGTCGTCCGCATCGACAAGGACGAGGTCCTCGTCGACATCGGCTACAAGTCCGAGGGCGTCATCCCGGCCAACGAGCTGTCGATCCGCAAGGCCGTCGACCCCAATGACGAGGTGCACCTCGGCGAGGAGGTCGACGCGATCGTCCTCACCAAGGAGGACCAGGACGGCCGCCTGATCATGTCGAAGAAGCGCGCGCGCTTCGAGAAGGCGTGGCGGCGGATCGAAACGGCTGCCGAGTCGGGCGAGCCGGTCGAGGGGACGGTCATCGAGGTCGTCAAGGGCGGCCTGATCATCGACCTCGGGGTGCGCGGCTTCCTGCCCGCCTCGCTCGTCGACATCCGCCGCGTGCCGAACCTCGACGAGTACATGGGCACGAAGATCGAGACGAAGGTGATCGAGCTCAACCGCTCGCGCAACAACGTCGTGCTCTCGCGGCGCGCGGTGCTCGAGGAGGAGCGCAAGGAGGTCCGCCAGCAGATCCTCGACCGGCTCCAGCCGGGGCTCGTCGTGGAAGGGCAGATCTCGAACATCGTCGACTTCGGCGCGTTCGTCGACCTCGACGGCATCGACGGGCTGATCCACATCTCCGAGCTCTCCTGGTCGCACGTCAACCACCCCAGCGAGGTGCTCTCGATCGGCGACACCGTGAAGGTCAAGGTGCTCGACATCGACCGCGACCGCCAGCGCATCTCCCTCGGCCTCAAGCAGACGCAGGAAGACCCGTGGCAGCGGATCGTCGACACGTACAACGTCGGCGACGAGCTCGCCGGCAAGGTCACCAAGGTCGTGACGTTCGGCGCGTTCGTGGAGATCCTCGACGGCGTCGAGGGGCTCGTCCACATCTCCGAGCTCGCCGCGCACCACGTCGAGAGCCCGCGCGAGATCGTGCACCCCGGCGACGAGATACGCGTGAAGATCCTCGAGATCGACTCCGAGCGGCGCAGGCTGTCGCTGTCGGCAAAGCGCGTCGAGGACCAGATTCTGCCGGTGTCGCGTCCAGGCGGTGAGGACGCGAGCGGCGAGGACGCTTCCGGCGAGCACGCGGCGACCGGCGACGACCAGCCCGCGGCCGAGGCCGCAGGCGACCCGCAGGCGGCCGCCGAGGCCCCGGCTGTCGAGGCCCCCGCGGCGGACGCCCCCGAGGCGGAGGCTGCTGCCGAGCCGGAGGCCCCCGGCGAGGCGCCCGCGCCCGAGGCTGCCGCCGAGGCTCCCGCTGTCGAGGCGACAGCGGCGGCCGAGCCTGCCGAGCCTGCCGCCGAGGCGCAGAGCGAGCCGGAGGCTGCCGACGAGCCGGAGGCGCCCGCGCCCGAGGCTGCCGCCGAGGCCCCCGCGGAGCAGGGCGAGCAGGCGGCCGGCGAGCACGAGCTCGCGGCCGAGCCCTCCGCGCAGGACTGACCCGGCGGGCGGGCGCCGCCACGACGCAATGGCTGCCGCGGTCCCGTTCGTCGGGCTCACGGGCGGCCTCGGGTCGGGCAAGTCGACGGCTCTCGCGGCGCTCGCGCGGCTCGGCGCGGCGACGATCTCGAGCGACGCTGTCGTGCACGAGCTCTATGAGGGGGACGAGCTGCGCGACGCGGTCGTGGAGCGCTTCGGCGAGGATGTCGCGCCAGGCGGCAGCGTGGACCGCTCCGTGCTCGCCAGGCGCGCGTTCGCGACCGCCGAGGACCGCGCGTGGCTGGAGCAGCTGCTGTGGCCGCGCGTCGGCGCGCGCGTTGCCGAGTGGCTGGCCGCCGCGCGCGCCCAGGAGCCGGCGCCGCGCGCGGCGGTGGTCGAGGTGCCGCTGCTGTTCGAGGCCGGGATGGAGCCGATCTACGACGCGACGATCGCTGTGCTGGCCGACGAGGAGGTGCGAGCCGGGCGCGCGGCCGCCCGCGGGCACGCCGTCGTCGACGAGCGCGCCGCGCGGCAGCTGAGCCAGGACGAGAAGGCCGCGCGCGCGACGTTCGTCGTCCGCAACGACGGCAGCGAGGAGGACCTCGAACGGGAGCTGTCGGCGGTGCTTGCGAAGCTGGCGGGATGAGCGGGCGCAAGCTTCGTCCCCTGGCGGCGGCCGCCGCGATCGCGCTCCTGGTCGCAATCGCGGCGCTCGGCGTCAACCAGGCCGCGCACAAGGCCGCCCTGCCGCTGACGAACGCCGAGGTGATCCGCGAACAGGCCGCCGCGAAGCACCTCGATCCGGCGCTGATCGCCGCCGTGATCTACGCGGAGAGCAAATTCGAACCGCGGCCCTCCTCTGCGGGAGCCGAGGGGCTGATGCAGATCCTGCCGGCGACCGCCTACTACCTCGCCCACCTCTCCGGGGGGACACGGTTCACGGCCAGCGATCTCGCCACGCCGAGCGTCAACATCGCATACGGCAGCTACTACCTGCGCTACCTGCTCGACCACTACCACGGCGACGAGATGCTGGCCGTGGCGGCGTACAACGGCGGGATCGCGAACGTGGATGGCTGGGTCGCGCAGGCCAGCGCGGAAGGGCACGGGCTGGAACAGGCGTCGATCCCGTTCCCGGAGACGCGCGAATACGTACGCCGCGTGCTGGTCGCGCAGCAGCAATACAGAGCGACCTATCCCCGCGAGCTCGGCGTGTAGGACCCGCACCGGCCACACCCGCTCGCGAGCGCGCCTTCGGGGTCAGACGGCGCCCATGGACGGGCTAACGTAGTGCCGCGATGCCCGACTTCAAGCTCGACTCCGTCTTCACCCCCACCGCCGACCAGCCCAAGGCGATCGCACAGCTCGCCGACGGCGTGCTCGGAGGCGAGCGCTGCCAGACGCTGCTCGGCGCGACCGGGACCGGCAAGACGATGACGATGGCCGGGGTCATCGAGCAGGTGCAGCGGCCGGCGCTCGTGATCGCCCACAACAAGACGCTCGCGGCGCAGCTCTGCAACGAGTTCAGGACGTTCTTCCCCGAGAACGCGGTCGAGTACTTCGTCTCCTACTACGACTACTACCAGCCCGAGGCCTACGTCCCGAGCCGCGACCTGTACATCGAGAAGGACTCGGCGATCAACGACGAGGTCGACCGCCTGCGGCACGCCGCGACGGCCGCCGTGTTCGCGCGCCGCGACGTGATCGTGGTGGCGTCCGTGTCCTGCATCTACGGCCTCGGCTCGCCCGAGACGTACGAGATGAACATGGAGATCCTCAAGCGCGGCGAGATGATCGACCGCGACCGCCTGCTGCACAAGCTCGTCTCGATCCAGTACACGCGCAACGACCAGGTGCTCTCGCGCGGCACGTTCCGCGTCCGCGGCGAGACGCTCGAGGTGTTCCCGGCCTATGCCGAGACGGCGTTCCGCGCGACGCTGTTCGGCGACGAGGTCGAGCGGCTGGCGCACTTCGACCCGCTCACCGGCGAGCTGATCGCCGACGATCTCGAGCACGTCGCGATCTGGCCGGCGACGCACTACACGGTCAAGGAGGGGTCGATCGACAACGCGGTGCAGGCGATCGGCCGCGAGCTGAACGAGCGCTGCGAAGAGCTCGAGTCCGAAGGCAAGCAGCTCGAGTCGCACCGCCTGCGCCAGCGCACGCAGTACGACATGGAGATGCTCAGGGAGGTGGGGTTCTGCTCGGGCATCGAGAACTACTCGCGGATCCTCGACGGCCGCAAGCCCGGCGAGCGGCCGTACTGCCTGATCGACTACTTCCCCGACGACTTCGTGTGCTTCATCGACGAGTCGCACCAGACCGTGCCGCAGATCGGCGGCATGTTCGAGGGCGACCGCTCGCGCAAGCAGACGCTCGTCGACTACGGCTTCCGCCTGCCGAGCGCGCTCGACAACCGGCCGCAGACGTTCAACGAGTTCCTCTCGATCACGCCGCAGATGGTGTTCGTGTCGGCGACGCCGGGCGAGTACGAGCGCACGCAGTCGCAGCGGGTCGTCGAGCAGATCGTGCGGCCGACGGGGATCGTCGACCCCGCAGTGGAGGTGCGCGAGACGCGCAATCAGATCGACGACCTGATGAACGAGGTGCGCGCCCGGGTCGACCGCGACGAGCGCGTGCTCGTGACGACGCTGACGAAGAAGATGTCCGAGGACCTGTCCGGCTACCTGCTGGAGATGGGATTCAAGACGCGCTACCTGCACTCCGAGATCGACACGCTCGAACGGATCCAGATCATCCGCGACCTCCGGCTCGGGGAGTACGACGTGCTCGTCGGAGTGAACCTGCTGCGCGAGGGCCTCGACCTCCCCGAGGTGTCGCTCGTGGCGATCCTCGACGCCGACAAGGAGGGGTTCCTGCGCGGCGAGACCTCGCTGATCCAGACGATCGGGCGCGCGGCGCGCAACGTCGACGGGACGGTGCTGATGTATGCCGACAAGGAGACGAAGGCGATGCGCGCGGCGATCTCCGAGACCGACAGGCGGCGCGAGATCCAGCTCGCCTACAACGAGGAGCACGGCATCACGGCGGCCACGATCGTGAAGGGGATCTCAGACATCGCGGAGTTCCTGCAGGGAGAGTCGAAGGTGCCACGCGGGCGCAAACGGCGGCGTACGCGCCGGGGCGCGGCCGCCGGCGGCGGAGCCGAGCTCCCGCGGGGCGAGCTCGAGCGGATGGTCGTCGAGCTCGAGGAGGAGATGCTCGCGGCTGCGGAGGACCTGCGCTTCGAGTACGCCGCGCAGCTGCGCGACGAGCTGCGCGAGCTGCGCCGCGACCTGCAGGAGATCCGAGCGGCAGAGGCGCCCGCCGCATCGGGTGCCTCCGAGGGGAGCCAGGGGTAGGATCCGCGCCGTGGAGCTGGACCGCCAGGCAATCGAACGCAAGGACTTCCCGATCGCGCGGCGCGGCTACGACGCCGTGGCCGTCGAAGCGCACCTGCGCACGATCGCGGGCGAGGTCGAGGAGCTGCAGCGCGCCGCCGTCAGCGGCGCCGAGCCGTCGCTGGCGACGAGCGCCGGGACGCATGTGCAGAGCATCCTCGCCGCGGCCGAGCAGGCTGCGGCGGAGATCGAGCGCCAGGCGTCCGACAGCGCGCGGCAGGTGCGCGAGGCGGCCGACCGGGATGCCGAGAGCACCCGCCAGGACGCGCTCGACAAGGCGCGCGCGCACGTGGTCGCCGTAGCCGAGGCGTCGGCGAAGCTGCTCGAGCGCGTCGGTGGCATGGACACGGAGGTGGGCGCGCTCGTCGACAGCCTGCGCGCCGGCGCGGGGCGGCTCGCCGGCGATCTGACGGCGGTCGAGACGAACATGGCCGAGCTCTACGACGCCGCGTCGGGCCGCGCACCTGCGGCGCAGGCGACCGCTGCGCCCCCCGCGGCCTCCGCCGTCGACACCGCGCCCGCCGGCGCGATGCCCGCGCCGGCGTCGCCCCCGACGGCCGCGCCGGCGCCCGCTCCCGCGGAGGCCGGCGCCCCGCAGCAGACCGCTCCCGCAGCGGCGAGCGGGACGGACCTCGACGGCGCGCGCCTGATCGCGCTCAACATGGCGCTCAACGGCGAATCGCGCGCCGACACAGAGCGCTATCTGTCAAAGAACTTCCAGCTCGCCGACCAGGCGACGCTGATCGACGAGGTGTACGCGGCGATCGAGGGGTGAGGGCCGGGCCCGGCCCGGGTGGCGCCGGCGGGCGCTCGGGTCGAGAACCTTCGGGGACTGGACCCGAACGTCTGTTCGCAGTCGTAGAATGGCCGAGCCATGGCCACGAGCGACCGCATCGTCATCTCCGGAGCCCGCGAGCACAACCTCAAGGACGTCTCGCTGGCGCTGCCGCGCGACGCGCTGACGGTCATCACAGGCCTGTCGGGCTCGGGCAAGTCGAGCCTGGCGTTCGACACGATCTACGCCGAGGGCCAGCGGCGCTACGTCGAGTCGCTGTCGGCCTACGCGCGGCAGTTCCTCGGCCAGATGGACAAGCCCGACGTCGATTCGATCGAGGGCCTGTCGCCGGCTATCTCGATCGACCAGAAGACGACGTCTCGCAACCCGCGCTCGACCGTCGGGACGGTGACCGAGATCTACGACTACCTGCGCCTGCTGTGGGCGCGCGTGGGCAAGCCCCACTGCCCGATCTGCGGCCGCCCGATCGTCGGGCAGTCGGCCGAGCAGATCATCGACCAGGTGATGGAGCTCGCGGAGGGGACGCGCTTCATGGTGCTGGCGCCGGTCGTACGGGGCCGCAAGGGCGAGTACGGGAAGCTCCTCGACGAGCTGCGCGCCGACGGCTTCGCGCGCGTGAAGATCGACGACCGCGTGCGGATGCTCGAGGAGACGATCGTGCTCGACAAGCGCTACAAGCACGACATCTCGGTCGTCGTCGACCGGCTCGTGATGCGCCACGAGGTGCGCAAGCGCCTGGCCGACTCGATCGAGACCGCGGTCGGGCTGGCGGACGGGCTGGTCGAGGTAGAGATAGTGGGCTCCGGCCGTTCGGCCTCCGCCGAGGGGTCGCGCAGCGCCGATGCGGCGGCGAGCGGCGATTCCGGGCGCGCGCACGCAACCGGCGCCAAGGGCGCTCGCGCGGCGGCGGCGATCGTCCCCGGCGTGGCGCCCGAGGAGGGCACGATCTACACCTTCTCCGAGCGGTTCGCGTGTCCGGTGCACGGGCCCTCGCTCGTCGAGCTCGAGCCCCGGATCTTCTCGTTCAACTCGCCGCACGGCGCGTGCGAGCGCTGCACCGGGCTCGGGTCGCAGATGGAGATCGACCCCGACCTGGTGGTCCCCAATCCCGAGCTCTCGATCGCGCAGGGGGCGATCGTGCCGTGGGCGGCGAGCAGCTCCAACTACTTCGAGCAGATGACCCTGGCGCTCGCCGACGCCTACGGGATCGACCTCGACGCGCCGTGGGAATCGCTCAGCGAGGAGCAGCGGGACGTGTTCATGTACGGGACCGGGGGAGAGCCGCTGCACGTCACCTATCGCAACCGCTACGGGCGGCGGCGCTCGTACGCGACGCGCTTCGAGGGCGTCGTGCGCAGCCTCGAACGGCGCCACCGCGAGACGGGCTCGGAGTGGAGCCGGGAACGGATCGAGGAGTTCATGTCGCTGCGGGCGTGCCCGGTGTGCCAGGGCGCGCGCCTGCGGGCCGAGTCGCGGGCGGTGCTCGTCGCAGGGACGCGCATCGAGGAGTTCTGTGCCCTCTCGGCCCGTCGCGCGCTCGAGTGGATCGAGGACGTCGAGCTGTCGGAGACCGACCGGCACGTGGCGCGCCTGATCCTGCGTGAGATCTCCGAGCGCCTGCGCTTCCTGGAGAACGTCGGGATCGGCTACCTGTCGATGGAGCGCGCCGCGACCACCCTGTCGGGCGGCGAGGCGCAGCGGATCCGCCTCGCGACGCAGATCGGCTCCTCGCTCGTGGGCGTGCTCTACATCCTCGACGAGCCGTCGATCGGCCTGCACCAGCGCGACAACGCGAAGCTGATCGCCACGCTCGAGCGGCTGCGCGACCTCGGCAACACGGTGATCGTCGTCGAGCACGACGAGCAGACGATGCGCGCCGCCGACCATCTCGTCGACCTCGGGCCCGGTGCGGGCGAGCACGGCGGCCGGATCGTCGCGGAGGGGACCGCGGCAGAGGTCGAGCTCGTGGGCGAGTCCCTGACCGGGCAGTACCTCGCGGGCCAGCGGACGATCGAGGTGCCCGAGCGCCGGCGGATCCCGTCGGGGTATGTCGAGATCGTCGGCGCCTCCCAGCACAACCTGCGCGACATCGACGTGAACGTGCCGCTCGGCGTGCTCACGTGCGTCACCGGCGTATCGGGCTCGGGCAAGTCGACGCTCGTCAACGACGTGCTGTTCAAGGCGGTGGCCAACCGCCTGCACCGCGAGCGCCGGCGCGCGGGAGCCCACCGCGCGGTCCACGGGCTCGACCAGCTCGACAAGATCATCCAGGTCGACCAGTCGCCGATCGGGCGCACCCCGCGCTCGAACCCCGCCACCTACACGGGCCTGTTCGATGTGATCCGCGACCTGTTCTCGAAGACCCAGGAGGCGCGGGCGCGCGGCTACAAGCCGGGCCGCTTCAGCTTCAACGTCAAGGGCGGGCGTTGCGAGGTCTGCCGCGGGGACGGGCAGATCAAGATAGAGATGCATTTCCTCCCCGACGTGTACGTGCCGTGTGAGCAGTGCCACGGCAAGCGCTACAACCGCGAGACGCTCGAGGTCCGCTTCAAGGGCAGGAACATCGCCGACGTGCTCGACATGCCGGTCGAGGAGGCGCTGCAGTTCTTCGAGCACATCCCCAAGATCCGACGGCGCCTCGAGACACTGGACGCGGTCGGCCTCGGCTACATCCGGCTCGGGCAGCCCGCGACGACGCTCTCGGGCGGCGAGGCGCAGCGCGTGAAGCTCGCCACAGAGCTCTCGAAGATCGCCACCGGGCGCACGCTCTACATCCTCGACGAGCCCACGACCGGTTTGCACTTCGCAGACGTCCAGCGCCTGCTCGAGGTCCTGCAGCGGCTCGTCGACGCCGGCAACAGCGTCGTCGTGATCGAGCACAACCTCGACATCATCAAGAGCGCCGACCGGATCATCGACATGGGACCCGAGGGGGGCGAAGAGGGGGGCGAGGCGATAGCCGTCGGGACGCCCGAGGAGGTCGCCGCCGAGCCCACCTCCCACACCGGGAGGTTCCTGGCCGAGCTGGTGGCTCCGGCGCAGGCGGCTTCGCGCAAGTCGCGGCGCTCGCGCGCCAAGCTCGCAGCGGCTGCGTAGCGGCGGAGGCTGGGCGCGTGACTGCTCCAGGCAACGCGGTGAAGGCTCGCCTGTGGGCGCAGAAGTGGCGCTGGTACGAGCGCAACTCGTTGCCCTGGAACCGCGCCCGCATCCACTGGGAGCTGATGCGCCGCAACGCGTTCGCACGCTGGCCGCTCGAGGGCAACGTTCTCGAGGCGCTGCGGGAGGGACGGCTCGAGATCGGCGAAGGCGCGCTGTTCGAGCCGGGGGTGTGGATCACGGCTCCGGGCGCGGCGCGCGTGCGCATCGGCGCGGGCACGTTCCTGAACCGCGACGTGATGGTCGCCGCCCACGAGCTGGTCGAGATCGGCGATCACTGCATGCTCGCGAACGGCTGCTTCGTCTCCGACGCATCGCACCGCTTCGAAGACCCCGAGCAGCCGATCACGTGGCAGGGCTTCGACAGCAAGGGCCCGACGCGGATCGGCGACAACTGCTGGCTCGGCGCCCACGTCGTCGTCACGAGCGGCGTCACGATCGGCCGGCGCTGCGTGGTCGGCGCGAACAGCGTCGTGACCGGTGACATCGAGCCGTACTCGATCGCCGCAGGCGCACCCGCGAAGGTGATCAGGCGGATCGAGCGCTAGGCAGCACAGAATGCCGCCGCCGGGCGGCGATGACCTCCGCGATCGTCAAATAGTCTTCGGCGATGGACCTGATCGAGGCGATGCGGTGCACGCCCACTTCGCGGCGCTTCACGGGCGAGCCCGTCAGCGCGGAGGCGATCGAGCGCGTTCTGGGCGCCGCGCGCTTTGCCCCGAGCGGCGGCAACCGCCAGGGCTGGCGCGTGGTCGTGGTCCGCGAGCCCGAGCTCAAGTCCGCCCTCGCCGCGCTCTACCTCCCGCGCTGGCGCGCCTACATGGAGATGACCGGCGCGGCGGCGATGCTCGCCGACCCGGACGCCCACGACGAGCGGCGCGTGCGCATGGTGCGGCGCGCCGACGAATACGCCGAGAACCTCGCCGACGTACCGGTGCACCTCGTGATCGGAGTCCGTCTCGCCGATCTCGCGGTGACCGACGCCGACCTCCCCCGCACGAGCATCGTCGGCGGTGCGTCGGTCTACCCGTTTGTGCAGAACGTGCTGCTCGCGCTCCGTTCAGAGGGACTCGCGGCCGCGATGACGACGCTGCTCGTGCCGGCCGAGGCCGAGGTGCGCGAGCTGCTCGCGATCCCCGAGGATGTCGCGCTCGCGGCGCACGTCGGCGTCGGGCATCCGGCCGAGCCGTGGCCGAAGAAGCTCGCTCGCCGCCCGGTCGGCGAGTTCGCGTTCGCCGAGCGCTACGGCGAGCCGCTGGTCTGACCCGCCGCGGCGGCGCGACCCGCGGCTCTAGGCTCACGCCGGTCTTCGGGCTGAGCGCGGAGATGCCGAGGCGCAGGATCGAGTTGCCGTAGCTGTAGACCTGTTCGCCCTGTGTGGAGACACCGGGGGCGAGGCCGTCCGGACCGCCCCAGAACGGCACGGTCGGGTCCACGTTGGCGAGCTGCGCTCGCCGGCGCCGCGGGGAGACGAGCGCCGTCGCGACGATCGGCTTCCGGGCGCGCGCTGAGATACTGCCTCGAGATGGCTCGCCCCGATGCGACGCTGTACGTGATCCCCGGCTCGCACGCCTGCCGCGCGGCGATGCTGATGCTGGAGCACAAGCGCGTCGAGTATCGAACGATCGAGCTGCCGACCGGAGCCCATCCGCTCCTCGTTCGTGCGCTCGGGTTTCCGGGGAGCAGCGGCCCGATGCGCACGCTCCACGACGGGCCGCACCGCCTCCTGGCCACGCTCGACCGCCTGGGTACGGTGCCAGCGCTGCGGCTGGACGGTCGCCGCGTCCAGACGAACCGGGCGATTGCGAGCCATCTCGAGCAGGTCCGTCCCGAGCCGCCGCTCTACCCGTCCGATCCGGAGCTGCTCGGCGCGGTACTCGAGGCGGAGCGGTGGGCCGATGACACGCTCCAGATGGCGGCGCGTCGAATCGTGCTCGCCGCCTCGTTTCGCGGTCTCGACGAGCTGAGCGAGCGGGGTGCCGCCGGCCGGCTCGGCGCTCTGCTGTCCCGCAACGCGACCGTGCGCCTGGGGGCGAGCCGGATGTCCGCGCGCACGACTTTCCGCGCGGGCGCCGGCAACGAGCGCGAGCTGCTGGACAGGCTGCCGGCGCTGCTCGATCAGGTCGACGTGTGGATCGCCGCGGGGGTGCTGGGCGGGGATCGGCTATACACGGCCGACATGATGATCGCGCCGAGTCTCGCGCTGCTCGCCTACCGCAACGATCTACGCGATGACATCGAACGCCGACCCGCGGGCGAGCTGCTCGAGCGGGTCCTGCCCGAGCCGAGCGCGCGGGGGACGGCCGAACGCGCGCCGAGCGCGTAGCCGGACGCGGCTCTAGTCGCGGCTAGGGAGCGTGGCGCGGAGCTCCGAGAGCTCCTGCGCGTCGATCGAGTAGGAGTGCTCCGGGCCCGGATAGCGGCCGGTCCGCACGTCCTCCGCGAACGCGCTCACTCCCGCGTTCATCTCCTGCTGGATGTTGGCGTAGCGCTTGACGAACCGCGGCCCGAGGCCGTCGCGGATGCCGAGCAGGTCGTGGAACACGAGCACCTGGCCGTCGGTCGCGCCGCCGGCGCCGATCCCGATGACCGGCACGTCGATGAGCGGCATCAGCTCCTCGGTGACCGCCGCCGGGATCGCCTCGAAGACGATCGAGAACACGCCGGCGTCCTGGAGCGCGAGCGCCTCGCTGCCGATGCGCGCGGCCGCGGTTGCGGTGCGGCCCTGTGCCTTCCAGCCGCCGAGCGCGGTGCTCGTCTGGGGAGTCAGTCCGACGTGGCCCATGACGGGGATCCCGGCGCCGGTGATCGCTCGGGCTCGCGCGACCGAGGCCTCGCCGCCGCCCTCGAGCTTGACCGCTTCGCAGCCGGCCTCCTTGACCATCCGCAGCGCGGTCGTGATCGCCTGCTCGTCTGAGACCTCGTAGGAGCCGAACGGCAGGTCCCCGATCAGCAGCGGGCTGCTCAGCCCGCGGCGCGCGGCGCGCGCGAGGACGAGCATGTCGTCGAGCGCGACCGGCGTCGTCGCGTTGTAGCCGAGCATCGTGGTCGCGGCGGAGTCGCCGACCAGCACGAGGTCGACGCCCGCAGCCTCGGCGGCGCGCGCGCTGGGGTAGTCGTAGGCGGTGACCATCACGATCGGGTCACCGAGACGCTTCTTCTCGAACAAGCCGGGGAGGGTGGTCGGGAGGCGGCCCGGGTCCGCCGGGGCCTGCAGGTTGGGCTGGCTTGACATTGTCTCGTTCCTCTCTGAAGCGGTTGACGCCCTGCCTAGGTGAGCAGGGTCGCCACTGCGTCGTCGATCGTGATGATGCGGTTCGTTCCGGCCTCGACGTGCACGACGCGCGGCTCGTAGCGCTCGAGCTCGGCCTCGTCGTACTGGCCGTAGGAGATGACGATGATCGTGTCCCCGCGGTGCACGAGCCGCGCCGCGGCGCCGTTGACGCGGATCGCGCCCGAGCCCCGCTCGCCGGCGATCGTGTAGGTCTCGAAGCGCGCCCCGTTGTCGACGTCGACGACGTGGACCTGTTCGTGCTCGAGGATGTCGGCCGCTTCGAGCAGGTCGGGATCGATCGTGATCGAGCCCACGTAGTGCAGGTCGCAGTCGCTGACCGTCGCACGGTGGATCTTGGACTTCAGCATCACGCGCTGCATGGGGTCGGCGCCTCCTTCGGAGGAGTTGGCTCGGCTCCCCGCGCATGCGCGGGGGCGAGGATGGCGTTGTCGATCAGGCGGATGTCTCCGACCCGGGCCGCGACCGCCAGCAGCGCGTCGCGGTCGAGCCGGGCGAGCGGCTCGAGCGTGTCGGGGTCGACCAGCTCCAGGTACTCCGGCGTGATCCCGCGCTCGGCCAGCACCGCCGCGGCGCGGGCGGTGATCGCTGCGGCGGACAGCTCGCCCTCGCCGGCGAGCGACCGCGCGGCGCCGAGCGCCCTGGAGAGCGCGAGCGCGCGCTCGCGGTCGGCCGGCGCGAGCAGCGCGTTGCGGCTCGATAGCGCGAGCCCGTCGGCGTCGCGGACGGTCGGCAGCGCCTCGATCCTGACGGGCAGGTTGAGGTCGCTCGCCATGCGCCGGATCACGAGCACCTGCTGCGCGTCCTTCTGGCCGAAGAAGGCGACGTCGGGCGCGACCATTGCGAGCAGCTTGGCGACGACCGTGGTGACGCCGTGGAAGTGTGCCGCGCCGCGCGCGCGGCCCTCGAGCCGCTCGGTCAGGGGCCCGGAGACCTGGACCGATGTGCTGAAGCCGGCGGGATAGACCTCCTCGACGCCGGGGGCGAACAGCACGTCCGCGCCCGCGCCGCGCGCCTTGTGCGCGTCGCCGGTCTCGTCGCGCGGGTAGCGCTCCAGGTCCGTGCTCTCGTTGAACTGCGCGGGGTTGACGAACAGGCTCACGACCACGAGGTCGCAGCGCTCGCGTGCGCGGCGGATGAGCGAGAGGTGGCCGTCGTGCAGCGCTCCCATCGTCGGCACCAGTCCGATCGTGGCGCCCCCCCGGCGCGCCTCGGCGACACGCGCGCGCATCTCGGCGACCGAGCGCAGCGTGGCCATGCCCTGGGGGCGGAGCGGAGTTGTTGGCTTCATCGGATTCGGTCCAGTTCCCTTGGGATACCGGCGCGACCTCAGACGCCCGCTGCTGCGGACCTGCGGTCCATCCCGGGCTCGGTTGCCCGGTGACGGCCACGCACCATGATACAGACGCGCCGGCTGGGCGGAAGCACGCGCCGGCGCGTGGGAGAATCACGCGATGGAGCGCCTGCTGGCATCGACGCCGACCGACTTCGAGGCCGAGGTGATCGTCGGGCGCCTGGCCGACGAGGACATCGCCGCCGAAATCCGCGGCGGGCTGATGACCCGCGGAGGCTACGTGCAGGGGGGTCGCGACGTGTTCGTCGCCGAGGAGGACCTGGAGCGGGCACGCGCCGTGCTCAGCGCCGCCCAGGGGATCGGCGAGGACGAGCTCGCGGAGCTCAGCGAGGAGGCCGGCCGCGAGCAGCCCGACTGAGCCCGCGCGCTACCAGGCGTCGATGTTGGGGCGCCGCTTGGCCGAGCCCGAGCGCCAGTCCGGCTCGTGGCCGTCGAACAGCGTCGCGATCCAGCGCCGCGAGTCCGCGGGGTCGATCACGTCGTCGATCTCGCCGTAGGCGGCCATGTTGAGCCCGCGCCCGCGCTCGTAGGCGACGCCGACCATGCGCTCGAACGCCTGCTCGCGCTCGGCCTCGTCCTCGATCGCATCGAGCTCGCGGCGCATCCCCAGCCGCACGGCCCCCTCGAGCCCCATCGCGCCGAACTCCGCCGTCGGCCAGGCGACGGTGAACTGGGGCGCCTTGAAGCCGCCGGCGGCCATCGCCTGCGCGCCGAGGCCGTACCCCTTGCGCAGCACGATCGTGCCGGTCGGCACCGACACGTTGGCGCCCGCCAGGAACATGCGCGCGAAGTGGCGCACCGTTGCCGTACGCTCGGCGGCCGGTCCGACCATGAAGCCCGGTGTGTCGCACAGGAACACGACCGGCAGGCAGAAGGCGTCGCAGAGCTGCAGGAAGCGCGCCGCCTTGTCGGCGGCGTCGGCGTCGATCGCGCCGCCGAGGTGCGTCGGGTCGTTGGCGAGCACGCCCAGCGGCCGCCCGTCCACGCGCGCCAGCGCGCTGACCATCCCCGGCGCGAAGCCGCGCCGCAGCTCGAGCACCGAGCCCTCGTCGAACAGCGCGTCGAGGATCGGGCGAATCTCATAGATCCGCTTGCGTGCTTCGGGCACGAGCGCGCGCAGCCGCTGCTGGTCGCCGGGCGCAGCCGGCTCGTGGGGGCCGAGGAAGTAGGACAGATAGCGCTTCGCCGCCGCCACCGCGGCCGCGTCGTCGGCGACGCGCAGGTCGACCACGCCGTTGCCGTCCTGGACGTCGATCGGCCCGACTTCATGGGGCTCGAACACGCCGAGCCCGCCGCCCTCGATCATCGCCGGCCCGCCCATCCCGATGCTCGAGTCCTCGCTGGCGATCACGACGTCGCAGCAGCCGAGCAGCGCGGCGTTGCCCGCGAAGCAGTAGCCCGACGCGATCCCGACGAGCGGGACGAGGCCGGAGAGGCGCGCGAACAGCTCGAACGCGCGGCAGTCGAGGCCCGCGACGATCGGCATGTCCACGTCGCCGGGTCGCCCGCCGCCCCCCTCGGCGAACAGGACCACCGGCAGCCGGCGGCGCTCGGCGAGCTCGAACAGGCGGTCCTTCTTCGCGTGGTTGCGTATCCCCTGCGTGCCGGCGAGGACGGTGTAGTCGTAGGACATCGCCACGCAGCGGCTGCCCGCGATCTCGCCGACGCCGCCGACGAGGCCGTCCGCGGGCGTGCGCGCGATCAGCTCCTCGCGCGAGCGCCGCTGCTCCTGGGCGGCGATCAGCAGCGGGCCGTACTCGACGAAGCTGCCCTCGTCGAGCAGCTCGGCCAGGTTCTCGCGGGCGGTCCGGCGGCCTCGGTCCCGGCGCCTGGCGACGGCGTCGGGGCGTGCTTCATCCAGTCCGATGGCGTGGCGTTCGCGGACCTCGTCCAACGGGCCGTGGCCGTGGTCGGCCGGCGCCGGGGCGGCGGGTGCCGAGCCCGAGGCGACGCCCTCCGTGGCCAGCACGGCCAGCAGCTGCCCCTCTTCGACGTTGTCTCCAACCTTGACCTCGAGCCGCTCCACGGTGCCGTCGGCGTCGGCGAGCAGCTCGTGCTCCATCTTCATCGCCTCGAGAACGATCACCGGGGCGCCGGCCCGTACCGCCTCGTCGATCGTCCGTGGCACCGCCACGACGGTGGCGGCGAACGGGGCCCGGAGATTCA
>DATARO010000015.1:0-45647 GCA_036264095.1 Solirubrobacteraceae bacterium | reverse complement strand
CTCATCACTGATCCGCATCGCGCCGAGCTCCGCCACGATCCCCGTCCCCACCTTCGCGGCCATCATGTACCCAAACGCATACGGCGTGATCTCCCGCAGATCACACCACGCCGTAAACACACCCGAATACGCCGGCGCGCCGTCCGCGGCGGTGAAGTAGGCGCCCTCGATCCCGCACTGCAGACCGAGGATGAACATCAACGTCCAGATGATCGTCGTCGATCCCACAATCAAGATCCCGCACTGCCTAAGGGCCTCCCCAAAGAAACGAAAGACCCGCAACCCCCACACATCACGAACGATCTCCCCCGTGAAACGACCAATCTCACCGGTCGCGTCGACCCACTCCCGCAGCCCAGCGGTGATCACCGTGAACATGCGCGCCATCATACATACCAGTCGTATGGTATGTCTATGGCCCGACTGACGCTGCGGAGATACTCTGCTCGATGCCGGCCACTGAGGGAGCAGACGGGCGCCGCACCCAGGCCGAGCGGCGCGGGGCGACTCGCCTTGCGCTGCTCGAAGCAGCAGCCGAGTGCCTGGTCGAGGTCGGCTACGCGAGAACGACCACCCGGCGGGTAGCCAGACGAGCCTCGGTCACGCCGGGAGCGCTTCAACACCACTTTGATTCGAAGGCCGATCTCCTGCGCGCGACGCTCTCGCACATCCGGGCGCGCTGGGGGGCCGAGATCCAGTCCTACCGGCCCGACGCCACGACGCTACGCGGCCGCCACGAACAGCTGCTCGATCGCATGTGGTCGCTCTACCGCGGGCCGCTGTTCAAGGCCCTGCTCGAGCTGGCGGTCGGGGCGCGCACAGATCCCGAGCTCGCGGCCCACCTGGCGGGCGCGCACGAGGAGATGGTCCGCCTGAACGCTGCGGGCATCCCGACGCTCTTCCCCGAGCACGCCGATCATCCTGAGATGGTGGCGCTGGTGATGACCGGGCAGGCGACGATGCGCGGCCTGATCCTCATCGGTCTGACCGGCGACGGCAACCTCGATGCCATCTGGCCCGCTACGCGACAGCACATCCTCGCGCTCAACGCGCTCGTGCTCGACGACGACCGGTTGCGGTAGAACAGCTCACAGCGCCCCCGCCGCAAACGTGCCTCACACCCGGCGCTTGTCCGCCAGCTCCTCCTCGCCGCGCTTCTGCAGAAAGCTGCCCATCGCGCCGGCGAGCGCGGCGATGACCGTGATCGCCCAGATCTCCATCAGGACATCCAGCACGCGCCCACCCGTGGAGACCGGGTTCTTGATCGACGAGGAGACGGTGAGCAGTTGCGTACTCGTCCAGAACAGCGCGCTCCCGAACGTCTTGACTTCGGTTTGCTGGCCGTGCCGCTCCAGAAAGAACGAGATGACCGCGCAGATCAGGTCGACGCCGAGCGTGGCGACGGTGATCGCAACGAGAGCGTCACGGAGACGCCGATGCGTCGCGCTCGCCGCCGTTGCGACCCTGTACACCTCGCGTAGAGCCGAACGCATGACATGGTGGGGCACAGGCGAAATGTCCTCACTGCACCGGACGCCACGCCGGGAGCGCGGCGACGACGCGTCGGCCCGAGCCGACGCTGGACCCGCCCTCCGCCGGTCGAAAGGCGGGTCCAGAACGCGTCGAGCGTGGTGCTACCGACCGCTGTGGTGGGTCATCGCCTTCTCGACAGCGAGGGCGTCGTGTTGCTCGCCCACCGCGTTGGGGTGCACCGGGACGCCGGTGAGCGAGCCGATCAGCGGTTCGATCCAGCGGACGCCGGGCGGCTGGCAGACGTCGTGCCCGATGCTGGCCGAGAACGTATTGACGAACGTCGCGTGCTGTCTGTGCGCCTCGCGCCTGAGCATGGCGTTGCCGGCGAGCTGGACACGGTTGCGGAACCAGCGGAGATCGCCGGTGGTCCACGGCATCGATGCCGGACACGAGCCGTGCGTGGGAGTTATGTCGGGATAGCCGACGACGAACACCTGCGCGTTCGGCGACAGCGCATGGATCCGTTCCAGCGCTTCTTCGGCCGGACGCACGTCTTCTTTATATGTGGTGCGCACGAAGGCTTCGTAGTGTTCGCGGCACGGCGCGCCGACGTTCGGCTGGCCCGCATCGAGGGCGGTGCAGCCCGCGAGCAGCGTGCCGAACAGGTTGTGATCGTTGCCCCCCATGCCCACGGTCACGATTTCCGTCGAGGGCGTCAGCGCGTCGAACTGCGGCGGCTGGTCAGGGAACTGGGCGACGGTGAAGTCTTCCGTCTTCGCCCCGCTGCAGCTCACGTCGGTCAGCGACAGGCCGAGCGCGGCGGCGACCAGGTGCGGGTAGTTGGCCGCGGACTGCGCGCAATCGGCGGGCGCGGTCGGGGATGGCGGCAGCACACCGGGGGCTGCCGTGTAGGAGTCTCCCATCGCCACATAGGACGCGCCCGCGGTGACCGTCGTCTTGTTCGCGCCATGCCGGCCGCCGCGAGCCGCGCTCGCTGTCGCCGGAAGCATCACGCTGACGACTACGACCAGGAAGGCCAGGAGCAGGGCAGGGACTCCGCCGCTGGCGCGGCGCGTCATGCGCCGCTCGATGTGGACCGTACTCATATCCTCGTCTCCCTTCGCGCGCACCACATGCGACGGGCAGCGTCTGCGTCGCCCTGCCAGCCGTGGCGCTGGGCTCGCGTCCGCCATTGGCCGGACGCCGAACACGACACCTACCCCAAAACTGCATCGCTTTCACGCCGGCTAGAACCTGTGTCCACCGAGGGTGCAGGACGCAATGCAATGGTCGCCGATTCTGCACGCCCGATGACGCCGTCGCGCTTCAGCCGCCGGTCGCGTCGCGCAGCGCTCGGCACGCCTGAGAAGAGGGCGGCCCAGGGGGCGAGGGTCCGCTTTGCAATCGATAGTTGAGCGATATATGCTCTCCGTATGAGCAAGCGTGGCATGCAGGAGGCGACGTTTTTGATCCTGACGGCGCTGGCTGGAGGGAGCCAGCACGGCTACGGGATCATCACCGACGTCAAGCAGATCTCAAATGGCCGAGTGGGGCTGCGGGCCGGGACCCTCTACACAGCACTGGACCGTCTGCGCCGCGAGAAGCTGATCGACGCAGACCGCGAGGAGATCGTCGAGAACCGACTGCGGCGCTACTACCGGCTGACGCCCGCAGGCGCTGAGCGACTGGGCGAGGAGGCGGCCCGACTGCGCTCCAACGCCGGCGTCGCCCTGTCGCGACTGGATGCCGGCGGAAGAGTGGCGACAACGTGACCGCCTCGACTGATCTGGAGCGCCGCTACCGACGGTTGCTCGCGCTCTACCCCAGAGCGTTCCGTCGCGAGCATGAGCAGGAGATGCTCTCCGTGCTCCTCGCAGGCGCCGCAGAGGGCCAGCGCAGGCCCCGACTCGCAGAGGCAGTCGATCTGCTCGCAAACGCGATCCTGATGCGAGTGCTCGTGCTGACGCTTATAAAGCCAAGTGCATGGGAGTACAGGCATGCCCGCGTGATGGTTCCCGTCCGCGTCATGATCGGCATCTGGCTCATCGTCCTCACCGCGATCTTCTACGGCTCTGGCCGCGGAGGCTGGTGGGGGCTGCTGCTCCTGCCGGCCGCAGGACTGCACTTCTACTTCGCGTATCGCATAAGGCACGCCGTTCCGAGCTAGCGCCGCTCTCGGCGCTGCCGTCGCGTGCGTTTGCGATAGGTCGCGACCGAGGGCCGCGCGCCGCGGCCCGCCGCCGAGACGATCGGCGGCGGGCCGCTTGCATCCGCGCTCGAGCCGGCACGGAGACCGGCTCGCGTTCTGTCAGTGGCTGCTCACAGGCGTGACGATTTCCGGCCCGAAGACGTTTCCGCTGATCGTCGTGGTGCCCGGGTCGAGGTTGAGCGTCCAGATACCGACCTTGTCGTAGCTGATCGTGTTGTCACGGATCACAGTGTCCTTGATCGCTGCGGGCAGCAGGAACGGCGGCAGCCCGCTGGGCGGTTCGCCGGATGCAACCAGGATGCCGGTGGTTTCGGTGGCCTTCGCGGCCTTGAAGTCGAAGTCGCCATCGAGGTTGTTCTTGCCGATCTCGTTGTGTTCGAGGACGTTGCCGTTCAGGTCACCGACGAGATGCTGGTGGATCGTGATCCCGGCGAGGCCGTTGCCGGCGGCGTAGTTGCCGATCACGCGGTTGCCGTAGACGCCGGCGTCCGGAGCGCCGCCGCCCATTAGGATCCCGGCGCCCTGTCCGAGCACGCCGTTGTCGGTCGAGCTGTTGTGTTCGATCAGGTTGTCGAACACCCCCGCCTTCCCTGTCGGAAGGCCCGTTTCCGCATCAAAGGCAGCCGGCGAGTGGCCCGCGAGCGTGATCCCGCAGTCGGTTTCGTTGTGGTTGGAGTTGTTGTCGCGGATCGTGTTGCCGGACGTCGGCCCGAACTCATCCGTCAGCAGGATGCCCCCGGCGTTGTGGGCGACGTAGTTGCCGGCGACCGTCGAGTCGGTCACCGAGACGAGGTGGATCGCCTCGCCGCAGTCGCCGGGCGCTTCCGGCGTGGAGAAGCACTGGCCCGACGCACTCCCGAAGCCTTTGTCGTCTTCCACGACGACGTTACCGGCGATCGTCACGTTCGTAACCGGCTGGCCGCTTGCGCTCGCCTTGCCTTCCGTTTGGGACGGCGCCACGGGCGGGGTCCCGATCAGGATCCCCTCGAACTTCGCGTTCTGGATTCGGAAGCCGGTCACGGTGGTGTTCGAACCGCCCGGGCCGACGATCTGCACGCCGTTGCCGGTGGCCGACGAAGTCGCGTCGATCGTCGCCCAGTAGCCGGTCAGCTCGACGGGCTTCTCGATCACGACGCCTTCCTCGTAGGTGCCCGGACAGACGACGATCCTGCCCCCGGGCGCTGCCGCGTCGACGGCAGACTGGATCGTCGAGTAGGCAGCTCTCTCACACTGCGGGCTCGTGTGACCGTAGCCCGAGAGCTCGCCGCTCACGTACAGCGTGTCGGGCGGAGACGATGTGTGCCGCGAATGACCGTGCCGACGATGGTGGTGGGAACTCCAGGCCGACGCAGCGGGCGCTGCGACGAACAAGCAGCATCCGATCACCGGCAACGCCACAAGCGCCCTCGAGCGCGCGATGAGACTCCGCATCTCCGTTCCTCCTTGAGCTATGTCTTCGGCTTCGAACCGGTCTCCGTCCTCCAGGACCAGGCCGCCCGTGCGGCCGCGACGCTAGCAGAAGGATCACCGTGGGTCATCCAAGGAGCCGCTGCCATGACGGCCGGTAGCGGAGATGCGTGACAGGGGGAGGGTGGAGCACCTCGACCGGCGGCGTGGCGCCAATGTGGCGGACATGGTCAGCGGCGGCCGAGCTGCCGTCGGCTGCCGCGCACCGCGTCGTCCAGACCGTCGGCTCGGGCGCCAACGCGCAACTCTCCGGCATCCGGCTTTTGCGAGCCGAAACCGGGAGCATGGAGACGGTGGGAATCGAACCCACGTCCGCGATCGCGTGCGAATGGCTTCTACGAGCGTAGCCGGCGCTCTGATCTCGTCCCCCGCTAGCCTCGCCGGCCGGGTTGCGGGGGACCAGCCTCCTTGGTTCTCCCCGGCGCGCCGGAGGCGATTCGCGCCGGGTGAGCCCGCTTTCTGATCCCGGCTTTCCCCGCCGCGGGCGAGCGGGGGCCAAGACCTCACGGCTTAGCTATTGACTAAGCGGCGAGGGCGTACTCGTGAGAGTCCGCACTTATGGTTTTCCCGGGAGTTTTACGAGGCCGCCCGGGACCTCGACTCGCAACCATCCCCACGAGCCGACCACGTCGAAACCTGTCGTCCCCGGGAATGTGATTCCAGTCTATCGCCGGGGCCTGGATTCCAGCCTGTCGCCCGGGCCTGGAAACGAAAGCGACGCGGAAACCAAGCCACGGATGAGGAACCGCTCGGCCGTGCCCGGGGGCCCAACCTTGCTGGTGGCGCGGCCTCACACCTCTGGTGGCCTCGCTCTTTCGCGGCTCGGTTCCGCGTCTTTCTGCAAGCTAGCCCGGCCCATCGGACCGCGCAAGGGTCCGCGTGCGTCGACCCCGCAGCTTGCGGAGGAATCCGCGCCCGACGCCTCCCCCTGCTGTGTTAGGAGACGCTTATCCGGCCTGCGACAATGGAGGCATGGACAACGGCGAGCTGTCGCTGCCGGGCACAGGCCCCTTGCAGCCGGGTCTGACACAGCCTCCGGCGCCGGTCCCGGCGCCGCCCGAGGACGCGTTCGGCGGCAAGCCGCGATCGCGCACGGGCGAGTTCCGGCGTCGCGTCGGCAGCATCCTCGCGGCGCTCGCCGCGCTCGGAGCGAAGTTCTTCGCGGCGATCAAGGGCGCGGTCCTGCTGCTCCCGAAGCTGAAGCTGCTGGCGACTGCGGGGACCGCGCTGGTGAGCGTCGCCGCCTACAGCCTGTTCTGGGGCTGGACCTTCGCCCTCGGCTTCGTGATCCTCCTGTTCGTCCACGAGATGGGCCACGTGCTGCAGCTCCGCCGCGAGGGGATCCAGGCCAGCACGCCCAAATTCATCCCCTTCCTCGGCGCGTTCATCACGGCCAAGACGTTCGGCGAGAACGCGCTCTCGGAGGCTCGCGTCGGGCTCGCCGGACCCGTGCTCGGGACCGCCGGCGCCGGTGTCTGCCTTCTGATCGCCGAAATCAACAACAGCGACTTCTTCCGCGCGCTCGCATACATCGGGTTCTTCCTGAACCTGTTCAACCTCCTCCCCGTCGTCCCGCTCGACGGCGGGCGCGCGATGGCCGCGATGGCACCGTGGATGTGGTTCCTCGGCTTCGGTGTGCTGGTCGCGCTCGACCTTCTCTATCCGAACCCGATCCTGCTGATCATCACGCTCTTCGGCGGACTCGAGGTCTACCGGCGCTGGAAGGCACGCAAATCCGGCTCGATCGAGCAGGCCGCCTACTACCGCGTGGCGCCGCGCCACCGCCTGCTCGTCGGCGCCGTCTACATCGGGTTGATCGTGCTGCTCGCGCTCGGCATGTCGGAGACCCACATCCTCAGCTCGGGCTCCCACAGCTTCGGGCACCTCTAGCCTCAGCGCCGCGCTTCGCGCATCCCCCGTTCGATGTCGCGCCGCGTCTCGCGCTCGCGGATCGTCTGGCGCTTGTCGTAGAGGTCCTTGCCGCGGGCGAGCGCGAGCTCGACCTTCGCGTGCGAGCCGGAGAAGTACATGCGCGTCGGCACGAGCGTGAGGCCGCGCTCGTTGACGCGCTCGGCCAGGTGCGCCAGCTCGCGCCTGTGCAGCAGCAGCCGTCGCGGGCGCTCGGGGTCATGGTTCTCGCGCGAAGCCGGCCCGTATGGCGGGATGTGGACGGAGTGCAGCCAAAGCTCCCCGTCGCGCTCGGCGGCGTACCCGTCCTTGAGCTGCGCCCCAGAGGTGCGCAGCGCCTTGACCTCGGTCCCGACCAGCTCCATCCCGCACTCGAGCCGCTCGATCAGCTCGTAGCGATAGGACGCGTACCGGTTCGATGCGACGTCGCCCGCGCCGATCTTGCGCTTGCCCTTGCCCTTGGCCACGCGTCGAGCCTAACCTGCGGGCAGAAGGTCGACGCGGCCGCGCACGGTGTCGACCCGTGCGACCCGCACCTCGATCGGCTCACCGAGCGCGATCGCCGCGCCGCTGCGCTCGCCGCGCAGCACCGTCCCCTGCTCGTTGAGCTCCCACCACTCGCGGCCCTCGCCGGCTCCGCCCCGCTCGCGCCCCTGCGCGCGCCCGCGGCCGCCGTCGCGGTCCTCGCGCCGCCCGCTGCGCGTGCGCGCCGGCGCCGGCGCGCGCAGGCGGCGGACCGGCAGCATCCCCTCGAACGCCTGTGCTCCGCCTTCGCCCGTCCCGAACGAGACGAACGCCCCCGCGGAGATGAGCCCGGTCACTTCACCATCGAACGTGCGGTCGGGGCCCTCCTCGAACAACAGACGCTCGAGCACGAAGCAGCGCGCGACGTCGTCGGCATCGCGCTCGATCAACATCGCTCCGCGCTCCCGTTCGGACGTCCACGCGCCCAGCTCAATGAGCTCCGACGCGCGGTGCGCATGCTCTCCGCCACCGACGGCCGAGAGCAGCGCCCGGTGGCAGACGACGTCCGGATATCGACGGATCGGCGAGGTGAAATGGCAGTAGCGCCGCGAATGCAGGCCCGCGTGACCCATGTTCTGCGGCGAGTAGTAGGCCTGCTTGAGCGAGCGCAGCACCAGCGCCCCGAGCGCGATCCGCCCACTGCCAGTGCGCTCGGCGTGGCGCTCGACGGCAACAGAGATCGCGCCGAGCAGATCGGCGGCCTGCGTCGAGGACAGCGGGTCCGGGACGGGCGGCGTCGGCACCTTCAGCGAGGCGAGCTGCTCGACGAGCCGCAGCACGCGCTCTGGATCGGGACGCTCGTGCACGCGATACAGACAGGGAACGCTGCGCGCCGCGAGCAGCTCCGCGACGGCCTCGTTGGCGGCGATCATCAGGTGCTCGATCAGGCGGTGCGACTCGGTCTGCGCGCGTCCGCGGATCGCGGTGATGTGGCCGTCCGGGTCGAACTCGAACTCGGGCTCGACCGAGTCGATCACGAGCGCCCCCGCCCGCTCGCGGCGCTCCGCGAGAGCTCGTGCGACCCGGCGCGCGACCCGCAACGGCTCCGCCCACGGCTCGGCCGCCTGCTCGCGACCGTCGAAGATCCTGTCGACCTGCTCGTAGTCGAGCCGCGCATCGGAGCGGATCAGCGAGCGGTAGAAGACCGAGCGCCGAACGCGGTCCCCCTCGAACTCGAGCTCGGCCGTCACGGCGGCCCGGTCGACGCCGGGCCGCAGCGAGCAGGCCTCGCTCGACAGCGCGTGGGGCAGCATCGGCTCGACGGCGCCCGGCACGTAGACACTCGTCGCGCGCAGCCGCGCCTCGCGGTCCAGCGGCGAGCCCTCGCGCATGTGCGCCGCGACGTCTGCGATGTGGACCCACACGCGCGCTGCCCCGTCCTCGAGCGCCTGCGCGGACACCGCGTCGTCGAAATCGCGCGCGCTCGCGGGGTCGATCGTGAAAGTCGGCAGCTCGCGCAGGTCGGTGCGCGGGCCGGGATCGGCGAGCACGCGCTCGGCCGCCTGCTTGGCATCGCGCTCGACATCGGCGGGGAACCGGCGGGCGAGGCCGCGGTCGAGCATCAGCCCCTCGAGCAGGTCGCGCGCGACGTCCGGTCTCCCGAGCGAGCGGATCACGCGCGCCGGCTGCGCCCGGGCCGGCGGGGCGACGAGCACGAGGTCGCCGACCCTCGCCGCGCGCGGCCCCGAGCGCTCCGGGCGCACGGTGATCGCAGAGCGCGAGCGCGGCCGGTCCCCGTCGCCCGGCGCAGGCGGGAACAGCGGCTCGGCCGTCAGGAACCGCCCGCCGCGCTCGAGGACCGCCACGATCGGACACGGCGATCCGCGCCCCCGGCCGCTGCGCCGGGAACCGCCCCCCGCGCCGCTCACCGGACTTTCGCGGCGAGCGTGCGCAGCGCCGCGTCGAGCCCTGCGTTCGTGTCGACGGCCGGCTTCGCGACGCGAACTTCGGGGGTGATGCCCGCGCCCTGCTTGACGCCGCCGCCGCCGAGGTTGCGGCCGTTGGGCGTGAAGTACTCCCCGACGGTGATGTCGAGCGCGCCGCCGTTGGACAACGGCTCCTCCTCCTGGAAGACGCCCTTGCCGAACGTGTGCGTACCGACGACCGTCGCGCGGTGGTGGTCCTGGAGCGCCGCGGTCACGATCTCGGCGGCCGAGGCGGTGTTCGAGTCGACCAGCACGACCATCGGAATCGAAGCGGGTATGGCGTCGCCGAGCGCGACCAGCGTCTGTGACGGCTGCGTACGACCGCGCGTGCTGACGATCGTCCCCTTCTCGACGAAGTTCGACGCGATCAGCTGGGCCTCCTCGACGAGGCCGCCGCCGTTGCCGCGGAGGTCGAGCACGAGCCCGCGCGCCCCCTCCTTGCGCACGTGTTCGACCGCTTCGTGGACTTCGCCGTGCGCTCCGGGGCTGAACGTGGCGAGCGCCACGACACCGAGCTTTACCCCGTGCACGGCCCGGATCAGCGAGGCGACGACGGGCTCGGAGATCGTCGCGCGCGTGATCTTCACGCTGCGCCTGGAGCCGTGCGCGCCCGCGGCCTGCAGCTCGATCGTGACGTCGGTTCCGGGTGGCCCTTTGATCAGTTCCGCGGCCGCGTCCGCCGACATGCCGGCGAGCTTTCGCCCGTTGACGGCGACGATCAGCTCGCCGGGCGTGAGGCCCGCGCGCGCCGCCGGCGAGGAGTCGAACACGCGCGCGATCAGGAGCCCGAGCCGGTCGGGACCGACATCCACGCCGATCCCCGTGAAGTGCGGCGGCGAGCTGAATTCGCGATATTCGCCGGGCGTCAGGTAGTGGGAGAAGCGATCGCCGAGGCTCGCCACGGCGCCCGCGATCGACGCGTTCGAGAGCTGGCCGCCGGAGACGTGACGGTAGTAGTCGTGTGTGATGCGCCCGATCGCTTCGTCGACGACCCGCGTCTGCTGGTTGGCGACGAACGCGTTGCGCAAGAAACCGGGCAGGTGTTCGGGGTGCCCGCCGAGCCACAGACCGGCGACGAGCAGGATCGGCAGGAGGGCCGCGAGCAGGGCGCTACGCGACTGGCGGAGAGACGGGCGCATCGGGGAAGGCAAGCGTAGAGCAGCTGAGAGCGGCGCCGGGCGGCTCGCCGGTTCCTTCTAGGGTGGGTCCGATGGCGAACGTCTCGACGACGAGGGTGGCAGCGAACGGGCTGCCGATCAACCGCATCGAGCTCCCGGGCACGCGCGCGTTGACCGCGCTCGTCGCCTTCGATGCCGGCGCGCGCAACGAGAAGCCCGAGGAGAACGGCATGGCCCACTTCCTCGAGCACCTCGTGTTCAAGGGCGGCGAGAAGTATCCGACCTACCGCGACGTCAACGAGACCGCCGAGCACCTCGGCGGCGTCCTGAACGCCTACACGAGCCACGACCTGGTCGCCTTCCACATCACCGTCCGCGCCGAGGCCGCGCCCGAGGCGCTCGACCTCCTCACCGACTTCGTCGGCCGGCCGCGGATCGATCCCGATGAGCTCGAGCGCGAGCGCGGCGTCGTGATCCAGGAGATCAACCGCGCGTTCGACCAGCCCTCGACCGTCGCCGAGTACCTGATCGACCGCGCCGCCTTCGGCGAGCACCCGCTCGGGCGCACCGTGCTCGGACCCGAGGAGAACCTGCGCGGCTTCACGCGCGAGGGGATCGTCGCCTTCCGCGAGCGCCGCTGGGCCGGGGCGCACGGCGGCGTGTTCCTCGCCGGCAACCTCGACCACCTGCCCGGCGACGCCGAGCTCGAGGAGCTGTTCGGGCGCTTCCCCGCGCTGCCCGATCCCGATCCCTACACCCCCGCACCGGCGTTCGCGCCCGAGACGCTCGTGGAGCAGCGGGACACCAAGCAGTCGCACCTGCGCATGATCTACCGCCCCGACGTCCAGGTTCACGACATCCGCCGGCGCGTCGCCCTCGCCATCTACGCGACCCTGCTCGGCGGCTCGATGGGCTCGCGGCTGTTCGATGAGATCCGCGAGAAGCGCGGCCTCTGCTACTCGGTCTACGCGATCCAGCACGCGTTCGCCGACGTCCCGATCCTGCAGCTCGGCTCGGGGCTCGACTCCGAGAAGTGCGTCGAGGCCTATACGCGCATGCGCGAGATCGTCGACGAGCTGAGGGCCGACGGCCCGACCGAGGAGGAGGTGCGCCGCGCCCGCGCCTACGCCGCCGGCCGGCTCGTGCTCGCGTTCGAGAACTCGGGGGCCGTCGCCCGCCACGGCGCGCAGCAGACCATCGTCTTCGGCGAGGAGATCGACCCCGACTGGGCGATTGCCGCGATCGACGACGTCAGCTTCGATGAGGTGCGCGAGGTCGCGGCCGGCATCGGCGAGGAGCTCGCCGTCGCCTGCGTCGGGCCCCACACCGCGGAGGAGTTCTAACGCCGGTACGCCTCTAGCGTTGTGACGCGCTCGTCACCCTCGCCCATCATCTCGATCAGCCATAGCTTCGCCTCGTCGAGGTCCAGCGAGCGGGCCTCGACCATCGCTTCGATGTCGACCCAATCGCGAGGTCGAGAGAACATCGCCTTGAATACGGCCAATGCGGTGCAGCTCAGCACCGGGATCGTGCGGTCGCCGAACGCCACCCGACGGACGTTGCGCTGCGTATCGTCGTGGAACGGCAGCACGCTCATGAACAGGTCGATCGGCGTATGGCCCCAGTGAAGCCGTACTTGGCCCTCGTGTTCGGCGTGTTCTAGGTCGCTGCCGGTCGGCGCGATCCCCGCGGGGAGCGCCGCGAACACGTCGCGCGCACGTTCCGGGCGAACGAAAACGTTCACGTCGATGTCTTGGGTCGCCCTCGCTTCCAGCACGCAGTAGCCCAGGGCGATCGCGCCACCGATCGCGTGCGGCAGCCCCGCCGCTTCGAGGCCGTCGTGCACCGCCAGCATCCTGTCCGCCAGGCCGATCATGAAGCCAGGCGGATCAGAGGCGGGTACGAGAGCTCGCCGCGGTCTCTGGACGGCATGCGATCGGCCAGTCCGAGCACGTCGATCAGCGTGCGTCCTGCTCGCTCCAGTGCCGCCTCATCGGACAGCTCGGAGACGGCGAGTTCAACGCCGGCTGCGCGCGCGATGCGCGCGAGAGCGGCCACCGAGGGCTGCCGACGACCGTGTTCGTAGGCGCTGAGTACCGGAGCCTGCACACCGCTCAGCCGAGCGAGGTCAGTCTGGCTGAGACCAGATTTGCGACGGACCTCTGCGATTAGCTCACCCGCCACGCGATCATTGCTCACGAACATGCGAGTCATCATAGCGCATTCGCTAAGTAAACCGCGACGTTATTAGCGGATGCGTTAAGTTAGCCGATCGCCACCATCCGGTCGATCGGCACCCGCGCCCGCTCGGCAACGGCCTCCGGCACGCGAACCTCGAACTGCATCTCCCGCAGCGCATCGCGCAGCTTCGGGAGCGTGATCATCTTCATGAACTGGCACGAGGCCTCGGGGTTGGCGGGGATGAACTCCACATCCGGCGCGGCCATCTGCAGGGGGTAGAGCATTCCCACCTCCGTCGCGACGACAGCCTGGCGCGAGCGGGCGCGGGCGCCGGGGCCGCCGCTCGCCTCGGCCTCGCGCGCGTAGCGCAGCATGCCGCCCGTGGAGAGCATGTGCACCCCCTCCGCGTCGACATCGCCGGCGGCGACGTACTCCATCACGCTGGTCGAGCACCCGCACTCGGGGTGGATCAGGAAGTCCGCGGACGGATGCGCGGCGCGCGTCGCTTCGATGTCGGCGGGCCGGATCCCCGCGTGCACGTGGCACTCGCCGTCCCAGACGTGCATCCGCCGCCCGAGCTCCTTCTCCACGTAGGCGCCGAGCCGCATGTCCGGTCCGAACAGGATCTCGGTGTCCTGCCCGTGCGTCTCGTAGATGTGCCGGACGACGTCGACCGCATTGGCGGATGTGCAGCAGTAGTCGGTCAGCGCCTTGACCTCGGCCGTCGTGTTGACGTACATCACGACGACGCCCTCGGGATAGCGCGCGCGCCAGTCGGCGAGCTGGGGGGCGTCGATCGATGCCGCCAGCGAGCAGCCCGCGTCGAGGTCGGGGATCAAGACGGTCTTCTGCGGACACAGGATCGAGGCTGTCTCGGCCATGAAGTGCACGCCGCAGAAGACGATCACGTCACCGTCGGCGCCGGCCGCGGCCCGCGAGAGCCCGAGCGAGTCTCCCACGTAGTCTGCGACGTCCTGCACCTCTGGCACCTGGTAGTTGTGCGCCAGGATCACGGCGCCGCGCTCGGCGGCGAGCGCGCGGACCTCGTCCTTGAGCTCGGCGACGCTCGCCGGCGAAGGAGACTGGGCGGCCTGGGACGGCGCCATCGGGAGGTTCATCGCACGCCTCCCCGGCACACTCCGCGGCGCGGGCCGTGGTTGGCGGAGAACAGCGTCATGCGGCGACCTCCAGGAGCAGGGACATATCCAGAGCGGGGGCGGAGTGTGTCAGCGCTCCGATCGATATCCATTCTACCCCGGTCCGCGCGACGGCCCCGAGCGTCTCGAGCCTCACGCCACCGCTCGCCTCGAGCCGTGCCCTTCCGGCGACCTGGGCCACCGCCGCACGGAGCGCGTCCTCGTCCATGTTGTCGAGCAGCAGCCGCGGGGCGCCGGCGGCGAGCGCCTCTTCGATCTCGCCCGGGTTGCGCACCTCGACCTCGAGCGTCTCGGCGAGCCCGGGCGCCGCGGCGCGCGCGCCCTCGATCGCGGGGGTGATGCCGCCCGCGGCGGCGATGTGGTTCTCCTTGATCAGGATCGAGTCATACAGGCCGGCGCGGTGGTTGCGCGCGCCGCCGGCAGCGACCGCCGCCTTCTCGAGCGCGCGAAGCCCGGGAGTCGTCTTGCGCGTGTCGAGCACCTGTGCTCCGGTCCCATCGACCGCCCGCACGGCGCGCGCGGCGGCGGTCGCGACGCCGGATAGATGTGCGAGGAAGTTCAGCGCGGTGCGCTCGCCCGTCAGCAGTGCGCGGGCACGGCCGGCGATCGCGAGCACCTCGCCCCCCTCCCGCCAGCGGCCCTCCGGCGCGAGCCGCTCGAGCTCGACGGCGGGGTCGAGCAGGGCGAAGGCGGTCTCGGCCGCCTCCAGGCCGAAGATCACGCCCGCCTCCTTCTGCGTGATCGTCCCGCGCGCGGTCGCGCGCTCCGGGACCGTGGCGGCGCTCGTCACGTCGCCGTCCCCGATGTCCTCGGCGAGCTCGCGCGAGACGAGCTCGCGCAGCCCCTCCACGGCTAGCGCGTCCCCGCTGCGCGAAGCAGATAGGCGCGCACGAAGTCGTCGAGGTCGCCGTCGAGGGCTCGCTGCACGTCGCCCATCTCTTGCGAGGTGCGGTGATCCTTGACGAGCGAGTAGGGGTGCAGGACGTAGGAGCGGATCTGGGAGCCGAAGTTGACGTCCTGCGCCTCGCCCTTCTCGCGCGCGATCTCCTCCTGGCGTTCGCGCTCGCGGCGTTCGAGCAGCTTCGCACGCAGCATCGCCAGCGCGGTCGCGCGGTTGGAGGACTGGGAGCGCTCGTTCTGACACTGGACGACGATCCCGGTCGGCCGGTGCGTGATGCGCACCGCCGAGTCGGTCTTGTTGACGTGCTGGCCGCCGGCGCCGGAGGCGCGATAGGTGTCGACCTGCAGGTCGTCCTCGTTGATCTCGACCTCCTCGGTGTCCGCCACGACCGGGGCGACCTCGACCCCGGCGAAGCTCGTCTGGCGGCGGTGCGCCGAGTCGAACGGCGACAGGCGCACGAGCCGGTGCACGCCTCGCTCGGCGCCGAACAGGCCGTAGGCATTCTCGCCCGAGACCTTGAACGTCGCCGACTTGATCCCCGCTTCCTCGCCGGGCGAGACCTCCAGCAGCTCGACCGTGAACGCGCGCCGCTCGGCCCAGCGCATCTCCATGCGCAGCACCATCTCGGCCCAGTCCTGCGCATCGGTGCCGCCGGCGCCCGCGTTGACGCTCACGAGCGCGTCGCCCGCGTCATAGGGACCCGAGAACAGCCGCCGCTCCTCGAGCGCGGCGAGACGAGCCTCGACGGAGGCGATCTGCTCGTGCACCTCGTCCTGCAGCGACGCGTCTTCGGCGGCCATCTCGGCGAGGCCGTCGAGATCGGCCACGTCGCCGCTCAGCTGCTTGAACTCCTCGAGCCGCCGCGTCGAGCGGGAGTGCCTTGCCGCAACCGCCGCCGCCTGCTCGGAGTCGTCCCAGAATCCCTCTGCGCCCATCTGTGCCTCGAGCGAGGCGACTTCCTGCTCCAGCGCGGCAGGGTCAAAGATAGTCCGCGAGCAGTGACATCTGCTCGCGGATTGCGGCCAGGCGCTGCGGGGTGGACTCGCTGGGGGCTGCGGTGGCCATGCGCTCACGCTATCAGCGCGGCACAGCGCGACGGCGCGCCGCCCACTATCGTGCGCCGCCCGATGCCGGTCGACGGTCCAGACACCCTTGCCGCGCTGTTTGCATCCGCAGTGACGGCGGGTGACGTGGAGGGTGCGCTCGGGCTGTGGATCGAGGACGCGACGCTCATCTCCGCCAGCGGCGAGGTGCTGCGCGGCCGCGAGCAGATGGAGCCGGTTGTGCGCGCGCTCGTCGACAACGGGATAGCGCTCGAAGCCGAGCTCGACGCGCTGTACCGCGCCCGCGGCGTCGCGCTCGGCACCGGCAGGCTCACGATGAGCGGGAGCGACGGCGAGGGGCGGTCCCACAGCTCGCAGAGCACCTCGACGGTCGTCTACCTGGAGACCGAGGACGGCTGGCGGATCGCGATCGACGCACCGTGGGGGCTGCCGCAGCCCGCCGAGGCGGCCGCTCACCTCGCCGGCGCGTCGCCCAGCCAGTAACGCGGGCCTGTTCCGAAGCGAGCCGCTCGGTCGCTCGGGTTGGACAGGGCGCAGCGGTCGAGCGAGAGGCAGCCGCAGCCGATGCATACGTCGAGGCCGGCGCGAAGGCGCTGGAGCTCTGAGATGCGCGCATCTATGCGGTTCGTCCAGCCGCGCGAGAGACGTGCCCAGTCGCGTCGCGTCGGAGCGCGATCTGAGGGCAGCCTGCCCAGCTCGAGGCCGATCTCGTCGAGCGTGAGGCCCACCCGCTGGGCGAACACGATGAACGCGATCCTCCTCAACACCGAGCGTGGGAAGCGACGGTGTCCCGCCCCGGCGCGCTCGGAGCTGATCAACCCCCGCTGCTCGTAGAAGCGCAGCGCCGAGGACGCCACGCCGCTGCGACGCGAGACCTCGCCGATCGTCATCGATTCGCCCATCGCCACACACCGATCGCTCGCAGGGTTGAATTGAAGCTTACTTGAACTTATAGCCTGACTCAGGCAGCCACACTCTCAGACGAAGGAGCCCCGCATGACCACGCTCACCTCAGCGAGTCAGCAGATCACCGATGAGGTCACCTCATGGCCCCGCATCCAGGCGGGCCACGGGCGCCGCGGCGAGTTCGCCTTCAAGGTCGGCGCCCGCGAAGTCGGACACCTGCACGGCGATCACGCTGCGCACTTCTTCTTCCCCAAGGAGGTCTGGTCCGCTCTGATGGAGCAGGGCCGCATCGTGCCGCATCCCGTCTTCCCCGATCGTGAAGGGCCGGCCGCGCGCCGGATCGAGGGCCAGCCCGACGTGGACGACGTGATCGTCCTGATGCGGCTCAACTACGACCGCATAATCGCCGCCCACGGGCTTGCGGTCGCAGACGATGCGGGGTCAGCGGCGGGCTAGGCGCCGCGTCCACGCCTCCCAGGCGGCGCGTGGACCAAGCTTGACAAGGAAGCAGGGAGCGTGGCGTGCGTAGGCACGCGAGCGACCGATGACGCAGTCAGGCGCCGCGTCCACGCGTCGCCTAGGCGCCGTGGCACTTCTTGAACTTCTTACCGCTCCCGCACCAGCACGGATCGTTGCGCCCGATCTGCTGCTCCTCGTCGACGACGCGCTGCTCGACGACCGGGACCATCTCCCCCTCCTCATAGCCGTTCGCGGCGGCGGAGGTCCCGGCGGCGGCCGCGGCCGCGGCGAGCGCGCCCGACCCGGCGGCGCTGTGGCCGCCCGAGTATGAGACCCGCCCCGCCCGCGTCGAGCTCCCAGAGGCCGCGAACGGAGCGGGCTGCGCCGCGCCGCCGTTCTCGCCCTCGATGTTGACCTGGACGTTGTAGATCATGCGGGCGTAGTCGCTCCACACGCTGTTCATGAGGTCGCCGAACAGCGTGAAGGCCTCGTTCTTGTAGGCGACGAGCGGGTCGACCTGCGCGAACCCGCGGAGGTGGATCCCCTCGCGCAGGTAGTCCATGTCGAACAGGTGCTCGCGCCAGCGCTCGTCGATCGTCTGCAGCAGCAGGAAGCGCTCGAGGGCGCCCATCAGCTCCTCGCCGAGGGCCTGTTCGCGCTCGTCGTAGCGCTGCATCGCCGCTTCGATCAGCTGCTCGGTCAGCAACGCGTGGTCGACGCGCTCGCGATCGATCTGGTCGCTGTCGATCTCGATCGGGAAGAACTGGCCGAGTGCGATGAACAGCCCGTCGAGGTCCCAGTCTTCGGCGTAGTCGCCCTGCGTGTACTGGTCGATCGTGCGTTCGACGACCTTGGCGACCTCGCGCCGCGCCTCCTCGCCGATGCTCTTGCCCTCGAGCACTTCGTCGCGGTAGGCGTAGATCACGCGGCGCTGCTCATTCATCACGTCGTCGTACTCGAGCACGCGTTTGCGGATCAGGAAGTTCTGCTCCTCTACCTTTTTCTGCGCTTTCTCGATCTGTTTCGAGAGCATCCCGGCCTCGATCGGTTCCTCGTTCCCCTCCTCGTCGGTGCCGCCGAGTTTGTCGAGGATGCGGTAGATGCGGTCGCCGGCGAACAGCCGCACGAGGTCGTCCTCGGCTGAGAGGAAGAAGCGCGACTCGCCCGGGTCACCCTGGCGGCCGGCGCGCCCTCTCAGCTGGTTGTCGATGCGCCGGGACTCGTGCCGCTCGGTGCCGCAGATGAACAGGCCGCCCGCCGCCATCACCTTCTCGCGGTTCTCCTCCACCGTCGCCTCGAGCTGCGGGAGCACCGCGGCGAGCCGCGCGGCGAAGGCCTCGTCGTCCTCCTCGGCCTCGACGCCTTCGCGCGCGAGCTGCTGGCGAGCGAGGTGTTCCGGGTTGCCGCCGAGCTTGATGTCGACCCCGCGCCCGGCCATGTTCGTCGCGATCGTGACCGCCCCCGGCTGGCCCGCCTCGGCGACGATGTCGGCCTCGCGCGCCGCGTGCTCCGGTTTGGCGTTCAGCACCGTGTGCTTGATGCCCTGCTTCGTCAACCGGTCCGAGAGCAGCTCGGAGACCTCGACCGAGATCGTCCCGACGAGAACGGGCTGGCCGTTCTCGTGGCGCGCGCCGATCTCTTTGACGACGGCGCTCCACTTTCCGTCCTTCGTCTTGTAGACCTGATCGTTGCGGTCGCTGCGGACCATCTCCCGATTCGTCGGGATCTGGACGACCGGGAGCTCATAGATCTTCATGAACTCGGTCGCCTCGGTCAGCGCCGTCCCCGTCATGCCCGCGAGCTTTCCGTAGAGGCGGAAGTAGTTCTGATAGGTGATCGTGGCGAGCGTCTGGTTCTCCTCCTGGATCGCCACGCCCTCCTTCGCCTCGACCGCCTGGTGCAGCCCTTCCGACCAGCGCCGGCCGTCGAGGATGCGCCCTGTGAACTCGTCGATGATCTTGACCTCGCCATCGATCACGGCGTAGTCGACGTTCAGCTTGTACAGCGCCTCGGCGCGCAGCGACTTGATCAGGTGGTTGACGAGATGCCCGTTCTCGGCTCGATAGAGGTGATCGATGCCGAGGAAGCGCTCGGCCTTGGCGACGCCCTGCTCGGTGATCGAGACCGTCTTGTGCTTCTCGTCGATCTCGTAGTCGAAGTCGGCGACGAACTGCTTCTTCGATCGCGGGTCGAGGCCTTCGGGGGTCTCGCCGAGCGTCAGCCGCGGCGCGAGGCGGGCGAACTTCACGTACAGGTCCGCCGCCTGTTCGGGCGCGCCGGAGATGATCAGCGGCGTGCGCGCCTCGTCGATCAGGATGTTGTCGACCTCGTCCACGATCGCGAAGGCGTGCCCGCGCTGGACCTTTTCGCCGAGGTCCTTGGCCATGTTGTCCCGCAGGTAGTCGAAGCCGAACTCGGAGTTGGTCCCATAGACGATGTCGCAGGCGTATGCGCGCTGCTTCTCGTCGTAGGGCTGCATGCTCTCGAGCACGCCGACGGTGACCCCGAGCGCGTCGTAGATCGGGCTCATCCATTCGGCGTCGCGGCGGGCGAGGTAGTCGTTGACCGTCACGAGGTGGACGCCGCTGTTCACCAGCTCGCCGTCGGCGCCCTCGTGCACGGCGAGGGCGTTCAGGACGACCGCGAGTGTGGCGGTGAGCGTCTTCCCCTCCCCCGTCTTCATCTCCGAGATCTGGCCCTCGTGCAGCGCCATCCCGCCGATCAGCTGGACGTCGAAGTGGCGCATCCCCATCGTGCGCTTGCCCGTCTCGCGGACGATCGCGAAGCACTCGGGCAGGAGCGCGTCGAGCGACTCGCCGTCGCGCGCGCGCTCGCGCAGGTCGTCCATCCGCCCGCGCAGCTCGGCGTCGGTTTCGTGGGAGAGCTCCTCCTCGAAGGCGCCGATCAGCGCCACGCGACGCTGGTATTCCTTGAACTTCTTCGCCTCGCCGACGTTCAGCGCGCGATCGAGCAGGGAGGGCATGCGCCAAGGATAGCTTCCGGCGCGCGCCGCCAAACCCGCCTATCGAGGCTATCCGTAGGTGTGCACGCGCGACCCGCCGCCGGGGCAGTCCGTGAGCGTGACGCGCAGCGGCCCGTCCGTCGTCACGTTCAGCGAGGCCGAGCAGTCGACGCGCGCGCGAGAGGCGTCGATGTTCACGCGGGCGACGTTGACCGCGTTGATGACGAGCGCGTCCTGGACCGGTTCGCTCGGCGCGGGGCCCCACGCCTTGGCCTGGCTCGTGTACGGAATCGCCGGGATCTGCCCGCCCGTGAGGGCGCCCGCGCCATGCGTGGTTTCCGCCGGGGCCGGATCGCCGCTGCCGAAGCCCTCCGAGCGCACGTCGACGGTGCCGAGGGGCGCCGAGCCGCCCGGTTCACGCAACGTGATCCCGTAGAGCCAGTACGCGTGGCCGGCCGCGGTGCCGTCTGCGGCGAAGTCCATCGTCGGGTTGTAGACGTACGTGACGTGCGGCGGGTTGCGGTTCACGGTTTCCGTACCGAGGAACGCTGCCGCGGGCGCGTATTCGTCGTTCAGCGCGAGCGTTAGATGCTCGCCCGCCTGGAACTGGTCGAATTCGTAGCGGTATCCGAGCGAGTCGAACTTCGCCACCTGTTCGAGCACGCCGGCGATCGGCACGAGCTCGTCGGTCGTCTCGTCCCAGATCAGGAACGGGACGTTGCGGACCGAGCCGAGCATGCGCTCGGTCAGCGACTGGTTCCCGCCCGGCTCGGGTTCGGCGGGCGGCACCCACACGCCGAGCCCGGGAGGCCCGACGGTCGGCTGGGCGCGGGCGAACAGGTCGGGGAACTGGCTCGTGAACTTGTAGGTCCCGTAGCCCCCCATCGAGTAGCCCGCGACGTCGGTGAAGGCGGGGTTCAGGCGGTAGTGGGCGGCGACGTCGGCCCATGCTTCGAAGGTGTCCGCGCCGGCGTGGTCGTAGTACCACCCGTCGGGACCGCGTCCGGACGGCGTGATCACGATCGAGCCGCCGCCGCGGTTGGCGAACTGCGACTGGTTGTGCGATCCCTCGAACTGGTTGTAGTTCGCGGAGAGCGAGTGCAGCAGCAGCGTCGTGCCCCAGCCGGAGGACGGTTCGGCCCCGGACGGTATATAGATCGCGTAAGGCAGCAGCTGGCCGCGCATCTCCCCGATGCAGGCGCTCGAGCTGCCGCAGCCGCCGGTCGCGTAGTCGGCGCCCTGGCCGTCTGAGAAGTGCGAGGCGAGGATCCGGTCGAAGGCGCCGCTCTGCGGGACCCCGGTCGGCTGGCCCGCCATGTCGTCGTCGACACGCGCTTTCAGCTTGCTGAAGTCGACGGTTGCGTAGAAGCTCGAGATGTCCCCGCTCGCGAGCGCGGCCGCCTGTGCCGATTCGCGCCACCACGCCGGGCTCGTCTCGGTCGTCGGGCCCGGAGTGCCGGGGATCGGCTCCTGGTCGTTGTACCGGAAGGCGACGTCGAAGAACGCGGGCGGGCTAGTGAGCGGGCCGGCCCCGCCGGGCTGCGTTTCGCTCGCGACCGCGCCCGGCAGCAGGTAGTCGCCGGCGGCCTGGTTCCAGAGCCCGACGCCGGCGGCGAGCCGCACCGTCGAGCTGCCGGGGTTCCAGTCGCTGTGCGGCACCTCGACCGTGATCTGGCGGTGTTCGAGGTCGACGCTGACGGTCGGCGAGGGCCCGCTGACGGCTTCGCCGCTGGCAGCGTCGGTCAGGACCGCTTCTTCGCCGTGCACAGTGAGGAAGTACTGCGCCGGCGCGCTCACGTTGGCGCCGAACGGAAACGGGTGCGTTTCACCCGGTGTCCCGCCGATCGCGATCGCGGTCGCGACGAGGTTCGGGTTTTCGAGCGTGTTCAGGGTGATCCGGAATGCCGTCGCCGACGCGAGCGGCTTGACGCGCAGTTCGACGAGGTTCGCCGCGTTCTCGTCGTAGCCCGGTCCGGTCGGGTAGGTGTAGGTGCCGTCCGGTTCGGAGAAGGTGTCGCCGCCGCTCGGGTCGCCGCCCGGCGAGCTCATCGGGTTGGTCGGGTCGGGCACCTCCTTGGCGCCGTGGTCGTCGTAGAGGTAACCCTGGTAGAGGAACTCGCCTTTGCTGTAGGCGCTCGCCCCTGAGACGAGGATCGGCTTCGCCGTCCACGGCGACCCTTTGACGTTCTCGAGCTGCGGCGCTTTGGCGAGGGGCTCATAGAGCACGGGCGGCCCCGGCCGGGGCGCGGCGCCTTCTTTGGCGGGCAGCGACGGGTTCGTCGCGGCGTTCGCCCCACCCGCCAGCGCGAGCGCCGCAGCGCACAACGCCAGCATCGAGGTTCCCCACAGCTTCTTCGGCACGCTCCCACCGCTCCCAGGTTTGCGACTCTCCCAGCCGCATGCCTCATACCCGCGGGCGGCCGTGCTCAAACCGGGCCGCGCCGATTCCAGCCCGGCGCCGCCCGGATCTGCGCGCTGCGGCGCGTCGTGGCGTCAGAGCGAGCGGAAGGCCCCTCCGCCTCCCCCGCCTTCAGCCATGGCGGCGGCGGCGGCCGAGAACTGCGTCTCGGCGCGGTCGCGCCGGCGCCGCAGTTTGTCGCGGTGGCGCTTGACCTGGCGCGCCAGCTCGTCGACTACGAGATTCAGCGAGTGCAGCATCTCGGGCGATGCATCCCGTGCTCGCAGCGTCACTCCCTTCAGGTACAGCGTCGCCTCGGCGACCTGGCAATCCGTGACCCGAGGGTTCGGCTCCTTCAGGAGCTCGATCTCGAGACGGGCGAGGTCCGAAACCTGCCGGGCGACCTTGTTCAGCCGGCGTTCCGCGTGCATGCGGATCTCGTCGGTGACGGGGACGTTGCGGCCCTTGATGTCGATCTGCATCGACGTCTCCCTTCGGTCGAGCTATGTCCTCCTACATCGATGCTACGCCGCGGTGAGGCGGATGTAAACAGGTGGACTAGCGGTATCCCCGGCACCCCGGACCGTCGCGGTGGGACAATCCCCGGCGCATGAGCCCCGACCTGTCCTGGTCGCCCAGCCCGCTCCCGCTGCTGGCCGGTGCGCTCGTCACCGCGCTCTACGTCCGCCGCTGGCGCGCGGTGCGCCGGGCCGCGGGCCCGCGCGCGGGAGCCGAGGCACCCGTGTGGCGGCTCGTGAGCTTCTGCGCCTCGGTGCTCGTCGCGCTCGCCGCGCTGATCTCGCCGGTCGACTCGCTCGCCGACCAGCTGTTCTTCGCCCACATGGTCCAGCACGTGCTGCTGCTCGACGTGTCGCCGATACTCGGCATCCTCGGCTTAACGCGCGTGATCCTGCGCCCGGTCACGCGCGCGGTGCACGAGCTCGAGCGGCGCGCCGGCGTCCTCGCCCACCCCGCCGTCGCGCTCGTCGCCTACATCGGGGTGATCTGGCTGTGGCACATACCGGCGGCCTACGACCTGGCTGTGCGGCACTCCGGCGTCCACGTGCTCGAGCACCTCAGCTTCTTCATCGTCGGGTCGCTCTACTGGTGGCACCTGCTCTCGCCGATCCGCGCCCGCCTGCGCCTCAGCGGCCTCGGGCCGGTCGCCTACATGGGCGCGACGAAGGTGTTCGTCGGAGCGCTCGGGATGGGCCTCGCGTTCGCCCCCTCGCCGCTGTACCCCTACTACGAACACCACGCTCGCGTGTGGGGCATCTCGGCGATCAGCGACCAGGCGATCGCCGGCCTGATCATGGCGGTCGAGCAGTCTCTGATCATGGGTGCGGCGCTCGTCGTCCTGTTCGTGCGCGCGCTGGCGGAGTCCGAGCGCGCGCAGGAGCGCGAGGAACGCTACGAGGAGCTCAGGGAACTCAGGGCCTCCGGCTCGGAGGGACCGGCGCTGGAACATCCGCTCGGTACCGCCGAGGAGGAGAACGCGGCCCCGCAGGTCGGTCACTCCGGCTACCCATAGACCACACGCTCCCCCCTTCGCCCGCTCGCCGGGCGGTCGCTCCGGCCAGCGCGCCGTGACCCGTCAGCGTCTCCGCAGGCTCTGCAGGATCCCTCCATGCCCCGCGATCGCCCCGATCAGGATCGTCTCGGCGGCGACCTCGGTGCCCGGGAAGACGATGCTCTCGCGCAGCTGCGCGCCGGCGCCGATACGCGCGCCGTCGCCGAGCACCACCGGGCCCATCAGGCGCACGCCCGCTCCGAGCGTGACGCCCGCGCCGATCCACACCGGGCGTTCGGCCTCGGTGTCGGGCTGCACGGGCGATCCGCCCACGACGGTCACGCCGGGGGCGATCTCCGATCCCTCGACCTGCAGGTGCAGCTCGCCGGCGAGCGCGTCGAACGTGCCCTGGCGCAGCTCGGCGAGCGAGCCGACGTCGTTCCAGTACTCCTCGATCTCGTGGATGTGGAACGGCACGTCGCGGTCGAGCAGCACCGGGAAGACATCCTGTGCCCAGTCGACGAACGGGCGCTCGGGGAAGTAGTCGAAGATCTCCGGCTCGAACATGTAGATGCCGCAGTTGCCGAGGTCCGACAGCGCCTCCGCGGGCTCCGGCTTCTCCTGGAAGCCCGTGATCCGCCCCTCGCTGTCGTGCAGGACGACGCCGTACTCGCGTGTGTCCCGAACCCGCTTGACCGCCAGCGTCGCGACGCCGCCGCTCGCGCGGTGGCGCGCGGCGAACGCCGTGAGGTCGATGTCGGTCAACGCGTCGCCCGAGATCACGAGGAACGTCTCCCCGGCGAAGAAGTCCGAGCATGCCCGCACGCCACCGGCGGTCCCGAGCAGCTCCTCCTCGAAGCGGTAGGAGAGGCGCTCGCCGAAGTGCTCCCTGATCGAGTCCGGGAAGTAGTGCAGGTTCGCGATCACGGGACCGAACCCGTGCCGGTCGAGCAGGTCGAGGATGTGCTCCATCACCGGCCGGTCCAGCACGGGGACCATCGGCTTGGTGATCTCGTAGGTGAGGGGGCGCAGGCGGGTACCGAGCCCGGCCGCGAGCACCATCGCCCTCATTCGCGCTCCCGCCGGCAGGCGCGGCCCTCGGAGATGGCGGGTCGCGTGCTCATCGCGCGCATCCTTTCAGGCGACCGGCGAGCGCGTCGGCCCGGGCGCCGCGGGGCGCCCGGGCCGAGGGCCGCAATGCGCTCTAGTAGCGGTAGTGGTCGGGCTTGTACGGGCCCTCCACCGGCACGCCGATGTAGGCGGCCTGCTCCTGGCTCAGCTCGGTGAGCTTCACGCCGAGCGCGCCGAGGTGCAGCCGCGCGACCTTCTCGTCGAGGTGCTTGGGCAGCACGTAGACCTTCTTCTCGTACTCGTCGTTCTTCGTGAACAACTCGATCTGCGCGATCGTCTGGTTCGTGAAGGAGTTGCTCATCACGAAGCTCGGGTGCCCGGTGGCGTTGCCGAGGTTCAGGAGCCGCCCCTCCGAGAGCATGATGATCGCGTGCCCGTCGGGGAAGACCCACTTGTCGACCTGCGGCTTGATGTTCACGCGCTCGATGCCCGGCACGCGCGCGAGGCCCGCGATGTCGATCTCGTTGTCGAAGTGGCCGATGTTGCCCACGATCGCCTGGTGCTTCATGCGACCCATGTCCGCGGCGGTGATGATGTCGCGGTTGCCGGTGGTGGTCACGAAGATGTCGGCCGTCTGGACGACTTCCTCGAGCGTGCGCACCTCGTAGCCCTGCATCGCCGCCTGCAGCGCGCAGATCGGGTCGATCTCGGTGATCACCACGCGCGCGCCTTGGCCGCGCAGGGATTCGGCGCAGCCCTTGCCGACGTCGCCGAAGCCGCAGATGACCGCGACCTTGCCGCCGATCATCACATCGGTGGCGCGGTTGATGCCGTCGATCAGCGAGTGGCGGCAGCCGTAGAGGTTGTCGAACTTCGACTTCGTGACGGAGTCGTTGACGTTGATCGCGGGGAACAGGAGCTCGCCGGTCTCGACCATCTGGTAGAGGCGATGGACGCCCGTCGTGGTCTCCTCGGTGACGCCTTTGATGCCCTCGCCGATCCGCGTCCAGCGCTGCGGATCCTCCTCGAGCGTGCGCGTGAGCACCGAGAGGATCACGCCGAGCTCCTCGGAGTCGGCGCCCTCCGGGTCCGGGACAGCACCGGCGCGCTCGTACTCGGTCCCCTTGTGCACGAGCAGCGTCGCGTCGCCGCCGTCGTCGAGGATCATGTTCGGGCCGCCCTCGGGCCAGTTGAGCACCTGCTCGGTGCACCACCAGTACTCCTCGAGCGTCTCACCCTTCCACGCGTAGACGGGGACGCCCTGCGGGTCCTCGGCCGTGCCGTCGGGGCCGATCGCGACGGCGGCCGCCGCGTGGTCCTGGGTCGAGAAGATGTTGCAGCTGCACCAGCGCACGTCGGCGCCGAGCGCCGTCAGCGTCTCGATCAGCACGGCGGTCTGGATCGTCATGTGCAGGGAGCCGGTGATGCGGGCGCCCTTCAACGGCTGCGCGGCGGCGTACTCGCGGCGGATCGCCATCAGGCCGGGCATCTCGTGCTCGGCGAGCGTGATCTCCTTGCGGCCGAAGTCGCCGAGTGAGAGGTCGGCGACCTTGAAGTCGGCGGTGAGCGTGGACGGGGTCATGGCTGACATGACAAATCCTCCTGTCGTCAGGTGAGCGCCCTTGCTGCAAAGAGGAATGGCCGAGCGTGGCGGTTCACTCCGTCGCAGCGCTCCTCGGCCGCCAAGGACGCTATCACAAGGTCCCGGGCCCGAAAAGGCCCTGGACGGGCGGTTCAGGCGCCCGTTCAGGCGTCGGCGAGCGTGCTCTTGAGCTCGTCGATCATGCGCACCGGCCCGGGGTCCACGCCACGCAGGGCAGCGAGGTAGACCGAGACGAGATCGCCCAGCAGTACGAGCGAGATCACGCGCTCGATGGCCGTCTGACCGCGGGTCTCGAGGCGGAAGCTCCCCTCCGCGCTGCCCGAGATCAGGCGCTCGGTGAGGCCCATGCGCTCCTTCACGCGCGGATGCGCGTCAGAGTCGTCGAGGAACACCGCCGTGAAGCGGCCGACGTCCCTCGCGCCTTCCCAGCCGACGATCTCGTTGTGGTCGAGCTCGGGCAGTTCCGCCCAGAAGCAGGGCTGCTTGGCGTTCTCGTTGACCTGGGTCTTCCAGCGGTTGGCGACGGGCCCGGTCAGGCCCGCGCCGGCGACCACCGGGATCGTCCCGAACAGGCCCCGCGCGATCTCCTTGGCGAGCGAGTCCTCGGGGGCGTCGGGGCCCCACTCGGCGACGAGTTGCTCGGTGTGCGAGGCGGCGACGTCGATCTCGGAGGTCAGCCGCGGCCCCGCTCCGCACAGCGCCGCCACCTCGAGCGAGGCGACGATCATGTAGGCGACCGCCGCGCGCGGCTGGAAGCCGCCCGGCAGCGGGATCACCGGGACGCCGTCGGCGCGCGCCATCTCTGCCAGGCGCCCGCCGGTAGTGACGACCGTGCGCTTGGCGCCGAGTGCGCCGGCGGACTCGTAGCAGGCGAGCGTCTCCTCGGTGTCGCCCGAATAGCTCGCGCACAGCACCATCGTGTCGGGCGTCGTCCACGTCGGCAGCCCGTATGCACGGGTCACGAAGATCGGCCGCGAGGCGTGGTCGCCGAGTGCCGCGCGGGCGAGCGCGCCGCCGATCGCCGAGCCGCCCATCCCGGCCACGACGAGGCCAGCGGGCGTGTCCCAGTCCTGCATGATCGCCGACTCCGCCCGCCACAGCGCGTCGCGCAGGTGCTCGGGCAGGGCGAGCACGTCGCCCAGCTGGTCGGTCGTGTCGATCGGACCGATCGCCTCGCGCGAGAGCTCCTCGACGCTCGGCGCGGCCGTCAGGGGGCCATCGCTCATGTGTTGGTCGACTCCTGTCCGTGCCGTGTGCTCTCCATGGTCTCTAGCTCGCGCCTCCAGGGGGTCGCCGCTCAGAACTCGATCGCCCGATCCGGCAACGCGACACCCGGGAAGATACGCGCCCCGCGGGTGATCACGTTGTCCCCCCCCACACGGACCCCTTCGCCGAGCACCGCTCCGCCGCTGATCGTGGTCCCGCCGCCGATCTCGCATCCGGGGGCGATGATGCAGTCGCGCAGCGTGCAGCCGGCGCCGATGCGGGTCCCGGCGAGCACCACCGAGCGTTCGATCGTGGTCCGCGCGCCGACCTCCACGTCGCGCCCGAGCACGACCTGGCTGCCCACCTGCGCACCCGCCGCGACGCGCGCGCCCGCCTCGATCAGCGCCGGCGGGATCACCCGCCCTTCGACGGCGCTGCCATCCTCGAGCGCGAGCCAGTCGCTGCCGAGGCGCTCGCGCACGGGCGTGAGGACGCTGCCGTCGATGATGTCGAACGTCCCCTGCAGGTAGCTGGCGGGCGTCCCGATGTCCGTCCAGTAGCCGCTCGCCTCATAGCCGAAGAGGCCGTTGCCGACGAGCCGCGGCCAGACTTCCCGCTCGATCGAGACGTTGCGGTCGGGCGGGACGAGGTCGAGGATCCGCCGCTCGAGCACGTAGGCGCCGGCGCTGATCATGTTCGTCGGCAGCGTGCCCGCGCTCGGCTTCTCGATGAACGCGCGCACGGAGCGGTCCTCCTCCAGCACCACCAGCCCGTAGGCAGAGGGATCGGGGACCGGTACGAGCGCGAGCGTGCCCACGGCGCCCGTCCGCTCGTGCTGGGCGATCTGCGCCGTCAGATCGATGTCCGTGAGCACGTCGCCGTTGAGCATCAGGAAGCGCTCGTCGAGCAGCGGCTCGGCGAGCTTCAGCGCGCCTGCCGTGCCGCGCGGCTCGGGCTCCTCCACGTAGCGCACCCTCACCCCCAGCTCGCTGCCGTCGCCGATCACCGCGCGGACGCTGCCGGCGAGGAAGCCGCACGAGACGATCACGTCCTCGACCCCGTGCGAGCACAGCCACGCGAGCATGTACGCGATGAACGGCCGGTCCACGAGCGTCACCACCGGCTTGGGGACGTTCGATGTCAGCGGGCGCAGGCGGGTGCCCTGGCCGCCGACGAGGATCACCGCCTGGATGCGCTCACCGCCTCCCGATCCCCTCATAGACGAGGCCGGCGGCGCGGATCTCGTCGGGGTCGAGCGCGTTGCGTCCGTCGATCAGGAGGTCCCCCGCCATCGCCCGCGCAACCTCGCCGTAGTCGAGGTCGACCAGCTCGCGCCACTCCGTCACGAGCACGGCCGCGTCGGCACCCCGCACCGCCTCGATCGCCGAGTCGGCGAACGTGATCCCGCTGACGAGCTTGCGCGCCTGCTCCTCGGCGATCGGGTCGTACGCGCTCACGAGGGCGCCGTCGGCGTGCAGGCGTGCGGAGAGCACGAGCGAGGAGGCCTCACGCATGTCGTCGGTGTCGGGCTTGAAGGCGAGGCCGAGCAGCGCGACCCGCTTGCCGACCAGCCCGCCGAGGTGCTTCTGCAGCTTGCCGATCACGCGCCGCTTCTGCAGGTCGTTGACCTCGATCACGGCGTTGAGCAGCTGGAAGTGGTAGCCCGAGTTGCCCGCGAGCTGCTTGAGCGCATCGACGTCCTTGGGGAAGCAGCTGCCGCCGAAGCCGATCCCGGCCTGCAGGAACTTCTTGCCGATGCGCTCGTCGAGACCCATCCCGCGCGCCACCTCGACGACGTCGGCGCCGGTCTCCTCGCAGACGTTGGCGATCTCGTTGATGAACGAGATCTTCGTGGCGAGGAATGCGTTGGAGGCGAGCTTGACCATCTCCGCGCTGGCGATGTCGGTGCGGACGAGCGGGGCGTTCAGCGGTTCGTAGAGCTCGACGACGGCGTCGCCCGCCCAGTCGCCGCTGTCGCCGACCACGACACGATCGGGGTTCATGAAGTCGGCGACCGCCGAGCCCTCCTTCAGGAACTCGGGGCACGAGACGTATGCGAGCTCGGACTTGCCCTGCTCGCCGAAGATCCGCCGCAGCGCGGCGCCGGTCCCGCACGGGACCGTGGACTTCATGACCAGCGCGTGATCGTTCGACGCGGGTATCGCGCCGACGACCGCGTGCACGGCCGAGAGGTCGGCGTCGCCGGAGTAGGTCGGCGGGGTGCCGACGGCGACGAACAGCAGGCGCGCGTGCTCGAGGGCGTCATCGAGCGCGGTCGCGAAGTGCAGGCGCTCGGAGTGCTCGGCGAGCAGTGCCTCCAGGCCGGGCTCATAGATCGGCACCTCGCCCCGGCGCAGGCGATCGACCTTTGCCGCATCGATGTCGACGCAGTAGACGTCGCTGCCGAGCGCCGCGAAGCCGGCGGCGGTCACGAGCCCCACGTAGCCGGTTCCGATCACGCCGATGGGCTGTCTGGGGGTGCTCATGAGGCGGGGAAGGCTACCGGTAGGCCTGGGCGGAGCGGAGCCGGACGGCGCGGGCTACTCGGCGACGGCGAGGAACGCCTCGTAGCGAGCGATGTCGCGCCGGGCGCGCGCCTGTTCCTCGCTGTCCTCGGGCGCCTGCTCGAGCGTGTGCCGCGATTCTGTGAGCTTCGTCTCGTACAGGCTGCGGTCGAGCTTCTCCGGCGGGATCGCCTCCTCGACCAGCAGCAGCGCGCGGTTGTCCGCGAACTGCACGTAGCCCTCGGCCTGCGCGAAGCGGACGACGTCGTCCTCGGAGCGGTAGATGCGGAGCTCGGTCGGGACGAGCGTCGCCAGCAGCGCTTCGTGGTTGGCGAGCAGCGCGATCGAGCCGACCCCCGTGAACGTGGAGACCATCTCCACCTCCCCGGCGAACGCCTCGCCCTCGGGCGTCAGGACCTCGAGTGGGAATTTCGTGCGTGCCATCGGGCTACTTGCCGGCCGCCTCCACGACCTCCTCGATCGCCCCCTTCAGGAAGAAGGCGCTCTCCGGCACCTCGTCGTGCTTGCCGTCGAGGATCTCGTCGAACCCGCGGATCGTCTCGGCGATCGGGACGTATGAGCCGGGCGTACCGGTGAACTGTTCGGCCACGAAGAACGGCTGCGAGAGGAACCGCTCGATGCGCCGCGCGCGGCCGACCGTCAGCTTGTCCTCGTCGGAGAGCTCGTCGATTCCGAGGATCGCGATGATGTCCTGCAGCTCCTTGTAGCGCTGCAGCACCTCCTTGACGCGGTTGGCGACGCGGAAGTGGTCCTCGCCGAGGATGTCGGCCTTCAGGATCGTGGAGTTGGACTCCAGCGGGTCGACGGCCGGGTAGATGCCTTTTTCGGAGATCGCGCGCGACAGCGCCGTGGTGGCGTTGAGGTGCGCGAAAACCGACGCCGGAGCCGGGTCGGTGTAGTCGTCGGCGGGGACGTAGATCGCCTGGATCGAGGTCACCGAGCCGCGCTTGGTCGAGGTGATGCGCTCCTGCAGCTGACCCATCTCGGTCTCGAGCGTCGGCTGGTAGCCGACCTGCGAGGGCATGCGCCCGAGCAGGGCCGAGACCTCGGATCCCGCCTGCACGAAGCGGAAGATGTTGTCGATGAACAGCAGCACGTCCTGGCCCTGGTCGCGGAAGTACTCCGCCATCGTCAGGCCCGAGAGCGCCACGCGCATACGCGCACCCGGCGGCTCGTTCATCTGCCCGAACACGAGCATCGTCTTGTCGATGACGCCCGACTCCTTCATCTCGAGCCAGAGGTCGTTGCCCTCGCGCGAGCGCTCGCCCACGCCGCAGAACGCCGACAGGCCGCCGTGTTCCTTGGCGAGGTTGTGGATGAGCTCCTGGATCAGCACGGTCTTGCCCACGCCGGCGCCGCCGAACAGGCCGACCTTGCCGCCCTTGGCGTAGGGCGCGAGCAGGTCGATGACCTTGATGCCGGTCTCGAACATCTCGGTGGTCGGCGTCAGGTCCTCGACGCGCGGCGCCTGCTGGTGGATCGCGCGGCGCTCGGTGTCAGCGGGCAGCTCGTCGCCGAGGTCGATCGGTTCGCCGAGCAGGTTGAAGATGCGCCCGAGCGTCACCTCGCCGACCGGCACCGTGATCGGCGCCCCGGTGTCGACGACCTCGGCCCCGCGCGCGAGCCCGTCGGTCGTGTCCATCGCGACCGCGCGCACGCGGTCGTCGCCGAGGTGCTGCTGGACCTCGCACACGAGCACGTCTCCGCCGGACTCGGAGCTGATGCCGGGGGCCTCCTCGCCGGCCGCCGCGGCAGGTCGGGCGACGGTGATCGCGTGGTTGATCTCGGGCAGGCGCTCGGGGAACACCGCCTCGATCACCACACCCTGGATCTCCTCGATGCGCCCGAGGTTGCGCTCCGCCGAGCCGCCGTTGGCGCTCTGCGTAGTGGTGTCGGTGGCGTTCATTCTGGCTGTCTCCTGGTCGTCTCTGTTGAAGTCTTGGGTCGGATGGCTTAGCTCAATCCCTCAGCGCCTGCCACGACCTCCATGATCTCCTGGGTGATCTCGGCCTGGCGGGCTCGGTTCATCTGCAGCGTGTATTCGGTGATGATTTCCCCCGCGTTGTCGGAGGCGCTGCGCATCGCGGTCATCTGCGCGCCGAAGAAGCCCGCCGTGGACTCGACGAGCGCGCGGTAGATCGAGACCTCGATGTAGTCGGGCACGAGCCGCTGCAGGATCGTCTGCGGGTCGGGCTCGTACTCGACCGGCTGCGGTGGGCCCGCCTCCTCGGCGCCGTCCTGCTCCCCCTCGTCGTCCACGTCACCGATCGCCTGCGAGAGCGGCAGCAGGACCTCGCGCGTGACGCGCTGGGTCAGCGGTGAGATGTAGGAGTTGTAGATCAGCTCTACGCGGTCGAGCTTGCCGTCGACGTAGCCGGTCATCACGTCGTCGGCGACGGTGCGCGCGTCGGCGTAGGCGGGCCGGTCGCTGAAGCCCGTGTAGGCGCCGGTGAGCTCGTGGCCGCGGAAGGAGATCGATGAGACGCCGCGCCTGCCGGTCGCGAACCAGACCGGCGACTTGCCTTCGTCGCCGAGCTCGGCGGCGAGCCGCACGCCGGCGCGGATGATCTGCGAGTTGAAGCCGCCCGCGAGCCCGCGGTCCCCGGTCACGAGCAGCAGGCCGACGTTGTTCACCGTCTCGTGCTCGGCGAGCAACGGCTGCCGTTCGGCCTGGCTCCCGGCCGCGATCGCGGCCTGGCGCGCCATCCGCCGCATCCCGTCGGCGTAAGGGCGCAGCGCTTCGATCCGCTGCTCGGCGCGGCGCAGCCGCGCGGCGGCGACCATCTCCATCGCGCGCGTGATCTTCTGGATGTTCTTGACCGAAGCGATCTTGTTGCGGACGTCGCGCTGACTGGCCATCGTGATCTCCCGCCCCCGGCGCTAGGCCGGCTGGGGCTCGCCCTCGGGCTCGCGCTCGGGCTCGGGCTCCGGCTCGGCCTGACGCTCGCTGACCGGCGGCGGAGCGCTGTCGTCGATCTCCTGCCCCTCCTCGTCGAGGTCGTAGCCGAAGTCGGCGGCGAATGACTCGACCGCCTTCTGCACCTCCTGCTGCGTCTCGTCCGACCAGTCGCCGCCGGCGATCTTCTCGCGGAGGGCGCCGTGCTGGGAGTGCACGCGTTCGGTGAGACCGAGCAGGAACTCGGGCACGCGCTCGGTCTTGAGGCGGTCGAGGAAGCCGTTCGTGGCCGCGTAGATCTGGATCGTCTGGTCCTGGACGGCCAGCGGCGAGCGCTCGGCCTGGTTGAGCGTCTGGACGAGCCGTTCGCCGCGGGCCAGCGTGCGCTGCGTGTCGGCGTCGAGATCGGAGCCGAACTGCGCGAAGGCCTCGAGGTCGCGGTACTGCGAGAGCTCGAGCTTGATGCGGCCCGCGACCTTTTTCATCGGGCCGATCTGTGCGTTGCCGCCCACGCGCGAGACCGAGATCCAGACGTTGATCGCGGGGCGCACGCCCGAGTTGAACAGTTTCGACTCGAGGAAGATCTGCCCGTCGGTGATCGAGATCACGTTGGTCGGGATATAGGCGGACACGTCGCCGGCCTGCGTCTCGATCACCGGCAGCGCCGTCAGCGAGCCGCCGCCGAGATCGTCGTTGAGCTTGACCGCGCGCTCGAGCAGGCGCGAGTGCAGGTAGAAGACGTCGCCCGGGTATGCCTCGCGGCCCGGCGGGCGGCGCAGCAGCAGCGACATCTGCCGGTAGGCGTAGGCGTGCTTCGTCAGGTCGTCGTACACGCACAGCGCGTGCCGGCCGCTGTAGAGGAAGTACTCGGCCATCGCGCAGCCGGCGTACGGCGCCATGAACTTGATCGGCGCCGACTCGTCGGCCGGCGCGGCGACGATGATCGTGTTGTCGAGCGCGCCGTTCTCCTCCAGCGTCTGCGCGAGCGCCACGACGGTCGACATGCGCTGGCCGATCGCGACGTAGACGGAGATCACGCCGCTGTCCTTGTTGTTGATGATCGTGTCGATCGCGATCGCGGTCTTGCCGGTCTGGCGGTCACCGATGATCAGCTCGCGCTGCCCGCGGCCGATCGGGATCATCGCGTCGATCGCCTTCAGGCCGGTCTGCATCGGTTCCTTCACCGGCTGGCGCTGGACGACGCCCGGGGCCTTGAACTCGGCCGGACGGCGCTCGGTCGTGTGGATGTCGCCCTTGCCGTCGAGCGGGCGCCCGAGCGGGTCGACGATGCGGCCGAGCAGGCCCTCGCCGACGGGGATGTCGAGCAGGATGCCGGTGCGCTTGGCCGTGTCGCCCTCGGACACGCGCTCCCACTCGCCGAACAGCACCGCGCCGACGTTGTCGGACTCGAGGTTCAGCGCGAGGCCCGTCACGCCGTGGCTCAGCTCGAGCATCTCGAAGGACATGCAGTTCTCCAGGCCGTGCAGGCGCGCGATCCCGTCCGCGACGGAGAGCACGGTGCCGACCTCGGTCAGCTCGGCGCGCCCGGCGTCGAGGTTCTCGATCCGGCTCTTGAGGATGCTCGTTATCTCGTCAGGGTTGATCTGCATGTCGTCTCCTGGTTGCCGTCAGGCTCCTTGAGCAACCTGCCTGCGCAGCTGCTCCAGTCGTGTGCGGATGGATGCGTCGAGGATCGAGTTGCCCACGCGGACGATGATCCCGCCGATGATGTCCGGGTCGACGTGCGCGGCGAGGTTGACCTTGCGCCCGGCGCGCTCGCCGATTGTGCGGCCGAGGTTCTCGGTCGTGTCTGCGTCGAGCGCGATCGCGCTCGTGATCTCGACCGGAAGCAGCCGGTTCTCCTCCTGCCAGAGCTGCTCGTAGCGCTGGCGGATGCGGAAGATGACCGGCATGCGGTGGTTCTCGATCAGCAGCGCGAGGAAGCTGCGGAAGGCCGGATCGGCGCCGTCGAGCGCGCGTTCGAGCGCTTCCTCCTTCTCTTTGCTCGAGAAGTAGGGGGAGAAGAAGAACACGGCGAGTTCGCGGTTCTCCTCGAGCGCGTCGGCGAACTGCCCGAGCTGCTCGCGCAGCAGGTCGAGCTTGCCCTGCTCGAGGGCGACCTCGAACAGCGACCGCGCGTATACCTCGGCGAGCTCCTCCATTCAGGAGTCACCTCCGAGGAGGTGTTCGACGGCCGCTCTCATCAGCCGGCTCCGCCCGATGAGATCGGAGAGAAGTCGAGCTCGCTGAGCGCCTGCTCGACCAGCTTGCGCTGGTCGTCGCTGTCGAGCGTCTTGCGGGTGACCTTCTCGGTGGCGAGGATCGTCAGGTCGGCGACCTCCTTGCGGATGTCGTCGAGCGCCCTGCGCGTCGCCGCTTCGATGTCGCGCTCGCCCTTCTTGGCGGCCTCGGCCAGGATCTCCTGGCCTTTCGCCTTCGCCTCCTGCTCATGCGTGTCGGCGCTCTGCCGCGCCCGCTGGACGATCTCGTCGGCCTGGGCGCGTGCCTCCTTGAGGCGCTCGCGGTATTCCTCGAGCACCTTCTCGGCTTCCTCGCGCACCTGGTGCGCGGTGTCGATCTCGCCGTTGATCGTCTTCGCGCGCTTGTCGAGCGCTTCGCCGATTCGCGGGAAGACGGCGCGGCGCAGGATGAACAGCGAGATCAGGAACACGACGATCGTCCAGACCATCAGCCCGACGTTGGGGGTGATCAGGAACGAGCGCGAGGCAGATGCGATCGGAGTGAGGACGGCGCTGGGCATGTCGGCCTAGAGGAAGAAGGCGATGAAGCCGCCGACGAGGCCGTAGAAGAAGCACGCCTCGGTGAGCGCGAACCCGAGCCACTGGTCGCGCTCGATGTCGGCGCGCAGCTCGGGCTGGCGCGTCTTGGACTGGATCGAGGCGTTGAACACGGCACCGATGCCCGCGCCCGCGCCCGCGGCGCCGCCGCCTGCGCCGACGCCGAGTGCGATCGCGCGGCCGGCGGCCTTTCCGTATTCGAGTGGTTCCCCTGCGGCGAGGAGTGCTGAGTAGAGAGACATTGATGCTCCTTGTTTTTTCCTAGTGAGATTCGACCGATCCGCCGATGTAGATGGCGGTCAAGATGGCAAAGATGAAGGCTTGGAGACCGGCGATCAGGACCGCCTCGAACAGGTAGATCGCTACGCCGAAGGGGAGCAGCAGCCACGACACCCAAGCGTCCCCGACGAGCACGCCGAGCTCCCCGCCCATGAACGCGATCAGCAGGTGGCCGGCGAGCAGGTTCGCCCACAGCCTGACCGTGAGCGAGATCAGGCGCAGGAAGTTGGACATGATCTCGATCGGGAAGATCAGCCCGACGATCGGCCCGCTCACACCCCCCGGCATCAGGCTTTTGACGTAGCCGATCGGGCCGTGGTGCTTGACGCCCTCGTACGTGAACAGGACGAACACGCCGAGCGCGAGGATCAGCGGGAAGGCCACGTTCGTATCGGCCGCGTAGAGCTGCAGCGACGGGATATGTGCGCCGAAGATCTTGAACTTGTCGCCCGAGTTGACCGGCAGCGGGATGTAGCCGATCAGGTTCGTGACGAGGATGAACACGAACAGCGTCGCGATGAACGGGAAGTACTTTCGCTGCAGGTCCTCGTCGAGGTTTTCCCGCGACATGTTCCTGACGAAGCCGTAGAACGTCTCGACCACCACCTGCAGGCGCCCCGGGCGTTCCTTCAGCCGTTTGGCGACGTAGAACATCACCCCGAGCGTGATCCCGACTGTCAACAGCAGGTACAGCACGCCCTTGTTGAAGGCGACCGGGCCGGCCTTGAACCACGTGTCGAGATGGAACTCGTCAACCGGCGAGAACACGCCGCTGGCGACGTCCGCGGTCTTGTGGCCCTTGAAGCCGTAGACGAGGATGAAGAAGATCACGCCGCCGAGCTCGGCGGCCAGCACCGACAGCCCGACCTTGCGTTTCGTGCTCATCCCTGGCTTCTCGGGGGCCTCCCCGCTGCCCGGGGTGATCGGCGGTGCGCTTGCGACGGCGCTCATCGCCCGGCCCCGCTGAGCGGCCGACCCCGCGCGATGCGCACCGCGAACGCGAGCGAGTAGGAGATGCCGATCACGAGCGCAGCGGCGAGGCCGTCGGAGCGGTGGCCCGCCGCGCCCGCAAGGATGATCGCGCCGGCGAGCAGCCAGATGCGGGCGAAGGCATCGATGAAGTCGGCGCCGAGCCTCGACCCCGGCTTGACCCTGCGGTCGATGAGTGCGCGGTCGACGACCGCGATCGTTCGCTGCAACAGCCAGCCGCCCGCTCCGGCGAGCAGCCCGAACACCGGGCCGCCGAGCGCCAGCGCGAGCCCGACGCCGACGAGCAGCGCGACGATGTCGAAGTTGCGGGCGAGCACCAGCCCGACGCCGCCGGAGCGCTCCTCGGATTCCGTCCCCCCAGGAACCGCGGACGCCGGTACGGTCCCCATGGCGTTAGTGGGCACGCGAACGTGATCCTCAGTGGCGTCGATGTGCGGCATTTGCGATGGCCACCCTACAGACGACTCGTTCCCCGCGCTGTCTGCGACGGGGTCGCCGGGCCCTTCCCCGGCGGTCTGTGGTAGCGCGCGGAGTCTAACCGGTCGGCGACTTCGTAACAAGTTTGTGACATCGGGCACCGAGAATATCCCCTTGACACAGGGTACACTCTCATGTAGAGTCCTTCTTAGTGGTCTTGGTCTTCGGCATTTTCTTGGCTTTTGCAGCCTCTTTAGCTACCGCGTCGCGGACGGGCTTGGGGAACAATTTCTTCGCTAACTGCTCCGTCGTAAGGTCTTGGGGCTTGGGTTTTCGGCGGGGCATATGACCTCAGACGTAAACCTGATCAACCTGATTGACCGCTTCGGAAGCGAGGACCGCTGCCGCGCCTATCTCGAAGAGCTTCGCTGGCCCGATGGCCCCGAATGCCCGCGCTGTGGCGAATTCACGACCGTCTCGCGGATCACAACCCGCAACCAGTTCGAGTGCAACGCCTGCCGCTACCAGTTCTCCGTCACGGCCGCGACGCTCATCCACGACAGCCACCTGCCCCTCTCGAAGTGGTTCCTCGCCGTCTACCTCATGTGCGAGTCCAAGAAGGGCATCAGCGCCAAGCAACTCCAGCGGATGCTCAGCGTCTCCTACAAGACCGCCTGGTACCTCTCGCACCGCATCCGGGACGCGATGGGCGACGGCGAGCAACCCCTCCTGACCGGCACCGTCGAGGTTGACGAGACGATGCTCGGCGGCAAGCGCAAAGGCTACGGAGCCGGATACCGAGGCAACAAGGTCCTCATCGCCGGAGCCATCGAGCGCGGCGGCGAGATCCGCCTCCGGCTCATTCCCAACAGCCGGCGACACAACCTGGAGGGCTTCATCGAGTCCACGGTGGACGACGACGCCTCGATCTACACCGACGAGCTGGCCTCCTACCAAGGCATCAGCGGGAAAGACCACCAGACCGTCCAGCACAAGTCCGAGGAATGGGTCCGAGGGAAGGTCCACACCAACACCGTCGAGTCCGCCTGGTCGCTCTTGAAGCGCTCCGTCGTCGGCACCTACCACCACATGAGCGTCAAGCACCTGCCCGCCTACCTGGATGAGATGGAGTGGCGGTTCAACAACCGCGACAACCCCTACCTCTTCCGCGACACGCTCCTGATCCTGCTCCACGGCGACGCACTCCCCTACCAAGTCCTCATCGAGCGCGCCGACCCCGGCGAGCGCCAGCGCGAGAACGACGCACTCATCAAGCGCGAGGCCAAGCGGCAAGCGCGACGCCCCCGTTAGCCGGTCAGCGCCCATAGATAGGTCCGCAACGGGGGCAGCACGTCGGGGATGTACATCAGACGACGATCAAGCAGCGTCAGCGCCCGGTTGATCTCCGGATCGTCAATGCCTTCGTACTCGACTGTCATCGCTGCGACGACGGGATCGTGGGCGTAGGTGTACTGGGTGAAGTCCGGCATGAGATCGAGCACATCATGCAGTTCGCTGAGCCAGTGCTGGGCGTCGGCCAAGCCGACGCCCTCCTCCTTCGCCATCATCCGCGCCTTCAACGCCTCACCGGCTTTCTCCATCTCATGGAGGAGTTGCCTGAAGCGCTCGACACGGGTCATGTGATCGTCCCAGTGGGAGCTAGGCGCGCGCTCGCTGTCACGTAGACGGTCGGCCAGTTCTTCCAGGCGCTCGCGTCGAGCCTCCACCTCCAAGCGCGAGTCCAATCTCGCTGCCTCAAGGGGCCCAAACACGTCCCCCACCAGGCTCTTAGTTGTGCGGAACCAAGAGAGTCGGATCGCTTCCACATCCGTGTACGGCAGCACGTCAGTCGCAACCCGGATTGCACCTGCAAACTGCGCTTCCGTCCGCTCGTGATCGGTGTCGGTGGCCCGCTGCCTTTCGAGCGCGTCGAGCTGTTTGGTTCTGAACTGTTGCTGCCGATGCGGAGCCGCCGCCAGCGCGCCCAAGTACAGAATTGGCACTAGCACGATCAGGACACCGACGCCCGCCGCCAGCGCGGCGATAACGATCTTCTCGAACACGCCCAGTTCGGTCGCGGACAAGAACGTGCTCGCCTCGGTTCCGGCAAGGGCCACGACCGCGACCAGGATCACCACCGACCGATGGCCAAGTATGGCCTTCGTATCCGCCCAAGCCGTCTCGCGGTAGCGCGCCTGGTCTGCCGGTGGCAGCGGCACCGCGAGACGCCTGCCCATCCGCCGTAGTGGCATCCCGCGCCGAGTCTAGCCTCTACCCTGCGTGAAGTATCTACCCCCCTCGGGCACGGAGGCCCTCCGCGACCCGTCGGGGACCGGCTGGCACCCGCCTCGATCGCCCCGCCAACGGCTCTGCGAAGCCGTTTCGGCCGCGGCCGAGCGCCCGCCGCGGCCCGCAGCGCGCGTCGCGGCGGCGCTACGTCACAGGTAATGCTACGGCGTCTCGACGGGGGCGCCCGCGGCCGGTGCCTTCGGCGCCCGCCCGCGGCGCGCGCGCAGGGCCGCCGAACCGCGCTGCCCGCCCGCCACGAGCACCACCGCGAGGCCGAGGACCGCGAACCCGCCGAGCACGTCGAGCACGAAGTGGTTGCCGGTCGCCAGCACGGCGAAGCACGTCGCAACCGGATAGGCGAGCGCCAGCGCCCGCGCCCAGCGCCGGGCCGAGATGCGCCAGATCACGATCCCGCACCACCCAGCCCAGGCCATGTGCAGCGACGGCATAGCTGCGAGCTCGTTCGCGTGGGAGGCCAGCGATCCCGTGTGCCAGGAGCCGATCGCGTGCGTGGCCGAGACGACATCGGTGAACCCGGGCAGCATCCGCGGCGGTGCGACCGGGTAGAGCCAGAAGACGACGAAGCCGAGCACGTTGACGAGCACCAGCGTGCTGCGCAGACCGCGATAGATGTCGGCGCGCCGCCACCACAGAAAGCCCAGCAGCCCCAGCGTCACGATGAAATGGGCGTTGTCGTAGTAGTCGGAGATCGCCAGGCCGAGCGCGTGCCGCCCCGCGAGCCAGCGGTCGAGCGCGTGCTCCGGATCGATGCCCAGCGTCTGCTCGACGGACAGGATGTCGCGCGCGTGCCCGAGGGCGACGTGCAGGCGCAGCGGCGCGAGGTTCGTGATCGCGTCGTAGACCCACGCGAGCCAGACGATCGTGAACAGCTCGAGCCACCAGCGCGTGCGCGCTACCGGCCGCGCTGCGCGGTCACGGGCGGGCGCCCAGCCTGGCGCCGGGACGACTGTGGGCGCTGCGAGGCGGGCGCCCTCCTTCAGGGGGACGGCGGTCGACACGAACGTTCGATCTTACCCACCCGCGCGGGCGCCCCACGGCGCAGGCGCGTCAGGGATCGACCGGATCGAGGCCGCGCTCGTGCAGCACGTCGAGCACGCGCGGGAGGGCGGCGGCGGTGCGCTCCCACGAGCCCGGGGCCGAGTAGTCGTCGGCGTCATGCAGCAGCAGGACCGAGCCCTCGCCCGCGCCGTCGGTCACGTGTGCGGCGATCGAGTCCGGGGTCGCGCGCGCCTCCCAGTCGCGCCCCCAGTGCGTCCACAGCAGCGTGCGCCAGCCGCTGCGCGCTGCGATGCGCAGCGCCGCGGCGTTCGCGACCCCATACGGCGGGCGGTAGAGCGCCGGGGCCTCGCCCGTCGCCTCGCCGATCGAGTCGAGCGCGCGGGCGAGGTCATCGCCCACCTGCCAGGGCGCCAGCCGCAGCAGGTTCCGGTGGCGGTCGCAGTGGAGACCGATCTGGTGCCCGGCCGCCACCAGCTCGCGGGCGATCCCGGGGTTGCGCCGCACCTGCTCGCCCACGAGGAAGAACGTCGCGCGCACGCCCGTGGAGGCGAGCGTTTCGAGCACGGCGGGCGTCCCTCGCGCGTGCGGTCCGTCGTCGAACGTCAGCGCGAAGCCGGTGCCGCTCGCCGTCCGGTCCTCGATCCCGAGGGGCGCGCGGAGCGCGCGGACCGCGCCCGCGAGCCCCGGCAGCAGGTAGGCGGCGGCCGCCGCGGCGGTGAGAGCGCCCGCGAGCGGTACGCGGGTAGTGCGATGATCGTCGTCAAGCATGGTCGATCTCGTCCTCGGAATCGCGGCGGCGGTGGGCTCCTCGACCTTCTACAGCCTAGGGATCGCCCTGCAGGCGATGGACGCCAAGGAGAGCCCCGCCGAGGAGCACCTGCGGCTGGCGCTCGCGTGGGGCCTCGTGCGCCGCGCGCGCTGGCTGGCCGGGACCGGCCTGTCGGTGCTCGGCTTCCCGCTGCAGGTCGTCGCGCTGCTGCTCGCGCCGCTCGTGGTCGTGCAGCCCGCGCTCGCCGCGGGCCTGCTCGTGCTGATGCTGATCGCCGAGCACATGCTCGACGAGCGTCCGGGCCGTGCCGAGTACGTGGCGATGGCGCTGATCGTCGCGGGCGTGATCGGCGCCGGGCTGTGCGCGCCGCCGCGCAGCACGACGCACACGGCGCACGACCTCACGATCACGCTCGTGCTCGTGGGCCTCGGCATCGCGAGCCTGGTCCCGTACGCGCTGAGCGCGTTTCACATCCGCGTCGCCGACGTCACGATCCTCGGCGCGGGGCTCGCCTTCGGATGGAGCGGCGTCGCGACCAAGCTCGCCTCCGACGACCTGTCGGGGGGGCACCTGCTGACGGCGGCCGCGTGGGCGCTTTCGACGGCGGCGGCGTCCGGCGTCGGGGTCCTCAGCGAGATGAGCGCGCTGCAGCAGCGACCGGCGATCCAGGTCGCGCCCGTCGTGTTCGTGACTCAGACGCTCGTGCCCGTCGTGCTCGCGCCGCTGCTGCTGGGCGAGAGCTTCAGCGGGACGCCGCTCGGTGGCGTTCCGCTCGGCCTCTCGCTCGCGGTGCTGATCGCCGGCGCCGCGCTGCTGGCGAGGTCGCCGCTCCTGCTCGCGCTGACCGCGGCGGAGTCCGTCAGCAGCGACAGCGGCTCAACGCCGAGCCCGCCGGAGGAGAGCCAGGAGACGATCCGGTCGAGCCCGCGCAGCGAGGACGGCGAGCCCGACAGCTCGACGACGACCACATCGCCCGCGCGCATCCGGCGCTGAGGCAGCCGGGCGGTCGCGGAGATCCGCAGCGCGCCCTTGACCGGCGTCGCGTCGGCAGTACGGGCCAGCACGAGCTGGCCGACGGACAACCCGCCGCGCGGCTCCAGGTAGTAGAAGCCGTGACGCAGGCCGAGCGCGCGCGCCTGCGAGCGCAGCGTCGCGCGCGTCCGCATCCAGTGGAACAGGGTCGAGCCCGGTACTTCGGGCAGCAGTTCGTCGCCGAGGGCGTTGTAGCGCGAGATCCGCGGCCGCGAGGGCACGCCCGCGTCGTCGGTGAACGTCACGTGGATGCCGAGGCGGGCGAGCTGCGGAGCCAGCCGTTCGCCGACGCGCGCGGGGGCGTGGATGATCAGGCCCACGTCACGCTGGTGCGTGACCACGTGCGAGAGCGGGTGCACGTCGAGCACCTTCGCCGCGAGCGCGGTGACCTCGTCGGTCGACATCGTCCACACGCCGAGGCCGAGGGACAGTGCGGCCTGTGTCGCGAACGCGACCGCCCGGAGGCGCCAGCGCGGCAGCGCGCGCACCCGCTGCGGCGCGGACAGCACGACGTCCACCGCCGCCGGCTCGCCGCCGACGGCGTCCTGCGCGGCCGCGGCGCGCTCGGCGTCGCGCTCGGCGAACGTCGCCTGCACGTGCGCCCGCAGCTCACCTGTGTCGTTGGCGAGCCGCACGAGCTCCAGGGCTGCCATCGCCCGCGTGTTGAGCCGCGCGTGGCCGACGGGCAGGCCGTATGAGACGACGGGTGTGCCCGCTGCTTTCGCCTCGAGGCAGGTGACGCCGCCGGTCGAGTGGACGAGCACATCGGCGGCCGCCAGGATCTCCGGCATCCGCTCGGTGAAGCCGAACACGTGCACGACGGGCTCATCCGCGAAGGTGCTCCGCAGCCGTTCGGCGAGGGGCTCGTTGCGCCCGGCCAGGCAGACGATGCTCGTGACGTTCTCGACGCGGGTGAACTCGCGCACGGCACCCGCGATGTCGCCGACGCCCCAGCCGCCGCCCGAGACCACCACCACGCGCCCGTGCTCGGGCAGGCCCAGTGCGCGGCGGGAATCGGTCGGGCAGCGCGGCTGCATGAACTCCGCCGAGATCAGCGGGCGTACCAGCTGCACGCTGCCGCGCCCGGCGATGCGCTCGACGGTCGCCATCGACTCCCCGTACATGACGAGGTGCATGTCGATCCCCGGCTGCGCCCAGAAGAACAGGCCTGTCAAGTCGGTGATCGTCGCCACGGTCGTGGCGTGCACCACCCCGCGGCGCCGCAGGCTCGCGAGCACGACGGTGACCGCCGGATAGGTCGAGACGACCACGTCGGGGTCGTGGCGCGCGATCTCGCGCGCGAGCGGGCCGGAGCCGAACAGGCACAGCAGGCGCTTGGCCAGCCAGCGGACTGGCAGCACGTGCTCGAGCAGCCAGTAGATGACCGTGTAGGTCCACGGGAAGAAGCGCAGCTGCACGCGATATCCGTCCTCGACGACCGGGCGCAGCACAGGACCCATCGCGTCGAGGCCGTCTATCACGGTGACCTCCGCGGGGCGGCTCGAGGTCTCGATCTGCGCCGCGAGCGCGCGCGCGGCGGCGGCGTGGCCCTCGCCGACGTCGGCAGACAGGATCAGCACCCGACGGCCCGTGAGGGCCGGGGCGCCGATCGGCTCGGTGCGCGAGTGGCGGTTGCGGTGGCGACGACGCATATGGGGGTCTACGCCCAGCCCTGTGCCGGGTTACGCCCATCCGTGGAGCTGCACGGCCTCCTCGGTACACGCCCACGGGGACCTCTCCCTCGCGGGTTCGTGTACGACCACAGGCTAGCGGGGCGCCACGACGGTTGCCGCGCGCGACAATGCAGCGGTTGGAGGCGAGCACCCCGATCAGACCCGTGCCCGCCGCGGCGGGGCCCCGCGTGCGTCGCCGCGGCCCGCGTGCGGGCGCGCCGACGGCGCTGGCAGGGGCGGCCGGCGCGGCCGGCCTGCTCGCCGTCCTCGCCGCCTCGCTGCTGCTCGCCGGTGGCGCCGCCGGCGCGCCCTCGCAGTACGTGCCGGCCCGCAGCGGCGGCTGGCCGGGCTGGCTGGCGGGGCCGCTGTCGGGCTTGGGCCTCGGCCTCCCCGGCGAACGCTTCCAGACGCTGATGCTGGTGATGTGCGGGGGCTACGCGCTCGCACTGGCGGCCTCGCGCGTCCTGCCGCTGGGGGCGCTGTGGGGGACGATCCTCGCCGCCCACCTGATCTTCGCGCTCGGGCCGCCGCTGATCTCCCAGGACGTGTTCGGCTACATCTCCTTCGGCCGTCTCGGCGCGTTGCACGGGCTGGACCCGTACACGAGCTTCCCCGCACAGGCGCCGACCGACCCCACCTTCCACTTCCTCAGCTGGTGGTTCCAGCACTCCCCCTACGGTCCGCTGTTCACACTGCTCGGCTACGCGCTCGCACCGCTCGGCGTCGCCGTCGACCTCTGGATCTACAAAGCGCTCGCGGCGCTCGCGAGCGTCGCGGCGGTCGCGCTGGTCGCGCGCGCGGCCGGCGCGGCGGGACGCTCGCGCAGCTTCGCCGCGGCGTTCGTCGGTCTGAACCCCGTGCTGCTCGCGCTCGCCGTCGGCGGCGCGCACAACGACACGCTGCTGCTGCTCGCGTT
>DATARO010000009.1:0-56090 GCA_036264095.1 Solirubrobacteraceae bacterium | reverse complement strand
CCGACTCCGGCGACGCCCGCTAGCGCGTCGCCGCGCTCGCCGCTCACAGCTCGCCGACGTAGGCGCCCCGGACGCCCGCGAGCGCGGCCTCGCGCCCGCGGCTCACAGCTCGCTCGGCCCAGGCCCGCGAGCGCGTCGCCGCGCTCGCCGCTCACAGCTCGCCGACGTAGGCGCCCTGGGCCTCGAACGGCGCGCGCAGCAGCGTCGCCCAGCCCTCGGCCTCGCGCGCGAGTGCCTCGGCGACGGCGCCGGTCTGCTCGTAGAAGCACCACACGAGCACCGTCGGGCCGGCGCCGGAGATCGTCGCCCCGAGCGCCCCGATCTCGCGCGCCCGCTGCACGAGCTCGTGCGAGCGGGGGTAGAGGTGCGCGCGGCGGTCCTGGTGGAGCCTGTCCTGCAGTCCCCGCGCGAGCAGGTCCCAATCGCCGCGGACGAGCCCGGCGGTCAGCAGCGCGGCGTGCGCGACGTTGAAGACCGCGTCGCCGATCGGGACGTCCGCCGGCAGCGCCGCACGGGCGGCGCGGGTGCGCACGGCCTCCGCGGGGACGACCGCCAGCGCCTCGAGCCCGGTCGGCGGCTCGAGCCGTGTCGCGACTCCGTCGGCACAGACGACGAAACCGCCCAGCAGCGCAGCGGCGACGTTGTCGGGGTGACCCTCTAGCTCGGTCGCGAGCTCGAGCAGGTCGGCGTCCAGCTCGAACATGTGGTCGGCGGCGACGAGGCCGGAGACGAGCGCCGCCGCGCTCGAGCCGAGCCCGCCGGAGAGCGGTATCTCCGAGCGGATCCTGAACGTGAAGCCGTCGGCGGGGTGCAGGCGCTCGAATCCGCGCACGCACAGGTTTTCACGCCCCCGCGCGACCGGGAGGTCGGTCTCGACCGCGAAGCTGCCGGTCTCCTCGACCTCGAGCTCGAGATGCATCGTGACCGCGGCGGCCATGGAGTCGAAGCCGGGCCCCAGGTTCGCCGATGACGCCGGCACGCGCACGAGCCTTCGTCTGATCATTGCGGCGCGCGCTCCACGCGCGCCTCAGGGATCACCCAGCACCGCTTCCTCGATCGGCTCGCGCTCCGCGGGGCAGTTGATGATCTTGCCGTCGTTGTTGGCGAGGGCCGTCTCGGGGTCCTTCAGGCCGCGGCCGGTGAGCACGCAGACGATCTCGCTCGCGCCTTCGGCCCCGTACTTCAGGAGCCCGGCGACCGATGCGGCCGAGGCCGGCTCGCAGAACATCCCTTCGCGCGAGGCGAGCAGCCTGAAGGCCGCGAGGATCTCCTCGTCGGTGACGGATCTGATCGACCCGCGCGAGGCGGTCGCTGCGTTCATCGCATCCTCCCAGCGCACGGGGTTGCCGATCCGGATCGCGCTCGCGACCGTTTCCGGGTGCTCGACCGGGCTCCCCTCGACCAGCGGCGCGGCACCGGCGGCCTGGAAGCCGAGCATCCGCGGCGCGGAGCCGACCTCCTGGAAGCCGCGCCAGTAGGAGGTGATGTTGCCGGCGTTGCCGACCGGTATGCACAGCGCCTCGAGCGCGCCTTCGAGACCCTCGTGGATCTCGAAGGCGGCCGTCTTCTGCCCTTCGACGCGGTACTCGTTGACCGAGTTGACGAGCACGATCGGGTGCATGTCGGTCAGCTCGCGCACGAGCACGAGCGCCTGGTCGAAGTTGCCCTGCAGCGCGATCACGCGGGCGCCGTGCACCAGCGTCTGGGCGAGCTTGCCCTGCGCGATCTTGCCGTCGGGCACGATCACCGCGCAGGTGATCCCTGCGCGTGCGGCGTAGGCGGCCGCGCTCGCCGCTGTGTTGCCGGTCGAGGCGCAGATCACCGCGCGCGCGCCTTCGCGGACCGCGGCCGAGACCGCGCACGTCATCCCGCGGTCCTTGAACGAGCCGGTCGGGTTCGCGCCCTCGAGCTTCAGCCGCACGGTCGCGCCGACCATCTCGGAGATCACGGGCGCGCGCAACAGCGGCGTCGAGCCCTCCTGGAGCGTGACGAGCGGGTCTCCGGGCGCGAACGGCAGGCGCTCGTGGTAGCGCTCGATCAGCGGCACGTGCGTGCCCGAGAAGGCGGCGCCTTCGACGACGGGCAGCAGGCTGGCCGGCGGGGTCATGTGAACTCCTCTTCGATTACGCGGATCGTGCGGGGGGCGCTGCGGACGAAGTCGAATGCGGCCAGCCGGGCGACGGCCGCGCGCAGGCCGGACTCGAGCACCGGATGGGTGACCATCACCAGGCGCGCGCCCTCGCCGGTCCCGCGCTGTACGACGGAGCGGATCGAGACCTCGTGCTCGCCGAGCACCTTCGTCACGGCCGCCAGCACGCCCGGCTCGTCGGCGACGTCGAGGTGCAGGTAGAAGGCGCTCTCGACGTCCTCGATCAGGCGCAGCGGCAGCGGCGGCGCGGGCGGCCGCGCGCCGCCGGTCATGACGCTCACGACGTCGCCGAGCACCGCGTTGGCCGTCTGCAGGCCGCCGGCGCCCGGCCCGGACATCGTGATCTCGGTGATCGAGCCCGACTCGACCGTGACCGCGTTGAACGGGCCAGAGATCGACGCGAGCGGGTGGCCGCCGTAGAGGAAGGTCGGATGCACGCTGACCGACAGGCCGCCGTCGCGCCGCTCGGCCGTGCCGATCAGCTTCAGGCCGAGCCCCAGCTCGCGGGCGTACTCGATGTCGTCGAGCTTCAGGTGCTCGATCCCCTCGTAGCGGACCTCGTCGAGGTGCACCGGCGTGCCGAACGCGAGGCGCGCGAGGATCGCCATCTTCGCCGCCGCGTCGCGCCCGCTGACGTCGTCGGAGGGATCGGCCTCCGCGAACCCCCGCTGCTGGGCGTCGGCGAGCGCCTGCTCGTAGGTGCTCCCGCGCTCCATCTCGCTGAGGATGTAGTTGGTCGTGCCGTTCACGATCCCGTGGATCCGCTCGATCGGCGTGGCCGCGAGCGATTCCTCGAGCACCCTCACGACGGGCACCACGCCGGCGACCGCGGCCTCGAAGCGGAGCCGCACCCCCTGTGCGCGTGCCGTCTCGAACAGCTCCTCGCCGTGCTGGGAAAGGAGCTGCTTGTTGGCGCTGACGACGTCGCGCCCGGAGCGCATCGCCTCGAGCAGATGGGCGCGGGCCGGTTCTATGCCCCCCATCAGCTCGACGAGGAGATCGGAGTCCGCGAGGATCTGCTCGAAGCTCCCGCGCGAGCGCGTGAGCACACCGCTGATGACCGGGCGGCGGCCGTTGAAGCGCTCGATCTCGTCCGCGCGGTGCGCGAGCAGCTCCTCGAAGGCGGCGCCGACGGTGCCGTGACCCAGCAGGCCCACCCGAAAAGGGCCCCCGGAGGCGCCGCTAGCGGGCATCGCGGGAGGTCAGCTCCTCGAGGGTCTCGCGCCGTACGACGGCACGCGCCTCGCCGTCGCGGCAGAAGACCACCGGCGGACGGGGGACGCCGTTGTAGTTGTTGGCCATCGCATGGCCGTATGCGCCCGTGGCGGGCGTGACGATCACGTCGCCGGGACGCGGATCGTCAAGGCGCACGGAACGGGCGATCACGTCGCCCGACTCGCAGTGCTTGCCGGCGAGCACGCACTCGGTCTCGCCGCCGAAGCGGTCGGCGACGTGCGCTTCGTAACGCGCGCCGTAGAGCATCGGCCGCAGGTTGTCGGACATGCCGCCGTCGACCGCGACCCAGTGGGAGACGTTGTCCTTGACCGACTCGACGCCGTAGAGGGTCACGCCCGCGTTCGCGCACAGCGCCCGCCCAGGCTCGATCAGCAGGCGCCCCTCCCCCATCCCGTGCTCGGCCGCGGCGCCGGCGACGGCGGCGACGTAGTCCTCGATCGAGGGCGGCTCGGGGCCGTCCGCGGTGTAGCGGACTCCGAGGCCGCCGCCGAGGTCCCAGGCGGGCATCGGCCCGAGCGTCGCGAGCGCGGCCGCCGCGCGGCGGAAGGGGTCGAGCTCGGTCAGCTGCGATCCGATGTGCGCGTGCAGGCCGAGCAGCTCGATCCCCGGCGTGCGCGCGACGCGCTCGATCGCCTCCCGCGCCTGCGGGAGCGAGAAGCCGAACTTCGAGTCGGCCTGGCCGGTCGAGATCTTCTCGTGCGTCTCACCGCGGATGTCCGGGGTGACGCGCACGAGCACCGGCTGCGGCGCGCCGCCCGGCGCGGCCTCGCCCGCGAGCTCCGCGAGCCGCGCGATCTCGTCGTGGTTGTCGACGGCGATCGCGCCGACGCGCCGCTCCAGCGCAGTCGCGAGCTCCTCGCGCGACTTCGCGTTGCCGTGCACGACGATCCGCTCGGCGGGGAAGCCCGCCGCGAGCGCGAGGTGCAGCTCGCCGGCGGAGGCGACGTCGCACCACAGCCCCTCGCCCGCGAACAGCTCCAGCACCGCGGTGCAGGGGAACGCCTTCGAGGCGAACACGACCTGCAGGTCCGGCCGGCCCGCCGCCCGCGCCGCGTCGAAGAACGCGCGCGCGCGGGCGCGGAGGTCATCCTCGGCGACCACGTAGGCGGGGGTGCCGAACTCGCGCGCGAGCTCGATCGCGTCGCAGCCGCCGATCTGGAGACGGCCGTGCTCGTCGAGGCGGCTGCCGAGCGGGAACGCGGGTGAGAGCAGGGTGCCGGTGGCCATCGGCTGATTATCGCTGGCGGTTGCGGGTGCCGTCGCTCAGGCGGGACTCGCACGCAGCGCGGCGGTGCCGCCGCGGCGCACGAGCAGCCCGAGCCACACGAGCCCGACGACGATCGCGCCGACGCTCTCGATCTGGGGAGCCGTCAGCCCGGCGAAGACCTCGGCGTTGCGGCGGATGAACTCGACGAGCAGCCGCTCGACGCCGCTGCCGAGCAGGTACAGGGCGAAGATCACACCCGGCCGCAGCCGGTCGCGGAGCCGCCACAGCACGAGCGCGAGCAGGCCCATGGCGACCGTCTCGTAGATCGGCGTCGGCTGCACGCGCACGCCCGGCGGCGTCGGGACGGTGCCGTGCGGGTAGCCCATTGCCCACGGCAGGCTCGAGCGGATCCCGTAGTCGCCGTCACCCGAGACCTGGCAGCCGATGCGCCCGATCGCATAGCCGAGCGCGAGCGCTGTCGCGAACGTGTCGAGCAGCCGCAGCTCGAGCACTTTGCGCCACCGCATCCACGCGACGACCGCGATCGCGCCGCCGATCGCACCGCCGTACCAGACGAGACCCGAGCCGGAGAAGATGCTGCCGAGCAGGTCGTGTTTGGCAGTTTCGAAGTGTTCGATGATGAAGTAGCCGCGCGCGCCGACGACGCCGCCGATCAGCGCGGCGAAGACGACCTCGTATGCCCAGTCGGGCGGGTGCCCGAGCTCGCGCAGGCGCCGCATCACTACGGCGCCGCACGCCAGGAAGCCGATCGCGAACGCAACGCCGAACGTCTTGATGGCGATGCCCGCGATGTGAAACTCAGGTCTCATCGGGGCTCGCACTTTAGGGCAGGCGTAGGCGCGTCTGCCACAATCCCGGCATGGCTGCCAAGCGATCCAGCTTCGGCAAAGACTCCGGCCTCCAGGCGCGGATGCTGCTGACGATCTTCCTGCTCGGGCTCCTCTACGTGGCGTTCGTCGGAGTCCTGTTCCTGGTCGGCGCGGGCGCCGGCCTGATCGTGGTCGTGGCGGTCGTGCTGCTGCTCCTGCAGCTGTTCGCGTCGGACAAGATCGCGATGGCGACACTGGGCGTGAAGGAGGTCTCGCCGGCGCAGGAGCCCGAGCTCCACGGGATCATCGAACGGCTGTGCGTGCAGGCCGACCTTCCCAAGCCGCGGGTCTGCGTGATGGAGACCTCGATGCCGAACGCCTTCGCCATGGGCCGCTCGAAGAAGTCGACCACTGTCTGCGCGACGCGCGGGATCATGCAGCTGCTCGAGCCGGCGGAGCTCGAAGGCGTGATGGCGCACGAGCTCACGCACGTCATCAACCGCGACGTGATGGTGATGACGGTGGCGAGCTTCTTCGCGTCGCTCGCGGCGATGATCCTGCAGTTCGCGTTCTTCTTCGGCGGTGGCTACGGCAACCGCGAAGAGGAGGAGGACATCTTCATCGTCGTGATCGTCTCGATGCTCGTCTACGCGATCTCGTTCATGCTCCTGCGGGCGCTGTCGCGCTACCGCGAGTTCGCGGCCGATCGCGGCGGAGCGGTGCTGACGGGAAGGCCGAGCGCGCTCGCCTCGGCGCTGCTGAAGATCAGCGGGACGATGGAGCGCGTGCCGAGCCAGGACCTGCGCGCCGCCGAAGGCATGAGCGCCTTCTTCATCGTCCCGGCGCGCACCAAGAAGTCGCTGATGAACCTGTTCGCGGACCACCCGCCTCTGGAGCAGCGTCTCGCCGCGCTGGAGCGGCTCGAGTCGCAGCTGCAGGGCGCCGCCTAGCGTGGGCCTGCGCGACATCCTCACGGGGCGGCACGAGGTCAAGGGACCTGCGCCCGACAAGCTGTTCGCGATCTCCACGGCATACATCACGCTCGAGACCGAGCATCAGATCGCTCCCACCGGAGCGGCGGCGATCGTCTTCCAGGCGCTCGCGACGAGCGAGTTCGAAGCGACGATCAAGGACATGGAAGAGGTCGTCCGCGCCACCGGCGGCGACAGCGGGACGACCGTGTCGACGAGCGACGACGAGTACGGCTACCGCTGGATGACGCTGCGCAACCCCGAGGGGGCACCGAGCGTCGAAGACCTCGCCGTCGGCATCAACGCGGTCTCCGGATCGATCGAGACGGCCGGCCACGGCGATCGCCTGCTCTGCGCCGTGTTCGCCTTCTCGGACGCGCAGAAGCGGCCCGTGTACTTCATCTACAACTACAAGCGGGGCTTCTGGTACCCGTTCGTCCCGGATCCCGCCGCCGAGAAGACGCGGCTCACCGAGCGCGAGCTGCAACTGAAGGCGCAGATGGGCACGGAAATGCCGATCGAGCCGGAAATCGAGCGGTGGTTCCCCTTGTGGGGGATACCGATCTAGGGCCCGGGCGCCGTCCGCCGGCCATGATCGGCACCGAGCCCCGGCCGGGCCGCCCTCATCGCGGCAGGCGCCGCGTCAGTTCCACCGTCTGCTGGAACGTCGGCCTGTTCTGGAACGGGAACGCCGGGACCGAGACGGCGCTCGCGCTCGTGAAGCGGTTCATGTCGAAGCAGCTCGCCTGCGGGTTTTCGGCACATTCGCCGCTGCCGTAGATCTGCGCCGGCGTCACGGTCAGCGCCGCCGCGAGCGATTCCTGAAGGACGGTCTGGCAGGCGCCCAGCGAGCCCCCGCCGCAATACAGCTTCTTGTACGGCGCTTCGGGTGCGGGGCCCTGGCCGGCGGCGGCGAGCACGTCGCGCAGGTCCTTGCTGACGTAGCCGTACCAGCCGTCGGCGAAGTCCGGGGCAGCGGGGGAGGTGCCCGGTTCGGGCGCGCCGAACGCGAGCATTCCCTGCAGCGCGCCGAAGGCTTCGGAGCCGAGCGCGGGCTTGAACTCCGCTTCGAGCAGTTTCGGCCACCAGGCGTCCATGATCGTGATCGCTTCGTTGTGCTGGTAGGTGCCGGGGCTCGAGATGCTCGTGTTGCTCAGGTCGCGCCGGTGGCCGCCGTCGGCGTACCAGGCTTCGAGCTTCGCGACGGCTTCCTGGAGCTGCGGGCTCGCCGGCGTGCCGAGCGCCGCGCGGATCGTCGGCCACAGCTCGACCATGCGGATGTCCTGCGTCGCGGCTTCGTCCATCGCCGAGACGAGCTGTTCGAGACCCATCTTCTTGCCGCCAGCGATGTCGGCTTCGATGAAGTTGCGGATCAGCTGCACGCGGTAGATCGAGCCGAACGAGTACTTGTCGTCGGCAGCGGACCACTTCGGCGCCTGCTTGTTGTTCCAGGAGACGAGGAAGTCGGGGTCGATCGCGTTCGGATGGGCGCCGAAGGCGAGGACGCTCATCGTGTGCAGCTTCGGTTCGTAGCCCTGCCAGTCGAATTCACCCGTGCCGAGGATCGGGAAGTCGGGCGAGGTGCCGGCCGCGCGCTTGGGGTACCAGCCGGACTCGTAGTAGGCGATGTGTTCGGAGTCGACGTAGGCCCAGTTGAACGCGAAGTTGATGTGCGATGCGGCTTTCTCGAAGGCCTGCGGGCCGGTCATGTAAGCCGGTTCGTTGAACTGCGAGAAACCGACCGCCGAGTCGGCCTCGTGGAAGTAGGTCGTGCGCGCGCTCGCGAACGCGACCTTCTTGCCGCCGACGGTGCCGCGCGCGTAGACGATCCCGTGGACCGTGCGGTAAGCGGTCAGCTTTTCGGAGCCGGCGGGCGTCTGGTCGTCGGCGCTCGGCGTCCACGTGTTCGTCTGTTCGAGCTTTTCCATCGGGATGCACTGCCCCTTGTAGAGGTAGTGCACTTCGTCTTCGCAGAGCACCTCGGCGAACGTGTCGACGTTGTCGGAGGTCGCCGTCGTCGCGCTCCAGGCGTAGTCACGGCCGTGGCCGAGCTCGACGTACAGGTTGACGCCCGGGAAGGCCGCCCCGCGGGCGTCGATGCCCGGCCCGTGGAGGTCCTCCTCCATCAGGATCTCCGGGTTGTAGTAGCCGACCTGCGGACCCATGACCGCGATCGGATGCCCGTTGGTCGAGTGGCTCGCGTTGACGAGCTCCCAGTTGGACGCGTGCGGCGGCCCGGCGAGCGCGTCCTGCAGCAGCGCCGCGCCGATCGAGCCGTCGTTGGGGATCGGCATCGGGTCGGGCGTGTCGGTCGTGCGCGCGCCCGACACCGGCCTCGTCGCGGCGGGAGCGGGCAGGGTGCTCGCTTCACCGTCGTTGACGAACGTGACCGAGCCGGGGTCGGGCATCGCGAGCCCTTTCGTCGCGAACGGGGAGCCGGTCTCGTACGGGAACGATTTGGACACCGTCACCGGCGCTTCGGGGTCGTTGTGCTCGCGGAAGCTCAGCCACGCCGTCCGTCCCGCCGCGCGCCCGAAGCGCTTTTCGAAGGCCTCGAGCGTGAGCGCCGAGCGCACCTCTGCCCCGCCGCCCTTGCCGAAGATCCCGCCGATCAGGGACGCCTCGGCGATCACGTCGGTCGCTTTCCATTCGGCCGGCAGCTTGCCGATCGCGGCGTACTCGGCGGGCATCTTCGTCGGATTCAGCAGCGCTTCGTGGATGTAGGCGTTGATACCGGCGACGTATTCGGTGACGTCCGAGACGACCTTTTCGCCTTCGGCCCCGTAGAGCTTGGGCGCGTTGTCGAGCTGCGACTGCAGGTCCGCTTCGGTGTAGGGCGCGATCAGGTACTGCGCGCGGTCCATCGCCCGGTTGCCTTCCGCGCCGCCGACGAACGAGGAGAGTTCTGACCGTGCGGTGTGACGCAGGACGTCCATCAGGAACAGGCGGTCGGCCGCGGCCGCATAGCCGGCTCCGAACATCACGCCTCCACGCGTGGTCCCGTAGACGTGGGGCACGCCGAACGCCTTGTCGCGCACGATCGTCACGTCGCTGCGCGGGCTTTCGGTGGACGCTGCTTCGCCGGCCGGCACGCCGAACGTCGCGTCCTTGAAGTATTCGCCGATCTGTTCGTGCGTCAGCGTCGGCGAGGCATAGATCAGGTTCGCGTACAGCGGAAGCTGGTCGGCGTAGTGCGGCGGGTAGGTTTTGTTCAGCTCGTATTCGCCGAGCTGCGTGGCGTTGTCGGTGCCGTTCTCGCCCGCGGGCAGCACGTTGCGGAAGCCGCCGGCGTCGTTCGTGCCGTACGGCTGGACCGGAGCTTCGGCCTGTGCCACCGCGGGCACCACGACCGCGAGCACCAGCGCGAGCGCCATCCCTGCCAGCGCGCTGGACAGACTGCGCTCCCCCGCATCGCCTGCTGCTCTCACTCCCGGACCCCCAGCGCCCCGTGCGTCACCGTTCTCGTTACTGCAAGCGAGGGTTTCCTACCCGTCGCGTGCAGCGCGCAAACGTGGTGCGCAGGCTGCCTGAGCGCGGCGCAGAGCGCGCCGCGCGCCCGTCAGTCCGGGATCAGCCCCTCGCCGGTGAATTCCGTGCCAGCCTCTGCGAACGACAGATCGGCCGGCGGCAGGATCACGTCGGAGCTCGCGAGCTCGTCGTCGCCGACGCGCGTGCCGCGGGAGCGGACGTAGTCGAGCAGCGCGTCGTAGGCGCCCGCGAACTCCTGCTCGTCCCCGCGCTCGACGATCTCGATCACCTTGCGCTCGAGGTCGTTGAGCTGGGCCCCATCGTCATCGGGGAGCTCGTACTGGTCCTCGCCGGAGATGCGGACGATCATGAGTGGCCGCCCGCGCCCGCGCCCTGGTCGCCGCCCGCGGGCGGCGCGTCGCCCTCGGTCTGGGCTGAGAGCTGCGCCGCGGCCGGCTCGCCGCCGCTGCCGAGTTCGCCCTTCATCTTCGCGAGCTCCTCGTCGACGGCGGGCTGGCTCGAGAGCTGCTTGAGCTGGCGGTCGATGTCGTCTTCGCCGGAGCCGAGCGAACCGATGTCTTCGAACGTCCCCGCGGCTTCGAGCTCCTGCACGGCGTCAGCGCGCGCGCGCATGTTTTCGGTCTTGTCGACCGCCCGCTGCATCGCGAGACCGACGTCGGCCATCTGCTCGCCCACCCCGGTCGCCGCCTCGGAGATCCGGACCTGCGCTTCGGCCGCCGAGTACTGCGCCTTGATGACCTCCTTCTTCGTGCGGAAGGCTTCGATCTTGGCGCGCAGTTTCTGCTCGGAGTCGGTCAGCTTCTGCTGCTGGTCCTCGAGTTCGGAGACCTGCCCGTCGAGCGACTGCAGCTCGGTCTGCGCGACGTTCTTGCGTTCGAGCGCGGTGCGCGCGAGCTCTTCCTGCCCGGAGGCGAGCGCCTGGCGCGCCTGCGTGTCGAGCTTGACGACGTTCTGCTGCAGCGAGGTCTCCTGCATCTGCAGCCGCTTCTTCGCCGTCACGACGTCGGCGATGCCCTTCTTGACGTTCTGGAGCTGTTCGACCTGCTTCTGGTAGCTGTAGTCCAGCGTCTCGGCGGGGTCTTCCGCGCGGTCGAGCAGCTTCGAGACCTTCGCCTTCACGACGGTGGACATGCGCCCGCCCAAGCCGGCCATGTGATCCTCCTGTTGCGTTTCCGAAGAGAGTGCGACCGCAGAACGGCCTGATCTCAAGCCTAGCCGACGGCGCCGGACCCCCACGCCGTGGCGCGCGGGGTGCCCGGGACCGGGTCGGCTAGAGGCCGAGCGGGTGGCGCACGACGTAGCCGCTGTTGGCGCGCCGCAGCGGACGCCAGCGAGGGCCCTGCTGGTTTGTGGGGTCGTCCGCGGCACTCGTGTCGAGCCGCAGCCCCGCGACGGTCATGTAGGCGTGACCGGGGTTCGAGAAGATCGCGACGTAACGGCCGACGCCGTGCGAGTTGGAGACCATGAATTCCGAGGAGTCCTCGGGGGTCGTCAACAGGCCGGCGCCGTGCAGCGCGAAGGACACCGTTCCCGAGCAGTCGTAGCCCTGCGAGACGAACGAGGCGTGACCTCCGCCGTAGATGTAGGGGAGGCCGATCAGCTCGTTGCCCGCCCAGATGATCTCCTGGACCGGCAGGGGCACGCCGAGCGGCGCGGCGGCCAAGCCGTTGACGTAGCGCGCTGTGGTGCCGGGCACGAGCAGCTGCGGGCGCGGGGTCGGGCCCGTGAGCGCGTTCGCCGGAATCGTTTTCGCCAGGGGGGTCGAGCCCCCGGCGGCAGCGCTCCCGCCCGTGCTCGCGGCGACGCCGGTCGCGGCGGTGGGGGCCGCGGCAGTCGGCGAGTAGGGAACGACTTCGCCGGCGGCGGTCCGTTCATAGACGGGCCCGCTGTAGGCGATGTTCGAGCTGCGGGCGGTCACCGGGTCGAGGTGGAGCGCCGGCGTGGTGATGGCCGGCGCGGTCGCGTTGGTGGTGGCCGGCGGGGACATGGGGGCGACACCGCCCGTCGTCCCAGCCACGGCGGTGGCGGCAGCGGACAACGACGTGATCAGCACACCGGCCGCAATCAAAAAGCGCAAGCGCAAAACAACCTCTTCCGTCGGCCTGCGGGGTTAGCTGACGGGCTAGCGCTGAAAGAGCCTGCGCCTCCCACGGATCTCCGCGGGATTCGCCCCAACAACTTGGGTCCCCCGTTCCCTGACATCTGGTCAGAGACTCGGCGTTCGCGGCGCAACGGTAGCAAACTGCAACGACGCTTGCGCGTCTTGACGGACACGTCGCGTCCTTCCTCTCCAAATCGCGGCGAAAAGCGTCCCGGCGCGCCCCGGTGAGCGTCCGCGCCTGCCGCTCCGGTGCTGGCGCTAGGGTGCCGGGCATGGCGATCATCGGCCGTTCGGGCGCCGTCGCGCTGCTCGCCGCGCTCGCGCTCGGAATGGCCGCGTGCGGGAAGACGGGTAGCCACCGCGCCTCCTCGGGCGGCCCCGTGCTCGCGATCACGGGAGCCGTCGCGGCGCCCGGCGCGGTGAGCGTCGCGACGCGCAACACGACCCGCCTCGGCGGCGGCGAAGCGGTCGCGGACGCGGCTGCGGTCGCTCGCACCGTCTACCCCGGGCTCACGAGCGACACCCGCCCGCGCGCCGTCGTGATCGTCGACCGCGCGAACCGATCGGCCGCGCTCGCCGCGGCCGCGCTCGCCGGTGCACCGCTCGATGCGCCCCTGCTCTACAGCGAAGGCGGAAAGCTCCCCGAACTCACCCGCGAAACGCTCGCGGCGCTGCGGCCGACGGGCGTGACCGCGCTCGGCGGCGTGCAGGTGATCAGCATCGGCGCGGGCTCGCCCGCCGGGTTCCTCACCCGCCGGATCGCGACCGGTGAAGCGGCGACGACCGCCGTCGCGGTCGAGCAGCTGCTCGCGAGCGTCCAACCCGTTGCGGCCACGCGCAGCGTGATCGTCGTGCCCTCCGACGCTCCGGCGCCGCTGCAGATGCCCGCCGCCGGGCTCGCGGCCGAGAGCGCCACCCCGATCCTGTACGCGGCCGGTACGGGCGTGCCGGCGGCGACGCGCGCGGCGCTCGCCGCGTTGCGCAAGCCCGCGATCTACCTGATCGACGCCGCGGCGCTGGGTGCCCACGCGATCGCGCAGCTGCGAGCCCTCGGCCCGGTCACGAGCGTCTCCTCGGGGTCCGGCGAAGAATCGTCGGCCGCGGGCAACGCGATCGCCGTCGCGCGCTTCACCAACGGGACGTTCGGGTGGGGCGTCAAAGAACCCGGCCACGGCGTCGTGATCGCGAACGTCGCGCGGCCGCTCGACGCCCCCGCCGCGGCGCCGCTGTCAGCGACCGGCGACTACGCCCCTCTGCTACTGGTCGAAGGGGCCGCTGCGGTGCCCGCCGCGCTGTCGACCTACCTCGGCGACATCCAGCCCGCGTACACCTCCGCCCCGCAGTTCAGGCCCGTGCGCGGGGTCTACAATCACGGCTGGCTGATCGGCGACGAAAGCGCCATCTCGGCCATCGCGCAGGCCGAAATCGACACGCTGCTGGAGATCAGCCCGCGCAAGCAGTCATCCGAAGAAGCGTCAGTGCAGCAGGCCGAATAGACCGGAGCGTCCGTCCCTTGAGCCAGGCCGAGGATCCACGCAGGGTGCAGCGCAAGCAGAGCGGCTGCGAGGCCACCGTCGAGGACGTGCGGCAGCTGATGGGCGCCTCGACCCCCCACTTCGCGCTGCAGCTTCGCAATCGCATCGCCGCGCTGATCGCGGATCTTCCGGCAGGGCATCCTGCGCGGGTCGAAGGCGAACGCGAGATCGCCCGCCTGGAGGAGCTCGGCGTGCACGGCGAGACGCGAGGCGAGGGACCGGCCGACGGCGAGCGCGCGCTGCCCTCGCTCGAGCTCAGCGCCGTCCGGCCGCCCGGCTGCTAGCGGCCCGCCGCCAGCACGCGCTCGTGGCGCGCGTCGCGAAAGCGCGCGCGCAGGGCGCGGAACAGCGCCATGAAAACCGGGACGTCGATCACGATCGGCGCGATCACATACGAGGGCGACGGCGCGTGCAGCGCGAGCATCCCGATCGCGATCGCGCCGTGGAGCAGCGCCGTGGGCGCGGCGGCGAGCATCGTCGTGTGCGGGCGGTAGCCGCTCAGGTGCTCGCGGATCGAGAAGTCGAGCGTCCCGATCAGCACTGCTCCGATGCCCACACCCACCACCACGAGTCTCTTGTCAATCGCGCCGACGACGACGCCGATCAGGCCGACGAAGATCAACAGCTCCGACAGCGGCAGCGGGTGCCAGGGCGCCTGCGGGCGCTCGCCGAGCGCGGTCTGCTCGGCGAGGCTCTGCGCGGCCGCGTGGGCGCGGCGGCGGGCGCGCTTCTCCGCGCGCGGAGCCGAATCGGCCGGGCGCTCGGCGACGGCCCCGGCCGCCGGCGCCTGACGCTGCGCCGTGCGCGAGCGAGCCCCGGAGCGCGCCCCTCGCGGCGTCGAGCGGCGACTGCTGCGCTTGGCCACCGCGCTAGCGCCGGTGAGGGTCTTGGCTGCGCGCCATAGAGCGCGGATCGTAGCGCCTATGCTGCGTCTCGGATGTCCGTCCCGAGCGCTTCCCGAGCACCGCACGAGGGCATACCCGAGAGCACGCTCCCGGGCCCCTTCGACGTCGGCGACTATGCGGCGAAGCTGCGCGTCAAGCTCCGCAGCTTCCAGCACGTCCAGCTGATCGGCGAGCTCTCGGGCGTGCGCGCAGCGCGCGCGCGTGTGTACTTCGAGCTGCGCGACGCCGACGGCGCGCTGCCGTGCTCGGCGTGGCGCAACGACTGGGAGCGGATGCTCTCGCGCTGCGCAGCCGAGCCCGCCGAGGGGATGCAGGTGATCGTGGCGGGTGGGTGCGACTACTACCCGGGGAGCGCTTCCTCGTCGCCGACGTTCTCCTTCCAGGTGACCGACATGCGCGTCGCCGGCGAGGGAGACCTGCTCGCGCGGATCGAGCGGCTGCGCAAGCAGCTCCACGCCGAAGGCCTGCTCGACCTGCAGAAGCAGCTGGCACCGCCGTATCTCCCGCGCAGCATCGGCGTGATCACGGGCGAGAGCGGCAAGGCCCGCGACGACGTGCTCGCCGCGTTGCGCCGCCGCGGCTGGGCGGGGCGGCTCGTGTGGGCGTTCGCGCCGGTGCAGGACCGGCACGCGGCGCCCGCGATCTCGCGCGCCCTCGGCGACCTCACCTCGGTGGCGGGCGTCGAGGTGATCGTGATCGCGCGCGGGGGCGGCTCGGTGGCCGACCTGCTGTGCTTCAGCGACGAGGCGTTGTGCCGGACGGTCGCCCTGCACCCGGTGCCGGTGATCGCCTCCGTCGGGCACCACACCGACCGCACGCTGCTCGACGACGTCGCGGCCGTCTGCTGCTCGACGCCGACGCACGCCGCCGAGGCGGCGGTCGCGATCGACTGCCGCGCCGCGCGCGCGGGCCAGCTCGGCGCCGCACGGCGCCTGCATGACCACGGCCGGCGCGCGGTGCTCGACCGCGAGGACCAGCTAGGCGCCGCGCGGCGCCTGCGCGACCACGGCCGCCGCGCGGTGCTCGACCGTGCGCGCCTGCTGGCGTCGGCCTCGCGCGCGCCGGCCGCCCACATCGAGCGGCAGCGGACGCGGCTCCACCAGGAGCTGCGCGAGATCCGCGCCGGGGCGCGGCGCCGCCTCGCCGACGAGAACGCCGTGACGGGAAGGCGCGCGCTCGTGCTCGAGCGCAAGGCGTCCTCGACGCTGCTCGACGCGCGCGGGCGCCGGCTGCGCGAGCTCGACCAGCTGCGCCGGGTGCTCGAGGGCCACGACCCGCAGCGGACGCTCGAGCGCGGCTATGCGCTCGTCTCCACACGCGCGGGCGAGCCGATCGGGGCCGCCGCAGACGCGGCCGCGCACGACGAGGTGCGGCTGCGCTTCGCCGACGGGGAGCTCGGCGCGACCGTGCGGCGCCCATGAGCGAGGCCGACCCGGGTACACAGCAGCAGCCGCTCAGCTACGAGCAGGCTGCCGCGCGGGTCGAGGAGATCATCCGGCGTCTGGACTCCGGCGAGGCGAGCCTGTCGGAGACGCTCGCCCTCGTCGGCGAGGGAAAGGCGCTGATCGAGCGCTGCGCGGAGGAGCTCGGCGCAGTCGGTGCCGCGCTCGAGGAGCTGCGCCTGGACGAGCTCGTCGCGAGACTCGAGCGCGAGGCCGGCGCTTGAGCACCTGCGAGCTCGTCGCGGCGCTGCCCGTCGAGATCGACGCCTACGAGCTCGTCGCGAGACTCGAGCGCGAGGCCGGCGCTTGAGCACCTGGGAGCTCGTCGCGGCGCTGCCCGTCGAGATCGACGGCTACGAGCTCGAGGGCCTCAGCGCCAGTGTCTCGAGCGACTTCGAGCGCAAGACCACGGTGATCCGCATGCGCGGCGGCGGCCACGACGGGGTCGGCGAGGACGTCACCTACGACGCCGAGGACCATGACATCCTGCAGGCCGCCGGACCCGTGCTGCCGCTCGCGGGAAGCCACACGATCGGCTCGCTCAGCGAGCAGCTCGCCGGCCTCGCGCTGTTTCCCGAGCCCCCGCAGCGCGAGGTGTCCGAGCGCTACCGCGTGTGGGCGTACGAGTCGGCCGCGCTCGACCTCGCGCTGCGCCAGGCCGGGATCCCGCTGCACGAGCTGCTGCAGCGCGAGCCCGAGCCGGTGCGGTTCGTCGTCTCCCTGCGGCTGGGGGAGCCACCGACGCTCGCGCCGCTGCGCCGGCGCCTGGACGCCTACCCCGGCCTGCGCTTCAAGCTCGACCCGACGAGCTCCTGGACGCCGGAGCTGATCGCCGAGCTCGTCGCGACGGGGGCCGTCGACTCGGTCGACTTCAAGGCCTACTACTCGGGATCGATCGTCGATCAGCCGGCCGACCCGGTCCTGTACGAGCGCGTCGTGGACGCCTTCCCCGAGGCCTGGATCGAGGACCCGGCGCTGACCGAGGAGACCGACCGCATCCTCGCCCCCCACCGCGACCGCTTCTCCTGGGACGCGCCGATCCACTCGATCGCGGACATCGAAGCGCTGGCATACCCGCCGCGCATGGTCAACATCAAGCCCTCGCGGCTGGGCGGTCTGCGCAGCCTGCTCGACACCTACGACCCCTGCGCCGCGCGCGGGATCGGCAACTACGGTGGCGGGCAGTTCGAGCTCGGCGTGGGGCGCGGCCAGAACCAGTACCTCGCATCGCTGTTCCACCCGGACGCGCCGAACGACGTGGCGCCGAGCGGCTTCAACCTGCCCGACACGCCGAGCGGCCTGCCGGCGAGCCCGCTCGCGCCGGCGCCCTCGCGCGCGGGCTTTCGCTGGGGCCCGGCCGAGCGCTGAATCTGCGTTCCGGGCACCGGCGCGCAACTTCCGTCCCGTCGCTAGGTTCTTCACGTGCAGAACGGCTAACGTCGGACGTCCTCGAAGGGTGCCATCCGCCCGCCGTGGGCGAGCGTACGTCCGGCGCATCGAGTTGAGGTTGGTCATGCCGAGCACTGGCGCGCACAAGCGAGCTTCGACGTACCTTGCGGTGCTCACCGCGCTGCTCTGCTGCGCGCTCGCCCCCCAGCTCGCAGCAGCCGCCGCGGGCCCCGGCGGCACGTCGGCGGGCTCGACCTCTACGGCTCCGGCCAAGCCAGGTGCCGCGCGCGCGTCCATCCGCATCTCGAGCGTGGCGTGCGTGCCCGAAGCGCATTGCTCGACCAACGCGCACGAAGTCACGCTCCACGGCACGCTCGCGCTCGCCGGCGGCGGCCTGCGCTCGGGGATGCTCGTCGTCTTCCCCCGCTACCCCGGGGCGCACCTGACGCGCACCTCGCCCGCGGCGCACCTCCACGCAGCGAGCAGCGGGCAGCTGATCGTGACGGTCCCGAAGACCGCGCACTCGGGGCGGATCATGGTCTACTTCGACGCCACGCGCCACACGGGCTCGGTCGGGCCGATCACGATCGTCAAGCACGCGCTGCACCCGCCCGTCAAACACGTCCCGGTCTCCGTCACGGGCGCGACGGCTGCGAGCGGCAGCCCGTTCGAAGGCCAGGGCATGTGGATCTGGTACGTCAGCCGCTCGAGCGGCGGCAGCACCGCGGCGATCATCGCCCAGGCCCACGCCGCGGGCGTCACGACCGTGTTCATCAAGAGCTCCGACGGCTCGAGCAACTACTGGAGCCAGTTCTCGCCCCAGCTCGTCGCAGAACTGAAGGCCGGCGGGCTGCGCGTGTGCGGGTGGCAGTACGTGTACGGGACCAACCCGAAGGGCGAGGCCGAACTCGGCGCCGAGGCGGTGGCGAACGGCGCCGAATGTCTCGTGATCGACGCCGAGTCCGAGTACGAAGGCCGCTACGCCGCGGCGCAGACATACATCGCCGAACTGCGCGCGCGGATCGGCACGGCGTTCCCGCTCGCCCTCGCCACGTTCCCGTACGTCTCCTATCACCCCTCCGAGCCCTACTCGGTGTTCCTCGGCCCGAACGGCGCCCAGTACAACGCTCCGCAGATGTACTGGAAGGACATCGGCGTCTCCGTCGACACGGTCTATGCGAACACGTGGATCGGGAACCGGATCTACCAGCGGCCCATCTTCCCCCTCGGCCAGACCTACGGCGGGGTCTCGAGCGCCGACCTGCTGCGCTTCCGCGAGGAGGCGGTCGACTACGGCGCGACCGGAACCTCCTACTGGGACTGGCAGGAAACGAACGCCGCCGGCTGGAAGACGCTCGCCGCGCCGCTCGCCGCGCTCACGAGCGTGACGCCGAATGCGGAATGGCCCGAAGTGCACAGCGGTTCGAAAGGCGACCAGGTGCTGTGGCTGCAGGAGCACCTCGCCACGGCGATCCCCGCGGAGGAAACCACGGGGGTCTTCGGTGCGCAGACGAAGGCAAACCTGATCTCCTTCCAGACCGCCCACGGCCTCCCGCCGACCGGCGTGGCCGAACCGGCGACCTGGCAGGCGCTGCTCGCGCTGGCGCCGGTCGCGGTCGACTGGACCGGGACGAAACCCGCCGACTGACGCCGCCCCGCAGCGCGCCGGACGACGGGGCGCGCCCCATGACGCGCCCCGCGATCCAAACCTGGCCGGCCCTCAGAGGCCGGCCCCTAGAGCTCTTCTCAGACCCGCTGGATCAGCGTGCCCGTGCCGAGGCCGCCGCCGCAGCACATCGTGACGAGACCGGTCTCCTTGTCGGAGCGCTCGAGCTCGTGGAGGAGCGTCGTGATCAGGCGGGCGCCGGTCGAGCCGAGCGGGTGCCCGAGGGCCATCGCGCCGCCGTTGACGTTCACGCGGTCCATGTCGGGGTCGAGCTCGCGCCGCCAGGCCGCGACGACCGGGGCGAACGCCTCGTTGATCTCGATCAGGTCGATGTCGCCGATCTGCATCCCGTTGCGCTGCAGGATCTTGCGCGTCGCGGGGATCGGGCCCTCGAGCATTTTCACCGGGTCGCAGCCGACGGTCGTCTGATCGACGATCCGCGCGCGCGGCGTCAGCCCGAGCGCCTTCGCCTTCTCGGCGCTCATCAGCAGCACCGCGGCGGCGCCGTCGGAGATCTGCGAGGCGTTGCCCGCCGTGATCTTGCCGCCCTCCTTGAACGCCGGCTTGAGCTGCGAGAGCGCCTCGAGGCTCGTATCGGGACGGATGCCCTGGTCGGTCACGAGCGTCTCGCAACCGACCGTCATCGGCACCATCTCGCGCTCGAAGCGGCCCTCCTCGGTCGCCTGATGCGCGAGGCGGTGCGAGCGCACAGCCAGCTCGTCGAGCTCCGAGCGCGGGATCTCCCACTGGTCGGCGATCATCTCCGCGCCGAGGCCCTGGCCGACGATGTTGTGCTTGGCCATCAGCTCGGGCGTGAACGCGTAGCCGAAGTCCTCCTGCGTCTTCATGCCCGCCGCGAACGGCAGGTGGCCCATGTGCTCGACGCCCGATCCGATCATCGCGTCGTGGACGCCCGCCGCGATCAGTGCGGCGGAGAAGTTCACCGCCTGCTGCGCCGAGCCGCACTGGCGGTCGACCGTCGTCCCCGGTGTCTCGATCGGCAGGCCCGCCTGCAGCCACGCGTTGCGGGCGATGTTGAAGCCCTGCTCGCCGAACTGCTGCACGCAGCCGGCGATCACGTCCTCGACCTCGGCCGCGTCGATGCCCGAGCGCTCGATGACCTCTGTGTAGGTCTTCGCGAGCAGCGCGTTCGGGTGCGTGTCCTTGTAGTAGCCCTTCTCCCTGTGCCCGCGCCCGATCGGCGTGCGCACAGCCTCAACGATGACCACCTCGCGGCCCTCTGGCTGCCTCATCTCAGCGTCCTCCTACTTTCCGTAGCCAAGCTTCTCTGGAGAGGAGTCAGGGTTGCCCGCGCGAGCCGCTGGGGGCGGCGGCGGGAGCTTCTGAGAAGACGCCCGGACCCCGTAGGACCTACTCTATCGCTTCCGCCCCGGTAGATTGACTGGTCAATCAGTCAGTGTGCGCGGTCGCACAGAGCAGAGGGACAGCATGGACAGCACCACCCCGAACCCACCCAGGCGCCTCGCCGTGGCCGGCAGCGGCGCGATCGCCTGCGGCCTCGCCGCGACCGCCGCGCACCACGGCCCCGTCCTCCTTCTCGCCCGCTCGCGCGAATCGGCCGAGCGCGCGCAGGCGACCGTCGAGAAGACGCTCGACAAGCTCGGGGCGGAGATCGACCCCGACCACGTGCAGATCGTCACCGACCCCGCCGAGCTCGGCGCCGCCACGTTCGTCGTCGAGGCCGTCGTCGAGGACATCGATGTCAAGGCCCGGCTGCTGGGCGAGCTCGACGCGCTGCTCGGCGAGCGGGCGATCCTCGCGAGCACGACCTCCTCCCTCTCCGTCGCCGCGCTCGCAGAGGCCAGCGGCCGACCCGATCGCTTCGTCGGGCTCCACGTCTTCAACCCCGTCACCCGCATGCAGCTCGTCGAGCTGATCTTCCCCGAGGCCGCCAGCGAGGACACCCGCGCGCGCTCCGTGTCGCTGTGCGAGACGTTCGAGAAGGTGCCTGTCGAGGTCCCCGACGTCCCCGGCTTCGTCGTCAACCGCCTGCTGTTCCCCTATCTCTTCAGCGCCGTGCGCCTCGTCGAAGAGACCGGGATGTCGCCGCAGGACGTCGATACGTGCATGCGCCTCGGCGCCGGGCACCCGATGGGCCCGCTGGCACTGCTCGATCTCGTCGGCCTCGACGTCTCCAAGGCGATCGGCGAGACGATCGGCGCCGAGATCCCGCGGCGGCTGGACGAGCTGGTCGCCGAAGGCTCGCTCGGGCGCAAGAGCGGGCGTGGCTTCCACGGCTACGACCGCACGCCGGCCTGAGAATTTACTCAGGGTCGAGAGACCTTTTAGAAGAAATTGAGCCAGGTGGCAATACTGGTATGTGCGACTAGGAAAGTCGCACGCACACCCGCCTCCTCCCAGTGCGCACGCTCCGGTCCGCTCCCCCCGCGGGCCGGGCGTGTTTAACGGCCCGGAAAGCGCCCCCGGCCCTCCGTCCCTTGAAGGTCAGTCCCGGTCGGCGGCCTCGCGCGGGTCGCGCGCGACGCTCCGGCGCTCGCGGATCCGCACCGCCTCGATGCGGTTGTCGCGCACCGACTCGACGCGGATCGAGTAGCCGTCGGCGTTGACCGTGTCGCCGCGGTGCGGCAGCCGGCCGAGCTCGGCGAACACGAACCCGCCGACGGAGTTGTAGGCATCGGTGTCGACGGGGAGGAAGAGGCCGTAGTCGGCGAGGTCGGAGACCGCGACATGCCCGCGCACCAGCCAGTCGCCGTTGGCCAGGCGGCGGATCTCGCCCGCCGTCGGGTCGGTCTCGTCGGCGATCTCCCCCACGACCTCCTCGATGATGTCCTCGACTGTCACGACGCCGACGACGCGGCCGTACTCGTCGACGACCACGGCCATCGAGGTGCGCTGGCGCTGGAGGTCGGCGAGCAGGTCGTCGAGCGCCTTCGTCTCCGGGACGATCAGCGCGTCGTGGACGACCTTCGCGATCGGCGCCTCGGGCCCCTCGCTCATCAGCTCGCGCGCGAGCTCGCTGACGTGCACGAGGCCGCGCACGCGGTCGCGATCGTCGTCTTCGGTGACGACCAGGCGCGTGTGGCCACTCGATACGCACAGCCGCACCGCGCTCTCCACGTCCTGGGAGATGTCGACCGTCACGACGGCCGGGATCGAGGTCATCACCTGCCGCGCCTCCTGCTCGTGCAGGTGGAAGACGCCCCTCAGCATCCCGGCCTCGCCGACGTCGATGTGGCCGCCCTCGTGCGACTCGGCGATCAGCCGCTTCAGCTCGTCCGAGGATTCACCGGAGCGCTGGGCGCGCATGTCGACCCCGAGCAGCCGCAGGATCCTGTCCGAGACGGCGGTGAGGACGATGATGATCGGCCGGAAGGCGGCGCTGAACGCCCCGAGCGGCCGCGCGACGCGGCGGGCGACGGCCTCGGCGCGGTCGATCGCGTAGAACTTCGGCACCATCTCGCCTGCGACCAGCTGCGCGGCCGCGATCAGGGCGAACGCGACGACGGCCGATACGGCGACGGCGACGGCGTGGCTGATCGAGTTCCCGAGCGCTTCCTTCAGCACCGCGGCGAGCGCGGGCTCGCCCAGCGCACCGATCAGGATCGAGGTCATCGTCACGCCGATCTGGACGGCCGAGATGTACTCGTTGACGTTGTCGACCTGCTCCAGCGCCTGCCCCGCGCCCTTCAGCCCCGCGTCGCGCATCCCCTGCAGCCGCGCCCTGCGCGAGCGGACGAGCGCGTACTCGGCGATCACGAAGAACGCGTTGAGCGCGACGAGGACCGCCGCGAGGATCAGCCGCAGGCCGTTCACGCGTCGCGCACTACCAGCGCCGTTGCGCCGCGCAGGAGCGGACCCCGAGCCGGAGCGAGGCGCAGCTGAGCCGGGACCGCGCTACTTCGTCGGGGATCTTCGTCGTCGCTCATCGTCTTGCGGACAGGCCAACCGTAGCAAGCGGCCGCGTCGGAAGCGCACGCGCCGGGGCAGCCGCTCAGGCGAGCTCGTCGATGCGCGCGGCGAGGGCGAAGTCGGCGTCGGTGAGGCCGCCCTCGGAGTGCGTCGAGAGCGTCAGACGCACCTTGTTCCAGCCGTGGACGAGGATGTCGGGGTGGTGGTTCGCCTCCTCGGCCAGCTCGGCGACCGCGTTGACGAACGCGATCGCGGCGGCGAAGTCGGCGAGCTTGCGCTCGCGCTCGATCGCCGCGCCCTGCAGCTGCCACTCGCCCGCACCCTGCACCCGCTCGCGCGCCTCGGCGTCGGTCAGAGGAGCCATGCCCACGAGGTTAGCGCCCGGCGGCGGCGCGCTCGCGGGCGCGAGCCCTAGAGTGGCTGGTGTGCGGATCGTGAGCCTCGTGCCCCACGCGACCGAGCTGCTGTTCGCCCTCGGCGCCGGCGGCGAGGTTGTCGGCGTGACGCACGAGTGCGACCACCCGCCCGCGGCGCTCGAGATCGAGCACATCACGCGCGACGTGCTCGAGCCGGGGCTCGGCGCCGGCGAGATCGACGCCGCCGTGCGCGAGCGCACGCTCGCCGGCGAAGCCATCTACGAGCTGGACCGCTACGCGCTCGCCGATCTCGGACCCGACCTGATCGTGACCCAGGCGCTGTGCCCCGTCTGCGCGGTGTCCTACGACGAGGTGGCCGAGATCGCCGCCGGGCTGCCCTCGCAGCCGGAGGTGATCGCGCTCGACCCGCACACGCTCGGCGAGGCGCTCGGCGACGTGCGCACGGTCGCGGAGGCCACCGGCCGCCGCGAGGCGGGCGTCGAGCTCGTAAACGACGCCGCCGCGCGGATCGACCGCGTCCGCCTCGCCGTCCGCGGCGCGGCGCGCGTGCGCGTGGCCGCCGTGGAGTGGCTCGACCCCGTGTTCGTCGCCGGCCACTGGACGCCCAGCTGATCGAGATCGCGGGCGGCGAGGACGTCCTCGGCCTGCCCGGGGAGGCGTCGCAGACCGTCACGTGGGAGATGCTGGCCGCGGCGAGCCCCGACGTCGTCGTCGTGATGCCGTGCGGCTACGACGCCCCGCGGGCGCACGAGGAGGCGCTCGCGTTCGCCGCGCAGCTGCGCTCGGTCGGCGCGGAGCGGACGGTCGCGGTGAACGCCTCGGCGTACTTCTCCCGCCCGGGCCCGCGGCTCATCGACGGGCTCGAGCTGCTCGGCCACGTGCTGCACCCCGATCTGCTCGGCGCACCGGCCCACACGGACGCCCCGATCGAGGTCGAGCTCGCGGCGCCGACTGCTTGAAGGGATGGGTTTTGGAGGCGCTGGGCGTCGCGGCCCGCCGGGCGCGCCCGCCTTCTAGGCGAAGCCCGACCCCGAGGCGCCGGCGACCGCGATCGCCCCTGCGACCGAGACCGCGGCGATCGCCGCGCACGCCGCGTAGCCGAGCAGCGGGATGCGGCGGGCGTCGGCCGTGCGCAGGGCGAGCGCGGCGAGCGCGCCGCCGATCAGCCCGCCGACGTGAGCTCCGACGGAGATGTTGGCGAGGCTGAAGCTCAGCACCAGGTTGATCGCGATCAGCCCGCCGATCCCCGACTGCCAGACGCTCAGCCTCCGCGCCCGCAGCTCGACGGCGGCCGCGCCCATCAGGCCGAAGACGGCGCCCGATGCTCCGAGGCTCGGCTGCGCGGTGGCGATCACGACGCCCAAGGAGCCGGCGAGCAGCGCGGTGAAGTAGATCGCCACGAAGCGCCCGGTGCCGAGCGCCGGCTCGAGCATCATTCCGAGCAGGTAGAGCAGGTACATGTTGAACCCGATGTGGAGCAGGTTCTCGTGGATGAACGCCGAGCTGATCAGCCGCCAGTACTCGTGTTCGACATGGATCGTGTAGCGCGAGAGGAACGCTTCGTTGACCACGTCGCCGTGGATCCCGGTGCCGTACACCGAGAACTGCCCCTGCTCTGAGAAGAACACCGCGACGTTCAGCACGATCAGCGCGTAGGTCGCGCGCGGGATCGAGGGCATCTCGCGCATGCGCCGGACCTGCGTGCGCTGTTTCGAGCACTCCGGGCAGCGCATGCCGACCGCGGTCGTGGTCATGCAGTCGGGGCAGATCGGCCGCCCGCAGTTCGAGCAGGCCACGCCCGTCTCGCGGGAGGGATGGCGGTAGCACGTGGCCATGGAGAGGGCAGCCTAGCTTGCGCCCCAGCGCGGACCTGGGGCGTGCGCCGCAGCGGCGCTCAGCGGTCGCCGAGCAGGCGCCGCGCCTCGCGCTCGATGTCGCGCAGCGTCGTCTCGGCCGTGCGGCCGAGCGATCCGAGGTCGACCGAGCCGAGTCCCTGGCGCGAGCGCTGGGCCGCGCGCCGGCGCGCGCGCAGCAGCACGAGCGCTGCCCCGGCGGCGCTCCCGGCGAGCACCGCTGTCGCGGGCCTGGCCCAGTTGCGCGGATCGCGCATCGACGAGAGCTCCCACGCTTCTAGCTCGTCGGCGGCCATCTCGGTGATCGTGAGCAGCGTGCCCTCCAGGCGCTCGACGAGATCCTCGGGCGGCTCGATCGGGATCAGCGCTTCGCGCAGCAGGCTCTCGAAGTTCGTCGCAGCCTCACTCATCGGCCGCTCCCTCCTCTGCCGAGGCCCCGTTCGCCGAGTGCCGCGGAGTCGCCGGCATCGCGCCCGCGCGGTCGCCCACGATCTCCTCGAGCTGCTTGATCGCGCGATGGATCAGCACCTTCGTCGCCCCATCCGAACGCCCGAGCGCGCGCGCGATCTCGCGGTTGTCCATCCCCAGCGCGAAGCGCATGATCAACGCCTCGCGGCGGTCGTCCGGGAGCAGCTGCACGCCGGCCAGCACGCGGCTCAGCTCGTCGCGGCCCTCGACCAGCTGCTCGGTCGTGTGCAGCGCCGCGATCGTGGTCGTCTCGTCGATCGGCGAGGCCGGCTTGCGCGAGCGGTCGCGGTAGAGGTTCGCGGCGAGGTTGTGAGCGATCCGGATCAGCCAGGGTCGCAGCGGGCGGCCGTGTGATTCGCGCTGCGCGCGCTCGAAGTGCCGGTAGGCCTGCAGGAACGTCTGCTCGGTCAGGTCCTCGGCGTCGTGGTGGTCGCCGACCCGGTAGTAGGCGTAGCTGTATACGTCGCGCAGGTGCGCCTTGTAGAGCTCGGAGAACTCCGCGTCCAGCTGCGCCTTCGACTTCGTCCCGGTGGGCTCGCTCACTCATCGCAACACTACTGCCGCGTCGCGCTCCGCCGGGCTAGGCCGCGCGGGAGGCTTCGCGCGGGCGCGCCGCCGGGTCTCCCGGCTCCGCGAGCGCCTTCTCGCCGCCGAGCCACTCCCACTGCAGGCTCACGCACGCCCACACGCGTTGGGTGACACCCGTCGCGAGGTTCGGCGAGGAGCGTTCGGGCTTCGGGAACATGAGCGGCCGCCCGATGCGCACGCGCACCTTGCGGGGACGGATGCGCCAGCCCCTGCGCACGTGCTCGGACCCGATCACCGCGACCGGGGCGACGGGCGCGCCGGTCTCCAGTGCGAGCCGGCCGATGCCGCGCCTCGGAGTCCCGAGCGGCCCGCGGCGCACGCGCGTGCCCTCGGGGAAGACCACGACGCAGTCGCCGCGTTCGAGGATCGCCCGCGCAGTCGCCATCGCGTCGCCGTCGCCCGCGCCGCGGTCGACCGGGAAGGCGCCCAGCGCGTTCAGGATCCAGGCCTGCCAGCGCTTCTCGAACAGCTCGCGCTTGGCCATGTAGTAGACGGGGCGTCTGACCATCGTCCCGATCAGGAACGGGTCGAGGAAGCTGCGGTGGTTGGAGGCGAGCAGCAGCGGGCCGGTGCGGGGCAGGTGCTCGCGGCCGATCCGCTCCATGCGCAGGTAGACGAGGAAGGCCGGCACGAGGATCGCGCGCAGCGTCCAGTAGACGAACGGGTTCACACCGCGCTGCAGCGAGCGCTCGCGGAAGGTCGAGAGGTCGGCCCTCGGCTCACGGGCCTCTGCAGGCTCTGCCGGGGCGTCGACGACGGTCGGTCGACGCTGCTCCATACCGCTCATACACCATCAGGAAGCCCGCCGTTACAGGGCCTCGCGACCCCCGTCGTCCGTTTGGCTGCAGGTCGAAATGGTCCTCCAGGCGACCGGCGGCGCCTGGCAGGTCGACGACCTCTACCGCGACCCGTACAGCCGCTGGGTCACAGCGGCAGCCGATCCGGCGATCAGCCGGAACCTCCCCCACGGAGCCCCGTCGGCCGCGAGGCCGGCGGCGGCTCCGCCGTTTCCGGCGCCGCGGCCGGTGGGCGGCTCGATCGGCCTAGAGTACGGGCGGCTGGCCGGAGTAGCTCAGCTGGTAGAGCGCCTGTCTTGTAAACAGGGGGTCACGGGTTCGAGTCCCGTCTCCGGCTTAGCGAACCACCTGGAATCGGCGCCTTTTAAGTGCGAAGGCTCGAGACGCGGAGACTGGTGTCTCAGGTTGGGTAGCGCTCGTGGGTAGCAAACGCATCTGCTCGGCGCCCGGGTTTTGAGCCTTCGCCTGACGCGCAGGCAGGAGGTCACGGGTGCGCGGCCTCCGTCAAGAGGGCTTCGATCTCTTTGCGGAGGTAGAGCCTGCGGCGACCGATCTTGCGTGAGGGAACCACACCCTGTCGAGCCCAGTACTGCACGGTGCTCTCCGGGACGCGCATCAGCTCGGCCACCTCGCGCGCGTTCATCACGTCGCTGGCCTCCAACGGTCGTGCTGCCACCGCCATACCATTGCCTCCTTGCTGCGTTCGCGCGTCGTTGCTACGGCTCCTTCTGGATGGCCGTGAAGACCGCTAGACGGCCAAGCATCAGGGCGCCGACCACTCGGACGGTGGAGCACCGGGGGTCCACGTGTTTGCGACGCCTGTGCCCTGCTGACGAAGCAGCTGAGAGAGCTCAGCCAGGCGCGCGTGGAATGCCATCTCCTCCCGGGGATCATCGCCGGCGTCATCGATCTCGGCACGCCACGTCGCCATTGCGCACAGCATCTCCATCAGGGCCTCATCGCTCCACCACCCATCGCCGAGCGCCTCGAGCTGACGCCGGTAGCGGGTGTGAAGAGCGACGATCGCACCCCACATCTCCCGACTCCAGGCACCGTCTCCGCCGTATGGCTCGAGCCATCTCGCGCGCTGGCGACGAGTTGCGCGCGGCAGACTAGCGGCGAGGCGCAGTGGTCGGACATGCCCGGCCGTCGCTGCCTGGGCGACGGCGCCGCGGAGCATCTGTGCCGCGACTGTCGCCGGCGGCTCCTGCGCGCTCGCCGCAAGCTCGTCGAGCTGGCTGGCAACAGGGTCTGGGAGGACAAGCTGGACACGGCGGCTCACCTCGGGCGCTCCGTGTCCTCGCGCGGCGAGAGCAACGGGATCCGCTGCTCTGAGGGGATTCGAGCACGCCCACGCTGGCGCGGCCGGTGGAGGCTGCCGTCAGGAGGCTCGAGCTCCCGGTAGGCGAGCGATGGCACCTGGCGGCGACTTCTCGCCATCGTCGCGGCGAGGCGCTCGATTCGATCCTCGTCGTGGCCTTCGATGCCGAGGTCCTCGCGGTTGACGAACCAGTCTGTGCCGTGACGCGCGCGGGACGCCTCGACATAGGCCGGCTCCTTGCTGGTCTGCCAGCCGCCCGTCAGTACGAGCGCGCGTGAGACAGTCGCACCCTGAGCGCGATGGATGTGCTGGGCGTAGCCAAGGCGCAGCTCGGCGAGATCCTCGACGACAAGCAGACGACGCTCCGCCGTAGCGTCGAACTCGATCAGGACACCATCGCTTGAGATCTCGAGAACCTCACCTTGGCTGCCGTTCTCGATGCGCGACTCGCCGGGCGAATAGTGCTGATCGATCGTCGAAATCCGGTCGCCGGCACACACCCCGTAATGGACGCCTGGGATCGGGACCTCGAGGTCACCGAGTTCACCTCGCTCCCGGCGGTAGTGCTGGGCCCTGGCGTTGAGCCGCGCGACCTCCTTGTTCGAGGCATCCGACAGGAGCGCGACCTCGTGCACCGGATACTCATCGGTCAGGCTCGCCCATGCGCCGACCGCGCTCTCGAGGGCATCGTTTCTCGTGTCAGAGATGTGCAGCCTGCCGCGAGCGCGGTAGTGCGCGAGCGCCCGATCGGTACGTCCGGCACGAAGGTCGGCCCAGGCGCGTCGCTCGGCGGCGTCGCTGGTCCGAAGGACCCGGGTCAGCTCGGCTGAGGGCGCGACGCGGGCCAGGCGGGCGAACATGCCTCCCGCACCGATCGAGGGCAACTGCTCCTCGTCGCCGATCAGAACGAGCTTCGCGCCGGTCCTCTCGACGATCTCGGTGAGGGCGCCCAAGCGCGAGGTGTCCGCCATCCCCGCCTCGTCGAAGTAGATCGTCGAGGACGGCCCGACATCGAGGCGCCCGGCTTGCACCCGGGCCACCAGAGCGTCGAGTGTCAAGGTGAAGCCGCCGAGCGCCGGACAGTCGCGGCCTAGCCGTTGTGCGGTCGATCCTGACACCGCGATCCCATGCGTCGAGTTCCCGGCGAGCTGCTCCGCACGCGCGGCCGCATCGATCACGACGCCCTTGCCGGTGCCGGCGGGTCCAATCAGGACCGCCGCATGCCCGGGTCCGGTGATCAGCTCCAGCGCGAGCGACTGCTCGTCGTTGAGGTGAGCCCTGATGCGCTCGGCAACCTGGTCTCGGGCGGCGCGGACTAAGCGCGGATCGACGCGGCGTCCGTCCGCCTTGGCGAATCTGTCGATGCGGCTTTCAATCGCATGCTCGCGATCGCGGGTGGATCTGGTCGTCATCAGGTCACCGCTCAGACGCACGACGCGTCGCTCGGCAATCATTGATCGCGCGAGCTCCAGGGCGGCGGCGGCAGACAGCTCGCCGACGGACTCCTCGAGCACGACCGCGCGAAGCTCTCTCGGCTCGAACACAGCCGCGCGGGCGCTGAGGCGCGCCTCGATGCGCTCGTCCAAGGGACGATCAGGATCGATCGGTCTCGCGGCCAAGAGGAGATCGGCCAACGCTCCGTTCGCGGCGTCGAAGCGAGCTGCCGCATCGTGCCAGGCCGCGTGAAGATCGGCCTTGGAGGCAAGCACCTTGGCGTTGCGATTCTCGAGCTTCAGTCGTCGGAGCTCCCCGCGCTCGGGCTCCCTCCCCCACTGCGCCCGAAAGCGCTCTATGGCGCGCGCGACCTCCCTGCTCCGTGCGGAGAATGCCTGCGTGAGACCTTTCGGTATCCCAGCGATCTCGAAGTAGCGACCGTCGCGGCCCGTGCCCGGTTCGATCGGATATCCCCGTGCGACAAGCTCACTCGCAAGTGCGGAACGGTAGAAGGCGCCGAGCTCTCGAGCAGCTCTGAAGATCGGTCGCGAGGCGACGGCGACCGTTCTTCCGTCGCTCCTCACCGCGTTGGTGACGACGACGTGACTGTGCAGCTGCGGGTCGGGAGCATCGCCGGCGAGCACCCCCCGGGCCGTCGTGTGCAGGTAGGCGGCGGCTACCAAGCCGCTCGCTTGCTCCTCGACCAGCGCGCCGCCATGACGACGGCGCACCGTGGGAACCGTCTCGGTGAGGTAGCCGATCGCTTGCTCAACAGCGCGGGCGTGGGCTTGCTCGAGGGCGCGGCGGCCGCGGGCGTCAGCGAGGGCCCAGACGGCAGAGACCGACTTCGGTGCGCTGAAGGTGAGATCGATGCCGCCACCCCTTGTCCCGTTGGAGCCTCGCCGGCGTAGCCACGCGCCCGTGCGGGGATGACGCCCTTCCATGAGCGAGAGGAAGTCCGCACCGTCGACGTCCTCGCCATCGAGCCCGAGCCATGCGCGGGTTGCGGCTGGCGTCAGCCAGCGCCCCGGAGCCTGCACGGGCTCGCCCGTCGGGGATAGGTAGTAGTCGCCGCGTTCGGGAGCGACGGTCTTTGACTCGAGGTAGCGGGCGTAGCCGGCGCCCTTCGCGGCACCGATGCTCGAGACGGTCAGCACATGAGCTAAGGACCGCGGACCGCTTGCGGCGGCCAAAAGAGGCCACGGCGATTGCAGTGTGATCGCACTGCTGTGCATCTAGTCTGTTCAGCCGTTGCTCTTGGAGGCCGGTCCGGCGGTGATTGGCCGGAACGAACGTCGTCGTGATGTGCGCGTCCTTGGATTGCCTGCTGCGAGCTTCGTGCTGAGGAGAGAGTGCGTCAGGTCGGAGAGACTGCTCGCGGGGGTTGCCGTTTGGCGCGGGTATGTGCCTTGGCTTATGCGGCCCGATGTTGAACACGGGCCACCCCACGCGGGGGGGTCGGGGAGCGGAGCGAGGATGACGCTCGACACCTCGAACCGAACTCGTCGGCGAGCTTCTCGAGATCGAGTAGGGCGAGCGGACGTTGCTTTTCGACGCCGCGCCGACCCTTGGTGAGCGCAGCGGAACGGGCGGACCTGATGACGGCGTCGCCGTGTGGGACGCTCACGGATGCCGCCCCGGGTACGTGATCGCGCGCGCTTGGCCGAGTTGTCGTTGCAAGCCTTGCGGCGTTTATTCTTTTGGGACGCATTGATCAGCCAGCCGGCTACGTGACGAGGCCCAGCCAGACGGTTCGGGTCATTGGGAGCCGACGCCATCGACACATGCACCAGACGCGAAGCACAGAACATCGGCACGCGCTGCGGCGCGACCCGTCGGGGGTGCTGACGAGCGAAATGGAGGGGTCGCTCGCCCGCGGCGCGCAGCTCGATGTCTGGGGGAGTGCGATCGCCGACGAAGCCTCGATGACTGTGTGGAGAGGCGCCCGGCGACGATGGGCGAGTGCGACGACGCGCCTGCTGGCGAGTGAGTTCGAGGCCGAGGCTGTCGCGGAGTTCGCTCGCGCGATCGATCTTCGCGGCGGGCAGACATGGCAAGAGCGCCTCCAGGTGGAGCTGGCCGCCACGAGGAACGGCCTCGAACTGCTACGGCTGCTAGCCGGCACCCTGAGGGGCTAGCCTCGCGGACTGTCCTCGACGCGGCGCGCATGTTTCTTGAGACCTATCGGCAGGAGCTTGAGGGGGCGGCCAGAGGTGGAGGCTCGTTCGGTTCGACGATGTCGACCGCGAAGACTCTGGCAAAGCGCACCGCAGCGGCGATCGCGCCGCGGCGCGGCTGACGAGGAGCCACGGGAGTCCGAGACGCTGCAGCGTCGCCCGCGCGCCGCAGAGCATCGCCCCCCTGACCGCGAACGCCGCGAGCATCTCTCTTGTTGCCTTCGAGCGGGTGGGTGACGCGAGAGCCGATCGACAGGGCGGCGAGCTGGGTCAGACCCGCAGCAGAGCAGACAGAGGCCGATGCTCGCCGCCAGAAGGCCGACCGCGAGCAGGCCAGCGAGTGCCTCGGCGGCCCCCGCTTTCCCGACTTGGGGGCGACCGGTAACGGATCGTTCCGGTGCCTGGCCGGCGCGCCAGGAGCAGTCCTCCGGTGTCGGCGGGATCCGAGCTCATCTGACCGCCGTTGCACGCTCGCCCATGTTTATCTTCGATGCTCCTCCACGGCTTCAAGCACACCTGGCACTCCGTGCCGGGCGCGGAAAGCCGGTCAGGCGGCGGCGGGGTCGCGCCCGTGGTGATCGCGTCGCGGTGGGCGTCGGCTTCCCCACCCCGGGCGATCGCCCTCGGCGTTTGATGCTCTGATCGACTCGGACGGCTACGCGAGCTCACGTGCGAGGCGGCGAGGGCGGTTCATCCAGGGCTCCGGACGAATGCAGCGCAGCCAGTCAGACAGAGACGGGATTCGGCCGCAGTCCTCGATCACGTGCTGCTCGCCGACCCAGCGCACAGGGACGGCGCGGCCGTCGCTGGTCGTGATCGTGTGGCCGAAGACACGCTCGGCTTCGAAGATGCCCTGCGAGTGGTGGCGCAGGGCGCGGTGGCGGAAGTCGCCATGATGTTCCTTCGAGGCGTCGAACCAGGTGTGGATCCCGACGTAGTCCTCGACGACGCCGCCCCATTTTCGTTGTGAGCTGAGGGCATGGTGGTAGGGGTTGGCCATCAGAGGTAGTACTCGCTGTGCTCGTAGTCGGCACGCTCGTCGCGGATCATCTGCACCGTGCCCTGCGAGACATCCCAGATGACCTCGCCGGTGACGTCGAAGTCGCCCGCGAACGTGCCATAGACCTCATAGACCGGCGCGGCGAGAGCGTCGATCAGCTGCGCCTCGGAGGGCGTGCAGTTAGCGGGCGGTTCGGGCCAGGAGGGAAGCTCGCGTAGCGTTTCTCCAGCCCGGCGCAGGACGATCGAGTCCGCGCCTCCTTCGTCGTTACCTCCGCTGAACTCGACCACGGCCTGGTCGGCGCCGAGCGCGCGCAGGCGCGTGAAGGCCTGCTCCCTGGTGATCTGGCGATCAGCGGACATGGGGCACCTCCTTCGCGGCTGAGTCGACGTTTCGCTGCCGCGCGGTGCCGCGGCGTTGCGCTCGCTGCGGGCCGTCCCAGACGTTGGTGACGAGCGGGTTCTCCTCGGGGCTCTCGAGCTGAGCGAACAACCTCGCGACGAGCTCGGTAGGCGACACTTCGCAGGGGCAGTGCTCCTCCCAGTGGTTCGCTCCGTGCTGCCACTCGTGCTGCCAGTCACCGTCGGAGGCGATGACGAACGAGCGCGGCGCGAGGCGTGCGGCGCGCAGGAGGATGGAGGTGACCGCGATGTCATAGGGCTTTCGGGCCGTCTTGCAGAACGCCGCGATCAACCCGCGCTCGGCGAACTCGACGTGCTGTTCGTGCGCCCACCTAGCGTGACCGAGCTCGGCCTGCTCGTCCCAGGACTTCCAGGGCGTCGAGTCGATCAGGAGTGTCTCGTGACCGAGATCGCCCGCGGTCGGTCCGTTCAGCCAGATCCAGCGCTCGCTGAACTCGGCCTCCCCCTCCCCCAGGCCGCCGGTCAGGCGAACGTGAAGCTCGCTCTGAACGTGCTCGGCGATCAGGCGGGCGTCCTCGATGATCTGAGGCCAAGCCGAGATGAACTCCTCGGCGTTCGGATCGTAGGCGAAGTAGTGGGTGTACCCCATCGCTGCTCCCTTCGGTTCCGGACCCGCCGGATGCGGGCCGCAGCCGCCGGAGCGCACGCGCAGCGTGCGAAAATTGACGGCGGCGGCGCATCGCGGCGAACGGTCGCTCACTCGGGCCGAACCGGGCCCGCTCGCTCGGCGTAAGCCTTTTTCCTCATCGACCCGGGAGCGCCCGGTGCGGCCATGAGATCCGGCAGCTCGCCGCCTGCGGTACGGACAGGGATCGATCGCAGATCGCGTCGCGTGCTGTGACGTGGGCCCGCACCCGAGGGTGCGGGCCCGGTTCGTCGCTAGGCGGCCACCGGGGCGGCGGCTTTCCTGCCGTTGCGCCCGGCTTTCGCCGGCTCGGCCTCAGGCTCTGCCGGACGCGGAGCGGTCAGGAACTCGACGTTGCCGACGATCGAGTAGTCGTGGCGTTTCTCGCCACCCTCGGTCTCCCACTCGCCGTATTCCAGACGCCCGTCCACCGCGACCATCCAGCCCTTCTTCAGGACCTTCGCGGCGGCCTCGCCGCCAGCGCCGAACACGGCCACGTTGACGTAGCCGACCTCTCGGCCGCGGCCCATGCCGTCGACCGCTAGGCGCAGTTGGCAGACCTTCGTCTCCTCGGAGAGCTCACGGAGCTCGGGGTCCTTGGTCAGCCGGCCGGTGCAGATGATCTTGTTGATGTTCATGTCGTTCCTCCTGTTGGTTGGCTGCTGCTAGTGACGCCGCCCTGAAACGACGCCGACCGGCGCGCGGAACCGGAGCCCCGTATGGGGCGCAGGGGAACCCCCCTCGCGGGGGTTGAAGCGTCAAGCTGGCGGTGTCGAGCATGGGGCAAGACACGACGCGGCAGACAGGCCAGGAGGGAGACCAATCTCGCTCGCTTCCAGCCTGCCTACGTGACACTTAAATGCACCAGCGCTAAGGGAGTGGTAGCCTCCCGCGAACGTTTATCGACTCGGCCAAACATCCGTCGGCGCCGATGCTCGCAGGCGCATCACGTCAGCTCCCGCGGCGAGCCTCGGGGCCGGTTCCAGGAGGATCGTGATGCTCTCAAGGATAGGTAGACGACGACTGACCTTCGCCAACATCACGGCGACGGTCGCCCTCATCTTCGCCATGAGCGGCGGAGCTCTCGCAGCCACGCACTATCTGCTGACCTCCACGAAACAGATCAGCCCGAAGGTGCTGAGCGCGCTGCGTGGCAACGCTGGAGCGGCAGGTCCTGCCGGTCCGCAGGGCCAACCAGGCGCGTCGGGCAAAGAAGGCACAGCGGGCAAAGAAGGCCCGCCCGGCGTCGACGGCACAGCGGCATCGATCTCGACAGTCGCGGGCACCCTTCAGGCGGGCAAGACGGAGACCGGCACATGGGCGTTTACCAAGAACGCGCCAGGTCAGATACGGGTACCACTCTCACTTCCGATCCCGACGAAGGAACCGCTCCAGGTCGGCTTCCACCAATCTGGCGAAGAAGATCCGAGCCCCCATTGCCGCGGCAGCGAGGCCAAGCCGCAAGCCGATCCCGGCTACCTCTGCGTCTACTCCGAACAGCACGAAGATCCCCTCAACGCCGTCGGACCGGTGCGGACCAGCGGCGTGGTGCTGATCTATGAATCGAGCGGCACGGCAGCACCCCAGGTCAATGAAGGGACCTGGGCAGCGACCGGTTCCTAGCCGGACACGGACAGCCGAAGCCGGAACGCCGTCTCGTCGTTAGCGTGCAGGCCAACCCTTGCATTTGGCAGCCACTGGCCCCTTTCTGTCTCGGGCCGGCTTGGTCGGGTCGGGCGCCTCGGCCGGACGGCGGCGGTCAGGAACTCGATGTTGCCGACGATTGAGTGGTCGTGGTGCTTCTCGCCGTCCTCGGTCTCCCACTCGCCTTATTCCAGACGACCGTCCACCGCGACCATCCAACCCTTCTTCAGCACTGCGCGCGGCATGCCACGGATAAGCACTCGGTGAGGACGCCCGCTGTGCGCGCGCTAATCCCGCCAGTGGCGCCACGACCTGCAGTCATCGCAGCGCTTGGTGGCAACGGGCGCGGCGGGCGCGTCGCGCGATCTTGTACCGCGAAGGTTGCTGGGACACAATCTCCGGCGTGATGGGGCGCCTCTTGCTTGCGGTGGGATCGTTGTTGCGCTTGGCGGTCGGAGTCGGCTACCTCATTGCACCGGATGGCATGGCGCGTCGCCGGTTGGCGCCGGACATCGTTGGCCATCCCGACGGCCGAATGAGCACGCGTGGCTTCGGCGCGTTGCACGCTGGTATTGCGGTAGGCACGCTGCGGGCAGCCGTTCGCAACGAGGGTTGCCGCGAGGTTGCAGTTCTCAACCTCGTATGCGCGCTCGGGGACACGGCCGCGACGGTGCTGGAGCGTCAGGCTCGTGGTGGGTGGGAGCGAGTTGTGCTCGGCAGCGTTCCAGTCGACCTGCTCGACGTTGCCTGGTGGATGAACGCTCAGCGCTGGAGTTGACAGGCCCGGCCTACCGTAGCGCATCGAGACAACGCCCCGACGACGCAGCCCGGCGGCCAATGAACATAGCCGGGTGAGTAACTCCGCCGCGCCGAGACGCTGCGGAATCCTCGGACCGGCGACGCTAAACGGCGGTCCGGCACTGGGGGCTTGCCGAGATAGCGGCTTGGTAGGCGCCCCTAGCGGGCACGGCCTAAACGCTGACGGGTGCTTTTTGGTCGCAAACTGCGGACGGATGTCCATGGCACGCAAGGACGCTAAAGGCCGGCTTCGGGTGGGTCGAGACCCGACGTGCAAGCCAACTGAAAAGGGCAAACCTGGTGTGAGCCGGGGACGCAAAGCCAGAGGTCTCACGTCGGGTGAGATAGCTCGGCCGCCAGTGCAAGCCAGGAAGGGCTGAGCACCCGTGCAAAAACGCGACCCCCAGCCGTCGAGCCCGACACTCGTGCGCCGAGCGCTTCGACTGCTGGGTGGCCCAGGACGTGCCGGACGACGGAGAGTCCTGTGGTTCGCACTCGCTGCGACCTTGGCCTCGGGAGGAACGCTCGCGGCCGTGCTCGGATCGCGCGCCGTCGCACGCTCGGACGCCGATCAGCAGCGTGTGGCGTTTCACCTCGCCTCGACCGAGATCGCGGCGAGCCTCAAGCAGGCGATCCAGCACGAGGAAGACCTCGTCATCGCCGCCGGGGCGTTCATGCGTGGCAACCCCACGGCGACGGCCGGCGATTTCGATCGGTGGACGGAATCCGTCAACGCGATGCAGCGCTACCCGGAGCTTCAGAACATCGGGCTGGTGACATTCGTGCCGGCGCGCGAACTCGGACAGCTCGAGGCTCGCTTGGCCGCCGATCCCGTCCGGGCGCTGGGACCGCACTCGCTTCCCCCCCGCGGGCGCCTTCAGATCGAGCCCGCCGGCGCTCGCCCCTACTACTGCCTCGCCGTCGCCGGCGTTGCGCGAAGCCGTGCGACCTACATCCCCGCCGGCATCGATTACTGCGCGCTCTCACCGCAGCTGATCCTTGCGCGCGACCGCGGACAGGCCGCTTACGCACCGTTCGCCCTCGGGGGCACCATAGCGTTGGGGGTCGAGACCCCGGTCTACCGCGGGCGGGGCGTGCCGAACACGACCGCGGGCCGCAGGAAGGCATTCGTCGGCTGGCTCGGCGAGCTGCTCACACCCGGCGTCGTGCTGAGCAAAGCGCTCCAGGGCCACCAGGGTCTGCCGGTCAGTCTGCGCTACGGGTCGCGCTTCTCGCACGTCGCCTTCACCCGTGGGCGCCCGGTCGCGGGCGCGCAACGCGCGACGATCGACCTGCTGATCGGGCGCGAAGCGCTAGGCGCCGGCCAGGAAGGGTGGACGGTGAGAACGTTCGGGCCGCACGTCAGAAGCGGCGTGTTCGCGAACTGGGACGCGCTGGCGCTCCTGATCGGCGGGATCTTGTTGAGCGCGATGCTCGGCGTGTTGACGCTCGCGCTCTCGATGGGCAGGGTGCGCGCGCTGCGCGAGCTCTCTCAAAAGAACCGCGAGCTCTCTCACCAGGCGTTGCACGACACGCTCACCGGCCTGCCGAACCGCGCGCTCGTACTCGACCGCGCCCAGCAGCTGCTCGCACGCGCTCAGCGCCAGCCCGCGACGCTCTCCGGCGTGCTGTTCATCGACATCGACGACTTCAAGGGCGTCAACGACAGCCTCGGGCACGCAGCCGGTGACCTGGTGCTGGCCACCGTGGCCGGGCGGCTGCGCGCTGCCGTACGCCAACAGGACACCGTCGGGCGCCTCGGCGGAGACGAGTTCGTCGTGCTCGGCGAGCTGAGCGACGGCGAGACGACGCTCGAGCTGCTCGCCGACCGGCTCACCGAGATCCTGCGCGAGCCGGTGAAGCTCGGCCTCGACGAGAAGGCGGTGTCGGTGACGGTCAGCATCGGCGTCGCGGTCGGGCGCTATGAGAACCCCGACGCGCTGCTGCGCGACGCCGATTTGGCGCTCTACACCGCCAAGGCGGCGGGCAAGGACCGTCACGTGCTCTACGCCGCACAGATCGACGAGGACGCCGAGGGGCGCCCGGGCCTTCAGGCCGACCTCAGCGCGGCGGTGCACGGCGAGCAGCTGTTCCTGCTCTACCAGCCGATCTGCGCCGTTCCGAGCCGCGAGCTGCTCGGGGTCGAGGCGCTCGTGCGCTGGCGCCACCCTGTGCGCGGGGTGATCGCACCGAACGACTTCATCCCGCTCGCGGAGGAGAGCGGGATGATCGTCGCGATCGGGCGCTGGGTTCTCAGCGAGGCATGCCGACAGGCGGCGGCGTGGGCCGCCGAGGGGCTTAGGATCGGGGTCTCGGTCAACGTCTCCGCGCGCCAGATCGGCGAGGGCGGGCTGGTCTCAGACGTCCAGCGGGCGCTCTACGAGTCGGGGATCGAACCGTCGTGCCTGACGCTCGAGATCACCGAGACTGCGGTGATGGCGAACGCGCTCGCCGCGCGCGAGCAACTCGAGCAGATCAAGACGCTCGGCGTGCGCGTCGCGATCGATGACTTCGGCACCGGCTACGCCTCGCTCTCGAGCCTGCAGAGCCTGCCGGTGGACATCCTGAAGATCGACCGGAGCTTCGTCGCGGCGCTCGGCGGTGAGTGGGGCCGCGAGCTGCACAAGGCAAGCGAGCTGCTGCACGCGATGATGGGCGTCGGTCGGGCGCTGTCGCTGAGCGTTGTCGCCGAGGGCCTCGAGGATGAGGAGCAGCTGCGCGCGCTGGAAGGGATGGGCTGTGAAATGAGCCAGGGCTATCTGCTCGGCCGGCCGAGTCCACCGGAGGACATCGAGGCGATGCTCGATTGCGGAACGGTGCGCGGCGCTGTGGCCTCACACCCCGCGTGAGCACGCGAGCCGCGAGACCGTTTCCGCCGCGGGAGGGAGGGTCCGCCGTCCACCGCCCCTGAAGGGATAGGGGTAGCAGCGGACGGCTTGCCTCATCGCGACTTCTCAATGCCCCATCGCGCACGGGCGGCCGGTTTCGCGAGCGGTGTTCGCCGACTCAGCGCCGTGGTTGCTAAAGCTCCTGGCAACGTTTATTCTCGGCCGTGTGTTCCTGAGCCGGTTGAGGAGGGCACGATGAGCCTTGGCTTGCCCACGCTCCGCCGGCATGCGAGGAGCTCGGGCTCACCGCGGCGGTCGGCAAGCTGGGTCGTGCTCCGGGTGGCCCTGGCGGCAGTGCCGGCCGTGGTCAGCGTCACCGCGGGGCAGATGGCGCCCCCCGCCTCCGCTGCGGACGGGTTGCCGCCCGGCGCGGCCGTGCCCTCATGGGCGAAGGGGAGACGGGTACGCTTCGATCCGGCCGAACCGCAGAACCCCCGCCTGTCGGTCGCTGATCGGGTCGCGTCAAACGCCAACGCGGCGGCCTCGCACGCCGCGGCGAGCCCGGCCGCGTTATCGGCCGATTCGATGCACTACTACGGCGGGCCGGTCGAGAACGAACCACGTCTCGTGCTCGTGTTCTGGGGAGCAGGTTGGTCGAGCTCGCGGAGCCTGGAGCACGAACTGGAAGCGACGGCGGAAGGGCTGCGTGGATCCGGCTACCAGAAGATCCTGACGCAGTACAGCAGCCTCTCCGGTCCGATCTCCCCGGATCTGCTCGATTCACCGGTGGTCGAAAAGTACTACGACCCCCGGGAAATAACGACCAAGGTCACCGGCGAACTAGCCGGCCGAGAGGGCTATGAAGTGATACAGCGCACCGGTGGCGGGAACGATGGCAACGCTACCTACGCGGTTTTGCCGGCGCCCGGCACGGCCGGATTGGAAGATGGCACGTGCGGGTTTCACGAAATGAGTGGGAAAGAATGGGCGACTGGTCCGTCGGTCGCCGTGGTAATGGACACCGACGGAAGCGCAGGATGCGGTCCGCCGTCGATGACTCTGACCCACGAGTACGCTGAGAGTGTCACCGATCCGGACGGCGGATCGGGCTGGACCCGCGCGGACAGTGGCGACTCTGAGATCGCGGACGTCTGCAATTCGCAGGGGGCCGCGCGAATGGCCGACGGCGCGCTGGTCGCTCGGCTGTGGGACGACTCCAAGAACGCCTGCGAGGTCGAAGACGAAGACCCAGGATCGGTCCCGATCGGCCCATATGCCGAACCGTCGTCGATCGTCCCGTCGCGGTACGGCTCGATGAACCTGACGATCGAATCCGAGAAGCTCGAAACGTCGATCTATCCCTGCGACCTCGAAGCTCACTACTACTTCGAATACGGGCCCAGCACGGCGTATGGCCACAGAACGGCGGAATCCGGCGCTGCGACCGCCTGGGGCCCCGTCGGAGTGAGCACGACGATCTCGCAATTGCAGCACAACACTGCCTACCACTGGCGGGTCGTGGTGCGCACCAGCGACGGCACCTTCAACGGCGTGGACCACGCATTCTCCATACCGTGGGACCCCGAAATCCGAGAAGAGGGCGCAAGCGATGTCCAGTCCCACGAAGCCAATGTCGGTGGCCGGCTGCAACCCGGGGGCATCGAGACCACGTATTACATCGAATACGGTCCCACCGAAGCGTATGGGGAAAAAACCGAAGAAGCCAGCGCGGGGCGAGGTGACGTCTTTGAAGGGGCGAGCGCCGAGCTCGAAGGCCTTGAACCAGGCACCCTCTACCACTTCCGGCTCGTCGCAACCAACGCCCACGGGACGACGTTCGGTGAAGACCGCACGTTCGAAACGCACGGCGGCAAGCCGGCCGTAACCAGCTTGCCGGCGACGAACATCGGCTATAGGAGCGCCAGCCTCACGGGCAGCGTCTACGGCAAATACCTCACGACTGACTACTACTTCGAATACGGCCCAACGAGCGCCTACGGCCAGCGCACAACTGAACGGGAAGCCCGCGGCGAAGAACGCCCAGAAACCAACACAAAAGAAGTGAGCGGGCTCGCTTCAGGCACCCTCTATCACTATCGGATCGTCGCAACCAACTCCTTCTACGGGAGCAGCTATGGCGCCGACCAGACCTTCTCGACCTACCCGGAACCGGCGGTGGAAACAGACGCAGCGACGACGGTGGGCTATGACGACGCCACGTTGGACGGAACGGTCGACCCGCGCGGGGTAGGAGTCAGCTACTACTTCGAATATGGGCCTGCCGAGACGTACGGCCTTCGTACAGTCGACTCCAGCGCGGGCTCAGGGACAGTCGATGTGCCGGAGATGCAGAGCGTCACTGGCCTCGAAGAAGGCACAACCTACCATTTTCGCCTGGTCGCCACCAGCGGCTACGGAACTACCTATGGAGCCGACGCGGCGTTCTCGACCGGTGTCAAGCCGCCGCTGCAGACCGACGTGCTCGCCACCACGATGACCCCAGGGATCGTCAGCCCGGGACCGCTTTCGAGTGAAGTACTCACGTCTCACGCGCTCGGCGCGTCGCCCGTCGTCAAGGACGCACGCCAATCGACAGCACGGTGGCGTGAGGACAATCGCCTCGCCCGCATCAGTCGCGCGATGACGGCGATCGGAACCAGCTTCTCGTTCTCGCTCAATGAGCGGGCGAAGGTCCACTTCGCCTTCATCCAGCTCGTGGCAGGCATCGGTGCTCACAGCTGTCCCGTCAGTCAGCACGGGACCGGAGAGACCAAGCGCTGCGTTGAGAAAGCTGCGAGAGGAGCGCTTTCCTTCACCGGCCGCACTGGCACGAACAGGGTGGTCTTCGCCGGCCGTATCTCCCGCCAGGACAAGCTAGCTCCTGGGGTCTACGAACTCATCATCACCGCCACCAACGCGCTCAACCAGCGTTCGGCGCAAGTAGGTCTGCGATTCACAATTGTTCAAGCCTGACAGCTCGCGCGAGGAGCTCGTCGGCGAGTTGCGCCCTGAGCATCCTCAATGGGTCTGGCGGAAGTCGCCTCGCGTCGTGTGGCGCATGTGCTCGCCTTGCGCGCTCAGATGCCAGGCGTTCGGAACCCCGACGCCCGGCTTCCCCTGGTTGACGATCAGCTGCGATGCCTGAAGGCGCTGCAGTACGCGGCAGATCTGGCCCTGATCTGTGATTCCCGCCGCTTCTGATACCTCGCGGTTGGTCGCGCCGGGCTGCTCGGCGATCGCAGCGAGCACGCGCAGCGTCCGCTGGGTCAGGCGCCGGGGCGGCGAGGCATGCCTCGTGCGCTCATGTCCGCTGCGGGCGACGGGAGCCATCGCCGATTCGGGCACCGGGCTCTCGCGGTCAAGATAGGTGTGGGCGAGAACCGCGATCAGATCGTTCAGCAATGACAGGAGCGGTGGATGCGTGGGGCGCGAGAGGCGCGCGCGGATCACCGTGACCGCGCCTCCGACCACGATCTCGTCGCTCAGCGCCGGGAGCGCGGTCGGGGATGCCGAGCGCCCGCCACCAACGATCAGCATCAGTAGCTCCTGGACGTGCGCACGGCGCTCCTGGACCTGGGGTCCGCCTCTCTGGGCCTCGAGGAACAGCAGCGTGGCGAGCGGCGGGTCGCGATCGAGCGTTTCAAGGAGCGTCTGCAGCGCGTCGCGCACACGCGCGAGCCACGGGCCGGGTAGCTGGTAGACGGGCGTCACGATCGCGCTCGTCTCGGCGATCGCCTCGTCGAAGGCGGCCGTGAAGCAGGCCTCGGCGCTCTCGAAGTGCTCGTAGAAGGTCCTGCTCGAGACACGCGCGCTGGCGATCAGCGTAGACGCGGTGAGCGCCGAGTAACCCTGCTCGTGCGTCAGCTCGCGTGTCGCTGCGAGGATCTTCGCGCGCTGCGCGGTGCCACCACTGAGGCTCCCGGGTCGGCGCACGGCGCCCCTCGCGCCGTTGCGCGCGCGTGCGCCGGGTGCTTCCCGCTGATCGTGCTCGTTCACGCCGGACATCGGGTGGATCAAATGTGGGCCCCCGAAGGAGCACTCGAGCCTCCAGGTGCCCCCTGGGACGCTCGACGTCTCATAAACGTTAGCGGGCAGACAACTCGGAAGTTGTGTCCGTGACGTGTATCGGCGTGCCCAGCGAAGCCGCTCGCATCAAGCCGTTGCTCGCGCCGGTGGCTGCGCGGGCGGCTCGGATGCCGAAGCGTCCTCACCGATCGCGGTTTCGATGCGACGCGCGATCTCGTCGATCCTCTGGGCGTAGGCGCGGATCGCCTCCAGGCCGCCGCTCTCACCCCAGCCCGCGACGTACGGAACGCTCGAGGCGGAGGTGTCGAGGCCGAGTGAGCCGCAGACGATGAACGTTGCCGTGTCGACCATCACCTCGGCACGGCTGCGCCCGTACTCGGCGTAGCCGACGCCGAGCGCGTGCGCGATCTCGTGCACCAGCACACGCACCTCAGCGTTTGCCGGTAACCCATCGTCCACCACGATCAGCTTGCGCTGTGAGTCACAGAACCCCTCGGCGGCGCCGTCGACGGCGCGGGTCTGCACCGTGTAGCCGAGCTCCTCCGCGAGGCGCTCGAGCGGCGCGAGCAGATGCGCGTGCGAGTCTCCGGTGATCGGCTGGCTCGGAGGCGTGAGCGGGACGGGCTCGGTGTCAGCGAGCGGCTCGGTCTGTGCGACGTCGAACACGCTCACGGCTCGAAACACGGTCCGTCGGGGCGTTTCGTCGTGCGTGCGCTCGCCGGGTGCGTCCTCGTCCGCGCCTGTCCGCAGGCTCATAGGGGCGAGGATGCGGATCGCCTTCTCACCTTTTCGCACGCAGCGGTTCAGCGCTAGGAATGCGCGGAACCCGGCGACGTAGCTCGCGTCAGGACGCTGTAGGGCGATCAGCAGCTGGTTTCCAAATGAGTAGCGGGAGAGTCCGTTTGTGGCTCGGACGCGCACCCAGCGCTCCCAGCCCTCCGAGCGCAGCAGACGCCTGGCGGCCTCCTCGAGTCGCTGGCGGTCGGCGCTCCGGCGATCAGCGCGTTCGGCGTCGGTCAGTCTTGAGCCCGTCACGAGCCCTCCTCTCTCTCCTTGGGGTGGTCGGCGCCCGGACGCGAAGGGCGTCCGGGCGCCGAAGGGGACTAGTTCGCGTCCTGTTGCATGGGCTCTGAGGCCTCGCTCTTCGAGGGCGCCTGCAGCGCCTCGCACCCCGCCGCGTAGCGGCGCGCCTCGCGCTCGAGAGCGCGCGCCAATGCGACGTGCGTGGCGGGGAGCACCTTCTTGGTGATCCGCTCGAAGGCCTTGCGGGCCGTTTCCTTGCGCGAGCGCGGCAGCGCCGGACTGCGACGCTTGCTCGCCGGCAGCACGAGGTCGTGCGCGTATGCCTGCGCCGCGAACACGACAAGCGCGCGCCCGTAGAGCTCACCGGCGCTGCCAGCCCCCTCGATGAAGCGCCACAGCCAGCGCGTAGCCTCCTCGGGCTCGCCGTAGCTGACCTTCGTGACGCCGGGCTTGCCGCTCTTCAGGGTCGGCGTGGCGCTCGTGCGGTGCTCCTCGATCACGAGCCGAACGCCGTTGGCGGCGATCACCGCCACCGGCCCCTCGCTCGCGCTCATCGGCGAGCTCTCGGGGCCGAGCAGGCCGTAGACGAAGAACCGCGCGACCTCGAGATCGTCTGGCTTGACGTTCGCGAGCTGCTTCAGGAGCGCCGCGCCGAGATCGAGGTTCGTCGCGTGCGCGCGTGTCGTGAGCTCGCGCATCTTCGCCCGGTGCTCGGCGTCGAGCGCCTGCTTCGGGCTCTGTACGATGCCCGCGCGCGAGTTGGCCCGCTCGCTTTGCCTCGCCTCGGCGCGGGCGCTCAGCTCGGCGAGTGTCCGCTCGATCGCCTGCCGTGCGAGCTCGCGTAGCAGCTCGCGGTCGGTGATGATCGGCGTGCCGTGCTCGAACTCGATCAGCACGCCGCCGGCGCGGGCCTGATCCACCTCCTGCTCTGAGAAGCGGACCTGCGGCGGACCGTAGGCGTAGCTGTCGAGCTTTCGGTGAAGCGCCTCGGCCTCGGCGTAGGCGGCCAGCGCCTTCTTGCCGAGGCGGAGCTCTGCGATCTCCGCTCCTGAGAGGCTCGACAGGTGCGCGGCGAACACACCCTTAGCGCCGTTGCGAAGCGCGTAGCCGATCGCCCAGCCCGGGCTCGAGGCGAACTGCTCGCCGTCGATCTCGCCGTCGGCGACGCACTGCAACGCCGCCTCGCACAGCCCGGGCGAGACCGCCGCGATCGCGGCGAGCATCGAGACCGAGCCGACGGGGAGCGTGCCGCTCGCGAGCAGGCGCTGGGCGATCTCCGGCAGCTCGAGGATCTTCGCGCGGGCGCTGACGAGCTTGCGGTTCCAGCCGAGCACGGTCGCCGCCCCGTCGAGCGTGTAGCCCTCCTCGAGCATGTGGCCGACCGCGCGCGCCTCCTCGAGCGGGTTCAGTGCCTTGCGCACCACGTTCTCCGCCGCGCTGTCGGCGCTCGTGCCCTCTTGCTCGCGCAGCGTGATCTCGACGTCGCTGAGCCCGAGGCTCTTGCACGCCGCGAAGCGGTGGTGGCCGGCGATCAGCTTGAAACGGTCGCCCTGCGGGCTGACCAGCAGCGGCACGATCAGGCCGCGCAGCGCGATCGAGTCGGCCAGCGCCTTGACGTGCTCTGAGTCGAGCTCGCGGCTGTTCTCACCGACGTCGATCAGCTCGATCGCGGCGCGTGCGGGTGCGGTGACGGTGCTCATGTCTTCTTCTCCTTGATTCCTGGTCCCCCGCAGGGGCCCGTGGCGGTCTCGCGTGCGCGGACCGATCCCCGTCCCCCCGCACGCCGCAGGCGTGCGAGCATCGGGCGGGGTCGGTCGCGCGGCGCGGCCTCGAGTGCTCACAGTTCGACCTCGTGCGGGCCCATCGACAGGCCCTGGCGGGCGATCAGCGCGAGCGTGTTGGAGTGGATCCACGGCGTCGGGCGTGGCTGCCCGCTCTCGGGTAGCTGCCCGATACGGCGCGCCAGCCAGGAGGTCTCGCCACTGACGTTGCCGCGGCGGTCGCGTTTGAGCCGCCCGCAGCGCAGCGCGATCTCGCTGAGCGTCGCGCCTTCGCCGACGCGACGCGCGACGGCTTCGCGCAGCCCGCGGTTCAGCACGATCGGGCTGCGGCGCATGCGGCCGAGCTCGGCTCCCAGCGTCGCGCCGCTCATGTCCGGACCGGCCGTCGCGACCGCCAGTGCGGTCAGGGTCAGCGGCGGCTCATAAGTCTCGAGCGCGCCGACGGTTGCCCGTAGGCTGACGGTGCGCGCGGCGTCGGCTCGCTCGCCCGCGACACGCGTCCAACGCAGCTCGGAGCTGGGGCCGTCCGTCACGGACGCGATGGCGTAGCGGTTGCCTTCGGCGTCGAGCAGCGGCGCGCTCTGCGCGCGCCTCGCGACACCGCCCGAGACGCGTGACACCTGTGGTTCGAGATCCTCACGGTCGAGCGCCCGCGGGCGCCCACGCCGCTCGTCGTTGGCGTACAGGGCGGCGAGCAGTGATGCGTTATCCCGAGGCTCCTCGGGCGCGATTCGTCCGACCATCCTCGCGTCGCGGAGACCGCCGGCGCGACAGTCGAGCACGAGCACGCTCCCGTCGGGACGCTGCAGGCCTAGAACCTCGCGCGGAGCCCCCGCACAAAAGCGTGCGAGTACGCGAGCCTCTCCAAAACGCGTGGCATAGACACTGGGCGGCCCCGCCTGCGGCGGGGTGCGGGGGTGGCTTCGCGCCGCCGGGCGCTGTGGCGCGAGGGTGCCGGCGCTAGACATTGCCGTTGCCCCCGCCGAGCATCTGGCCCAGTGCATGCGCTGACATCGGCACGGCGTCGAGCTCACCTGCCGTTCTCAGGTAGTCGGCGAGCAGTGCGGAGAGCTCGCGCTCGCTGTCCTGGTCGGCGAGCGTCTCGATCGTGTAGTCCGCGCCCTCGCCGTCGGCGGGCAGGTCGCGGATCGTCACACCGCTCGAGGTGCGGACGCCCTCGATCAGGCGCCCGCCGGTGCTCAGTGCATAGCGCGCGAGCACACGCGGCCCGGGGTGGGTGAGCTTTCGCGGGGGCGCGCCGATGCACGGCGTGGAGCGCCAGGTCCGTGATGCTCCGAAGCCCGTGACCTCCTCCTCGCGGACGGCCGTGGCGTAGGCGCGTAGGTCCCGGGGTGGTGCTTCGCGGGGTGCGCGCGCCACCCCGCGCAGCCGGTCGATCTCCCGGCTCGCCTCGCGGCGCGTGCTCGGGGCGGTGAATGTCGTTGCGCTGCGATCCGCCAGCGAGCGCAGGTAGCGAAGCTGGCGTTCGGTAGGGGCGGCTGCGCTGCTCATCGGTTGCTCCTGTCGTCGGGGTCGATCACGACCCCGCCCGAGCAGGCCGGCGAAGGTGTCGAGCAGCGACTCCAGGGCTGCGAGTGCGCGCGTGGGCGCGGGTGCTCGCGCAGGCAGGGTGCGCCGGTCTGCTGGCATTTGCGGGGCGGGATCGACCCCGGCGCGGTGGGCTCCAGACGGTGTCATTGCGCTCTATCTCTTTGAGCGCGAGCGTCCGCCTGCGACCAAGCAGTCCTGTGACGCCGGGGCGTTGGTCGCCTCCGCTGCGCCTAGCAGGCGCGGTTCACGAGCCGATCATGGTGTGGCCGCGCGTTTCGCCATAAACGCTGGCGGTGGGGTTCGGCCAGGAACGTCACCGGGAGTCCGGGGATGGTTAGGATGCCGCGTGACGCATGGACGACCCAGGGAGCGCAGCTGAGCCGGAGGACGAGCCCGGAGAGGAGCTAGAGCGAACCGACCCACCGGCTGGCTCTGAGCCCCAGCACGCCAAGCATCGGCAAGTGCCTAAGCCGAAGAAGCTCGAAGACAAGTGGTTCATGCTGGGATGGGAACGCGAGCCCGCGCTACTCGTCACCGTGAAGGATGAGGGGGCGACCTCCGGCGCGAGGGCTGGGGTTGCTGGCCGCCTCCTTGAGGCGATCGACCAGCTGATCGAGACGCTGGGCAGCGGCGTGCCTCCCGTCGTGGCAGGCGCCGTGCCCGGGGAATCGATCACGGTCCTGCTCGACGACCCGCTGCCCGGCGCGCAGACAGCGATACCGGTTGAGTTCACGCACAGCGCAGCCGTGAAGGTCAAGGATCTGATCGAGCTCGAAGGGCAGGATCTGTTCGCGAGCGCGATCAAGATCGGTCCCTCGGCGAACAAGTACGTCGACTTTGTCCGTCTCGTGAGCACGACCGGCGTGAGCATCACCTGGCGACCGAGAGACGAGAAGCCAGCGAAGCTGGACCCGGACCGTGCGACTCGTCAACACGCGCTGCTCAGCTCAGAGCCGGAGCTTCGCAGGGTCGAGATGACGCTGATCGGTGTTCTCTACCGCGTCATCAGCGATCCGACGAAGATCGAGGGGTCCATCGGGATCAAGCTGGCGAAGGAGTCACGGCGCCCACCCTGGCAAACGGGTTCGTGGATAAACGTGCATTTCAACAGGCACGACCTGGAAGCCACGATCAAAGATGGCCTCATCGGCGAGCCGGTTGAAGCACGCGTCGAGATACCCGAACCGGTGCCCGGCACGGGGTTGTGGAAATCAGACCTTCAGCGCGTGGAACTTCGCTCGATCAAATCCAGCCCGACGCCGCTCTCAATCGAGGCGCTGCTATCCGACGAGGAGGAGTAGGAGACGTCCTAGATCCGAACGGCGAGAGCGAGGATCAGGTCGAGACCCGACAGGATCAGTGAGCACCGGGCGGCGATCTGGAGCTGCTCGTAGCGTTTCTTCCGTTCCGCGTTGCTAGCTGCACGGCGCTTGGCGACCTCAGCGAGCGCCCCGACCTGCTGGAGGAGCACCACTTCGTCGGCCTCGCCAGACTCAAGCCACTCGATCAGGTCGTCAGGTGGAACGTCGCTCTCCTTGAGCGGTGCCTCCGCGTTCGCGAGCTTGTGGCCGACGATCAGCAGGCCGGCTCCGGCGACTACCGTCATCGCGAGCAGAGCGATCCGGGCACCGTGCGACACGCTTTCGGCTCTGCCGAATGCACCGAAGGCGACGGCCTGGACCGCGGCGAAGAAGCCCGCCGCGAGCGTGAAGAGCTGGCGACCCTTGGAGTCATAGCGCTCCGCGATCTGGAACTCCTCGCCGATCCGCCCTCGGAGGATTTCGATTGTCGAGAGGGCGTCCGCGGTGCGATGCCCCGATCCCTCCGAATTGGTGGCCTGCGGCCCAGCGAGCGCTGACAGGTGGGACGCAGCCGGTCCACGACCCTGAGCCCGGCTCTCGCCAACGCCGTGTGACGAGGGACCCGCCATCCGTCTGATTCTAGGCAGCCCACCGGTCAGGCGGTCCGGGAAGAACAGCCGAGCGGTCATCGGCTCGTGCGGACGGGGAGTGCGAAATGCGAGGCGAGACGCTCCCGTAGTTCCAGAAACCCCTCGCCGCGTGGGTTTATCCCCCACAGGTGCCCGGCGAAGTCGTAGATAGTGCCGCCACGTCGGCAGTCGGAGCCGAAGCAGTAGAAGCCGCCGTCGGGGTAGAGCTGAAGGCTCGGGTTGCTGTCCTCGTGAAACGGGCAGGAGACCTTGCCTTCGCGGTTCGGCTCGAGCTCCGCGAGCACGCGCACGTACTCGGCCGCCGGGACCGCGAGCAGCGCCTGGTCGAGGGCACCGGTGCCGGCGCGCCTGCGGGCCTTCGAGCGCGCGCGGAAGGCCGGCGGGTCGGGATCGCGGGGCAGCAGCGAGCCGAGCTCCTGGAGGCTCGTCGTCCAGTCCTCGCGCAGCGCCAGCAGCGTCACCGGCCGCGGCGCGTCGTGCTTGTGGTTGAGCGTTCCCGGCGGGCGCAGGATCCGAGCGATATCGGCGCAGCCGCTGTCCCCGGCGAGCGCGTAGGCGAGGCGGCGGTTGATCGCCTCGACAGCGTGCGCCGGGTGCGCGCGGTCGAGCTTCCAGTAGGCCTGGATGTGGCCGGGGGTGCCAGAGGCGATGAGGATGCTCGGCTGGCGTGCGAAGGCGCGAAGGCGCTCGGCGGTCAGGGCGTGGTCTGACTCGAGCCAGACGAACCGGCAACTCGTGATCGCACCGCGCCCGCCCTGCTGATCACCGTCACGCAGCGCGACGCCGACGTACACGTCACTCTTCGGCGCCAGACCGGCGATCAGGCTACGCGCTCGTGCGCTCCCGCTCGCGGGAACGAAGCGCCGCTTCATAGGTGACCCGGGCCGCCGCCAGCGGACATCGAGGAAGCGTCCCGGCGGCGCATCGCAGCAGAGCGCCCGCAGGAAGCGTTCGAGCTCCAGGCGTCGGGTGTCGGGTGCGCTGCGCATCCTCAGCTCGCGGCCCGCGAAGCGCTGCTTCGCGGGCCGCGCCGGCTTCAGGCCTCGACGGGCTCCCGCCGGGAGCCCCGCGAACGGGACGGCTGCGCGAGCACAGGCTCATCGAGCGCCCGCGGCGCCGAGAGGAACTCGACGCTGCCGATCACCTTGTACTCGTGGCGGCGGGCACCGTCCTTGGCCTCCCACTCGCCGAACTGCAGGCGCCCGTCGATCGCCACGAGCCAGCCCCTGGTCAGGTAGCGCTCGGCGGCAAGGCCCGGCTTGCCGGACACGTCGACGGTGATGAAGCCGGGCTCCTCGGGCCCGCCCATCCCGTCGACCGCGACCCGCAGCTCGCAGACGCTCTCGCCGCTGGGAAGCTCGCGGATCACCGGGTCCTTGGTGAGGTTGCCCGTGCAGATGTAGCGGTTGACGCTCATGTGACTCTCCTTGCCTTGAGGGTGGTGCTCGCCGCGCGGCCGCATCGGCGCCGCCCGGCGCGAGCGCCGGAGCTGTTGATCGCCGTCGCGGCCGCACGACCGTCGGCTCTCAGAGCGCGCGGCGGCGGCGAGAATTGGGCAAGCGGCGAGGCGCCACCGACCGCGGGGGCCGCGTACTGCCGGCCGGCCACTGATCCATCCGTGGCGTGGCCCGTATGTGATCGGTCGGTGACGCATCGTCGCTGTGTCCTTTACTGCCGCGAGGATCCGTCCTGCGGCACCTGTGATGACCTCCTTGCGCGCAGCGCGGCCAACGAGGTTGAAATCCGATCACGGCCGCGAGCGGGGATCCGCGGTCAACGAGGGTGTGAGAGCTTCTGAGAGCGCGGCTCGCCCGCGTCCCAGCAGGTCGGCGGCGTGAGAGCGCACCGGACCGGCATCGCGCCGCTGGCGAGGGCGCTGCTGACGCTGGCAATCGCGCTGCTCGGCGCGGCAATCGTGTCGGGAGCGCTGTGGTGGGCGTGGACGCAGGCCGCGTGTCTGCTCTCGCTACGAGCTCCGCTCGGACTGCCGCTCGGCGACGCAGCGCGTGGCATGTGGCAGGCGATCGAGCATGGCGAGTTTTCCTCGCCTGCGCTCGGGTTCCCGCTCGCGCGCGAGCGGCTGGCCGCGCCGCAGGGGTGGGCGTACCTGGCCAGCGCACTGGCGCTCACCGGATCGCTCATGTGGGTGTGGGTGCGTGTCCGCCGACAGATCAGGACCTGGCAGGCATCCAGTCCGCTCGCGTTTGCGGCGGGTAGTCTGGCGGCCCGCGCCGCGCGGCGCGGCTGGGTGCCGCCGCGCACCTGGGCCCAAGGGCGTGACCTTCGACGCCTGTGGGTGAAGGCGCCTGGTCAAGGACGGCCCTATCTCGGCGTGAGCGACTCGCGTCGTGGACGGCTGCTCGCCGCCGAGCGGGAGGTGCAGCCGATGGTGATCGCACCGCCGCGGGCGGGCAAGTCCAGCGGTTACGTGGTGCCGTGGCTGCTCGAGCACCGCGGGCCGACGCTGGTGCTCTCGACCAAGCGTGACGTCTATGAGGCCAGCATCCCATTCCGAGCCGTCCTCGGCCGGACGTGGGTCTTCGATCCGTTCGGGACACCCGAGAGCGCGTGCTTCACGCCGCTCGTGCCGGCGAGCAGCTGGGACGGTGCGATCAGAACCGGGGAGGCGCTCGCCTCCGCCGCGCACCCCGACCAGACCAACGCGGCGAACGAGTTCTGGGACAAGGAGGCCGCGAGCATGCTCGCGCCGCTGCTGCACGCGGCCGCCGCCGGTGGCCTCGGCATGGACCGGCTGATCCATTGGCTCGACACACGGAGCTTCATCGAGGCGGTCAGGACGCTGAAGTCGATCGGCGCGCACGCGGCGGCCGATCAGCTCGAGGGGATCGAGCGTCGCGATGAGCGAAACCGCGAGACGACGGTGATGAGCGCGCTGAACCTGCTGCGCGCCTACCGCTACCCGCAGCTGGCCGCCGTGAATGGTCAAGAGCTCACGCCCGAGCGTTTCCTCGACGGTGAGGCCAACACGGCCTACGTGATCGCCGCCGGCCACGATCAGGACGCGCTGCGGCCGGTCGTGCTCGCGCTCGTCAGCTCGATCTACGAGGCGGCGGTCAGACGCGCGCGCTCCCACGGGGCGCTCGATCCGCCGCTGTTCATCCTGCTGGATGAGGCGGCGAACATCGCGCCGGTGCGCAACCTCGCCTCCTGGCTCTCGCAGTGTGGCGATCACGGGATCGTGATCGCCACGATCTGGCAGTCGATCGCGCAGATCGACCAGCGCTACGGACGAGCCGCGCGCGACGCGATCTGCGCGGCGAGCACCGCACAGGTGTTCATCCCGCCGCTGGCCGAGCCGACGACCAGCGGATACCTCTCGGGTCTGCTCGGCGAGGAGCTCGTCGCGAATGCGAGCGCCTCCGGTAGCGCCACCGCCACTCTCGCGAAGACGGCACAGGCGCCCTGGCTTCGCCAGGTGCCGCGCGGGCGGGCGGTCCTCATCTACCGCGACCTGCCGCCCGCCGTCGTGCGCGCCCCGGGCTGGTTCGAGGACCCTCGCTTTGCCGCGTACCGGCGCGAGCACGACGGCCAGCGGGGCAAGCGCCGGTGAAGCTCGTTGGCCGCGGCGGCGAGGCCGCGGCCAACACCGGTGATGAGCGACCCCGCGACACTGACGCGAGCGCGACGTGGCAGCGCCCTCGGCGGGCAGGCCACGGTCGAGGACCACCTCGGCGCGCACGCGGGTGAGGCCGCTCGTGCCGTGCGCCGCGCCGGGCTGCGCCCGGCGCTCGACCGACAGGTCGGGCATCCGGCCGAGGCGGTTGGCCGCGTCGTCGCGCAGGAGCCGGCGGGCGGGCAGATGCTGGCACGCGGCGCGATGGTGACGCTCTACGTGGCGGCGCCGAGCCCGGCCGAGGCGCCGAGCAGCGAGGATCGGCACGGCAACGCGCTCGTGCCAGGAGGTGACGTGGCCCGAGCAGCCGAGTCCCCGTCGGCGAGCGCTCAAACGGCTGCTCGCGCCGCCGGAGCGCGACGCAGGCGAGCGAGCTTCTCCTACCACGCCGCGGACCCGACAGGGGTGCCAGCGAACTTCGTTCTCCGCTCGGCGAGCCATGGTGCTAGCCACAGCGAGCGCGGGAGGGGCCGCTGCGGGCCGGTCGATGAGCACCCGCTGCCGAGACGCGAGCTCGCGGAGTACCCGTCCATCCCGGCAGCCGAAAGCGCGGCAGCGACCTGGTCAGCCGCTGCCGAGGGGAGCGAAGAGCCGGCGCCGTCAGGGGCTTCTGCGGGTCCGAGCAGCGATGTCCTAGAGAGCATGCGCAACGCGTTCGCGCGTACGAACCGGCGTCGGCTCTACCCGCGCGAGCCGCTCAGCCTGCGTGCGCTCGCAGCGCTCTCGTGGGCGCGCAGGCGCGCCGTGCGGCTGGTGATCTGCGTGCTCCTGCTCGTCTGGGTCACGTTCGCGATCAGTCACCGAGGGACCGGCAGCCCGGAGCCTCGGGCCGGGGTAAGGCGCGCGCCGGGATCGCGTGCCTCAAAGCCAACCGCGTCGCGGATCGCAGCACCCGGCTCGCCAGCGGTGCGAGCGCCGCGACACCCGCGCCGTCCGCGCCATCTTCGGCCTTTGGTGCGCAGCGCCCCAGCGCACAGCGTCCGGCAACCGCCGCCTGAGCCCCACCCGCAGCAGCCGCCACCGGAGCGCGTCCCTGCGCCTTCGCGAACAGCCGTGCCCCAGCCGACACCGACACCGACACCCGCCCGCAGCACGGGCGGCCCCTTCTCGCCCTGACCCACAGATACGGAGGACACCGATGAGAGCGACCACACGAAATCGCGGGCGACGCCGCCGAGGCCTCCGGGCAGCAGCGACGCTGCTGCTTGCAGGAGCGTCACTGGCGGTGATCGCGCTGGTCCCCGACGCCCATACGCACGCGCTGAACGCTGCGGGCGCGTTTTCGGGCACGCCGATCAGCGGCGTGCAGACGTTCGTGGACAAGCTCAAGGGCAACCTCGTGTGGCTCGGCGGGACGGCGATGGGCCTCGTGATCGCGGTCGTCGGGATCATGTTCATGGCCGGACACTCGCGCGCACACGACCTCGCGATCCGCACCCTCGTAGGCCTCGCGATCCTCGCCTCGATCAGCGGGATCGTCGCTTGAGCACGGTGGCGCACCGCCGGTTCACCCGGCTCGGAGTCGCGGCCGGCTGCTGCGCCGCGGCGCTCGCGACCGAGGCCGCACTCGCGCCCGCCGCCCTCGCGCTCTCCTCCGGCGGCATCGTGCCCGCGGGGTTCCTTGGGCTCCCCTCGCTGCACGGGATCATCGAAGCGGTCGCGGGGGGCTTCTTCTCGGCGCTCGCGAAAGCGCTCGTGCCGAGCTGGCTCACGCACGGCACCGTCGCGACGATCCAGCACCTCGTGGCGCTGCCCGACCCCGCCGAATGGCCTCACGTCCGCGCGCTGGAGGCAGAGACGACCTACCTCGGCGCGATGCTCGCTCCGCTCACCCTCACGGTCGCGGTGCTGCGCTACTGGATGCTCGGGCTGACCGGAGCAGCCCACCCCGCGAGCGCCGTCGCACGTTGCGCCGGCGCAACCGGGGTCCTCGTCGCCTACACCTGGATCGTCGAGCAGGTCGTCGCCGGCACGAACACGCTCACGCACGGGCTGCTCGCGCTGGGTAGCGTCTCCGGCGGCCTGGCGCGGATCATCGGCGTGCTGTTCGGCGGAGCATTGCTGACCGGCACAGGTGGTGTCTTCGGAGCGCTGCTCGTGATCCTCGGCGTGATCTTCGCCGCGGGGCTGTTCGCGACACAGCTGCTGCTCACCGTCGTGCTGGCCGTGCTGATCGTCGCGGGCCCGCCGCTGATCGCGCTCGCGGCGGTCCCCGAGCTCGCGCATCTCGCGCGCGCCTGGCGCGACGCGCTGATGACGGTCGCCTTGATCCCGCTCGGCTGGACGGTGCTGTTCGCCACTGCCGGGGCGCTGTGTCTGGATGCGACGAGCTTCACCGGCGGCGGCGGGGGGCTGCCTGGTCACATCGCCGCGGCGTTCGCGGGGCTGATCACGTTCGCCCTGGCGGTGAAGCTCCCGCTCGTGCTGCTCGACGAGCTGCGCCACGTGCTGAGCCGCGCCAGCCTCACCGGCGCCTCCTCGAGCGCAGCCGCCACGAGCACGTTGCCGGGCACCGAGCGTGTACGGAGCGCCCATGCGCGTCTGCGCGCGATCGGACTCGCCGGGGCGCCCGCGATCGGTGCGAGCATAGGCGCCGCCGCCGGGGCGCTCGGCGCGCCCGCTGGAGGTCCGCTCGGCGCCGCCCGGCGGCGGCTCTCGAATGCCGGCAATAGGCCCGGCGGGCGCGCGTCCGCAGACAGCGCGACGCCCGGTAGAGCGGTCCGGCGCGGGATCGGCGAGCGCATCGTCCAGGCGCGCGCGATCCTGGCGCGCGCGCCGCAGCAGGCGGCACGCGCAGTGCGGGAGGCCACACCCCAGACACCTACCGGCCGCTCGCGCTTTGAGCGTACGCGCAGGGCCCCGGGCGCCCAGCAGAACCGCGAGCGCCCCGGAGGCGGACCGTCTGGCGCCGCCGGAGAGCGTCCGCAGGCCCAGCAGGGCACAGCCCCGCGCCGCGCGGCGAGCAGCTCACGCCCGAAATC
>DATARO010000052.1:0-5466 GCA_036264095.1 Solirubrobacteraceae bacterium | reverse complement strand
GCACGTGCGCGCGCAAGCTGCCCCGCCATCTCGTTGAACGAGCGCGCGAGCGTACGAATTTCATTTGCGCCCCGGCGCCGACAAGCGTGCAGACCGGCGCGCCGGCGCCGGGGTGAGAGCCGACAGGCGCGCCGAGCGATCGCTCGGCGCGCTCGCCGTCGGGGTGCTCGTCCTGATCGCCCTGATGGTCGTGACGGTCGGGCTGAAGGCCTGGCCGTCGTTCCACGCCAACGGCCTGTCCTGGTTCGCGCCCGGCGGCGACGTCGTCACACAGTTCCGGGCGATGCATGCGGCGGTCCCGCTGCCGGGCCACAAGCTCCTCTACTTCAGGGCCTGGCCGCTCGTATGGGGGACGATCGTCGTCACCGTGATCGCCGTCGCCGTGGGGGTCGTGGTAGCGACACTGACTGCGGTCTTCGTGACCGAGTTCGCGCCCGAGTGGATGCGGCGCGTCGTGGCCCCGGTCGTGCGCCTGCTCGCCGGCGTCCCCTCGGTCATCTACGGGTTGATCGGCATCGTCGCGATCGCGCCCTGGATCAACGAAAACCTGATCAGCAACGCGCGTCGGCAGTCGGTCGCCTACGTCGTCCAGCTGAACGGCGCCAACCTGCTGACCGCCGCGCTGATCCTGACGGTCATGATCCTGCCGATCATGATCGCGCTCAGCGCCGACGCGCTCGCATCGGTGCCGAGCAACTGGCGCGAAGGCTCCGTCGCCCTCGGCGTCAACCGCTGGCGCACGATCTGGCGCGTCTCGCTGCGCACCGCCCGGCCCGCGATCGCCGCCGCGACGGTGCTCGCGACGGCGCGCGCCCTCGGTGAGGCGATCATGCTCGCGATGGTCTCGGGCGGCCGCCCGTTCGCCGCCAATCCGCTCGACGGGCTGACGTTCTTCTTCGAGCCCGTGCAGCCGTTCGGGGCCACGATCGTGCAGGAGTTCGGCGGCGGCACCAGCGGCCCCGTCGCCAACACGATCTATGCGATCGCCGCCGTCCTGCTCTTCTCGGCGGCGCTGCTGTCGTTCGCGGGCTGGGCGGTCAAGCAGCCGCTGAAGCGCTACGGAATCGGGGTCTGATGGCGGCCGCGCCGCTGACGGCACCGCCGATCGTGCACCCGCCGCGCGACCGCACCGCGTCCTGGCCGCTGGCGGACCGGATCGCGTACTGGCTGTGCTGGGGGACCGGCGTCGGCATCTGCCTGATCGCGGCGGCGATCGTCGTGTTCATGCTCGTCAAGGGCCTCTCGGCGCTCGACTTCAAGCTGTTCGTGACCTCGCCCGCCGCCTCGCTCGTCCAGAGCCAATCGGGCGGCTTCCTCGACCCGATCATCGGCACGCTGATCGTGACCGCGATCGGCTTCGCGATCTCCGCTCCGCTGGGCATCGGGCTCGCCGCATGGCTGACCGAGTACGGGCGCCCGGCGTGGCTGGCGCGCGCGGTCGAGTCCGCGATCGAGACGATCGCCGGGATCCCGAGCATCGTGCTCGCGATCTTCGGGCTGATCATCTTCTCGCAGTCGTTCCTCGGCTTCCTCTCGCAGAGAGCCTCCGACGGCACGGTCACGGCGCAGTCGTTCCTCACGGCCGGCGCGATCCTGGCGCTGCTGGCGCTGCCGCTGATCGTCGCCGCCACGCGCGAGGCGCTGACCCAGCTCCCGGGCCGCCTGCGCGAGGGCTCCTATGCGCTCGGCAAGACCCGCTTCACGACGATCCGCACGGTCCTCCTCCCGGCCATCCGCCCGAGCATCGCAAGCGGCATCGTGCTCGGCATCGGACGCATCATCGGCGACACCGCGATCATCGTGATCCTGCTCGGCAAGACGCTGAAGAACGAACCGACCGGCTCGACGCCGCTGCTCGGCACGCTGCGGGGCACCGGCTCGACGCTCACGAGCTACGTGTACGAAAACTCCCCCGCGGGCGAGGGCAACGCGCCCCAGAAGGCGTACGCTGCGGCGTTCGTGCTGCTCTTGATCGTGCTGCTGCTGAACGCGTCGGTGACGCGCCTGACAACGCCCGAGCAGATCGGTCCCGCGCGCAAACTCGCCTCCTGGCTGTCGCTGCGCTTCAGGGGCGGCACCTGATGGAGGAGACGCTCCCGCCCCCCGTCCGCCGCATCGCCGTCGATCGCGAGCCGACCGTCGCACCCCCCCGCCCCCCCGCCGACGGCGCGATGCCCGCCGCGCGCGTGGCCGAGCCGCGCCCGCCCGCCGCGGACGTGCGCGAGCGCATGCGCGCGGAGTCTCTCTGGCTCGCCTACGGGGAGAACTGGGTCGTGCGCGACGTGAGCCTGCCGGTGCGCCAGGGCGAGGTCCTCGCGCTGATCGGCGCGTCGGGCTCCGGCAAGACGACGCTGCTGCGCTCGCTGAACCGCCTCACCGAGATCACGCCCGGCGCGGCCCGCAGCGGGCGTATCACGCTCGACGGGCAGGAGATCTACGAGCTCGAGGTCAACCACCTGCGCCGCCGCGTCTCGATGGTCTTCCAGCAGCCGAACCCGTTCCCGATGTCGATCTACGACAACGTCGCCTACGCGCTGGCCGAGCAGCGACCGCCGCGGGGGCGCCGCCGGCGCCGCACCAAGGCGCTAGAGGAGGCCGCGCGGGAGGCGCTGCACCGCGCGGGCCTCTACGACGAGCTCGCGGGCGACCTCGACCGGCCCGCGCTCAAACTGTCGGGCGGACAGCAGCAGCGCCTGTGCATCGCCCGCGCGCTCGCCGCGAACCCGGAGGTGCTGCTGCTCGACGAGCCCTGCTCGGCGCTCGACCCGATCTCGACCGCGATCATCGAGGAGCTGATCGTCGGGCTGCGCGAGAGCGTTGCGATCGTGATCGTCACGCACAACCTGCAGCAGGCCTTCCGCGTGGCCGACCACGTGGCCTTCATGCACCTCGGCGAGCTCGTCGAGTACGGGACCAGCGCGGAGGTGTTCAACCGCCCGCGCATGCCGCGCACGCGCGACTACATAAGCGGGGCCTTCGGGTGAGATGGGCCCTCGTCGCGCTCGCCTGTGGCCAGGTGGGTGCGGCGCTCGCGATCAGCGGCTGCTCATCGAGCCAGGAACAGAGCGCGAAGCTCGAACGCCTCGCGAAGCTGCACGCCCGCACCGCGCCAAAAGGCCTCGTGATCACGCGGCCGAGCCGGGAGGTGACCGTGCTCTCCTCGACCGTCGTCACGAGCGCGGAAGGGACCGCGGTTGTCGTGACGCTCCGCAACCACTCGCGCCGGGCGCTGCGCGCGATCCCGCTCGCGCTGGAGGTCCGCGACGCGGCAGGGGCGAGCGTCTACACCAACTCGGCCCCCGGCCTCGCGCACGCTCTGACATCGGTGCCGCTGATAGCGGCGCGCGGGGAGCTCTCCTGGATCGACGACCAGGTCCAGGCCGCCGGCGGCGCCCCGAAGAGCGTGCACGCGACGGCAGGCGAAGCACCGGCCGCGACCGGGCCGCTCCCGCAGATCGCGGTCTCGGGCCCCCACTTCACAGAAGGCCCGGAAGGCAGCGCCGCCGAGGGCACCGTCACGAATCGCTCGACCACCGCACAGAACGAACTCGTCATCTTCGCGCTCGCCGAACGCGCGGGGCGGATCGTGGCGGCCGGCCGCGCCGTGCTGAGCGAACTGGCGCCGGGAGCCTCGGCGCCCTTCCGCGCGTTCCTCGTCGGCAACGCCTCCGGGGCGCGGCTGCGGATCGAGGCGCCGCCGAGCTCGACCTAGGCGGTTGATTGCACTAGCGCCGGCGGCCCTGTTTGAGCGTGATGCCCTCGAGCACGTGCGCGACGGTCTCGCAGGCGTCGACCGCTGCCTCCAGCGACTCGAAGATGTCCTTCCAGCGGATCACGACCATCGGGTCGATCCCGCCCGCGAACAGCGAGGCGACGCCGTCGCGCTGCAGCCGGTCGCCCTCGTTCTCGAGGCGATGGACCTCCACGAGATGCGGTGACAGCTCGGTGCCCGTGCGCAGGCAGCGCAGCGCCTGGGCGATCTGCTCGCCGGCGCCGACGATCACCTCGGCGAACTCCACCGCCTGCTCCATCGGCGCCTCGACCCCGTAGAGGCCGAGCTGCGCGGCGGCGTTCTCGGAGTGGTCGACGATGTCGTCGAGCGCCGTGGCCAGCGCGTAGCCGTCGCCCGCGTCGAACGGCGCGCGGGCGCGCCCGCGCGAGGCGAGCCGGTGGATGATGTCGTGCGTTATGCGGTCGCCTTCCTGCTCGCAGACCTTCAGCTCGCGCGCGAGGCTGGCGTGCTCGGGGTAGTCGACGAGCAGGTCGCGCAGCAACAAGCTCGACCGCTGCACGTTGCGCCCGGACTCCTCCACGAGCGCCATCAGCTCGAGGTCGGGGCGCGGGCGCAGGAAGCTCATCGCGCGAGATTATTGCGGGGGCGGGCGCGAAGGCGCCCTTCACGGGTTTTTCACGACCCGATCACGACTTTGCAACCACTGGCGGCGCGCTCCCCGCGAGCCTCTGCGATCGTGGCGACCCTTCCCGACGGCATCGACGTGGTCTACGCCGGCGAGCTCGAGATCCGCCCGCGCGAAGGACTCGTCCTCGCCACGGGCCGGGCGCTCACGCTGTCGGTGCGGGAGTTCGAACTGCTCGCGGCGATGGCTCGCCGCATCGGCGCGATCACCACGCGCCAGGAGCTCTACGAGACCGTCTGGGGCGGATCGCTGCGCAGCGGAGACCGCTCCGTCGACGTTTACGTCAGCAAGCTCCGGGGCAAGCTGGAGGCAGCGCTGCCCGACCGGCGCTTCATCCATACGCACCAAGGCTTCGGCTACCGCTTCCAGCCCGAGCCGTCGCGGGAGTCGAGCGCGGCGGACACAGCTGACGGCGGAACCGGGCCGGGGCCCCAGGGTCCCGCTGCGAGCGTTTTACAAGATGTTCACATCGGCGTGTCCGACGATTAACACACTGCTCGCGGCATCGCCGCTTGACGGCACCCGCACGCCGCCCCGGCGGCCGACAATCAATCCAGCCAAGGAGACGATGTGATCAAGAACACGTTTGGCGCGCTCGCGGCCTGCGCGCTGCTGGCCGTGGGCCTCGCCGCATGCGGCAGCTCCAACAGCAGCAAAAGCAGCAGCAGCTCGTCTGGGTCGAGCAGCAGCGGCTCGGGGACGATCTCCGGCGCCGGCTCGACGTTCGCCGCACCGGTCTACCAGCAGTGGGCGTCATCGCTTTCCGGCATGACGGTCAACTACCAGGCTGTCGGGTCGGGCGCGGGCATCACCTCGCTCGAGAGCAAGACGGTCGACTTCGGCGCGAGCGACCCGCCGCTGAAGCCCGCCGACGAACAAGCGATCGCCAAAAACGGGAGCCCGGCGGTGCAGATCCCGATGTTCCTCGGCGCGATCACCGTCTCCTACAACCTCCCCGGCGTCGCCACGGGCCGGGCGCTCACGCTGTCGGTGCGGGAGTTCGAACTGCTCGCGGCGATGGCTCGCCGCATCGGCGCGATCACCACGC
>DATARO010000032.1:0-35758 GCA_036264095.1 Solirubrobacteraceae bacterium | reverse complement strand
GAACGGTGGGGACGAGAATTTGGGGGGGCGGGAGGAACGAAATCGTGCGGGGGGACGGGAACCCACAGCGGCTACGCGGGAGACGGTCGAGCATGAGTGTCGCGGGAGGCCGGGTGCGGGCCGCCAGGGCGCGAAGGTTGAGGAGGAGAACACGCGAGCGCCCGAGCCGCGGTCGGTTTGCGGAGCGCGTCCAACGCGTCACGGATATGCGTGTAAGCCGATTGCGGACCGGCTCCCGCTTCGCTAACGTCGGCGCCACCATGGCCAAGCCCGCGAGCAACGGACCCACACCCCACACGGCACGCCGCTTCTCGTCGCCGACCCCGAATCCTGGACGCCATGCGCACCCCCTCACGGAGGCATGCCGACGCTAGGAACGCCTGGCGCAAGAGCATCCAAATCGTGAGGGCGGCCGATCGGTCGCCTTTTTTTGCCGCCGTGCCGCCCACACCATGCTGCTGACCATCACCACAACCCACGCGCCAGCCACCGACCTGGGCTACCTGCTGCACAAGCACCCGGAGCGGTTGCAGTCGTTTTCGATGCCCTTCGGCGAGGCCCACGTTTTCTATCCCGCGCTCAGCCAGGCGCGGTGCTCCGCTGTACTTCTCCTGGACGTCGACCCTGTGGGCCTGATCCGCAGAGGGGTGCGCTTCCCGCGCCTAGATCAATACGTCAACGACCGGCCGTACGTCGCGTCGTCGTTCATGAGCGTCGCGATCGGCCGCGTCTTTCGCAGTGCTCTGGCTGGCAAGTGTGCCGAGCGACCGGAGCTGGTCGACACCCCGCTTCCGCTGCGCGCCGAGCTAGGCGCGATCGGGTGCACCGGCGGCGAGGACATCCTGCGTCGCTTGTTCGAACCGCTTCGCTACACGGTTCACGCCACCCAGCATCCACTCGACGACGCGTTCCCGGAGTGGGGCGAGTGCCGGTACTTCACCGTTGCGCTCGAGGGCGAGGTGCGGCTCAAGGATCTGCTCACGCATCTCTACGTGCTGATTCCGGTTCTGGATAGCCAAAAGCACTACTGGGTCGGTGACGACGAGGTCGAGAAGCTCCTACGACACGGCGAGGGATGGCTCGCTGCTCACCCCGATCGGGAGCTCATCGTCGCGCGCTACGTCAAGTACCGGCGCTCACTCCAGGACGCCGCTCTCGCCCGGCTGCTCGAAACCGAACAGCCCGAGCCGGACGCCGACCGCCAAGCAGCCGAGGCCGAGGAGGAAGCCGTTGAGCAACCGATGCGGCTGAACGAGCAACGCCTGGGCTCGGTCCTCGCCGTCCTGAAGGCGAGCGGAGCCAAAAGCGTGCTCGATCTCGGCTGCGGGTCAGGCAAGCTCCTCGCCGCCCTCATCAAAGAGCCCGCATTCGAGCGCATCGCGGGAGCCGATATCTCGCACCGCGCGCTCGACGACGCCGCCTCACGACTGAAGCTCGACCGACTGGCACCGCGACAGCGCGAGCGTGTGTCGCTCTTGCAGACGGCGCTCACCTATCGCGACCGGCGTCTGGCCGGTTTCGACGCCGCCGCTGTCGTCGAGGTGATCGAGCATTTCGACCCACCCCGCCTAAGGTCGTTCGCACGGACCACGTTCGGCGAGGCGCAGCCGAAGACCGTCGTCATCACGACGCCCAACCGCGAGTACAACGCCAAGTTCGGCGGACTACCCGCCGGCAAGTTTCGCCACCGCGACCATCGCTTCGAGTGGACGCGGCGCGAGCTGGAGGACTGGGCCGGCGAGGCAGCGGGCAGGTACGGCTACAGCGTCAGGTTCCTCCCGGTCGGTCCGGTCGACGACGCGCTGGGCGCGCCGACCCAAATGGCCGTCTTTGAGAGATGAGCGAGATGCCAACACCCCACCCGGCTCGCGAGCTCGACGTCCCGGCCCTGTCGCTTGTCGTGCTGATCGGCGCATCCGGCTCAGGCAAGACGACGTTCGCCGCCCAGCACTTCTTGTCGACCGAGGTGATCTCGTCAGATCGGTGCCGCGCGCTGGTCGCCGATGATGAAAACGACCAAGCAGCAACGACCGACGCGTTCGATGTGCTCCATTTCATTGCCGGCAAGCGGATGGCCGCCGGACGACTCACCGCTATCGACGCCACGAACGTCCGGCGGGAGGATCGGGCGCGCCTGATCAAGCTCGCGCGTGAGCACCACTTCCTACCGGTCGCGATTGTCTTCGACCTGCCCGAACAGCTCTGCCGCGATCGCAACCGCGCGCGACCCGACCGCCAATTCGGGGAGCACGTCATTCGCAACCAGATTCGCGACCTTCGACGCGGTCACCGCGGCCTGCGCAAGGAGGGATTCCGCACCCTCCACATCCTCGACTCGCCCGAGACCATCGAAGCCGCGACGATCAAGCGCACCAAGCTCTGGAACGACCGCACCGATGAGCACGGCCCGTTCGACATCATCGGCGACCTCCACGGCTGCGCGGACGAGCTCGAAGCCCTGCTCAACGAGCTCGGATACGCGCGCTCGGAGTCGCCCGGCACATTCCCCAACGGCGGGCCCACCTACAAGCACCCCGAAGGGCGCACCGCAGTCTTCCTCGGCGATCTGGTTGACCGCGGGCCCCGAATTCTCGACACCGTCCAGATCGTCCGCAATATGGTCAACAGTGGAAGCGGCCAGTGTGTTCCCGGCAACCACGACGTCAAGCTCGTTCGCAAGCTCCGTGGCCGGGACGTCCAGATCACTCACGGGCTAGACAGGACACTCGCCGAGATCGACGCGCTTCCTGCCGAGCACCGCGAGCGCGCCGAGACCGAGCTCGTTTCCTTCCTCGACAAGCTCGTCAGCCATTACGTCTACGACGATCACAAGCTCGTCGTTGCACACGCAGGCCTCAAGCAGGAGATGCAAGGGCGCGGCTCAGGCAAGGTCCGCGATTTCGCCCTGTACGGCGAGACGACCGGCGAGACCGATGAGTTCGGCCTGCCGGTGCGCTGGGACTGGGCCGCCGAATACCGCGGGCCCGCCGCCGTCGTCTACGGCCACACACCCGTGCCCGACGCCGACTGGCTCAATCGGACGATCAACATCGACACCGGATGCGTCTTCGGCGGGCGACTCACGGCGCTTCGCTACCCCGAGAACGAGCTTGTCAGCGTGCCCGCAGCCGCGACCTACGCGAAGACGAACTGCTCGATCTCGAGGACGTACTCGGCAAGCGCATCGTCACCACCCGTCTTGGCCGCAGCGTCACCGTCCGCGAGGAGAACGCAATCGCGGCCCTGGAGGTCATGGGCCGCTTCGCGATAGACCCGAAGTGGCTCATCTACCTGCCGCCAACCGTCTCGCCCTCCGCGACCACGGCGGCTCCCGGCCTACTCGAGCACCCCACCGAGGCGTTCGCCTACTTCCGCAGCGAAGGAGTCCCGAGAGTCATCTGCGAGGAGAAGCACATGGGCTCGCGCGCGATCGTGATCGTCTGCACCGACGAGGACGCAGCCCGCCGACAGTTCGGCGTCAGCGACCAGGGGATCGGTGCCTGCTACACGCGAACCGGTCGGCGTTTCCTAGACGACGACCAGCTCGAGACAGCCCTGATCGCGCGCGTCCGCGATGCGGCCGTAAACGCGGGAACATTCGAGAAGCTCCAGACGGACTGGCTGCTTCTCGACTGCGAGCTCATGCCGTGGTCGGCAAAGGCACAGGAGCTGCTGAGCGACCAGTACGCGGCAGTCGGATCGGCAGCGAAAGCGGGGGTGGCCGCAACGGTAGACGCACTCGAACAGGCGGCCCGCACTGGCCACGACGTTGGGCCCATGCTCGACCGTTTCCGGCAGAGCGAGGCAAACACGCGACGTTTCGTAGCTGCATATCGCCGCTACTGCTGGCCCGTCGCGACTATCGATGACCTCAAGCTCGCGCCGTTTCACCTGCTCGCGAGCGCCGGCGGCGTGCATGTCGACAAGGACCACCTCTGGCACCTGAGCACGATCGCGGAGATCTGCGACGCTGATCCCCTGTTCAAGACGACCGCCCATACGGTCGTCGACACGACCGACGCGGACAGCGAGGCGAGCGGCGTCGACTGGTGGAGCGAGCTCACCGACCGAGGAGGGGAGGGGATGGTCGTCAAGCCGCTCGACCACGTCGCGCGCGGGCGACGAGGGCTCGTACAGCCGGCGCTGAAGACGCGCGGACGCGAGTACCTCCGCATCATCTACGGGCCCGACTACACCGAGCCACGCAACCTGGACCGGCTGCGCGACCGCTCAGTGGGGCGCAAGCGGGGCCTCGCGGCACGCGAGTTCGCTTTGGGAATCGAGGCGTTGGAGCGTTTCGTACGCCGCGAGCCACTGCGCAGGGTTCACGAATGTGTCTTCGGCGTGCTCGCTCTTGAGAGCGAGCCCATCGATCCGCGGCTGTAGCGTGGACGAGCTCGACGTGGTGCTCGCGGGCTACGTTCGCGGGCAGGGTGCGGTGTAGGAGACGGGGATCGCAATGGTGGGGCTGGTGGCGTCGTTGCTGAGCCACGTGGTGGTGACGTCGCCCTTGTAGGTCAGGCCGCCTTTTGGGGCAATGGCCTCGGCGTGGCATGGTGATGTAGGAGCTGGTCTTGCCGTGTGTCCGGAGGGCACTGCCGATGAGGATCGTCATCTCTTCGATCGATGCCTTCGGGGCTCGAGGGTCCGGTTCGAAGAATGGTATTTCGCTTGAGAGGGTTGGGCCGTCGCTGCGGGTCGCGCTCGTGGCGTGGCCCGGGGCCACGAACGAGAACGGTGTGGGCGCCCCCGCTGTCGTCACGAGGTTGATGCCGCCCCCTGGGGCGTAGAACGCTTGCACCGCGGCTTGCTCGGGCTCGATTTCTTTGCCGACCCCCACTTGCGCGACCAGATGCCCCGGAGCTCCTGCTGTGGAGCCGTGCGGACACGCGGAAGGTCCTTGGCCGCCGGGTTCGAGAACAGTGGTTGCGCACGTCGGAAAGCCGGCGGGGTGAATCTGCATGTACCGCGGTAGCGTCACACTCAGTCCACGCAGGGGGGAATCCGCTGTCTTCGGTTCCGGCGATGTGAAATTCGAGGTCGAGCGCCGCGTCGGCTCCATAGAGGTTGCCCGTGTGGTGGACACCGGCGATTGGGACGGCTTGCGCCTTGAGGCTGGCCGTGGGTAGACCTTCGGCAGCGGAGGGAAGCCCAGCCATGGACACGCCGACCAAGGCGCAACCGGCGACCTGTAGGGGTCTGAGCACTCGTTCTCCCGCCTCGCTTTGACGAGTCTTACCCGCCGGTGCATTCTTGAAAACCACGGCGTCGGCGTCGTTGGCGTCTCGCTAAGCGTGCGCGCACGATCCCCGCCGCTGATGAACAACCGCAGGACGATTACGGTGATGGCGGCACCCGTCGCTCCGGCGCCTAACCTGGGTTACATGGATGCGCTGGACGTTGCCCTGAAGCGTGCCCACGAGATCTTCTTGGAGGACGAGTCCGACGAGTCCGAAGCGGAGTTGAAACAGCTGATGCCCGCGCTGCTCCAAGCCGGCTACGTCGAGGAGAATGAGTGGGGCGACGGCTGGCTGCTGTGGGGATTTACCGACGCTGGAATCAAGCGAGGGGAAGAGCTCGGCTGTCTCTGAGGTGCCTGTTGTCCCAGCCCGGACCCCGGTCGGAGCAGCAGAGGTGCCCATACATAGTGGGCCCGGCGCAGCGCTAACTGCGCGGGGCCGGGCACCGAAAGGAGAGATCCTTCGGATGCATGACGAGCACTTCCGGTCCGGGCTTTTGAGTCGACCGGCTACAGCACACCCTGCTCGAACTCCTCCTTACGGACGAGACCCCGGGCTTGTGGTCGCACGATGAGATCGCCCGCGCGATCGGGGACCCGGTCGTCGCGGTCGACGCGGTTGACGCGCTGCACGCCGCCGGGCTGCTGCAGAGGGTCGGGGACTTCGTGTTTCCGACTCGAGCGGCTGCGCGGTACCGGCGGTTGGAGGAGGTGGGGTAGGAGCCTTTCGCGCTGCCACCGCCGGCCGGGCTGTGATGCCGGTCGGGCGGTGCCGGCGGGCTTGGGTTTGGCCAGGGCCCGGTAGCCTGGCCTCATGGTGATGAGGTGTCGAGCGCCAAGGATCGGAGGCGCTCTGCTCTGCGTGGTGGTACTGGCCGCTCTCTGCATGGCCCCAGCTTGCGTCGCCGCCCAGCCGCTCTCGCCGGGCAAGCTGGGTTGCCATGCCCCGCGTCTTAGCGGACTGACGCTCGCCGCAGCGCGCACCCGCGCCGCGCGCGCGGGTTGCAAGCTGCACCTCGCGGGCGCAGCGCCTGAGCAGCCGAACGTGCAGACCATCGAGCGTCAGGCTCCCGCGCGCGGCCGCCGGGCCTCGGGGATCACGGTGTGGCTGAATCCATTCTGCCGCGGGGCGGGTTTGGCGGGCCCTCACATCAGCGAGCCTCTCGCTACACCCGGGCCGACGGGGCTGGTGAGCGGCTTCTACTTCGTTGGTGGGCCGGCGAGCGCCGGAGACTTCTCGGCGCCGGGCTGCAAGCGACCCGAACCCGCGCCCGGCCCGGGGACCGTCGAAGTCTTGGACGCCTCAGGGGCGGTGATCGCGAGCGGTACATCGACCGAAGGTCGATTCGTCCGCCTCGCCCTCGCGCCTGGGTCTTACACCATCCGCGGAACGTTCACCGGAGCCACCGTCAATGAAGCCCACCCCGTCCACACCCAGTCCGTGGTGATCCCGAGCGGCGAGACCGTCCGACAGGACTTCTTCCTGGATATCCCTTAGCGAGGCGACACGGCGCGAGGAGAGACCGCGTCGTCGCGGTCGACGCCGTCGACGCCCTCCACGCCGCCGGCCTGCTGCATCGACTCGGGGAGATGCCAGGGGCACCGGAGTCGGTGTCGATCGGACGCCGCGCGAGGATGTAGTTGTTCCACGAGCCGCCGTACACGGTTGCGCACCAGGCGGAATCGTCGGGAGGGCCATCCATGCCGACACCGCCGCCCCACGCCTGAGCCGGGCCGGGTTCGCCGTGAACGGCCGCTCTAACGCGTGGACGATCCACCGCGGGGGCGGCGTGAAAGAACCGCGTGGCATGATCGTCCGGATGGACGCCGGTGCGATCACGGACAAGCGCGCATACGAGGAGGCTGTGGCCTCATATCTTGCCTCGATCCTCAAGCGCCGCGATGCCCAGTCAGGCGAGTACGAGATAGCGCTGATCGGCGAGTACCCCGACACGAAGCTCAAGGTCGCCGGAAACGGCCTCGCTAGCGGGCGGCCGATGAAATGGGAGTTTGCCGTGTGGGAGTTTTGGGCGGACGACTTCACAGACAAGACGGTTCCTGGCCTCGCGGCCATGCTCTGGGCGAACATGGACGACCAGCGCGCTCAGAGCCGAATGGTGGCCACGCCGTCGCGCGTGAGCGTTTGCGGCCCTTCAGGCCGATGACTGCCGCAAACTGTGGCGATGACGGTCTATCGCGTCACTTCGAGGGCCCCGACCTCGCGCTGGACGTTTGGGGGTCAGAAGAGCTCCTGACCGGCGAACTCCACTGGGAGGGCACGCTCCGGGAGCCCGATGGACACTGCCATCACCGCGCGCTGGCCGAGGCCGGCAGCCCGGAGGAAGCGATCGACCGCGTGGGCGCAGCAGCGGCACGCTCTGGCTCCTTCACAGGCTTTGACGCGACGGTCGTCCGGAAGGTAAGCGGCGAGCCGTGGGATGGCACGTACTGTCGCTCCACGGCCGAGATCGACTGGGGGACGCCCGAGCTCGCGTCCATTTCAGGCCTGCAGCGCGCGATCCTGCTTGAGCTGATGGATGGCCGCGAGACAGCCTTGCTGATCGCCGAAGCCGACGACGTCGACGCTGACGAGGCGGGTGTCACATCGGCCCTTGACGAGCTCGAGTGCCAACACATGGTCGAGCATCGCCTCGGGCCCGCGCCCGAGGGCAAGCGAGTGCCCTGGTGGGGAATCACCGACGCTGGCTGGGAGCGACTCCAGATGATTCGAAGGCCAACCTACTAGCGCGAGCGAGCACAACGCCGGAGCGCCCTCTCCCTCCGGAAGCGACCTCAAGAGCGACGCCACGGGCGTTACAAGGGGATGGTCAGCAGGCGTAGCCCTTGGCGGGCAGCCACGGCGAGTGAGAAGCACGCCCGCTGTTCTCCGGTCGATCGCCGTCCGGGCCGAGCGCTCACCACCTCTCGAGGGACGGTAGCCCGTGGTGCCGTTGAGGCTCCTCCTCACTCTTTACGCGCACCCTTTGGCGCTATGGCCGCGGGGTATTGTGCTCACAATGTCGGGGCGAGCGGGGGCGGTTTTAGTCATCCTGGGCGGCGCCGCATTCTTGGGTGCGCTCATGTTCCTTGACTACGGGAAGGGGGGCACGATGTGGGACTACACGACCCGCGAACCGGCGATATTGACGGTGGTCGCGATCGCGGCCACAGGGTTGGCGGCAGCGAGTCTATCCACCGAGTTGCTCGTTCTCCCACTGTTGGCGGCGTGCTGCTCGTTCTATCTCTTTGGACGTGTTTTCCCCATCGGCGCACCCAGCTATCGTCTAGCGGCGACCGGATTCTGGGTATTGTTGGCGGCGAGCGTCACCATGTCCCTTGGAGGCGTTCTGGCGACCGTGCGGCGATCTGCTTCTCGTTGGTTCTGAACATGACCTCGGCGTGTGCATCGGTCCACGTCGAGAACGCCGATGGGGGGTGGCAGCGGGCCGCCCATCGCCTCGCCTGAGTCCCGGCAGGACCGCCCTGTGGGACGAATAGTCATCCCCGTTCGAGTTCGAGGCGAATCCTCACCACGGTTGCGACGTAGGGCGAACGAGCGGCCTCACGCCCGGCGGCTTCTACGAGCGGCTCGATTTCCTTGCACCCGCCGGGAAAGCGCTGCTCCACGCTGGTCCCGATCCCTTTCCCGTGAATCCGGCGGTCCGACTCCTACATCCCAACGAGTTCGCTGTAGACGGCCTTGGCCACCATCCTACGTTTCAAGGGGCTGCTTAATACGTCCTCGGAGGTTGCCGTCTCCGGCATACCGATCGCTCGGGTGCGGGCAACGAGAAACCCTTGCGTCGCGCGCCGCGCGACACGCGCCAACGGCGGATGCGCCACAAGAACGCGCGCTATCGGAGACGGCAGGCTCATCGACGTGAGTCGTAAGGGACGGGCGCCTACTAGGGGCTCGGGCCGAGGTCGGCTGCATCTGCGCACAGCGACCCGACGCGGCTTACCGGTCGTTCAGTGGCGGGGCACCACGCCTGCCCGTCGCGCTCATCGGTGACAGCGGGGTGGGGGTGGCCCGGGCACGGCGGCCTGGGCTCTCCCCAAGCCGCCCGTGTCTCGGAGACGAACTGTTCCGCCAACCATTCGGCGAGGTCAACGAGCAGCTGGATGTCTCTGAGGTCGCGCGGCTCGTATCCGTATTGGGTGCGCTCGCCGCGCTCGCTGACCCAGAGGATCCCAGCCGTCGTCTCGTAGCCGAGCTCGATCGGCACAGGCGTCGGGCACTGCAGGTCAGCAAGGGTCGCATCGACGGCGCCGATCAGCCACTTCGGAAGCCGATCGAAACGCGGATCCTGCGTCCACGTGCCCACCGGTCGAGAATAGAGGCGTCGGCCTCGGGCCGTCTCGTCGGAGGCGCAGCCATCGGATGAGTCGGCGTGCAGACGCATCGGGACCGCCAGCTCGCCCACTTGGGCCCCGCCGGCGCCGACCACGTCATGCCCGGCGTGGTGGTCGCCACGAGCAGCGCAGCGAGGACCCATCGTGGGCGGCTTCACTTGCGACGCGTTACGCAGCTGGTGCTCGAGCTGACGCCCGTAATGTCGATACTGGCGTCGTGGAGAAAGTCGCGCACGTCAGGGCGGGTCGGTGGCGTCGGGTTAGCCGGCCCGCGCCATGACGCAGCGGTGGCGCGCGCCTTCGGGCGCGCTCGCCCTTGGATGTGCGGGAACCCTTGCACTTTGCGGGTGCGGAGAAGCGTCGCATCGTAGGGCCGCGAGTCGACGCGCGGCCGCTTGGGCGTTCGGCCCGCTGGCGGGCTACGCATGGTCGGGCGAGGTTCGGTCTGTGAGCGCGAGGTGGATCGTCCCGCCGATCGGCGAAGCGTCGAGCGTCGGGTTCGCGGCTACCTGGATTGGCGCGGAAGGTTCCGGCAGCTATCCGCGGCCGTTGATCCAGGTCGGCACCAACGAGGTGCGGGATCCGTCCGAGACGAGCGTCGACAACACGCACTACTACGCCTTCTGGAGCGACCGCCGGGCTCACTTCCGAGGCATCAGCTTGTTCCCTGTGACGCCGCTGACCGAAGTAGTCGCACGGTTGCGCTTCTCGCACGGCAGATGGACCGTTCAGATCCGCGACACCGACTCGGGGAGGGAATCGCGATTCACGATTAAGCAGGAACCACGCGCGACTACGTCTGCAGAGTGGGAGCAGGAGGACGTTGAACGGTTGGGGACAGGCGTCCGCTTTCCTTATCCCCGCCTCGAAGGCACTGAGTTCCGAGACGTGGCCGTCAACGGGCGCTCTCCCGCTCAGGACGCGCTCTTGTCGTCCTGGATGTCGATCGGCACCACGCTGCTGAGGCCGGGCCCATTGGTCGGAGGTGCATTTGCGGTGCTCCACGGCGCAGTGAGTGCCGAGGGAGAACGGTACCTTCGGCTTGCGGAAAAGATCAACGTTCACTACGAACGGATCGATCGAGAATCGAGCCGGTGGGGGCTAGCTACGCCGCGCCACCTGATCGACGCCGCGCGCCGCCAACTCCTGCGGGCGCTGACGCTGAACATCTCGGAGCTTGACCGCGAACCCTGGCCTGGCAACGTCGCCCCGTTGATCCGGGCTCTCGTGAGGGCGACTCGCACTGCACGAGCGAAGCTCGAGACGGAACCGATGCCCGGCGCGCCCGGGTACGTGCGAACGCGCCGCGAAAGCGTCTCGGAACGTGAAGCGATCGGTCGACTCGCAGTCAGGATCCGAAGCCGCCTGGGCATTCCGCAGCTCGCGCCAACCCACGCTGTCGCGTCAGAGCGCTCGGGAACACCTGGCGAGCTGACACAGCCCTAACGCCGCCAAGGCGCCTTCTGTACGGATGTGGGGCCTCCCCCGTGCCGCCCGAACAGCGTCACCGAGGGGCGGCAGGCTCGCGGTGCTCTCGGCGCCGCGGCACTCGGTGGTCCCTTAGGCGCCTTCGTCTCTGGATGAGTGCGCGGGTCTTCAAGGCGCGCTTCGCGCGCTCGCTCAGGACCGCGGCCGAGGCTCGCGGGGGTAGCCTGACGGCGTGCAGTCCCGCCTCGTGCTCCTCGCCGTCACAACGTCGGTCGCGGTCGCGGGATGCGGGAGCGCCGACACGCAGGCGCCGGTAGTTGCAGCGACCGCGCACCGCTTTATGGTCGCGCTGTCCGCGGGGAGCGTCGATGAGGCCTGCTCGCTTCTCGATCAACACGGGCAGTCGCTGCTCAAACACTCCCTCGCGCCGCTCATGCAGTTCGCTCATACGGGCGGGAACACTGCCTCGTGTCCAGCCGAGGCTAGGTTCCTTCGCGACGCCGTCATGACACCACATCAACTTCAGCAGCTAACGAACACCAAGCCGACCGAAGTATCGGTCAGTGGCAGCACCGCGAAAGCACGGATAGGCGGCAACTTCTGGCTCAGCAAGTCACAAGCTGGCTGGCGGATAGACGAACTACCCATCTCGGGCGGTTGATGGACGCCGGACGCGCGCCAGCGCTAGCCGTGCCGCGCAGGTTTCGGGCCTCGCTTCAGACAGCCGCCAGCCGCACGTTCCACGAACAGCGACGCCCACCCCCGACGGTCGCCCGATCGAAGAACGTGTGACTGCCTCGCTTCGCGTTGATATTCGATGAGGGCGGCCCGACGCTTCGCGAGAACCGTCACAACAGACTGCACGCGTGGTTCGTGCACGGCGATCGAATCGAGCGCGCTGATCGCCTTCGCGACGACCGCCGCCCCTTCGCGGCCTGCAGCCTCGAAGGACCTGACGTAGAAGGCTGGGTGGCTGCGCTTGAAGTTCAGAGGCGCCGTGTGCCGGAGAAAGTTGCGGTCATAGACAGCGAGCATTTCGTGGTCCTCGGCCACACATACCTTGGCTGCGCGAACGATTGCCTGTTTGTTCGTGCGGGCGTTGCGGTTATGAGTCGCTCCGCATCCGACGAATGCCATTGAGGCCACGATCGTGACTCCGAGACGTTTGATCGTTCGGCTCGGCTGGGGAGTCACAGGCGGAAGTCTGGCAGCGCGGGGCAGGGTCGTGTTCGGAAGCCCATTCCGACACTCGCGCCCATGGCCGAGTGTGCCTAGGCGAGCGATATCGCGGGGCGGCACCCTACCGTGCCGAAGTCAGGCGCTTCGGTGTCGCCCTCGTGGCCGCCCTAACAGCATCACCGAGGGGCGGCACGCGGGCGTGCGAGTTGACGACCTCCTAGGCTAGCCCGCAGACGCTAGGTGCGACTCCTAGAGGCCGACACGCCGAGTTCGGACTCCAAGACGCCAACGATATCGACGGTGCGCCCACCCTCCCACGCAACTGTCACGCCTTGTGCAAGTCCCGTCCAGGCAGTGCCACCACCGCGCAAGACCAGATAGACCATCTTGCTCGTAAACACAGGTTTCGTGGTGATCCCGACAATCAGAGGCCTGGGGATCGCCCGCGTGAGGTAGACGCTGTGCACGCGCACCGACTGTTGCGTGATCTCGACTCCGGCACGCAGCTGACGCACGAAGAGCAATGGCGCGCCGATGAGGCAGAAGGCGCCGATGATCTTCGGAGCGACGCCACCGGTCGGCGCGATCAAGAGCGACAGCGAACCGACCATCACGAATCCCAACGCGACACCAAACGGCCACATAGCGAGTCGGCCGCGCCTGGTGTGAAAATAGCTCCCGGTCAGTCGCACGAAAGCGCCAGCCCGGGTCCGAATGCTCGTCGCTCAACGAGCTGGAGGATCGAGACGGCCGGGTTCGAGATCACCTGAGGCCCGAACGTGTGCCGCAGGTCGTGAAGCGCAGCGGCCGCAGGCCGGCGTGCCGTAGCGCGAGCTTGTAGCGGCGGTAGAGCGCCGAGCCGTCGAGGAACTCGCCGAACGTGCCCGGGAAGACGAGGTCGTCCTCCTGGTCGTCGTGACCGCGGCTCGCGAGCCTCGCGAGCGCCTCCGCGGCCGGCGGGGCCATCGGCACCGACCGAGCGCGCCCGGACTTCGGCGTCGACAGCGCGCGCTCGCTGTAGGAGGCGACCACCCGGATCGTCCGCCGCGTGAAGTCGACCGAGCGCCAGCGCAGCGCAACGAGCTCGCCGCGGCGCAGGCCGGTGAACGCCGCCGTGAGGAAGATCGCCGCGTCCTGCTCGGACTCCGCATCGCGCACAAGCGCATGGATCTCCTCGGGTGAGAATACGTCGAGCTCGAGCGCCGCGTGGCTCTGCACCGGTTTCTCGACGTCGGCGATCGGGTTGCGCGGCAGCTTCCACACGCGCTTGGCGCGCTTCATCACGCCGAACAGGCACGTGAGGATGCGAAGCCTCGACGAGTTCGCCAGCCCGCGCGCGGCGAGCTGCGCCGACCACGCTTCGACCTCATCGGCGGTGATGTCCTCGAGGCGCCGATCGCCGAACGCGGGCAGCAGGTGCGCGCGCATGATCGACTCGTAGCCGCGCAGCGTCGTCGGCTTGCGCGCCCGGTCCTGCTCGAGCCAGCGCATGTACTCCGCGACCGCGTCGGCGAACGTCGCGCCCGTGCGCACCATCCCCGGCAGCTCGCCGCGCCGTGCTTCCGCGAGCACCTGGTCGAGCCACGCCTGCGCGGTGCGGCGCGTGTAGAACCCGTCTCCCGGCCGCCCGCGTGTTGTCCAAGCCGGCCCGATCCGCCGTTTGACCTGTCGCCCGTCCGGAAGCCGGTATTTCGCGTACCAGACGGGGCCGCGCGCGCCCTCGCGGCGGAAGACGTGACCGGAGATCGGAAGCGGTGCCATCGCCGCCTACTCCGACTTGGTCCCAGCTTGGAGACCAATTCGAGACCAAATCGACCGGGCGGCCCCGCGGCCCCAACCCGCAAACCCGCATCCCAGAGCCAAACTTCGAGTGCCAGAGGAGGGACTCGAACCCCCGACACGCGGATTATGATTCCGCTGCTCTAACCGGCTGAGCTACTCTGGCGCGCCTCCGAGTCTACCTTCGCCGCCAGCAGCCCACGGGCCGCCGGCCGCGGGCTCGGCTTCCGCCGCGAGCGCGTGGCGGGGCCCGCGGGCAGCCGCTCACCCGCGACCACGGTTAGCCTCGCGGCATGCCGCCGACGCTGATGGCCGTCCCGAACTTCTCGGAGGGCCGAGACCCCGCGACGATCGCTGCGATCGCCGCCGCGCTCGCCGCGCCGCACGGGCCCGACGGCCGGCGCGGAGCGCGCCTGCTCGATGTCCACGCCGATGCGAGCCACCACCGCTCCGTCTACACGCTGGCGGGCGCGCCCGCCGAGCTCGTCGACTCGCTGCTCGCCGGCGCCTGCGTCGCGCTCGACCTGATCGACGTCGGCGAGGAGCGGATGAACCTCTCCGAGCCCGCGCAGCATCCCCATGTCGGCGCCCTCGACGTCGCCCCGATCGTCTACCTCGACGAACGCGACCGCGGCGCGGCCTGCGCCGCCGCCCTCGTCCTCGCAGATCGCCTGGCGAGCGAGCTCGCCGTGCCGGTGTTCCTCTACGGCGAGCTGACCGGCGAAGCGGACAGCCCCCCGCGCACCCGCGCCGAGCTGCGGCGCGGCGGCCTCGCGGGCCTGGCCGAGCGGATGGGCGGGGAGGCCCGCGCCGAGCCGCCCCCCGCGGCGGACCCCGCGCCGCCCGCCGAACCGCTGCGTCCCGACTTCGGCCCGCGCCAGCCGCACCCGAGCGCCGGCGCCGCGCTCGTCGCCGCTCGCCCCCCGCTCGTCGCCTTCAACGTCCAGCTCGCGCCGCCCGCGACGATCGTCGACGCTCGCGCGATCGCCGTTCGTATCCGCGAGGGCGGCAGCATCGGCATCGCGGGCGTGCGCGCGATCGGCATCGACCTCGCCGGGGTCCCGCAGGTCTCGATGAACATCGAGCGTCCCTCGGAGACCCCGCTCGCCGACATCGTCCGCGAGATCTCGGGGCTCGCGCCCGTGGCCGGCGCCGAGCTCGTCGGCCTGGCGCCCGCCGCCGCACTCGAGGCCTTTCCCGACGACGTCCCGATGCCCGGCTTCGACCCCGCGCGCCACGTGATCGAGAACGCACTCGGCGGATGATCATCTAGGCTCCAACAGGCATGGCGCAGACGAGGCGCAGACGCCGGACCAAGCACCGCGGCAACGCCGCGGGCGTCGTCGAATCGCGCGGGCGCACCGGTCGCAAGCCGACCGCCTCCGAGAAGGCCGGGACGCCCGACCCGCGCGCACGCCAGAAGAGCGCCCAGCGGGAGGAAAAAGAGCCGACCTGGCGCAGCGCGGTCGTGCGCTCGATGTTCGCGGCGGTGATGATGCTCGCGATCCTCCTGATCTTCAAGCTGACCAAACCGGCCGCCGCGATCGAGCTGTTCCCGATCGTCCTGATCTTCTACATCCCGGTCAGCTACTACACCGAGCGCTGGACCTACAACCGCCGCCAGCGCAAACGCGCGCAGAAGAAGCCGGCGGGCCGATGAGCCAACTCGACGTCCGCTCGTTCACGGTCGGGATGGTGCAGGAGAACTGCTACATCGTCCGCGCCGACTCGCAGGCGAGCAGGGCGGTGATCGTCGACCCGGGCGATGAGCCCGAGCGCCTCCTCGACGCCGCCGAGCAGCTCGGCGTCCAGCTCGAGGCGATCCTCCTCACACACACGCACTTCGATCACATCGGCGCTGTCGCCCCGGTCGCGCGCGCGACCGGGGCGCCCGTGTACTGCCCGACGATCGAGCGCCCGATACTCGCCGACGTGATGCGCTGGACGCCGCCCGGCTTCGGCCCGTTCGAGAGCTACGAGGCCGACCACGTGCTGGCGGGCGGCGAGCGCCTGACGCTCGCGGGGATCGACTTCGAGGTGATCTTCACGCCGGGCCACAGCCCGGGGCACCTGACCTACTCGGTCGCGGGCGCCCTGCTCTCCGGCGACGTCCTGTTCCAGGGCTCGGTCGGCAGGGTCGACCTGCCCGGCGGTGACTGGGCGACGCTCGAGCGCTCGATCGAGGGCCTGATCGCCGCGCACCCCGGCGAGACCGTGGTCTACCCGGGCCACATGGGCGTCACCACGCTCGGACGCGAGCGCGAGACGAACCCCTTCCTCAGCGAGATCCGCTCGCGCCTCGCCTCGCCAGAACCCACGCCCGCCGAGCGTTGAGCGAGGCTCGTCTGAAAGCACCGCGGGGCACGTTCGACGTGCTCGGGGAGGACGCCTGTGCGCGCACGGCGATCGAGGCCCGGGCGCGTGCCGTACTCGGGGGCGCCGGCTATGAGCGAATCGAGACGCCGGCATTCGAGTCGACCGAGCTGTTCGCGCGCGGGGTGGGGGAGTCGACCGACATCGTGCGCAAGGAGATGTTCACGTTCGAGGACGCGGGCGGCCGCTCACTGACGCTGCGGCCTGAGGGCACCGCGCCGGTCTGCCGCGCCTACGTGGAGCACGGGATGCACAAGCGCCGCCAGCCGGTGAAGCTGTGGTACCTCTCGAGCTTCTTCCGCCACGAGCGCGCGCAGGCCGGGCGCTTCCGCCAGTTCTGGCAGGTCGGGGCCGAGGTGCTCGGCTCCGACGACCCCGCGGTCGACGCCGAGGCGATCGCGCTGCTCGCGACCCTGCTCGACGAGCTCGAGGTGCGCGACGTGCGCCTGCGCCTCTCGAGCCTCGGCGGCCCCGAGGCACGGAGCGCCTACCGCGAGCTGCTGCAGTCGCACCTGCGCGCGCGCGCGGATGAGCTCTCGGAGGACGTGCGCGAGCGCGTCGACCTGAACCCGCTGCGCGCGTTCGACTCCGACCACCCCGGCACGCGAGCGGTGATGAAGGACGCGCCGCGGCTGCTCGACCACCTCGACGGGGCGGACACCGAGCACTTCGCCGCCGTGTGCGCCCTGCTCGACACGGCGGGCGTGCGCTACGGGATCGACCCCACGCTCGTGCGAGGGCTCGACTACTACACGCGCACGGTCTTCGAGTTCACATCCGACGCGCTCGGCGCGCAGAGCGGCGTTGGCGGCGGCGGGCGCTACGACGGGCTCGTCGAGATGCTCGGCGGTCCGCACACGCCCGGCATGGGCTGGGCGGCCGGGATCGAGCGGCTGATGCTCGCGGGGACCCCGCCGGTGCCCTCGGCCTCCGCCGTCGAGCTGTTCATCGCGATCGACGGGGACGGGGGCGAGCTCCGCGGCGAGGCCTTCGAGCTGCTCTCCCAGGCCCGCTCTGCCGGCGTGACAGCGCAGCTCGACCTCGGCGGGCGTTCGCTGAAGGGCCAGCTCGGACACGCGGCGGCGCTCGATGCCCGCTTCGTCGCGATCATCCGCGACGGCGGCGGCGTCGCGCTGCGCGACGTGCAGGCGCGCGAGGAGAGGGACATCGCGGCGGCGCAGGTCGTGCACGCGGTTTTGCGCGGGCATCACGCTCTCTAGTCGCCCGCCCCCGCGCAGCCTCAGCTCTGGTGCTTCTCGGCGCGGGTGTGCAGGAGCTCGATCAGTTCGCGCTCGGTGGTGTCGGGCACCGGCTGCGTCGCGCTGACGGCGAGCGCGCCGACGAGCGCGTGCCCTTCTGCGAAACCGAGGTAGTCGGCGTAGAGCGGCACCGTGACTTCGTCGAAGCTGATGTGCACCGCGACCGTCATGCGGAACCCGAACGTCGGAATGCCATTCAGCGGAACGGGAAGCGCGGTGACGCTCACACGGCCCCAGTGCGCGAAGCGGAGCTTGGTCGCATCGAGCTGCCCCGTCGCCACGTGCGCAACGCATCTCAGGACCGAGGCACGGCCGAGTAGCGGCAAAGCCGTCGCAAGCGAACGGTGGTCGCGCACGAACGCGACGAGCGAGACGAAACTTTCGCTTTCGAGTTCCCGGCCGCGTTGCAGGTCGGGCGAATGCAGCGACAGATACGCGTGGACGACCGGCTTTTCGCACGCTTCGTATTCGCGGTCCAGCTTCCGCCGCTCGGCGACGCTCGTGTGAGGGCCCTGGCGTCGGGAGACTCTCGTTTCCGGGATATCGGACGTCGTCAGGTTGACCGCGTTTGCGAACGCGAGCGCCTGCGCTCGGTTCGGGACGGGCAGCGCTGCGTCGCTGGCCTGCGTGTCCAGCACATGCGCGGACGGCGCGGCGGCGGGCGCCCCCGACTGAGCGCCGCACCCCGACATCGCCGCGACAGCGAGCACCGCTGCCAGGCGCGCGATGACGCGGGCCAGCCGCTGACTCCGGGCACGCCGGCGCCTCTTCGAGGATGTCGCGCGCGTCTGCACTAAGCCGGCTATCGGCAGCGCTCGGACGCGGCTCAAGGGTCCAGACGGATGGACGGGCGAGTCGCGGCGTTCAACTTTTTCGGGCCTCATGCCGAAAGGAGGCCTGATGGCGCAAATTTCTCGTCCCATTCAGATCGCTCTCGGCGTGTTCTTGGTGGTCGCCGCGGCATGGTTCATTGCCCTGCGGCCAAAGAGCAACAACGAAACGCACGCGTCTTCGACGCCCAGCCCGAGCGCGAGCTCGTCGCAGCACATCGCCGCGCCCGGCGTCCAGGGCCTCGTGAAGGACGTCAACAAGGCCAAGCACGCCGTCGCGGTCTCCCAGAACAACGCCAAGCAGCTGCAGCAGAGCTCCGAAGCCGCGTCCAGCAGCACGGGAGGGACCGCCGCCCAGGCCTCGACCGCTCCGGCACACACGTCGACCGCTCCGGCACACACGTCCACCACGACGCGTGTCGCCGTGGCGCCCGCAGTGAAGAGCGCCAAGAGCTCGCGTGGCTCGATCAAGGCCTACGCCGGTGCGGGACGCCAGCCAAGCCGCCAGGTGCTCGTCGAAACGGCGCTGAACGAAGGCAAGCCGGCCGTGATCGTCCTGTGGAACAAGCACGGCAGTGACGACCAGGCGGTCAAGTTCCAGGTCGAAGTCCTCGAGTTCGTCCATCACGTCATCCGCAAGCTGCCCAAGAAGAGCGGTCTGGTCCAGCGGCTCCGGTCGACGCACATGTACCTGGGACCGTTCGCGGCGTTCTTCAGCGAAGCGAAGAGCGTGGCCGAATTCGGCTCGATCACTCGTGGCATCCAGGTCTTCGGGACGCCGACCGTGATCGTCGTGGCGAAGAACCATCCGGCGAAGGTCCTGACGGGCCTGACCGACGCCTTCTCGCTGCAACAGGCGATCGAAGAAGCTCGCAGCGCCTAGCCCTAGACTCGCTCGGGTGACACCGAGCACCGAACAACTCGCAACACACCTTGAAAGTCCGCTCGGCCGCGGGCACACGCCCGACGGCGCCTTCACCGGTGCCGCCGGCGGCGCCGCCTGCGGTGATCTGATCCGCATCTCGCTCGCGCTCGAGCCCGGCAGCCGCGAAGGCCGCATCGCCGACGCGGGCTTCGACGCGAGCGGCTGCGGGGCGACGACTGCGGCCGGCAGCGCGGCGGTCTGCCTGCTTCGCGGAGCGCGGCTGCTCGACGCTGCCAGGATCGGCACGCCGGAGATCGCGCACGAGCTGGGCGGCCTCGGGACCGCGAAGCTCCACGCGGCCGAGCTGGCCGCCGACGCACTGCACCGGGCGCTCGGGGCCGCGGCGCGCACGGCCGAGATCGCCTGCCCCGTGCCGGGGACCCACGCCCGCACGCTCGTCGCGATGAGCGGCGGCGTCGACAGCGCGGTCGCGGCGCTGCTCGTCGCGCGCGAGTCCGATGCCGTCGCGGTCACGCTCGAGCTGTGGTCCGACCCGGAGAACGACGGCGACCTCAGCTGCTGCTCCGCGCAGGCAGTCAGGGGAGCGCGGGCGCTCGCGCACTCACTCGGCCTCCCGCACCTCTCGATCGACCTGCGCGCGGAGTTCCGCGCGGGCGTCGTCGACCACTGGCTCTCAGATCACGCCGCGGGGCTCACGCCGAACCCGTGCGTGCGGTGCAACGGGAACGTGCGGCTCGACGCGATGCTCGAGCTCGCCGATCGTCTGGGGGCGGGGACGCTCGCGACCGGACACTACGCGCGCGTGAGCGGGGCGCTGGGGGCGCCGCTCCTGCAGAGCGCAGCCGATGACGGCAAGGATCAGAGCTACGTGCTGTGCGGCCTCAGCCAGGAGTCGCTCGCGCGCCTGCGCTTTCCGCTCGGCGCGCTGCACAAGCCGCGGGTGCGCGAGATCGCGCGCGAGGCGGGGCTGGCGGTCGCGGGCAGGCGCGACTCCCAGGACCTCTGCTTCCTGGCGGGGACGCGCAACAGCGCTTTCCTCGCCCGCCACGGGGGGCTGCGCGCGCGGCCGGGGCGCGTGCTGGACCGCGACGGGAACGTGCTCGGCGAGCACTCCGGCGCGCACGCCTACACCGTGGGGCAGCGCCGCGGGCTGAGACTGGGGACCCCCGAGCCGCGCTACGTGCTCGCCACGGACACGGGCGCCAACACGGTCACCGTGGGGCCGCGCGAGGAGCTGCTCGCCGGCGCCTTCGCGGCGCGGGAGGTCACGCTCCACCGGCCGGGCGCGTCGGTCGACGGGGTGCGGGTGCGGGCGCACGGGGCGCTGCACCGCTGCAGCGTCGACGGCGAGCTCTCCGCGGGCAGCCACGAGCGCGTCGTCGTATCGCTCGCGCAGCCGGCGGAGCGGACCGCGCCGGGGCAGCTGGCGTGCCTGTACGCGGGCGACATGGTCGTCGGCCACGGCACCGTCGCACCCTAAGATCCCTCGCACGATGGGAACGGATGAGATCCGCGAGCGCTACCTGGCGTTCTTCGAGGAGCGCGGGCATCTGCGCATCCCCTCGGCTTCGCTCGTGCCCTCCGCGCACGACCCCTCGGCGCTGCTGACGGTGGCGGGTATGCACCCGCTGAAGCCGTACTTCCTCGGGCAGGAGACGCCTCCGGCGCCGCGCCTGACGAGCTGCCAGAAGGTCTTCAGGACGGTCGACATCGACAACGTCGGGAACACCGCGCGGCACCTCACGTTCTTCGAGATGCTCGGCAACTTCTCGTTCGCCGACTACTTCAAGCGCGAGGCGATCGCGTTCGCGTGGGAGCTCTCACGCGAGGTGTTCGGGCTGGCCGATGAGGACATCTGGGTGACGGTGTTCGCGGGCGACGAGCAGCTCGGCCTCGGGCCCGACAGCGAGGCGATCGAATGCTGGGTCGAGCTCGGCGTGGCGCGGGAGAAGATCATCGAATGCCCGCGCTCGGAGAACTTCTGGCAGGCCGGCCCGAGCGGGCCGTGCGGGCCCTGCTCGGAGCTGTACCTCGATCGCGGGGTCGCCCAGGGGTCCGAGTCGGACCTGCCCGGCGGCGAGAACGAGCGCTTCCTCGAGTACTGGAACCTGGTGTTCATGCAGTACGACCAGCGGCCGTCGCCCGGCGGCTCCTCGACGCTCGAGGCGCTGCCGGGCAACAACATCGACACCGGGCTCGGGCTCAACCGCATGGCGGCGATCCTGCAGGACAAGGAGTCGGTGTTCGAGACCGACCACTTCCAGCCGCTGATCGAACTCGGGCAGGAGCTCTCCGGCCGGCGCTACGGCGAGGACTTCGACAGCGACCGGGCGCTGCGGATCCTCACCGATCACGCGCGCGCGATGACCTTCCTCACGGCCGACGGGGTCGTGCCGTCGAACGAGGACCGCGGCTACGTGCTGCGACGCGTGATGCGCCGGGCGATCCAGCAGGGGCTCGCGCTCGGCCTCGCGCCCGGGTTCCTCGTCCGCTACGCGGAGCGGGTGCGGGAGATCATGGGCGCCGCCTACCCGGAGCTGATCGAGCAGGCGGGTGTCGTCGACATGTGGCTCTCGAGCGAGGAGGAGGCCTTCGGGCGCACGCTCGAACAGGGGATGGAGACGTTGCAGGCGAGGATCGCCGAGACGCGGGCGGCGGGGGCCGCCAGCGTGCCGGCGGAGTTCGTGTTCGCGCAGTACGACACGCACGGGTTCCCGATCGAGATGACGCGCGAGCTGCTCGGCGAGGCGGGGCTCGAGATCGACGGCGACGTCGGCGCGCTGATGGAGCGCCAGCGGCGCCGCAGCCGCGAGGCGGCGGTCGCGGGCGGGCGGGCGCCCCAGGCGAGCGCCGGGGACCTCGCCGCGGCGGTCGAGGGCACGCCGCCGACCGAGTTCACCGGCTATGAGACCGAGGAGCAGCGCACGACCGTGGTCGCCGTGCTCGCCGACGAGGAGGATCTTGATGGGGCCGCCCCTGAGGGCGGCCAGGTTGCCGCGGATGGCGAGAGGCGGCTCGTGAAGATCGCCGAGTCTCCCTTCTACCTCGCCGGCGGGGGGCAGATATCGGACGTGGGGATGATCGAATGCGCCGACGGGGACTGCCGCGCGCGGGTCGAGGACGTCGTGCGGGTGGGGCAGGACCGGGTGCTGCGGGTCGTGGTCGAGGAGGGTGACCTGCACGAGGGGGAGCACGTGCTGGCGCGCGTCGACCATCGCACGCGCCACGCGACCGAGGCCAACCACACGGCGACGCACCTGTTGCAGGCGGCGCTGCGCAGACGGCTCGGCAGCCACGTGCGCCAGGCGGGGTCCTACGTCGGCCCCGACAAGCTCCGCTTCGACTTCAGCCACGGCAGCGGGCTCTCGCGCGAGGAGCTCGACGACGTCGAGGACGCGGTCAACGACTGGATCGCGCAGAACGATCCCGTGCGACCGATCACGACGACGCTTGAGGAGGCCAAGCGGCTCGGCGCGATGGCGCTGTTCGGGGAGAAGTACGGCGAGGTCGTGCGCATGGTCGAGGTCGGGGACGGCGATTACTCGCGCGAGCTGTGCGGGGGGACGCACGTCCGCTCGACGGCGGAGATCGGGGTGTTCCGGATCCTCGGCGAGACCTCCAGCTCGGCGAACGTGCGCCGGATCGAGGCGGTCACGGGGCCGGCGGCGATCGCGCTGCTGCGCTCGCACGACCGCCTGCTCGGCGACGCGGGCGCCGAGCTGCGCGCGCGGCCCGAGGATGTGCCGCGCGCGGTGCAGGCGCTCGCGCAGGAGCGCAAGCGGCTCGAGCGGACGCTGAAGGGCGCGGGCGCCAACGGCGCGGGCTCGCTCGACCTCGATGCCCTCGCCGGGCGCGCGAGCGAGGTCGCCGGGGCGCGCGTGCTCACCGCGGCCGTCGAGGTGCCGGACGCGAAGGCGCTGCTCGACCTCGCCGACCGCGTCAAGGGGCGCATCGGCGAGGACGCAGCGATCCTGCTCGGCAGCGCCGCCGAGGGGCGCGTGCACCTCGTCGCCAGTGTCGCCCCGGCGCTCGTCGACCGGGGCGTGAGAGCGGGCGCGGTCGTGAAGGTCGCCGCGGGCGTCGTCGGCGGCGGCGGCGGCGGGCGCGACACGATGGCGCAGGCAGGCGGGCGCGAGCCCGAGAAGCTCGACGAGGCGATCGCGGCCGCGCGCGAGGCGATCGAGACGGCGCTTGCGGGCTGAGGCTGAGGCGGCGCACCTGCGCGTGCTCGCCCTCGACTACGGAAGCGCCCGCTGCGGCTGTGCCGTGAGCGACCCCACCGGCACGATCGTCACGCCGCTCCCGCACGTCGAGCGGCCTTCTTCCAAGCGCGGGATGGCCGCGCTGCGTGCGCTCGTGCGCGAGCGGGAGCCCGAGCGCGTGCTCATCGGCCTGCCGCTGACGCTGAGCGGCGGGGACAGCGAGCAGACGCGCGAGACGCGGCGCTTCGCCGCGATGCTCGTGCGGCAGCTCGGTCCCGGTGTGCCCGTCGAGCTCTACGACGAGCGCTTCACGACGCGCCTGGCGCAGCGCGACGAGGGGGCGCTTGCGAGCGAGGATTCGCGCGCGGCGGCGCACCTGCTCGAGGGCTGGCTCGGCGCCCAATCTCGTTAGGCTGCCTTCCTTGGCACGGGGCGATCGAACATCGCACGGAGGCGAACGCACGGCTGAGGAACGCGAGCGCGATCGCCAGGAGCGGGAACGGCGGCGCGCCGAACGCGCAGGACGAGCGCCCGAGGCGAGCGGCGGAAACGCAGCCCCGCCGCGCGACGCTGCACCCGAACCGCTCGCCGCCGAGGACGCGCATGCTGTCTCCGCACCGCGTGAGCTGCCGCCGCAGTTCGAGGACCCCGCGCCGCCGCCACCGCCGCCGTCGCGGCCCGTGACGCCCGGCCCCGAACCGTTCGCATCGCAGGAGCCATCCGCCGAGCGCAGCGGGCAGGAGCCGCCGGCCTTCTTCGAGGATCCGGCGCTGCCCGAGCCCCCGCAGCCGCAGCCCTCAGCCTCGTTCGCGGATCCGGCGTCCCCGCCGCTGGAGGCGGCCTCGTCCGGGGAGCCGGCGTCGCCCGGGACTCCGGAGCCGATTTCGCCCGCGGATCCAGCGACGCCCGCGCCCCCGCCGCTGGAGCCGGCCTCGTTCGGGGATCCGGCGCCGCCCGCGCCCCCGCCGCCCGCGTTCGGGGATCCGGCGTCGCTCCCGCCGCTGGAGCCGGCCTCGTTCGGGGATCCGGCGCCGCCCGCGCCTCCGCCACCGGCGTCGTCCGGGGAGCCGGTGTCCCCGGCGGCGCCGCCGGAGGATCCCGACCCGCCCGCGGAGGAGGCGACGCGCCGTCCCCCGGACGCCGAGGCGAAGTGGACCGACATCCTGCCCCAGCGCCCGCCTCCGGCCCCGCCCGCGGGCTCCGGCGAGCAGCGCCTGCCACCCCCGCCGCCGCCTCTGCCGGGCGGCGCGCGCGGGCGCACCCGCGGCGGGCGGCCCGGCCGCCAGCGAGCCGGGGCGCTGGTCGCGCTCGTGGCGGTGCTCGTCGTCGTCGCCGGCCTGCTCTACGCGTTGCTGCACGAATCGAGCCACCCGAAGGCGCGCGCCGGTCCGAAGGTCTTGAAGGTGCTGATCCCGGAGGGCAAGACGCGCGCCCAGATCGCCCAGATCGCCGAGCACGCGGGACTGAAGGGCGACTACCGCGTCGCCACGCGCCACTCGGAACTGCTCGACCCGACGCAGTACGGCGCGCCGCGCGGCACGCACGACCTCGAAGGCTTCCTGTTCCCCGCGACCTACGACGAGTACGCGGGCGCGCCCGTGAGCAGGCTCGTCGCCGAGCAGCTCGAAGCGTTCCACGCGAACTTCGGTGGCGAACTGGTCGGGCGCGCGAAGGCGCTGGGGGAGACGCCCTACCAGCTTCTGACGGTCGCCTCGATGATCGAGCGCGAGGCGCAGGTGCCGGGCGACCGCGCCAAGATCGCGGCGGTGATCTACAACCGCCTGCACCGCGGAATGCCGCTCGGGATCGACGCGACGATCTACTACGCGATCGAGGCCAAGACGGGCGTCGCCACCTACACGCGCGAACTCACCGAATCCGATCTGCGGATCAACTCGGCGTACAACACGCGTACGCACGTCGGCCTGCCGCCGACGCCGATCTCCAACCCGGGGCTCGCCTCGATCGAAGCCGCCGCGAACCCGGCCCACGTCGCCTACCTCTACTACGTGGCGGGCGCGGACGGGTGCGGCGAGCAGGTGTTCGCGAACACCGCCGCCGAATTCGAAGCCGCCGACGCCGCCTACAAGGCGGCGGTGCAGAGCAACGGCGGCCACCCCCCGGCCTGCAAGAAGAAATGAGACGCACTGCATGAGCCGGCTCGGCGTGCTCGGCTGGCCGGTCGCGCACAGCCGCTCACCGGCGATGCACAACGCCGCGCTCGCGGCAGTGGGGCTGGACGGCTGGCGCTACCAGCGGCTGCCCGTTCCGCCGCACCTGTTCGCAGAGACGGTCCACGGGCTGCCCGAGGTCGGCTTCCTCGGCGCGAACGTGACGATCCCGCACAAGGCCGCCGCGCTCGCGCTGTCCGTGACCGCAGGCGATGCGGCGCGCGAGATCGGGGCGGCGAACACGCTCACGTTCGCCAAGGACGGCTCGATCGCGGCCGAGAACACCGATGGCCCGGGGTTGCTCGCGGCGCTCGGCGAGGACGCGCGCGGCCACAGCGCGCTCGTGCTCGGAGCGGGCGGGAGCGCGCGCGCGGCGGTGTGGGCGCTCCAGCGCGCGGGGGCGCGCGAGGTGGCTGTCTGGAATCGCACGCCGGGGCGCGCGCGCGAGCTCGCGGACGCCCTTGGAGCGCGCGCCGTCGAGACTCCCGCGCCCGCCGATCTGCTCGTCAACTGCACGTCGGTCGGGCTTGCCGTGGAGCCGCAGGATCCCAGCTCTGATGCGGGATCCCGGGGTCAGCGCGCCGATCCACTAGAACGCTCGGCCACTCAGAGTTGTGCGCTCAACCAACTCGGACTGACGTTCGATCAGGTCGGTGAGTACTCGCATGTCGTCGACTTGGTCTATCGCCCTGGCTCAACGCCCCTCATCGCCGCCGCGCGCGCGCACGGAGTCCGCACGCTCGATGGGCTCGAGATCCTCGTTGCCCAGGGCGCGCTCAGCTTCGAGCTCTGGACGGGGCGTCCCGCGCCCGTCGACGAGATGCGCCGGGCGGCGCGCGCCGGCTGACCCCGCTGCGACGCAGGGGGGAGGTGCCGCGTGAGCGAGGCAGAGCCCGACCTGCACGCGATCTTCGAAATGGACGGCGAGCGCGAGGCGCACAGCGAGTCGGTCGTGTCGATCGAGCGGCTCCCGGCCGAGGTGGACGACCTCGACCTCGACGCGCTCGTCGGTGGGGACGACGGCCTCGGCGCTCCCGCCGGGATCGACCCTGAAGTAGCCGACGAGGAGAACACGTGGAAGGGGATCACGCGCCCGTCGCGGCGCGGGTCTACGCCCCGCTTCCTGACCGACGTGATCGTCGAGATGGGCCTCGCGACGCGCAAGCAGGTCGAGGACGCGCTGGAGACTTCCCGCACGGCCGGCACGACGCCAGAGCGCGTGCTGCTCGACGGCGGCGCTCTGAACCAGGATGGACTGGCCCGCGCGCTCGCCGAGCGCTACGGCCTCGACCACCTCGACCTCGGCGTCTTCCAGGTCGACATGAGCGTCGCGAACCTCGTCAACACGACGACGGCCAAGCGCTACCAGGCGGTGCCGGTCGCGTTCGTGGACAAGCGCACGCTGCTGGTCGCGATGGCCGACCCGTCGAACGTGCTCGCGGTCGACGACATCGCGATCATGACCGGCTACGAGGTGCGCGTCGCGGTCGCGCCGCCCGACGACATCGCGGCGCTCGTCTCGCGTCTGGACCGGCTCGAAGAGGTCGTGGGGCACGCGGAGCTGGTCGAGGAGTCCTCGCAGGAGGACGAGGTCGTCGCCCTGCACGAGACCGCCGACGACGCGCCGGTCGTAAAGCTCGTCAACCAGATCGTGGCCCAGGCCGTCGAGCGCGGCGCCTCCGACATCCACCTCGCGCCGGACGGGCGCGAACTGCGCGTGCGCTTCCGCATCGACGGCGTGCTCCAGGACATCACGTCGGTCCCGCGCAAGATGGCGGCCGGAACGATCTCGCGCATCAAGATCATGGCGGAGCTCAACATCGCAGAGAGGCGGCTGCCGCAGGACGGCCGCGTCGGGCTCGTGATCGACGGCCGGCACGTCGACCTGCGCGTCGTGACGCTCCCGAGCGTCCACGGCGAGGGGATCGTGATGCGCGTCCTCGACAAGGCATCGGTGATGGTCGACCTCGACAAGCTCGGGATGGCCGATCCCGAGCGCGAGCGCTTCGAACACGCCTGTCGCGAGACCCACGGCGCCGTGCTCGTCACCGGCCCGACGGGCTCGGGGAAGTCGACCACGCTCTACGCCGCGCTGAAGATGCTCAACTCGCCCGAGAAGAACATCATCACGGTCGAGGACCCGGTCGAGTACGAAATGGAAGGCCTCAGCCAGGTCCAGGTCGCGAACAAGGTCGGCCTCACGTTCGCGATGGGCCTGCGCGCGATGGTCCGTGCGGACCCCGACATCATCATGGTCGGCGAGATCCGCGACCGCGAGACCGCACAGATCGCGATCGAGTCCGCGCTCACGGGCCACCTCGTGCTCTCGACGCTGCACACGAACGACGCACCCTCGGCGATCACTCGCCTCGTCGAGATGGGGATCGAGCCGTTTCTGGTCTCATCGGCGCTCGAGTGCATCGTCGCCCAGCGCCTGGCCCGCCAGCTGTGCTCGAGCTGCAAGCGGCGCGCGATCATCCCGGCGAAGGTGCTGCAGGAAAGCGGCTTCAAAGCGCACGTCGAGCTCGAGGCCTATGAGCCCGTCGGGTGCAGGCGCTGCGGCGGAAGCGGCTACCGCGGGCGGATCGGCCTCTACGAGGTGATGCAGATGAGCCCCGAGATCCAGACGCTCGCGCTCGAACGCCAGCCCGCCGAGGCGATCCGCGCGGTCGCCCAGCAGCAGGGGATGACGCGCCTGCGCGACGACGGGCTGCAGAAGGTCCGCCAGGGCCGCACCTCGATGGCGGAGATCGCCCGCGTCGTGGGGACGAACTGATCCCGCTAGTACTTTCGTCCACTCGCCCCCCGACAGCGTGAATCGGTCCGCTCCACGGGCCGATGGGGCAGACCATGGACATCGATTTCGCTGACCTTCTGATGGAGGTCGTGCACCGTCGCGCCTCCGACCTGCATCTCGCCGCCGGCGCACACCCCACAGTGCGCGTCCGCGGCCGCCTCACTCCGCTCGAGGAGTACCCCGTGCTCTCCTCCTCGGACACGCGCGAGATCATCTACTCGATCCTCACCGGCGACCAGCGCCAGCGCCTTGAGACGAACTGGCAGCTCGACTTCGCCTACTCGATCCCCGGCCACGCACGCTTCCGCGTCAACGCCTACTACCAGCGCGGCGCGATCGGCGCCGCGTTCCGCCTGATCCCGTTCGGCCTCGCCTCGATCGACGATCTCGGCCTGCCGCCCTCGGTCCACGAGTTCACTCGCCGTCCGCGCGGCTTCGTGCTCGTGACAGGCCCGACCGGTTCGGGAAAGTCCACCTCGCTCGCGGCGATGATCGATGAGATCAACACCACGCGCGAGGAGCACATCATGACGATCGAGGACCCGATCGAGTTCCTGCACAACCACAAGAAATGCCTCGTCAACCAGCGCGAGCTCGGGTCCGACGCGCAGAGCTTCTCCGACGCGCTGAAGGCGGCGCTCCGCCAGGACCCCGACGTGATCCTCGTCGGGGAGATGCGGGACCTCGAGACGATCTCGACCGCCCTGACGGCGGCCGAGACCGGCCACCTCGTGTTCGCGACCCTGCACACGCAGGACACGGCGCAGACGATCGACCGCATCATCGACGTGTTCCCCGCCCACCAGCAGGGCCAGGTCCGCGTGCAGCTGTCGGTCGCGCTGCAGGGCATCATGACCCAGCAGCTGCTCCCGAACGCCGACGGCTCCGGCCGCGTCGTGGCGACCGAGGTGCTCGTGCCGACGCCCGCCGTGCGCAACCTGATCCGCGAGGGCAAGACCCACCAGATCTACTCGGTGCTGCAGACCGGCTCGGCGCAGGGTATGCAGACGATGGACGCCTCGCTGGCCCAGCTCGTGCGCGCCGGCAAGATCACCCAGAAGTACGCCGAGTCCCGGTCCACCACTCCCGAGGAGCTGCGCCGCCTGCTCGGCGCCAGCACCCTCGCGGCTGCATAGGACCGCGCGATGAGCACCTTCGTCTTCAAGGCGATCGACGTCACCGGCGCGAAGTCGCGCGGGGAGGTCGAGGCGGATTCGAAGCAGGCCGTCGCCGACCAGCTCAAGCAGCGCGGGCTCGTCGTCCTCGACATCTCCAACAAGGGCGGCTCGAGGGACATCGAGCTGGCCTTCCTGAAGCGCGTCAAGGCGAACGACCTCGCCATCTTCTCGCGCCAGCTCTCGACGATGATCTCCTCCGGGATGAGCATCCTGCGCGCCCTGTACGTGCTCGAGGAGCAGACCGAGAGCAAGTTCCTCAAAGAGACGATCGTGGCCGTCCGCAAGGACGTCGAGGCCGGCCTGGCGCTGAGCGACTCGATGGCGCGCCACCCGAAGGTCTTCAATCCCCTGTTCGTCGCGATGACGCAGGCGGGCGAGATGGGCGGTGTGCTCGAGGACGCGCTGATGCGCGTCGCCGACCAGCTGCAGAAGGACGCCGCGCTCCGGCGCATGATCAAAGCCGCGATGGTCTACCCGGTGATGGTGATCGTCTTCGCCGTCGGCGTGATGATGGCCCTCGTCGCCTTCCTCGTCCCCGTGTTCGTCGGTGTCTTCAAGCAGTTCGGCGGCGAACTGCCGGCGCTCACGAAGGTCTCCGTGTTCATGTCCGAAGCGGTCACCGGCTACTGGTGGCTGATGTTCGGCAGCGCGGGCGCAGCCGTGTTCGCGTTCGTCAAGTGGAAGAAATCGACCTGGGGCCGGCGCCAGTGGGATCACTTCCGCCTGCGCGTGCCGATGAAGATCGGCACGATCGTCCAGCAGGTCGCGGTGGCGCGCTGGTCGCGCACACTCGCGTCGTTGACCGCTGCCGGCGTGCCGCTGCTCCAGGGCCTCGAGATCACCGGCAAGACCGGTGGCAACGTCGCGATCGAAGAGTCGATGGACGGCGTGATCGCCTCGGTCAAGCGCGGAGGCACGATCGCCGCCCCGATCGCCCAGGCGCCGATCTTCCCCGCGATGGTGACGCACATGGTCGGCGTGGGCGAGGAGACCGGCGCGCTCGACGCGATGCTCGACCGGATCGCGGAATTCTACGAGGAACAGGTGGAAGCGTCGGTGAAGGCGCTGACCTCGATCCTCGAGCCGATCATGATCATCCTGATCGGCGGGATCGTCGGCTTCATCGTGATCTCGATGTACCTGCCGCTGTTCGAAGTCTACAACCACATCGAATAACCGCTCACGAAATTGACGGCGGGGGACCGCCGTCAATTTGTTCGCGGAGACGGTGTGAATCCGCGGCCGTTGGTAGATCCAGCACTCGGCGCCGCGCTGTCACCACCCGGTTCGGGCGGCTCCGGCGGGGTACCACGGGAGCACCGTGCTCGGTGGATTGGCAAAATCGGTCGGCAAGCTCCTGAGTGGAGTCGGGTCCCTGCTGACGGGGCTCGTGCGCGGTCTCGGGGGACTCGTCCGCCGGATCGTGTGAGCGGCCCCGCCGCGCGCGGTGCGGGTGTGCGTCAGCCGTCGGGCCGCGAGACCCGCACGGCCCGCCGCTCGCCGCGGCCCTCGACCGACAGGGCGATGCTGCCGTCGAGCAGTTCCAGCAGCTCGGCGCCGGCCAGCTCGCGCCGCCAGCCGCGCAGCGTGCGGACGTCTGCCTCGGCCCCGGTGCGCGCGCCGGCGACGATCGCCTGCAGGTCGGCGCGCGCGGCCAGCAGCTCGTAGGCGAGGCCGGCCTCGCGGGCGCGGGCGCGGAGCAGCGCCTCGCACAGCGCGATCAGCGGGGCATCGCCCGGACGCGGCGCCGGCCCGCGCGGGCGCGCCGGCGGCGGGTCCGGGGGCATGTCCTGTGAGCTGCGCAGCACGTCCAGCAGCTCCTCGGCGCGACGGCCGCCTGCCGCGCTGACGCCGCGGATGCGCTCGAGCTGCGCGCGGCTCGACGGTTTGCGCTTGGCGAGCTCGACCAGCGCGGCGTCGCCGAGCACGCTCTGGACGGGGCGGTTGTGGCGCGCAGCGACCTCCTCGCGCCAGCGCACGAGCGCGCGAGCGACCGGACGTGCGTTCGCGCCGAGCGATGCGACGCGCGGCAGGCGCGCGAAGATCGCCTCGGGATCGCGCTCGTCGCTGGCCAGCGCCAGCGGCTCGCACTCCTCCCGGGCCCACTGCAGGCGGCCGTTGGCCGACAGGCGGCGCTGGATCTCGGTCGCCAGCTCGAGCAGATGCACCACGTCCTCGCGCGCGTAGGCGAGCTGCTCGGGCGAGAGCGGGCGCGCGTCCCAGCGCGTGAAGCTCGCGGTCTTCGCCACGCGCAGGCCGAGCATCTCGACGAGCAGCGACTCGTAGGAGGACTGGGCGCCGAGCCCCGCAAACCCCGCGGCTACCTGCGTGTCGAAGACGTTGCGCACCTCCGTGCGCAGGTAGCGGCGCAGCAGCGCGATGTCCTGGCGGCCGGCGTGTACGACGACCTCGACCGCGGGATCGGCGAGCACCGCGGCGAGCGGCGAGGCGTCGAGGTCCTCCTGCAGCGGGTCGAGCAGGATGATCCGCTCCGCTCCGCCGGTGGCCTCGGGGATCGCGAGCTGGATCAGGCAGAGCAGCGTGCGGTAGCGCCCCTCGCCCATGAACTCGGTGTCGAGCGCGATCCGCCGGGATGAGAGCGCCCCGTCGACGAGCGCGGTCAGGCGCGCCTGCGCGGACTCGCCGCTCACGCCTTCGCCCCCGGGAGCAGGTAGAGGACCTTGCCCTGGTGGAGCCCCGCCACGCGCGAGACGTCGCGCCCGTGGGCGCGGACCCACTTCGCCGGCGCCGAGCACGCCGCGTTCGTCGGGGACGGGCGTTTCGGGCAGTAGGAGTTCAGGAACGCGTAGCGGACCTTCCCGGCCGCGACCAGCGCCTGGAGCTTCGGAACGGTTGTGTACACGCGACCGTTGTATGTCGTGAGGACCACGATCGGGCGCGCGTCCTGGACGATCAGCGAGCCGATCTGGGTCGCCGACTCGGCCGCGACCTCGTAGTGCGCGCTGTCCTGGTGGGCCCTGAGGTAGGCGCTCACGAGCCGCTGCTCTTCGGTCGGGAGGGCGCCGACATAGCCGGCGTCGGTGGTGTGTTCTTCGATCGCGGTCACGTCGGCTCCGAGCGGCACCGCGAGGATCGCGACGAGCGCCAGCCCGAGCGCTCCGGCGAAGGCGAGGTGCGCGGGCAGGCGGCCGCGCGGCGGCTCGCGTTCGCCGCCGGCGGGGCGCAGGACCCAGCCGACGAGCGCCAGGGTTCCGGCCGCGAGCGCGGCCAGCAGGACCACCCACCACGTCGCGGGCGTCCCGTAGAGGAGCCGCTCGCTGTAATAGACGGTCACGGCCAGGGAGAGCGCGAGCGTCCCGAGCTGCAGCAGCGTGCGCATCGAGCAGGCCCAGGCGATGCCGATCCCCAGCATCGCCGCGACCGCGGGGGTGAAGCCCTCCACGTAGCGCGGGTGCAGACGCGACATGTGGCTGAACAGGATCAGCCCGCACGCCATCCAGACGATCAGCCCGGCCGCACTCGCCCGCCGCATGACAGCGACCGAGCGGGGGTCGGCGGGGTCCGGTCCGGGCGGCCGCTGCCGCCGGCGGCGGCGCAGGCGCGCGAGCGGTCCCTCTTGCGTCTCGCGTGCCTCGCTCGGGGCCGGCGCCGGGCGCTGCGGGGGCGGGTCGGGGCCTCGCTCCTCGGCCCCGGGTGTCTCGGCGCCGTTACGAGGCCAGAGAGCCAGGGCGAACGCCGGCAGGCCCAGAAGCAGCGCGAGCAGCGCCTCGAGGCCGAGGCGCTGGCCGGAGAGGGGGCCGATGCGGGTCAGCAGGCGCGTCGCCGAGGGCGGCACGATCGGGATCGCATCGCGCTGCTTCTGTGTCGCTTCCGGGTAATGATGGCCCGGCTGGAAGACGCTGCTGCCCGGTTCGGCCGAGTGGCCGCTGAGGCGTTCCGTGCCGTTGAACACGAACGCCGCGTTCCACGCGCTGCCGTTGGTCGATCCGATCGCCCATGGCCGTTCGGAGGAGGGCACGAGCAGCGTGGCGGTGAGCCACGAGAGCGAGACGACCACGAACACGATGCCCGCGAGTCCAAGGCGCAGAACGCGCCGGGCGACCGGCCCTCGCAGACCCACGAGCGCGAACACGAACAGGCCGGGAAGCGCGATCAGGGACTCGAGCAGCTTCACGTTGAACGCCATCCCGAGCGCGGCCGCCGCGCCGAGCAGCCAGGCCGTGCGGTCCGTCTCGACGGCGCGCACGAGCAGCAGCAGCGCGAGCACGACGAGCGCCATCATGACCGCGTCCATCGTGTCGCTGCGGGCGGTGATCACCTCGATTGGCAGCACGGCCATCGCGACCGCCGCGGCGATCCCGGCGGCCGGCGTCCACATGCGGCGGACAGCCGCATAGAGCAGCGGCACCGACAGCGTCCCGGCCGCGACCTCGGGCAGCTTCAGCGTGGTCGAGGAGAAGCCGAACAGCTTCACGCTCGCGACCTGGAGCCAGAGGTCGACGGGAGGCTTGTCGATCGACACGCTCCCGCCGGGCTCGAACGCGCCCAGGAAGAAGTTGTGGAACGACAGCGACATGCTGCGGACCGCCGCGTCGTAGAAGGGGTCCGGCGAGACCTTCGACAGCGCGAGCGAGCGCAACACGGCTGCAGCCACCGTGATCGCGGCGACGAGGGGCCACTCCCACCTCCGGCCGGGAGCGCTCATCCGCGGAACGCTAGTCTCATCGGCCGGTGGCTAGCGAACAAGGCGACAGCGCAGGTCCGGGGCAGAAGTCCCATGAGCCGCGGGAGTGTATGGCCTGCCGCGGCACGGGCCGCGTGATCTCGAACCTCGGCGGCACGCGCAGCGAGGTCCCCTGCCCGTGGTGCGAGGGCACGGGGCAGCGCATGCCCGGGATCGACGCCCAGGCGCGCTTTCGCGCCGAGGCGGGCTCCGAGGGCGCTCCCCGCGGCGAGGACGCTCCGGCGCCGGCCGAGGGCGACTGACCGCGGTCCGGGCCGCGCGCGGCCCGTGCGATCCGTCCAGCGGCTCCTGCAGGGGTAAAGCTTACGTTTTGTTTAGTCGATGGACGGCCTGTAATAGCCAGGCTGAGGTCTCGGTGGCACCAATGGTGCTGATGCAAAGCCGGTGACTGCTCGCAAGGGGGTCGCACCGCCGCAAGGGCGGATTCCGAGGGCTGGCGCCCATGTAACGGATCCAGGAGGATTCATGTTCCAGTCACTGCGCCAGCGCTCGAGGAATGAGGGTGGTTTTACCCTGATCGAGCTTCTGGTCGTCATCCTGATCATCGGCATTCTTGCCGCGATCGCGATTCCCGCCTTCCTCAACCAGAAGAGCAAGGCAAACGATGCAGCCGCGAAGTCGCAGGTGCGTACCGGCGAGACGGCGGCCGAGACGTACTCGACCGACAACAACGGCAACTACGAAGGCATGGAAGAAAAAAAGCTCGGCGAAATCGAGCCCACGCTCAACGACAAAAGCAGCGCGACGTTCAAAGTCGTGAGCGCGAAAGAAAACGAATACAAGCTCGAATCGAAATCGGCCACGACGAAAGACGTGTTCACGATCGAACGCACCTCGACCGGTGCGATCGTCCGCGAATGCACCACGCCGACCAAAAAAGCGGCCGGTGCCTGCCCCAAACCGGAAGTCGCCAACGGCTGGTAGTCAGCGCTTGACGCCGGTCTGATCCGGCCAGAGTGCATCAGGGAGGCGGCCCACGGGCCGCCTCCCCTCGTTAACAGGCGGCGCACGGCGTACGCGCCGTGGTGGCTGCCTGCCCTTTTGGTGCCGACCGCGAGCCGGCAACCCGACGTGTGTCTAAGCCGGGCTACGTAGGTCAAGCCCGCGTGCACCTCGGTCGATGAACGGTCTGTAATAGCCAGGCCGAGGTCTCGGTGGCACCAAAGGTGCTCGCAAAGCCAGTGACTTCTCGTCTTCTTGCTGGGAAGTCGCGTCGCCGTGGGGCGGATTCCGAGGGCTGGTTCCTTGAAGGACGGATCCAGGAGGATTCATGTTCCAGTCACTGCGCCAGCGCTCGAGGAATGAGGGTGGTTTTACCCTGATCGAGCTTCTGGTCGTCATCCTGATCATCGGCATTCTTGCCGCGATCGCGATTCCCG
>DATARO010000021.1:0-40166 GCA_036264095.1 Solirubrobacteraceae bacterium | reverse complement strand
ATCGCCGCGTCGGCGCCGGCCAGCGCCACGAGCCCGACCGCCGCGACCTCGCTGCTCGACAGTCCCACGGCCAGCAGGCCGTCGCGCACCGGTGCGGCGAACGGGCGCCCCAGCAGCCATGCGCTCGCGCCGAGGACGAGGATCGGCAGGATCGACAGCGCGGCCAGCATGCGGAGGTGCGCGTGCAGCCGCAGCAGGTCCGAGAGGCCGATGCCGAGCGCGGTGGCGAGCACGAGCACCGCGAGCAGCACGTCCGCGCGCCCCGCAAACCAATCCGAGGGCGCGACGAGCGCCGCCAGCGCCGCGAGCAGCGCCAAGGGCGGCAGCCGGCGGGGGAGCGCCGCCAGCGCCGCCCTCGCAGCGCGGGCAGGCTGTCTCATCGCGGCTCGGGCCGGCGGCCGCCGAGCGCGCGCGTGAGCGACGCGGCCGCCTCGATCAGGGGCGCAAGCGCGCGCGTGGGATCCTGCAGGCGGGTCGCCGGGCCCTGGATACCGAGGATCGCCGCGAGCGTCCCGGCGCGTCCCCACACCGGCGCGGCGATCGCGTTGACGTCCGGCTCGCGCTCGCCGAAGACCGTCCCGTAGCCGCGCGAGCGAACTCGCGCCACCTCCTTCGCCAGCCGGGCGCGATCGGTGATCGTGCGGCGCGTCAGCGGGGTCATGTCGCGCTCGCGCGGAAGCGGCCACCCGCCGAATGCGAGCATCACCTTGCCCACGGCGGTGGCGTGCGAGACACTGGGGCGCCCGAGCCGCGCCATGCTGACAACGCTCGACCGCGACGGCACGGAGTCGACGGTGATCGCCTCGCGCTCGCCCGGCAGCGAGAGCGTTGCGGTCTCCCCGGTGCGCTCCATCAGCTCGACGAGCAGCGGCCGGGCGAGGCCGCCGACGTCGAGCCGCGAGAGCACGCGGTCGGCGAGCGTCACCAGCCCGACGCCCAGTACGTAGGGCTCCCCGGGCCCCTCTCGCTGAACGAGGCCCGCCGTCTCCAGCGTCGCGAGCAGTCGCGAGGCGGTGCTCGGGTTGACCTCGATGCGCCGCGCGAGCTCGTTGACGCCGAGACCCGGCTCGCTGTCGCGAAGGTGCTCCAGCAGCGCGAGGGCGCGGGCGACCGATCCGACGGTTCGCTGTTGCGTCATAGGCAAGACTATTGCACCCTAGGCCGTCGGGCTCTACGATCTCCCGGCGTGTCGTTCCTGCTCGAGTGTCCTCACTGCGGCATCCGCGAGGTGGCCGACTTCGCGTTCGGCGGCGAGGTCTGCAAGCGGCCGCAGGACCCTTCCTTCCGCGAGCTGTGCGAGTACAACTACATCCGCGAGAACGTCGCCGGCGTGCAGCGCGAGTGGTGGTACCACCGCTCGGGGTGCCGGACCTGGTTCCTGGCCGAGCGCGACACACGCACGAACGAGGTGCTGCGGATCGGACTGCCCGGGGAGTTGACGTGAGTCTGCCCGGAGAGCTGGCGTGAGCTCGCGCCTGCCGCCCCAGCCGGGAGAGCGGGTGGCGCGCGAGCGCGAGCTGAAATTCACGTTCGACGGACGGCCCGTGCAGGCGCTCGCGGGCGACACGATCGGCTCGGCGCTGTATGCGGCTGGGCAGCGGACGTTCTCGCGCAGCTTCAAGTACCACCGCCGCCGCGGCCTGATGTGCTGCTCCGGCCAGTGCCCGAACTGCCTCGTGGCTGTCGACGGCGAGCCCGGCGTGCGGGCCTGCACGGAGCCGGCGCGCGAGGGCGCGGAGGTCGAGCACCTCAACGCGACGCCTAACCTCGAGCTCGACGTGATGTCGGCGGTCGACGCGTTCGGGGGGCCGTTCACGCCGCCGGGCTTCTACTACAAGACGTTCATCCGACCGCGGCGACTGTGGCCTTTGTATGAGAAGGTGCTGCGCCACGCGGCCGGCCTCGGCCGGCTCCCACGAGAACAGCATGAGCGTCGCTGGCGCACCGAATATCGCCGCCGGCACGCCGACGTGCTGGTCGTGGGGGGCGGCCTCGCGGGCCTCTCCGCCGCGGCCGCCGCCGCGGAGGCGGGCGCCGATGTGGTGCTCGTCGACGACGGCGTCGAGCCCGGCGGCAGGCTGCTGTGGGAGGGCGGCCACGAGCGCGCCCGCGAGCTGACAGTCCGCGCGCGCGAAGCCGGGGTGGAGCTGCTGACGGGCGCGAGCGCGCTCGGACACTTCGACGGGCTGGTGGCCGTGTGGCAGGGCGAGACGCTGCACCAGATCCGTGCGCGCCAGCACGTCTACGCGACCGGTGCGGTCGAGCAGCCACTCGTGTTCGCCGGCAACGATCTCCCGGGCGTGATGCTCTCGGGCGGGGCGCTGCGTCTGGCGGCGCTCTACGCAGTCGTTCCCGGCCGGCGCGCGGTGGTGGCCACGACCTGCGATCGAGGTCTCGAGACGGCGCTGGCGCTGGCGGACACGGGAGTGCAGCTGGTTGCCGTGACCGATCTGCGTCAGGAGCGCTCCGCGCTGGGCGCGGCGCTCGAGGAGCGCGGCGTGGAGGTGCTCCAGGGCTGGACGGTGCTCGCCGCGAACGGGCGCCGCGAGGTACGCGGCGTCGTCCTGGGGCGGCCCGATGATGAAGCGGCACGGTTGGAGCGGTCGTGCGATCTGCTGCTCGTGAGCGGCGGCGACGCACCCGCGACGTCGCTGTGCGCCCAGGCGGGAGCGAGCACCGTGTACGACCCGGTGCTCGGCCAGTTCCGCCTCGACGTGCTGCCGCCAGCCGTGCGGGCGGCCGGGCAGCTGGCCGGGTTCGGCGAGGAGGACGCCGCGGCAGCCTCCGGCGAACGGGCCGGGCGCGCCGCCGCGAGCGCGATCGGGCTCGGGCAAGGCGAGCTGGCGCCGGAGCAGCCGCCGCTCGACGGCCGCGCGGGCGTTTGCGCGCTGCCGCCGGCCGCGGCGACGGACGGGTCACGCGGCCGGGCCTTCGTGTGCCTGTGCGAGGACGTAACAGCCAAGGACATCCCCCGCTCGGTCGCCGAGGGCTACGACTCGATCGAGCTGTGCAAGCGCTACACGACGGTGACGATGGGCCCCTGCCAGGGGAAGATGTGCCAGCTCGCCTCCATACGGCTGATGGCCCGCGAGACGGGAAGCTCGATCGAGCAGGTCGGCGGCACGACGGCGCGACCGCCCTGGGCGTCGGTGCCGCTCGGCGCGCTCGCCGGGCGCCCGTTCGAGCCGGCCAAGCGCTCGGCGATCCACGGACGCCATCGTGAGCTGGGGGCGCGGATCCAGTGGGCCGGCGACTGGCGGCGCGCCTACGACTACGGGGACCCGGAGGGCGAGGCGCTGGCGGTCCACGAGAGCGCCGGGCTGATCGACGTCTCGACGCTCGGCAAGCTGCTCGTGCGCGGTGCCGATGCGGCGCGCTTCCTTGATCTGCTGTACCCGAACCGCCTCTCGACGCTGAAGCCCGGGCGGATCCGCTACGGCGTGCTGACCTCGGACGCGGGGCGCATCTTCGACGACGGCACCGTCGGACGCCTCGATCAGGAGACGTTCTATGTGACGACGACCTCCAGCGGCGCCGGCGCGGTCGAGCAGTGGTTCTCGTGGTGGTTGGCCGACTGGCGGCTCGACGTGCAGCTGACGGATGTGACGCAGGCGCTGGCCGCGGTCAACATCGCCGGCCCACGCGCGCGGGAGATCCTCGAGCGGCTCACCGACCTCGACTGCTCCCCCGAGGCGTTCGGCTACCTCGACGCGCGCCAGGGCAGCGTCGCGAGCGTGCCGGCGCTGCTGCTGCGAATCGGCTTCGTCGGCGAGCTGGGCTACGAGGTGCATTACCCGGCGGCGTACGGCGAGCACGTGTGGGACGCGATCCTCGAGGCCGGGGCCGGGCAGATCCGTCCTTTCGGCCTGGAGCCGCAGCGCATCCTGCGCCTGCAGAAGCAGCACATCCTCGTGGGCCAGGACACGGATTCGGAGTCGACCCCGTTCGGCGCGGCGATGCCGTGGGCGGTGAAGCTCGACAAGGAGGAGCCGTTCATCGGCAAGTGGGCGCTCGCCCACATCGCCGAACACCCGGCGCCGACGACGCTGGTCGGCTTCACGCTGCCGGACGGGCGCGTGCCGACCGAGGGCGCGGTGGTGCTCGACGCGGCGGGCACGGCGGCCGGTCAGGTGACGAGCGCGCGGCACTCGCGCCAGCTGGGGCGGGTGATCGGCATGGCGTGGGTGCCGGCCGCGCTGGCCAAGGACGGCGCGACGGTGACGATCCTCGACGAGGGCTCGCGCATCGGCGCGTCGGTCGTCACGGAGCCCTTCCACGACCCTGCCGGGGAGCTGCTGCGCTCTTGAGCGCGACACTCGCGTTTCTGCAGCCCACGGCTGATGCGCCGGCGCGATCGCCGATGCACCGGCTCGCATCCTCCGCGGGGGCGCGAATGGCCGAGCACGATGGCTGGTCGCTCGCGCACGACTACGGCGACGAAAGCAGAGAGCGCGCTGGTCTCCTCGGCACGGTCGGCTTCATCGACCGCTCGCATCTGTGCAAGCTCGAGCTGCACGGCGACGTTGCGGAGCTCGCCGGGGCGACGCTCGTTCCCGGCACCGCCATGTGCGACGAGCACGGTGCGTGGTGGTGCCCGCTGACGCCGGAGAGGACGCTCGTGCTGGGCGCACCCGGCGACGCCCCGCGCCTGCGCGCGCGGGTGACTGAGGGCAGCCGGTCGGTCGCCGAGGTGACCTGCGGGCTGGCTGCACTGACGCTGGCGGGCCCGCTGGCGGGCGAGCTGCTCGCGCGCTTCTGCGCGATCGACGTGCGCCCGGCGGTCGCGCCGGTGGCCGCCTTCAGGCCCGGTTCTATCGCGCGCACGCCGGGCTACCTGCTGCGCGAGCGCGACGACGAGCTGCTGATCATGGTCGGGTGGGCGCTGGGCGAGTACCTCTGGCAGGTCGTGGCCGACGCGGCCGCGAAGCTCGGAGGCGGCCCGGCCGGGATCGCGGCGCTGCGCGCGCACCGGAAGGCGCTCGATGCGTGAGATCTTCCGGCCGCGGCGCATGTGGCGTCCCCGCGGCGAGCTGAAGGACTCCTACGACGTCGTGATCGTCGGCGGCGGCTCGCATGGGCTCGCGACGGCGTACTACCTGGGGCTCCTCGGGGTGCGCGACGTCGCGGTGCTCGAGCGGGGCTACATCGGCTCGGGGGCGTCGGGGCGCAACACGACGATCCTGCGATCGAACTACAAGACGCCGGAGGGGGCGCGCTTCTACGACGCGAGCGTGCGCCTCTACGAAGGGCTGTCGCGCGAGCTCGACTTCAACCTGCTCTTCTCGCAGTGTGGCCACTTGACGCTGGCGCACTCCGACCGGGCGATGTTCGTGATGGCCAACCGCGCCGAGGTGAACCGACTGCACGAGATCGACTCGCGCCTGGTCGACGCGGCCGAGGTGAAGCGCCTGTGCCCCCCGCTGAACGTGGCCGAGGATGCGACGTATCCGATCATGGGGGCGCTGTACCACCCGCCCGGCGGGATCATCCGCCACGACGCAGTCGTGTGGGGCTTGGCGCGCGGCGCCGATCGGTCCGGCGTCGAGATCCACCCGTACACGGACGTCGAGGGCTTCGACGTGAAAGCGGGGCGGATCGCGGCGGTGCGGACCAACCGCGGCACGATCCGCGCGGGGCAGGTGATCAGCGCGACGGCGGGCTGGAGCACGCTTGTGTGCGCGATGGCGGGCGTGAAGCTCCCGATCACGACGCACATACTGCAGGCGTGCGTGACGGAGCCGGTCAAGCCGCTGCTCGACGTGGTGATCGTGTCTTCGCAGATGCACGTCTACATCTCGCAATCGGACCGCGGAGAGTTCGTGATGGGCTCGGAGATCGAACCGTGGACGACATACCGCATGCAGGGCACGCTGAACTTCCTGCAGGACCTGACGCGACACACGCTGGAGCTGTTCCCGCAGCTGGAGCACGCGCGGCTGCTGCGCAGCTGGGCGGGGCTGTGCGACCTGTCGCCGGACTACAGCCCGATCCTGGGCACCACGGAGCTCGAGAACTTCCACGTGAGCGCGGGCTGGGGCACATACGGTTTCAAGGCTGCGCCGATCGTGGGCAAGACGCTGGCGGAGCTGGTATACCGCCGTGTCACCCCCGAGCTGATCGCGCCGTTCGCCCTCGAGCGCTTCTATGAAGACCGGCTCGTGTCAGAGCTCGCGGCGGCCGCGGTGAGCCATTGATGGTCTATCTCGGCTCGCATACGGGCGGGGGCACCGATCACACGGCGCGGCTGCTGGTGTCCTGCCCGGACGGCCCGGGGATCGTGGCGGCGCTGGCGCGCTTCCTGCACGAGAAGGGTGCGAACATCGTCACCTCCGACCAGTACTCGACGCACCCCGAGAGCGGCACGTTCTTCATGCGACAGGCCTTCTTCCTGCCCGAGATCGAGGACGACCGAGCGGGGTTCGAGGAGGACTTCAAGGAGCTCGCGCAGCGCTTCGCGATGACCTGGCGGGTCTCCTACGCGTCCGACCGCCGTCGCGTGGCGCTGATGGCATCTCGCGAGAGCCACTGCCTGCTGGACCTGCTCTGGCGCCAACGGCAGCACGAGCTCGAGATGGACGTGATCTGCGTGATCTCCAACCATGACACCGCGCGCCGGGAGGTGGAGAACCTGGACGTGCGCTTCCTGCATGTGCCTGTCACCCCGGATACCAAGGCCGAGGCGGAGGCGCGCGTGCTCGCGGAGCTCGCGGGCGACGTGGACCTGGTCGTGCTCGCCCGCTACATGCAGGTCCTCTCCGGCGACTTCCTCCACCAGATCGGGTGCCCGATAATCAACATCCACCATTCGATGTTGCCGGCGTTCGCCGGCGCCCATCCTTACCAGCACGCCCACGAGCGGGGAGTGAAGCTGATCGGCGCGACGGCACACTACGTGACGGAGGAGCTCGACGAGGGGCCGATCATCGAACAGGACGTGATCCGCGTCGGCCACCGCTACACGGTCGATGACCTCGAGCGGGTGGGACGCGACCTCGAGCGCGTCGTGTTGGCACGGGCGGTCCGGGCCGAGCTCGACGATCGCGTGCTGCTGCACGGCGGGCGCACGATCGTTTTCTGAAGGCGCCGATGCGACGGGCCCTGATCTCCGCCCAGCGGCGGAGCTAGCCGGCGGGCGGCCATGTCAGGCGGGGGCCGAAGCGGGCATCAACCGGCGAGGTACTTGATGTGCGTCACCGCGGGTGCGTCAACGGCGCGGACCTGCTCGAGCTTGAGAGAGCCGCGCGCAAGCCCCTCGAACAGGCGGGAGCCACCGCCCAGGATCACGGGCGCGATCGAAAGGTCGATCTCATCCACGAGGCCCGCCGCCAGGTACTGGTTGACTGCAGATGCGCCACCGGCAAGCCAGACATCGCGGCCTCCCGCGGCATCCTTGGCCCGTGCGAGCGCCGGCTCGATGCCGTCGCTGACGAAGTGGAAGGTGGTGCCGCCCTGCATCTCGATGGGCCTCCGAGGATGGTGCGTGAGCACGAAGACGGGATGGTGGTAGGGCGGGTCCTCGCCCCACCAGCCCCGCCAGGACTCATCGGGCCACTGCCCCCGGACTGGGCCGAACATGTTGCGGCCCATAATCGTGGCGCCGATGTTCGCTTGGCGCTCGGCGACGACCGCCGAGCTCGCATTGACCTCCCCGCCCTCCTCGCCGTGCATCTCCCGGAACTCCCTGAGCGGGAAGAACCATTTGTGCAGCTCCAGCCCGCCAGCGCCGAGCGGGTTGTCCTCGCTCTGGCCTGGACCCGCGACGTACCCATCGAGCGACATCGTGATGCTGAGTCTGAGCTTGCCCATCGTGATCCTCTCGTTCGTCCACATCCTGCCCGAAGAGACCCACGGAGCGCTGGAAAACTCATCGGTGGGTACTTGTGCCGGGCCCGCTCCCCTACCGTCATCCCGCCGCGTGGCGCCGGTGCCAGCGAGACCCCTTGGCCCCGGAGTGCCCCACGGTGAGTCGCCGCAAGCGTGGCCGCGTGCGCGTAAGGCGAACGTTTGCCCCGGCGGGCTGGAGGGTAGGCAACGCACGTTCGCCTCCGGGTGTGGGCGAGCGTGTCGTCAATCTCAAGTCGGAGGATCTCGATGTTCAGAGGCCGTTTGCTCACCGCGTCGGTGACTGTCGCGTTGATGGGCTCCCTTCTCGCCGCGGCGACCGCCGCTGCCAATCCGATCGTGATGCCGACACTGACGAACGAGATCGCGAAACAGGACGCCATCATCGCCGCGCATCGCGCCATCAACCCGCCCGCCCCGCCGTGCCCCGAGAACGGGATGCTGCCCGAACCGTTCTCCAACTGCGGGCTTCCCGAGGCGCCGGCCACGACCCTGCCCTATCCGACGCCGATGGCGTACTGGGGCGGGCACGTCCAGACCGTGCCGAAGGTCTACGTCGTGTACTTCGGCTGGGGTGAGCCGGGCGCATTCCCGGCGGGCACCAGGTGCCGGGCCGAGAAACTCCTGGAGGGATCCCTCCGGGCGAGCCTGGCATGCGACCCCGAAGGCGCCGGGAAGCGCATCGCCGACTTCGTCCAGCAGATGGGCGGCACCGAATGGGCGAACGTGAGCACTCAGTACTTCCAGAACGGCCCCGGCGGCGAAGCGCACATCACCAACCCGTCTGACGTGCTCGCGGGCATCTGGGTCGACAACAGGAACCCGGGAGACCTCTCGTCGACGTCCTCGGAAGCTCCCGCCGGAGCCGGTAACACCTACACCGACCTCGGTGCCGAGGCTGCGCGGGCAGCGAAGCACTTCCGTGTGACCGACCTGGCCAACGCGGACTTCGTGATCGCCCAACCGCAGAGCTTCAGCGATCCGAACGCGTACAAAGCCGGATACTGCGCGTTCCACGACTACACCGAGCCGGGGCTCGCGAAGGGTATCTACGACGGCCTCCAGACCGGGGTCTCCTACACGAACATGCCGTACGTGACGAAGATCGAAAGCGAAGGCACCAACGTGTGCGGCACGAACGCCGTAAACCCGGGAGCGGAAGGCAAGCTCGACGGGGTCTCGATCGTGCTCGGCCACGAGATCGAGGAGACGATCACCGACCCGGGCGCCGAGGACATCGTCGGCAGCGGCGAAGGCCAGAAGAATCTCGGCGGCTGGTACGACGCGCTCGACGCGAACGAGAACGGGGACAAGTGCGCGTGGGTCGGCGAGCCGTTGACGGGACCCGTCCCCGGAGGGCCGCAGGTCCTCCCGATCCCGGGCGCGATGGGTGACATCAAAGGCAACCAGGGCACGACCTTCGCGGTGCAGTCGCTGTGGAGCAACGAAGCGGCCGGCGGAGCCGGCTACTGCGCCGGGGCGGGAACCGACCTTCCGGGCTGACGCGCCGTGACTTTGCTGTTGCGGATCGGTCATCCGCGCGCGGCGCCCAACCGCTAGGGAGCGTGGCCCGGCTCGAGGCGCTTCGCGCGATGGAACAGGAAGGCCGACGCGTCGCCTGCGTTCTCGGCCGCGAAGGGCTCGAGCAGGAAGCCCACGTGGTCCCCACCGGGCAGCCGCTCGAGGATCCTTCCCGCGAACCACCGCGGGCAATCCTGGAGCACGGGCAGGCCGCGAGGGCCTCGGCGCCACCGACACAGCGCGAACTTGTCGACCTCGTCGCCGGTCTCCGCACCGAACAGCTCGACAAGCCCCGCCGCGTCCGCCGGGACGAAGTGCACGAGCAGCGCGTCGCTGCCTTCAGCGACGCGGAGCGTGCGGTTGGTCTGCGAGAGGAACACGAGGAAGCGCGGCGGCTCGATGCTGCACTGGGTGGCGAACCCGACCAGGCATCCGGCCAGGTGACCTTCGGCCGCGGTCGTGATGATCAGCATCGAGTACTCGAGCTCGCCCGTCAGCTCGTTGAAGATTCGGCGCGCGTCGTCTGCCGCGGCGGTCGTTTGCGCTGACACGGTCCTGCGATACCCCGCGCGGTCGTCGCCCACCGGAGGCGCCTGGCGGCACTTCCTTGACGTTTATTCAAGCGCGTGATTGACTAAATACGTGGAGCCGCTGAAAGTCGACCAGCGTCGTGAGGCGGGCTTGCGGACGCGGGCGCGGCTGATGGACGCCGCCTTGGGCCTGCTTGCCGAGCGGGGTGAGGACGGCGTCAGCCTGCGGGACATCACCAACGCGGCCGGGGCGAATGTGGCCTCGGTGAGCTATCACTTCGGCTCGTTGAGGGCGCTGTGCGACGCGGCGGTCGAGCAAGGGCTGGTGGGCTACCTGGACGCTCAGCGGGAGGCCGTCAACAAGCTCGGCACCGATTCGACGCTCGAGGAGCTGGCGGCGGCCTTCGCTCGTCCGATGATCAGCGCGATGGTCGCGGGCGGTCGTGATCTGGCAGTGATGCGGATCGTTGCGCGCGCGGCGCTCGACCCGCCCGATGGATGGGAGCGCTTCGACGCGAGCTTCGATCAGATTCGGTCGGATGTCCTTAAGGTCCTGAAGGCGAACGTGCCAGGCGTCAGGGAGGGCGAGCTCGTCTTCCGCACGCGCTGCGCGGCCGGCCTCATCAACTGGCTGATGCTCGCGCCGGTGGGCGCCGAGCTGCGCACCAGGTCTCGCAGGCGGATCGAAGCGCTGCTGGTCCCGACGCTCGCTGGAACGTTCCGCGGCGTCCCCTCCGGCTGAGCCGCGAACCCCGCGGGACTTTCCCCGGCCGCGGATGCGTCAGCACCGCGGCGGCCTCGGCCGCCAGCGTGTCGATCGCCATCGTCGCGAAGCGATTCTCAAGCGACCGCTTGACAGCATGGGCGGGATCTGCATAATGATCAAGCAAGCGTTTGATTTGTTCCCCGGGCACCACACGACTTGGATCTGGAGGAAGCCATGAGCACACCCGACACAACGACCGAGGCGCACGCCGACCAGCGCCCCGACAACGCCGCGGATCTTCCCGACTACGCGCCGATCCCCCGGCCCGCGTTCGGCCCTGCGCTGAACGAGCAGGGCTACTACGTCGGACGGGTGGAGCGCAACCTCTACTGGGTCACGGACGGCACCTACCAGTCGGCGTTCCTGACGACCTCCGACGGGGTGGTCCTGCTCGATGCGCCTCCCACGATCGGCCACAACATCCAGCGTGCCGTGGATGAGATCGCCTCCGCGAACGGGCTGAGCAACAAGGTCACCCACCTCATCTACTCCCATCACCACGCCGACCACGCCGGCGCCTCCAATCTGTTCGGCAAGGACATCGTGCGGATCGGGCACGAGGAGACGCGAATGCTTCTGCTGCGGGATGACGACCCGACCCGCCCGGCACCGGAGGAGACCTTCCAGGACCGCCGCACCGTGGAGATCGGCGGCGAGCGGATCGCGCTCGCCTGGCACGGCACCAACCACTCCCCGGACAACATCTTCATCCACCTGCCCGACCACGACACGCTGATGCTGGTCGACATCGTGAACCCAGGGTGGGCGCCGGTCTATCAGAGCAATCTCACCGAGGACGTCCAGGGGTACACCGCCGCGCCGGACACTGCGCTCGGCTACTCCTGGAAGCACTTCATCGGCGGCCATATGGGCCGGCTCGGCACGCGTGAGGACATCGCACTTCACCAGCGATACATGGCCGACATCGCCGCCAGCGCACGCAACGCGCTGGACACCGTTGACCCGACGCCGTACTTCGTGAAGTACGGCGAGAACACATGGGCCGCGGTCAGGGGCTACCTGGACGCGATCACAGCCGCCGCCGCGACGCCGGTGATCGAGAAGTACACGGGCGTGCTCGCGGCCGCTGACGTGTTCACCGCCAGCACGACCTTCCACGTCATGCAGTCGATCCGGCTCGACCTGGGCTACGGCTCACAGGTTCACGACTGACTGCCCGCCCCCCGGTACCGCCGGCGGTGGTCCTCACGAAGACACCTCGCCGACGAGGGCCGAATCGCTTCCCGAAGCGGCGGCGCACGAGTTGAGCCGCGCCGTGGCCGAACCCGCGACCGAAAAGGAGAATTGATGACCGATACGGAGAGCACCCAAAGCGAGGCAGCTGACCGGCTTGCGATCCGAGAGTTGATCGACGCCTACGCGCACTGTGCCGACCGTCGCGACGCGGAGGGGCAGAAGGCCCTCTTCAGCGAGGACACCCATTTCGTCGTGTACATGGGCGGGGTGGGTACCGAGCCGACCGAAGACCTCCATGGCCGGCCGGCCCTCGACCCCGTGTTCGCGGCGCTCAAACAGTACGAAGTCACAATGCACTTCAACGGGCAGAGCACCGTTGACCTCGACGGTCACCGAGCCGCCGGCGAGGTGTACTGCATCGCCCATCACGTGTTCGCGGCTGACGGTGCACGCAAGATCATGGTCGCCTACCTTCGCTACCTCGACACGTACGCAAAGCAGGGCGGAACCTGGCAGTTCGCTGAGCGCAACCTCTACCTCGAATTCAGCGACACGCGGACACTCGACGCGTAGTCGCGGGGGACGAGCGGGTGTGGAGGATCGACGCCGGGCCGGTTGCCGCGGTCGCGTAAGGTGCGGGACATGGACCGTCGTGGTGTCGGCCCGCGACGTTCGCAGTCGGTCGACGCGTACCTGCGCAGGACGCACGCGCTGGCGGCGGTCGCGCTGCTCGTGCTCGCCGGGGCGATCTTCTCGGACGCGCTCGCTGGGAGCTTCTGGGCTCGTCACCCGCTCCTCGCCGGGCTCGTCGCGAGCGCGATCATCGTGGTGCTCACGGTGGCGCTGCTGAACGAGGCGATCGAGCGCCGGAGTCGACAGCGATGGGCCGTACTCGCGCAGTACGTGATGCTGCAGCTCGTTCGTGACACGCGAATGGTCTGGACCGGACTGGCAGAGCTGGCTCAGCTGATGGCCTCCCGGCCGCACTCACACGCCAGCGACGCCCTCACAGCCGCGGTGTCGATCGATGCGGGCGCAGCCGCCGTCCGCGACACGAACCGGCTCACCGTGGCACTGCGCCAACTCGTGGTCGACGAACACAAGCGAGGGCGGCTTCACGACGAGGTCACGCGGTGCGTGCGCCACAACGACGAGGTGCTCGGACGATGGGCGGCGGTGATGCTGAACGCCGATGTGTACGCCGAGCTGTTCGACCGGCACGTAGAGCTGGCGGGCGATCTCGTCTGGCTTGCGAGCCTGCTCAGCTTCGAGCTCTCCCAAGACGAGGAGCGAGCCCGCCCGGGACGCAACCATCCGGCCGCCCTCATCTAGGCGCCCCTCGACACCGAGCAGCTGGTGCAGCGAATCGCGGCAATCACACAGCTCGCGGAGCAACTCGACCGGACGACGCTCGAGCTGGCCCTGCGCATCGTGCCAATCGACTGGTGGCGCACGCGACTCGGATCGACCCCACCCCCGCCCTGAAGGACGCCAGGCCCTCGCGCGCTGCACGCCTGGAAGCGCGTGCTCGGAGCGAGACCGAGAACGTCGAAGCCGTATCTGTAGCCTTCAGCAGGCCTGCGCCGGGCTAAGCCCGGCCATCACTCACATCAGGAGCCACCACGCGCATGCGTCGCTCGAAGCTCTCGATACGCGACCGCGCCGCTTCGACATGAACGCGCCGGTGAACAAGACGCCAGGCAGCGAGGTATCGCTCGCGGACCGCGCCGCGGCAGCGTCGGCGCCCGAGATCGGTGTCAGGGCGATCGTGCGCGGCTCGGGGCCCCGCTTGGTGCGCGATGCGTTCGGACCGCTTGTCGTCTTCGTGATCGGTTGGAAGCTCGTGGGGCTCGTTCCCGGAATCCTGGCGGCAGCGCTTTTCGGGCTGATCGTGTTCGTTCACGAGCGGCGCAGCGGCCGGCCTGCGCGGATCGTGCGGCTCGCCCTTTTGCTGGTGGCCATTCGCGCCGTGGTCGGCCTCTCCTCGCAGGACTCCACGCTCTACCTCGGACAAGAGGTGCTCATCGACACCGCTCTTGGAAGTCTCGTCCTGGCCTCGATGCGCACGCCGCGGCCGTTCGCGTCGTGGTTTGCAACGGAGTTCTTCCCGTTCCCGCCCGAGATCCAGGGCACCTCGACGTACATCCACGCGATGCGCCGGGTCACGCTCGTGTGGGGCGGCTACTTCCTGCTCCGGGCTTCGGTGCGCCTGCTCGCCCTCCTGACATTGAGCACCAACGCGTATCTGCTGGTGGCCGCAGCGGTCGACGCGCCGTTCCTGATCGCGCTGCTCGCATGGTCGGCGTACTACGTCGCAGGTGTCGCGCGCGCCAACGACGATTGGATGCTGCTGTTGGCGGGGGCTCAGGGCGTCCCGGTGGCCGCCGCGAGGTCGGCTACCCCACTTTGACCGCAGCCGTCCCTGAGTGCGCGTGCGAACTCGCGCATCTGCTCCTCGGACGCCTCGGCGGCCCAGGTCAGCTCGGCCGGCGTCATGTCTCCGGCGGTGCATGCGAGGCGAAGCAGGCGGTCAGCCGCTTGACCATCGCCTTGCGACTCGGCCCTGCGGGCCTCCTCGCTGAGCACCTCGGCGAGCCTCGCTACGGCGCTCACTGCAGCGTCCCTCGGCGCTCGAGGGAGCGACGCCGAATCCAGAGCAGGAGCATCGAGCACAACACCGACAGGATCAGGCCCGCAGCGCGGCGATCGAGCACGTACCACGCGAACAACCCGGCGATGAACGAGCCGGCGAGCCCGAGCAGGATCGTGCTGCCCACGCCCATCGGGTCCGGCCCGGGCAGCAGCAGGCGCGCGAGCGCGCCTACGACCAATCCCACCAGAGCAGCCAGGACCAAGAAGAGGATCAAGGACATCCAGTAGAGCGTTTGCCCACGCGGATGCGCTCGAAACGTTACGGGTGGGCGCCTCAGCCGGGTCAGCGTGACGAGCCCGCCCGATCCTGGCTCCACGCACACATACAGCGATGTGGTGATGGCGGCGTTCGGGGTCGGCGATCTCGTACCGCGGCGCGATGGCGCACGATCGACGCCTCCGCCGCACCAGCGAGAAGCAGTCTTACTATCCCGCTCCAGCAGTTACCATGAGGCCATGCCGACGGCAGACCTCTCGGACTGGGCGGAGCATGCCCGCACGGTGATGGACCAAGCCGGCCACCGCAAGGGCGGGGCGCGGAACGCGATCATCGACCTCCTGGCAGCTCAGCCCTGCGCGCTGAGCGCGATCGAGATCGAAGACCATCTGCGCCGGAGCGATCGCTCGGCCTCGCGCGCGAGCATCTATCGCATCCTCGACCTGCTGCAGGACCGCGGCTTGGTCGTACGGCTCGACGTCGGGGACGCTTCGGCGCGGTACGAGTTGATCGATCCGGGCGGCGAGCACCACCATCACCTGCTGTGCGAGTCGTGCGGGCGCCTCGTGCCGTTCGACGACGCCGACCTCGAGCGCTCGATCGACCGCGTGTCGCGTCGCATGGGCTTTCGCACGCACGGCCACGAGGTCGTCTTGAAGGGCGACTGCGTCGCCTGCCAGAACTGAGCGCGGCGCTCCCGGGCCCGCCCATCTGACCGATCGGTGATGCCGTCCCTGCCGGCGCGCCGGACGATCGGTGCCGCAGGTCGTCAGGAATAGGACTCAGTATTTGTTATGGTCCCGTCGGCCGGCGCCCAAAGCGCGTGTCGATCCCTGACCACAGATCTGGAGACTGCCCCATGCCAACGGCCCCACAGTCCCTCGCGAAACCGCGCCCCCGCCACGTCGTTCTCGCGGCGATGGCCGCGCTGGCCCTGATCGCGGCGGGATGCGGCAGCAGCTCCCCCGGGACCGCGGCGGGCGCCTCGAGCGGCCGGATCATCGCCGTCGGGGCAGAGAACGAGTACGCGAACGTGATCGAACAGATCGGCGGCCGCTACGTGAAGGTGGCGGCGATCGAGAGCAACCCGAACACCGACCCTCACACCTACGAGGCGAGCCCGAACGTCGCCCAAGAGGTCAGCTCCGCCGGGCTGGTGGTCCAGAACGGCGTCGGCTATGACACCTACATGGAAAAGATCGAGTCGGCATCGCCGAGCTCATCGCGCAAGGTCATCGACGTGCAGAAGCTCCTCGGGCTCCCCGAATCCACCCCGAACCCGCACCTCTGGTACAAGCCGACCACGATGCCGGCCGTGGCCAAAGCGCTGGCGGCCTCCCTCTCCTCGCTGCGCCCCGCCGATGCCGGCTACTTCCAGGCCAACGCCGCGAAGTTCGACCAGTCGCTGGCGCCCTGGCTCGCGGCGATCGCCCATTTGAAGGCCACGTATCCCTCCGCCCCGGTGGCGACGACCGAGCCGGTGGCCGACTACATGCTCGAAGCTGCCGGCGCGCAGAACCTGACCCCTTTCAGCTTCCAGGCGGACATCATGAACGGGACGGACCCCTCGCCCCAGGGCGTGAGCCTGCAGAACGCGCTGTTCTCCGGCCACAGGGTGAAGGTGTTCGTCCACAACCAGCAGGTCACGAGCCCCCTCACCGAATCGTTCGTGCAGGCCGCCAAGCACGCGGGCATCCCCGTCGTCGGCGTCTACGAGACGATGCCGACGCCCGGCTACGACTACCAGTCGTGGATGCTCGCCGAGGTGAAGGGCCTGGAAGAAGCCGTCGCGCACGGCCGCTCGCTGGAAAAGCTGTAGGCCGATGGAGGGCCCGGCGAGCTCCGCAGTCCTCGAGGTCCAGGACCTCGACGTGCGGCTCGCCGGGCGCAAGATCCTCGACCAGGTGAGCTTCACGATCGCGCCCGGCCAGTTCACCGGCCTGATCGGCTCAAACGGCGCGGGGAAGACGACCCTGTTTCGGGTCATCCTCGGGATGCAGTCCGCGAGCGCCGGGCGCGTCCTGCGGGGAGGCCGCGCGCGCCCGCGCAACGACCATCTCATCGGCTACGTCCCGCAGAAGTTCCTGCTGGACCCCGATCTGCCGATGCGAGCGCGCGATCTCGTGGGGCTGGGGCTCGACGGACATCGACTCGGGATCGCGCGGCCCTCGCGCGCGCGCCGCGCCCTCGTGGACGAGATGCTCGAGGCGGTCGACGCGAGCAGCTTCGCCGACACCCGCGTCGGCCGGCTCTCGGGCGGGGAGCAGCAGCGCATCCTCATCGCCCACGCCCTGATCGCCAGGCCCCGCCTGCTGCTGTTGGACGAGCCCCTGGCGAACCTCGATCTGCGTAGCGCGCACGATGTGGTCGCGCTGCTCGCCCGCATCGCTCGCGAGCAGGAGATCGCCGTCCTCATCTCCGCCCACGAGATCAACCCGCTCGTAGGCGTGATGGACCGGGTCGTCTATCTGGCCCAGGGGCGCGCTGTCAGTGGCACGACTGAGGAGGTCGTGCGCGCCGATGTGCTCAGCAAGCTCTACGGACACCACGTGGACGTGCTCGACGTCCACGGCCGCATCCTCGTGATCGCCGGCGCCGGCGACCAGCGCGATCTCGCCGGCCACGAGGGGAGCTTCCCCGAGATCCTTACGACATGACGGCGCAGGTTGCCGCCGTGTTCGCTCCCGGGCTCTTCTCCAGCGAAGCCGTGCACATCGCCGCGGGCGTCGGCGCGCTCGTCGCGGTCGTGACGAGCGTCGTCGGCGTGTTCACGGTGATACGCGGCCAGTCCTTCGCCGGCGAGGCGCTCGGCGACATCGGCGCCACCGGGGGCTCCGGCGCATACCTCGTCGCCGTCGGACCGCTGTGGGGGTTCGTGGTCGGCAACGTCATCGCCGCCGGTGCGATGGAGCTGATCGGCATCCAGCGGCCGCGCGGGCGAGACCTCGCCACCGGGATCGTCCTCGGCGCCTCGATCGGCCTTGCCGCCCTGTTCCTCTATCTGACGACGACCTCCCAGAGCACCACGGGGGCCGCCGTCACGATCCTGTTCGGGTCGGTCTTCGCGATCACGAGCTCGACGGTCCCGATGATCGCCCTGCTCAGCGCGATCGTGCTCGCGACGATGCTCGCCATCTACCGGCCGCTGCTGCTCAGCACCGTCAGCTTCGACATGGCGAGCTCCCGCGGCATCCACGTCCGCATCGTCGGGGCGCTCTACCTGTTCGCGCTCGCGCTGGCGACGGCGCTAGCCGCGATCACGATCGGGACGATCCTCTCGACCGCCCTGCTGATCGGCCCTGCCGCGACAGCCGTGCGGCTCACCAAGCGACCGGTCCTCGCGATCCTGACCGGGGCCGCGATCGGGATCGCGACGATGTGGGTCGGGATCGTGCTGGCCTACGACAGCTACGAATGGCCGCCCGAGGGCAACGGGTGGCCGGTCAGCTTCTTCGTCGTGACTCTGATCTTCATCGCCTATCTCCTGTCGGGGCTCTTTGCGCTCCGCAAGCCTCGGCGCTCCCCCGGCCCGACTGAGCGATCGGGCGCGGCCGCGCCCGCCGCGGAGAGCTAGAGCAACCAGCGATGTTCTCCGGCTTCATGGTCAACGCATGGACGGTCGCGAGCATCGTCGCGGTCGTCGCCGGCGTGGTCGGCTTCTTCACGGTCATGCGCGGCTCGGCGTTCGCCGCCCACGCGATTCCCAACGGCTCCTTCGCAGGCGCCGCGGGCGCGTCGCTGATCGGGGCGAGCACCCTGCTCGGACTGGGCGTCTTCTCGCTCTCGGGCGCGCTCGGGATCGGGCTGCTCAGTCGCCGCGGCCGTCACGACGTCGCCACGGCGTTGGCGCTCGTCGTGATGCTGGCACTCGGCGCCCTGTTTCTCAGCTGGAGCGAAGAGTACGCGCCCGCCGTCTACTCGCTGCTGTTCGGGGAGGTGCTGGGGATCGCGAGCAACGAGGTCGCACCGACAGCGATCCTCGGCGGCCTCTGCCTGCTCGCGGTCGCCATCCTGTACCGGCCGCTCATGCTCTCCTCGGTCCTGCCCGAGAGCGGGCGGGCCCGCGGCATCAGCGCCTTCCGGATGGAGATGTCATTCCTGCTCGTGCTCGGGCTCGCGACGACGATGACCGTGCCTGTCGTGGGGACACTCCTGATCTTCAGCCTCATGATCGGCGCCCCGGCGGCCGCGCGATCGTTCACCGACCGGCCGTTCGTCGCGATGCTCCTGTCCGTGGCGATCGCGCTCCTGATCGTCTGGTTCGCGATCGCCGCCTCCTACGAATCCAACTATCCGGTCGGGTTCTTCGTCGGCACGGCCAGCGCCGCCTCCTACGCGGTCGGACGTCTGTGGGAAGCACAGCGAGCGCGTCGCCATAAGGGGGCTAGGCCACGCTGATCGTGGTGTTGTGGCCCCCGAGGCGGGCGGGTGCTCCCGCGCCGGCCGAGCCTTGGCTCGCCGGGGCAGACACCAGTCCCTTGGCCCGGGTCAGAAGCGTCGGGTGGTCGAGACCCAGGAACGCCGTCACGACGTCCGCGTCGAATTGCTTGCTCGCCTGACGCGAGATCTCAGCGACCGCGTCGCTCACCTCCCACGCACTCTTGTAGGGGCGCCGATGGGTGAGGGCGTCGAATACGTCGGCCACCGCCACGATACGGCCCGGTAGCGGGATCTCCTCACCCGACAGCCCGAATGGGTAACCGGTGCCATCCCAGCGCTCGTGGTGGCTGATCGCGATCTGCTCGGCCATCCGCAGCAGCGGGCTGCGGCTGCCGGAGAGGATCTCGGCGCCGATCGTGGTGTGCGTCTTGATCCGCTCGAACTCCTCCTCCGTGAGCTGGCTCGGCTTCAGCAGGATCGCGTCCGGAATGCCGATCTTGCCGATGTCGTGCAGCGGCGCGGCGCGGCGGAGCAGCTCCACCTCCGTACCGGGCAGTCCGAGCGAGAGCGCCAAGAGGGCACACGTGCGCCCGAGTCGCCACGCGTGCTCCTGCGTATCGTCGTCGCGGTACTCGGCAGCGAGGGCGAGGCGATCGAGTATCTCGATGCGTGCGTTCTCCAGGTCGCGGGTTCGCTCAGCGACTTCGTCCTCGAGATGGACGTTCTGCTCGATCAGCTGGTCCTGCAGGCGTTGCACGTGCAGCAGGTTGTGCACGCGCAGCAGCAACTCCGTTCGATCGAGCGGCTTGGTGAGGAAATCGCGCGCTCCCAGCGAGAGCGCGCGGCGCTTGGTCTCCTCGGTCGCGTCGGCGGTGAGTACGAGGAACGGCACGCTACGCGGCCCGTCTGTCAGCGGCGCGAGTTCCTGCATCAGCTCGAAGCCGTCGATTTGCGGCATGTGAAGGTCGAGCATCACGAGGCGCGGCCTCAAGGTGGCGAACATGCCGGCGACCTGCGCCGGGTCGGTCGTCGTGTGCAGGTTGGTGTAACCCTCGCGCTCGAGGATTCGGCGCAGCAACAGCAGGTTCGACTCCTCGTCGTCCACGGCGATGATCTGCAGCTGCTTGAGCTCGTGCTCGTCCCCGTGCATGCGCGCCTTGGCTACTTGGGCACCGCGTCGTAGTCGCCGACCGACGGCGCCTGCTCGTGCCACGAGTGCGTCTGGAAGACGCGCTCGATCACCTTGAGCAGGAGAGCTATGTCGATCGGCTTTGTCAGATAGTCGGCTGCGCCCGCGGCGAGCAGCTGTTCGACTTGGCCGGGGGTCGCGTCGGCGCTCAGGATGACGACCGGAATCGCCGCCGTCGCCGGATCGCTCTTGAGCTGATCGAGCACCTGGCGCCCGTGCATGTCGGGGAGGTGAAGGTCCAGGAGCACGAGGTCGGGCCGGTGCTCGCGGGCGAGGTCCAGCCCGACCGTCCCCTGCATCGCAGGCATCAGCCGCACGTCATCGACGCGTTCGACGAGCCGCTCGACGATCATGAGATTTGACAAATTGTCCTCGATGTAGACGATCGCCCGGCGCGCGTCACCGGGGGCCAGCACCGGCGCTCGCTCCTCGGGTGCCGGCGCCTCGTGCGCACGCGCTGCTTGCGCGAGCTCGATCCGCATCGTGGTCCCGGCTCCCGGCTGCGACTCGGCCCTGATCGTCCCCCCCATCGCTTCCATCAGGCGTATCGAGACCGCGAGCCCAAGCCCGGTGCCCTCGATCTCGCCGCTCTCGGCGCCGAGCCGGTCGAACGGCTCGAACAGCCGGTCGAGTTGCTCGGCACTCAGGCCCTGGCCGGTGTCGGCGACCGCGAGCTCGAGCCGGTTCCCGGGCAACTCCTTGGAACACACGCGAACCTGACCGCCGCTGCGGTTGTACTTGACCGCGTTGCTCAACAGGTTGATCAGCACCTGCTTGAGTCGCTGGTGATCGGCGAGCACGTACACGTCCGCGAGATCTTTGGGATCGGCGTCGAGCGTGACACCCGCCGCGTCGGCGAGCGGGCGGATCAGTGAAAGCGCATCGGCGACGGTGCTGCCCAGATGCACCGCCTCGAGCGACATGGACATCGTCCCGGACTCGATTCGCGATATGTCAAGAACCTCGTTGATCAGCTCGAGCAGATGACGACCAGCCTTGAGAATCTGCTCGACTCCTTCGCGCTGGTCGGACTCCAGCTCGTCGAGCTCGAGCAGCTGACCGAAGCCGATCACCGCGTTCAGCGGCGTGCGCAGCTCGTGGCTCATGCGGGAGAGGAATTCGCTCTTTGCCCGGTTGGCGTGCTCGGCCTCCGCCACGGCGGCGCGTTGCGCCCCTGCATTGCGGATGATGCGCGCGATAAGTGCCAGCGTCAGAACGGAAAGCAGCGCGAAGGCCGCGAAAAGTATCCAGGGCACCCACTCGTTGCTCCCGGTGACCGACGCGAACAGGCCGGCCTGAGAGGCGGTCAGAACCACGCTCCACTGCGAGTTCGAGATCGGACTGGAGACGAAGTAGCGGTCGTGCCCGAACGAGCCGCTGGCTCCGCGGCGAACGGCGGCGACGAGGCCTGGCTCGAGTCGCCCCGAGCTCGCCACCGGGCCGCCGGCGCTGGCGATCGCGCTGCCTTGTCCGTCGATGACAAACCCGTGGCTGCTCTCACCGCCCCCCGTGCGCAACGCGCTCTCGGCGAGAAAGCCCCCGATGAACCCGGAGAGCGCAGTGACCGGGAGGGTGCTCACCATCACGCGCTCGCCATATGGAGTCGCAAAAGCCAGAGCGAACTGGATCACGGACTGGCTCCGGCCGAGCGGCTCGGCGTTCGAGAGGGCGAAGCTCCGATGGGCCAGCGCGGTGCGAACGAAAGCGGCACCCGCGAGCGATCGCGTCACGCTTGCGGGTATGTTCGCCGAGTGTGCGAGGACCGTGTTGTTCGCAGCCAGGATTACGACGTCGGAGCCGCCTCCCACCTCCGCAGAAGCCGTGAGCGCAGCCGGCGATATGCGGGCGCCGCCGTAGAGATGGGCGCTCGCCGCCTGCTCTGAGGCTGCGGAGGACTGGAACAGCGAGTGCGTCAGGGCGGCGCTGATCGCCGCGTGATCCGAGAAGCGAGCCACGACTTCGTGGCGCGCCTTGGACTGCGAGTCCGCCAGGCCGACCCCGAAGTACGCGATCAGGACGGAGAAGAGGAGCGCCGTGCCGGCTACCGCGGGCCATGACTGAGAGCGCCTCATGACCCGGTTGCATCGACCACCGAGAGGCGGCGCTTGAGCCGCGCACCGATTGCTCGCCAAAAATCGCTGTCGCGGCCTAGGCGTGAATGTGCGGCGGGCGGGCGAACAGCTGCGTCAGGCGCCCGCTGCGCGGATCTCGTGCCCCCGCGAGGAGCGGCAACCCGAGCGCTTCCTCGATCGTCCCGAGCGCCCCGTAGTGATCGATGGCGTGGTCCGCGCGCGCGCCGGGGCGTACATCGGGGCCGGCCACGATCGTCGCGATGTGGCCGCCGTGTGCCGCGCCACCGCAGCAGCCCAGGTCCGAGCTTCCCTCATCCCAGGTGAGGATCAAGAACCCGTGCGGGCCGAGCTCGTGGAGTATCGGCGGAACGGCGCGGGCGAGAAACCGGTCGCCGCCGGCGACGCCGCAGTCGTGGCCGTCATCGCACAGATTGGGTGTGATCCAGGCGTAGGTCGGGAGGCCGGCGTCTCGCAGGTCGCTCGCGAGCGCGCCGAATCCGACGAGGTGACGGCAGCGGCCGGGGGATCGCGCGACGTCGTCGTAGTAGATGAATGGGTTGTGCTTCTTGGCGTAGCCGCCGGCTGCTGCACCCTGGAAGCAGCTCCTGGGCTGTTCCTCGAGATAGGCCCGCCACGAGATGCTCGCCGCTTCCAGCTGGTCGACGATGTTGCGCATTCCGACGTGGCAGTCGGTGCAGTCCGAGCTCACGCCGCCGACCGAGCCGCTCGTGAGCGCCAGGTAGTTCGGCAGGGACGGGTGGGCGACCGCATAGCTCTGGGTGGCGAGCCCATAGCGCCGCGCGAGCGCGTTGGCGTAGGGAGCCGCCGGGCTGCCGAGGACGTTGCTCGCCTCCTCGTTCTCCATCACGATCACGACCACGTGCGACGCACGCGACCGCGGAAGTGCGGAGGCGGGCTTGATGGCGAGCGCTCGGCCCGGATGGGATGCCCCGCAGCCGGCAGCTGACAGCACCGATATCCCGAGCACGACCGTCGTCACGAGCTGGCCGATCGTGCGCTCCACCGGCAGATCATCCCAGGCAGGTGGGGCCGTCGTGACGGCCGCGGCGAGCGCTCTGCGAGGATCAGGGGGTGACTGTCGCCGAGCTCTGGCGCCGGGGCCAGCGGGGCTGGCCGCGCAACTATCCCCTCGCGCAGTTCCCCAACCTGCCGCTGGCCGTCGCGTTCGGGGGTTGGGGTCTTGCCGCGGTGGCGGCCGACGGGGCGCACGAGGTCGGCCGTGCCGTTTTCGCGATCGGCTTCGGCGTATGGGCCTGGGAGGAGGCGGCGGGCGGAGTCAACCTGTTCCGCCGCGTGCTCGGGGCGGCGGCGCTGGTCTGGATCGTCGTCGATCTGACGGGCGAGCTATGAGGCCGGCCGGTTGGAATGGACGAGTCCTGGACCCGTTTTGGACGGCGCCCTCGGCGCGGCCGCGACGCAGGCTGGCCGTGTCGCTCACCGCCCGCTCCTGTTTCGCGCCCCCCGGCCGCGGTACCTGAGACGTGTATGCCTGCTCCCGATGGCGAGGATTCTCATCTGACCGTCGATACGGAGGCGGTGGGGGAAGGGCGCTACGTCGTGCACCTCGACGGAGAGCTCGACCTCGCGGGAGCCGGGCGGCTCGACGCACAGCTCGAGGCGATCGCGGACCCCGTGCGCATCGTGATCGACGTGGACAAGGTCAGCTTCATCGACTCCGGAGGCCTGGCCACCCTCTTGGCCTGGCGCCGGCGCTGCAGCGACCGGCGCGTGGACTTCACGCTCACTCCCGGGACGCCGGCCGTGCGCAAGATATTCGAGGTGACCGGTCTGCTCGATCGCCTGCCGAGCCGCGGCGCACAACGCTAGACCCTCACGGCAGCTGCCCGACCCCCTGCCGGCCGCTCGAGGCGACGGGAACCCCACCCGCCCAATCGATCTCCGCGAACTCCCGCGTGTTGAGCAGGTTGGGGATTCGCGCGATCACCATGTCGCTTGCGATGTCGATCACGTCGCCGCTGTCGCCTGCGATCACGTAGCGCCCGTCGAGCGTGGTCTGCAGCCAGCCGTCGCGCCCGCAGTCATAGGCGCAGCCTGACTCCTGGCCCTGGAGGCCGTCGACCGGCACTGTGCCGATGTGGGCGGGGGCGATCCCTTCCGTCACGCCGTGCACGTCCCATACCTGGACCGCTTTGTGAACGGAGTCGATCACGAACAGCTCGCGGTTGTCAGGTGAAAGCGAGATCCCGTGGCTGCACGTGCTGAAGGGCCCGCTGCAGCCGCCGAAGCTCTCGCTGTAGAGCACGCGAGGAGGGCTGAGGCTCTCCACCTCGAAACCGTCGAAACCGGTTGCCGTCGTGAACGCCGCCGAGTCCGCCCCGTTGATCGTGTTCGGACGCACCCCGCCGGCGAGCGGGCCGATTTCGGCCTGGAGCTTGCCGGTCCGGGTGTTGTAGACGGGTAGCCGCGAGTAGTTGCGCTCGCCGAGCAGCAGGATCCGTCCATCCGCCGAGAGGACGCCGTCGTGGGGCCCCGTTCCCGGCGTTTCGATCTTGCCGACGACGTTTCCGTTCGCCGTGTCGAGGATGTTCCAGCTGCCGTCGGAGGAGAGCTCGCCATCGGGCATGTACAGCAGCTTCCCGTCGGCGCTCACGGCGCCGGAGTCGATGCCGCTTTTCAGTTTCACCGACCACACCACCCTCTTGCCGACGAGGTCATAGGCCAGCACGGAGCCGTCGCCGTTGCCGCCCCCATCGCCGCCGTAGGACACGAACATCATGTGGGTCTGCGGCGCTACGGCGACACCGCGGACGCCCGCGGTCGTGCCCGGGAGCGTGAAGGATTCGACCGGCCTGAACCCTGCGTCGATGTCATAGACGCTGACGGCGCCGTCGTTGAACACGTACTCCAGGTGTGTGACGCCGCCCGGACGTGTGACGGGCGTGACGACCCCGCTCGCGGAGGAGACCACCGCGCGCGAGGCACCGGCGCTGTCGAGCGCCACAACGCGCACGCGCAATCTCCCGCCGGCGTCGGCGGGGACGCAGCGGTAGCTCCGCCCGCGCGCCCCTGCGATCGTGTGACAGTGCTTGCCGGTCGAACTGCAGCGCTCCCATGTGTATCGGTAGTCCCTTGGCGTCGGCGACCACGATCCGCGACGCACGCTCAGCGCCCGGCCGACTTGGGCGATGCCGATGATCGTGGGCGGGTGGACGTCGTGGGGCCGCGCGCGCGAGACCGCAACTGACGCGTCCTCACCGAAGCTGAGACCTGCGAGAACGGCCCCGCCCAGCAAGATGGCAGCCGCCCCGCCGAGGAGCGCGAGCTTCACGGGGAACCTCTCGCGGGCCACCGAGCAATTCTAGGAGGCAGGGACGGGCCGCGCGACAGCCACGCGTGACCACGAGCCTTGGGACTCGCACCCGCGGCACCGGGTGGGATCAGGACGCCGTTGGCGAAGGCCCCGCGCCCGGACGTGCCGGTCGACAGGCCATCGCCTTCACTCACCCACGACGATCAGTGACGGCGGAGTTCTCAGACTCTGCCACGGCGCCCGAAGCCACCGCCCGTGAAGAACACCACAACCGCCACCAGCAGCAGAAGCCACAGCAGCGGGCTCACACCTATGCCGCCGGCAATGGCAGCGATTACTAGAATAATCAGAACAAGCTCCAAGAGCCCCATCTGGACCCTCCTAACGGTAATAGTGCGTTTCCGTCTCGGTGAGGAATTACCCCTCTCTTCCAGGACAAAACGGTGGGGGACGTCCGGTCGCGGCCACGCGGGCCCGAAACACGTCTCGCGGGCCGGGGTTTGCGCCTCGCGAATCGGGTACGGCAGCCAATGCGGCACGACCTGGTTCGTCGTGCGTTGCACAGACTGGCGTTCGTCGGACTGAGCGACATGGACGGAGGCCGCTCGCCCATTTATGGAGAGGGGGCATGGGTCGTGCCGCGAATTTGCTGACGCGCGCAAGACTTGGTGCGCGGTTCGCGACGACCTGCCGGGGTAACCGTCGTAGTCATGACCCAGGGTCCGCACGAGCTCGATGTGAAGCGCCAGGCAGGCTGGCTGCCCGAAGCCCAGGATGACCTCGAGTCCTGGCTCGCCGGCCACCGCGAGCGCGTCGAGGCGCGCGGCGAGCGGCTCGTGCTGCATCCGGTCATCGAGGAGTTTCGGGAGCTGATCGACGGCGACCCCGTTCTGCGTATGTACGTGAACGAGATGATCGCTCAGGTGCCGCAGACCAAGCCCTACACAAAACGCCACCTCGAGAGCTTCGAGCAGCTGCTGGGCCTGATGAACGAGGTGCTCGGCCTGGCGCCGGAGTTCGGTCCGCAAGGGTCGATGGTGGCCACTCCGCTCGGGGCGATTCTCGACTGGACGATGGGAACCACGGCCGGGTTCGCCGCCTTCCGGGACCCGCGGATCAACGCTGCGCTCAAGAAGATCCTGACCGTCTGGTGCGAGTTCCTCAGCAGCAGCGACTCGCTCTACGTCCTGAACGAGTCACCCACCGGATGGAAGAGCGAGGAGGCGCGCCGGACGGTGGGCATCGAGCAGTTCGAGCACGATCCCGATCACGAGCGCTGGGGATTCTCGTCCTGGAACGACTTCTTCACCAGGCGCTTCAAGGACGGGGCGCGTCCGGTCGGCTCTCCCGATGACGACAAGGTGATCGTAAGCGCGTGCGAGTCCACGCCCTACGGCATCAGCGCGGACGTGCAGCGCGAGGACCGCTTCTGGATCAAGAGCCAGCCGTATTCGCTGGCCGACATGCTCGCCGGTGACGACGCGGTCGGCGAGTTCGTCGGCGGCACCGTCTACCAGGCCTTCCTGAGCGCGACCAACTACCACCGCTGGCACAGCCCTGTCGCAGGGAGGATCGTCCGCGCGTTCGTGAAGGAGGGGACGTACTACTCGGAGGCCGAATCCGAGGGCAAGGACGCGGTCGAGCCGACGAACTCGCAGTCATACCTCGCCCACGTCGCCACCCGCGCCATCATCCTGATCGAGGCCGACGACCCGGTCATCGGCCTCGTCGCGTTCGTCCCCGTGGGGATGTCGGAGGTGTCGTCCTGCGTCATCGCTCCGCAGCTCCAGGCCGGCTATCACCTCGACAAGGGCGAGGAGCTCGGGCACTTCCAGTTCGGGGGCTCGACCCATTGCCTCGTGTTTCGCCCGGGCGCGATCGCGGAGTTCAGCCTCGGCGCGATCCCCCAGCCCCACGATCCCGCGGCGCCGCTCGTGCTCGTGCGCTCGAAGCTCGCAACCGCGAGCTGACGTGCGGTCTGCTTGACCCGCGCACCAGCACCGGGTTCGCAGCGTGGGCGGCGTGACCCGTCCCTTTCACCGCCGGTACGCTGACGCAATGGACAGCGCCGGCAACGGTGGCCGCAGCAGCTCGCCGAGCGCACCCGGCAGGGGCTCCTGGCTCGCGGATCTCCGCACCGTCTACTACGCGCACTTCGGCGATCACAAAAAGGAGCGCCAGCTGTTCTCGACGGGAGCGTTCTTCGTCACCTTCGCGTCCGTCCGTGCGATCACGCACGCGATTCGCGCCGAACGCGGCCCGTTCAAGAACATCACCCCCGGCGGCCGTCACATCCACCACATGACCTTTGGGATCACGGGGCTTCTGACCGTCGGCTACCTCTGGCTGCTGGAGATCGGCACCAACGAGCAGCGACGCGCGTCCCGCCTCACCTCAATCGGCTTCGGCAGCGGCGCGGCGCTCACGCTCGACGAGTTCGCGCTGTGGCTCAACCTCGAGGACGACTACTGGACCAAGCAGGGGCGGGAGAGCATCGACGCGGTCGCGCTGTTCGGCGCGCTGCTGGCGCTCAGCGTGCTCGGCAGGGGCTTCGCGAAAGACGCCGCCAGACTCCCCGCCGCGCGTTCACGCGCGCAAAACTGACCCGGGCCGGTGCCGCGTGCCTGAGGTCGCCACGATCGGCGTCTACGGGTTCTCCGCCGAGAGTTTCATCGCCACGCTGCGAACCGCGGACGTGGGACGCGTCATCGACGTGCGCCAGCGGCGCGGGGTGCGCGGGCCGCAGTACGCGTGGGCCAACTCGAAACGCCTGCAGGCGGCGCTCGCCGGCGCCGGAGTCGCCTACGAGCACCGACGCGATCTCGCGCCGACGACGGAGCTCCGCCGGCTCCAATACGCCGAGGACGCGCGCCTCGGCGTCGGCAAGCGCTCGCGCGCGGTGCTCGCCGCCGAATATCGCCGGCGCTACCTGCTCGAGATCCTCGACCGCGTCGACCTCAGGCCGCTGGCCGCCTCGCTGGAGCGCGACGGGCTCGCGGCGCTCCTGTGCGTGGAGCGCGACCCGCAGGCCTGCCACCGGTCGCTGATCGCCGCCCGCCTCGCGCAGGAGCACGGGGCCACGGTGATCGACCTTCTGCCGCCCGTCGATCAGACCTTGTGATAGCGGGCGTCGGCGATCGAGTAGAGCGCGAAGCTGATCAGCCCGGCTGCGACGATCCCGAGCAGCAGAGGTCCGTATGAGGCGTTGACGAGGTCGCGCAGAGCCCCGTCGAGGCCGATCGCCTTGCGGGGGTCGAAATCGATCGCGGCCTCGAGGAGCCCGTATCCGGTGAGGCCGAACACGACCGCGCGGGCGAGATGCCCGAGCACGCCGAGCGCTTCGAAGGCCCGCTCGAGGCCGGGCGCCATCTTCGCGATCGCCGATTCCTTCATGAACGCCCGGGTGAGGCCCTTGTACGCCTGGAACAGGCCCGCCCCGACAAGGACCACGCCGGCGATGCCGACGAGCTCAGGCCCGCCGCTCCATCCCAGCACCCCGGCGGTCGCCTTCTTCGGGGCCCCCGATCCGCCGCCCGCGCCCGCGCCGGCGAGGACCTTGACCGCGACCACGCACAGCGCCGCGTAGACGAGGCCGCTCCCCGCCGCAGCGATGCGGTCGAACGCGCGGTTGCGACCGTCGCTGGCGTGCCCGAAGGCCGCGGCCTCGAGGCGCCACAGCGCGTATCCCGCGAGGCCGACCGCGAGCGCGACCAGGAGGGCCTTGCCGAACGGCTGCTGCGCCACGGTCTGCAGCGCGCCCTGCTGGTTGGTGGTCGCCCCGCCCGCGCCGATCGCGAGCTTGATCGCCAGCACGCCGATGATGCCGTAGACGAATCCGCGAGCCGCGAGCCCGGCGCGCGCGAGCCACCCGAGGGCGCCCGGTCCGGCGGCGCCTGCTGCCCGCCGAGCGCGGGGAAGAGCTGTGACGGCAGTTCTCATCGCGTCACGACAACAATGCCCCGCGAAAAACGCTGCAAACCGTGGCCGCCGCAGCGACCCCTGCGCCGGCTCCGCCCCGCGCGCGCTTCCTCGGAGTGGCTGGACGTCGGCCCCCCGGCACTCCGCCGCTGATGACGGGCTGCTCCTCGCCCGCCGAACAGGCTCGACATGTTGTTTCTCTGCGTGATGGGCAGGACCGCGGTCCAGATCGGCTAAGACTGGTAGGCGAACGATATGGCCGGCCACACGATCAAGAACCTCATGGACGTAGAGGACTCGGCGTCCTCGAGCTCGGACGTCGAGGCGCGCTTCGCGCGCCGGCACCTGGACTCGCGCGAGCTGGGCGTGAGCTACTTCCGCTACGCCCCCGGCTATCGCTCGAAGATGGGGCACTCGCACCGCGAGCAGGAGGAGGCCTACGTCGTCGTCTCCGGGTCGGGGCGCGCGAAGCTCGACGAGGAGATCGTCGAGCTGCGGCAGTGGGACGTCCTGCGCGTTGCGCCCGAGGTCGTGCGGGCGTTCGAGGGGGGTCCCGAGGGACTCGAGCTGATCATCGTCGGCAGCGCCAGGCCCGAGGAGGGCGACGGCGTCCCGGTGAAGGACTGGTGGAGCGACTGACGCGCTGGTCGGCCTCGCGCTGGCGATCGGCGGCGCGGTGATCGGCGTCGCGATCTACGCACTCGGCGGCGCGGCCGCAGCGGCCCGACCTCGTTCGCTTCTTCGAGGGGGAGGCGCGGGCCTGGTGCTCGCCACCGCTGCTGGCGCGGCTGCGGAGAGACCTCCGCGGCGCTCAGCCCGCGACCGAGGGCGTCAACTGACGGCCCTCGCGGCCTACTGACTCCCCACGGGTTCCAGGGCGCGGGCGAGCGTGACGAGCTCCTCGGCCAGCTCACATATGCGCTCGGTCTCTGCAGCCAGCCTGTTAGCGGCATCGTCGATCGCCTCGAGTTTGTGGCGAACGTGTTCGAGCCGCAGGTCCTCGGCGGCTGCGGAGAGCGCGCGACAGGCCAGCGTGACACGCTCCGCCGCCCGCGTCGTGCCCACCTCGGACGCCCTGTGCGCCGCGCTCGCGGCGGGGATCCCGTTGCCCGATCTCACGTCCGCGTCTTACCCACCGGAGAGCGAGTCCATGCATGGCTGCCCGGTCCCGCAGCGCGACGAGACGCTGCGGGCGCCCGCACGGCGGCCGCCGGCGCCCTGCGCGGCACACCGCCGGCGCGCGTACGCCCTGTCACACGCGCTCGCGGGCGAGGAACGCGTCGATCTGGCCGAGCGCTTCGACCATGCCCTGCTCCATGCCCATCTCGACTATCTGTTCCATCCCCTCGCGACTCGCGAACCTCGACTCGATCGTCATCGTCGTGAGACCCCCCGCCTCGCTGAGCGTCGCGGTCATGCGCATCGTCGGCATCGCTTCATTCGGATTGCCGTCCTCGTCGGCGAAGCCGTCTTCGAACTGCAGGCGCCTGGGCGGCTCCAGCTCCTCGATCCGCCACCAGCCATGGTGCTTCTGCCCGTCCGGGCCGGTCATGAAGTAGGTGACGCGCCCGCCCGGGGAGAAGTCGTGCTCGACGAAGGTCGCTGGGAAGGACGGCGGTCCCCACCAGCGCTCCAGGTGCCGCGGGTCCGACCACATCTCCCAGACTCGCTCGGCGGGGGCGGCGAACTCGGCGGTGATCGTCATCGTCAGGGCATCGAGGTCCTTGTTGATGTCGGCTACGGGCATCAGGTGTCTCCTGTTTCTTCGTCGAGGATGCGGTCGATTCGCTCGACCCGGCCGCGCCATTCGGATTCGAGTCGATCGAGCGCTGCGCGGGCACGTTCCAGAGCGCCGGCCTCGGCGCGCACGATCGACTCGCGCCCGACCCGGTGCTTGCTCACCAGCTCTGCCCGCTCGAGTACGGCGACGTGCTTCTGCACCGCCGTCAGGCTGATCGGGTACTCGCGGGCCAGGGCCGAGACCGAGAGCCGGCCCGCGCGAGCGCGGCGGAAGATGTCGCGGCGCGTCCGGTCGGCCAGGGCCCCGAACACCAGGTCGGAGGCCTGCTCATCTGTCGCGGCGATATCTACAACCATTTGGTTGTAGATTAGCAGCCGGCACGGCGGGGGCCTCCACGCCCCCCGTCAGGGCGCGGCGCGTGCCTGCGAGGCTCGCGCGCGGTCTCCGAGATCCGCGAGCGTGAGCCTGTGTGCGGGTTCGTCCGGCAGGATCACGCGACCGCTCACGTGCAGGTCGGCCGCGATGTGCAGCAGCTCGCCGGAGTCGAGCGGCCGCCACCCCGGGTCGTCGTCCATGCGCTCGCTCGCGAGGACGACGAGCGGATCGGTCGCGCCGTGCCGGGAGGCGACGCGCGTGCCGAGCGTGCTGCGGTTTGCGAGCGGAGCGCCCGCCGCGCGCTCGAGCACGAACAGGTCGTGGGTGGCGGGGTAGCGCAGAGCCCACAGCTCGTCCGCGGTGGCGAGGACGAAGTTGATCGCGAACAGCGGAAGGTTCGCCGCGACCCAGGCGCACGCGGCCTCGATTCCCCGCTCGACGTCACCACCGGCGGCGAGGGTCTCGCGCGTGATCAGTGCGAAGAGGCGCTCCGAGTCCGTGTCGCCTTTGACGAGCGAGCGATCGGCGCCGAGGTGGTCGTCGAGGCGCTCGAGGTCGCCGAGCACGCCGTTGTGCGCGAACAGCCGCCCGCTCTGCTCGAAGGGGTGCGTGTTGCGCTCCTCCAGCGCCCCCGTCGAAGCAAAGCGGATGTGGGCGATGAACGTGCGCGAGCGCAGCGCGCGACCCTGCTGTGCGAACGCGCGGTCCTCGAACGCGGCGAGCGGCTGCTTGCTGACGCGCGGCGAGCCGTGCGCGTCGAACCAGCCGAGGCCCGTCCCGTCAGGCTCGCGGTGACTCTGGGCGGAGAGGCTGTCGGGAGCGTCCAGGAGCCAGAACGTGGCGCTCGCGCGTCGCGGCCCCGCGCTCATGCCGAACAGCCGGCACATCGGGCGTCAGTCTACGCGCAGCGCGACGCCGGTATCGACCGGTGTTCGCGGCCCGCGGCGCCCCCTAGCGCGGCACCCCACCGGCGCGCCACTGGAGATATCCCGGCCCGGTGATGCGGAGCGCCTGCGGCATCAGCGGTGTCGCCGCCCGCAGCGCAGCGCTCGCGAGGCCCAGTTCCGCCGCCCGGCGCCGGCCCCAGGGGACGCCGAGCCGGACGCGGAGCTGCGGCGGCAGCAACCCGGCCGTCGCCAGCCCGATCAGATGGCCGGCGGGCATGCGCACGAGCGGCCAGATCGGCCGGTAGAGCGCCGCCAGCGCCGGAGGTACCGGACGAGCGAGCGCGTCGAGGACTTCGTCGACGGCCGCGGTGTGCGCGAGCGTCTCGCGCGTCATCGCATCGAAGTAGTCGCGGAAGCGCGACCAGTCCACCGGCAGCTCATCCGCGTCCACGCCCAGCAGATCGCCCAGCGAGCGCCATTCCGCCCACAGGCGCTGGCGCTCCGCGGGGGCGAGCGGCCGGCCGAAGCGCTCGTGCGCCGCGACGATCCCCTCGGCGAGCGTCGCGTGCACCCATGCGTACGCATCCGGCTCGAGCGCGTCGTAGCTCCGCCCGTCCGGCCGCCTGCCCTTGATGCCGACGTGCATCGCCCGGATCCGGCGGCCCATCTCGCGCGCCGCGCCGGGCCCGCCGTAGACCATCGTGCAGGTGAAGTCGAGCGTCCGCAGCAGCCGGCCCCACGGGTCTCGCCGGAAGCTCGAGTGGTCCGTCACCCCGGCACCGACCGTCGGGTGGGCGACCTGGAGCAGCAGCGCGTAGCCCGCGGCGAGCATCACGCGCGCGTCGCTGCCGCGCCGCCAGAGGAGCGAGGCGGGATCGGGCACCGCCCCTGCACGCGGCCCCGGGACACGATTCGACGCAACGTGAGACACCGGTCCTTCGCACCGTAGAGCGCGACGCGGCTCGCGCCCGGCTACCTGCCCTTCTTCTGGTTGAGCTCGACGGCTTCGCCGACCAGCGCCTTCAGCGCCCGCTCGTCGATCTCCTCACCCTCCCTGATGTCGATCGCGCGCCTGACGTTGCCGTCGAGGCTCGAGTTGAACAGACCCGCCGGATCGGCCAGCGAGGCGCCCTTGAAGAACGTCAGCTTGACCAGCTCTTTGTAGCTCTCGCCCGTGCAGATGCCGCCGTTATGAGCCCAGACCGGCGTTCCCGGGCTCGTGCGCTTGGCCCATTTGACTTCCTCGACGACGTCGGGGTCGGCCTCTTTGATGAGGCCGCGCACCCGGCTGAGCGTCTCTCCGCGCCAGTCGCCGAGCTCTGAGATCCGCTCGTCTATCTGCTTGGAAGCGTCTGTATCTGCCATGCCGATCACCCTAGACGCGAACCGTCGCCCGCTCGCCGGCGCGCGCCTGCGCCGGTTCCCACGCAAACCCGTCGGGGTCGGTGAACGGCTCCCCGCCGCCGACGAGCGCGATCCGGTGTGACCCGCTGCCCTCCGGCGCCACACCGACGTCCTTGGCCAGGGCGCGACGGGCGTAGAGCGCCAGCTTCACGGCCGACGGCGAGCCGGCGAACTCGACGTACTTGCGCCCGAAGCTCCGCCCCACCTCGAGGCCCTGGTCGGTGTAGAACCGCTTGCTCGCGAGGACATCGGAGACGCCGAGCAGCAACACGATCTGCTCGATCTCCCGGCTGGCCGGTGCTGCGTTCTTGCGCCTCGAGGTCGCGACCTTCCAGATCGCTCCGTCGGGAGCGCGCAGGACGCCGCCGTAGCCCCACAGGCTCTTTCTGACCGGCTTGACGGGCTCCGCGCCGGCCGCGAGCGCGGCGCCGAAAAGCGCGTCTGCGTTCGCCGGCTGGGCGACGACCAGCGACAGGGAGAAGCCGCGAAAGCCGCTCGTCTCGCCGGCCGCGGGGCGAACGCCGATCCGGCTGCCGTCCAGGTCGAAGGCCGCGGAGAGGAACACCTTGGCGGCGGGCGGGTCGGGAACTTCGAGGGTGACCGATTCGATCGAGGTCATGGGAGCTCCTTGTATCCGAGTGGAGGGCCCCGGGCGTTGGGATGCCGAGTCCCGCGTGGTGAAAGATGGTAGCATATTATAATGGCTTTTGTCTACTATTGCTGTTGTCCAGGGCTTGTGCGAGACTCAGAGGATGGCGAGCGATCCCACGGTGACTGACTTCGCCGGCCAGCTGTTCTTCCGGCTCTGGCGGGCCTCCCACACGCGTACCGCCGAGGCGCTCGGCTCGATCGGGCTGACGCCCGCGCTCTTCGCTCTGCTGAATGTCCTCGGCGCGCGCGAGGGCGCGATCCAGCAGGAGCTGAGCTCCGACATGGAGGTCGACCCGAGCGCGATGGTCAAGCTGATCGACGAACTCGAGCGGGCCGGGCTGGCCGAACGGAGGCGACGGCCGAACGATCGCCGCGCCTGGGAGGTCACGATCACGACCGAGGGCCGGCGCGCACTCGAGCGCGCGCGGCGGCTCGCCGGCGAGGTCGAAGACGAGGTCCTCGGCGGCCTGACCGGCGCCGACCGACGCCGGATGCTGGCGCTCATGCGCCGCGCGCTCACGGCGCTCCCGCCGCAGCCCCCGTGGCGCGCGGAGGAGGGGGATTGAGGCGCTCGCGATCGAAGACGCGGTCACGGATTCGCCACGGGTCGACTCCGAGCGTGGCTAGGCTCAGAGGCCTGATGGCCCTCTCCCCCGTGTCGAGCCCGTGAGCGACGCCGCCGCGATCGAGGTGCACGAGCTGGTGCGGGAGTTCCGCAAGGGCCCGCGGGCGGTCGACGGCATCGACCTTGAGGTCTCCGCGGGTGAGATCTACGGGTTCCTCGGACCCAACGGCGCGGGCAAGTCGACGACCGTCCTGATGCTGACGACGCTGCTGCCGCCGACGAGTGGCAGCGCGCGCGTGGGCGGCGCCGACATCGTGCGCGAAGGCGCGCGCGTGCGCGCGACGATCGGGGCGGCGCTGCAGGAAGCCGCGCTCGACGTGATGCTCACCGGGCGGGAGCACCTGACGCTGCAGGCGACCCTCCAGGGGATCCCCCGCCAGCAGCGCAAGTCGCGCGCCGATGCCCTGCTCGCGCGCGTCGGCCTCACCGAGGCGGCCGACCGGCGCGTCGGCGGCTACTCGGGCGGGATGAAGCGCCGCCTCGACCTCGCGCTCGCGCTCGTCCACGAGCCGCGCATCCTGTTCCTCGACGAGCCCACGACCGGCCTCGATCCCCAGAGCCGGGCCGCGGTATGGGAGGACGTGGCGCGGCTCGCGCGCGACGAAGGCATGACCGTCTTCCTCACGACCCAGTACCTCGAGGAGGCGGACGTGCTCGCCGACCGCGTCGGGATCATCGATCGCGGCAGGATCGTGGCCGAGGGCACGCCCGCGCAGCTGAAGGCCGAGATCGGCAGCCCGAGCGTCGAGGTGACGCCGACCGACCGCGACAGCCACGATCGGCTCGCGGCTGTCCTCGGGCGCTTCGGGAACCCGACCGACAACGGGCGGGGGAGCGTCACCGTCCAGCTGCCCGGGGGCGAGTCCGAGCTCGCCGACGTCGTGCGCGCGCTCGACGGCGAGGGACTCGGAGTCGAGCTCCTGCAGCTCCACCAGCCCTCGCTCGACGACGTGTTCCTGGCGAAGACGGGCCGCAAGCTCGAGGGAGCCGGCGAGACGTGAACCGCGAGCCCTCGCTCCAGGAACAGGTGTGGTCGGTCGCGCGCCGCTCTGCGACGGTGGCGCTGCGCCAGCGCGCGCTGCTGCTGTTCCCGATGGTGTTCCCGCTGATCCTGTTCGCGATCAACGGCAGTGCCCTGAGCAGAGCAACCGCGATCCGCGGCTTTCCGACCCACAACTACCGCGACTTCCTGATCGCGATGCCGTTCGTGCAGGGCGCGATGTTCGTCGCGATCTCGGCGGGCACCTCGCTCGCCCGCGACATCGAGACGGGGTTCCTGAACCGTCTCGCGTTGACGCCGCTGCGCAGCGAGGCGATGCTGATCGGGCAGCTCGGCGGCGCGTTCGTGCTCGCCTGCATCCAGTCGGTCGTCTACCTGCTCGTCGGCCTCGCGACCGGTGTCGGGTTCGCGAGCGGATTCCCCGGGGTGATCGTGCTGCTGTGCCTCTCGCTCGTGATCTCGTTCGCGTTCGCGAACCTCGGCGGCCTCGCCGCGCTGCGCCTCGGCAGCGGCGAAGCCGTCCAGGGCATCTTCCCGCTGTTCTTCGTGACGCTGTTCTTGAGCTCCTCGAGCCTGCCGCGGAACCTGATCAAGGTCGATTGGTTCCGGGAGATCGCGACCTACAACCCCATCTCCTACCTGCTGGAGGGGCTGCGCAGCCTCGTCATCACAGGTTGGGACGGCAAAGCGCTGGCACTCGCGTTCGGGTTCGCCCTCGCGATCTCGGCGATCGCGCTCGGCCTGTCCGACAGGGCGATGAAGACGAGGCTCGCGCGCGCATGAGGCGGTTCCTCTCGGTCACGTACGCGGTGGCGTGGCGCTCGATCCACAACACCGTCTCCAGCCCCGCGATCCTCGTTCCCTCGATCATCTTCCCGCTGTTCTTCCTCGTCGCGTTCGCGGGCGGGCTCTCCCGAATCAGCCAGGTGCCTAACTTCGACTATCGCCCCGGCTACACGTCGTTCCAGTTCGTGTTCGTGTTCCTGCAATCCGCCGCCTTCGGCGGCGTGTTCACGGGCTTCGCGATCGCGCGCGACTTCGAGAGCGGCTTCGCGCGCAGGCTGCTTCTGGGCGCCCCGCGCCGCGGCGGGATCATCGCCGGCTACGCCGCCGGTGCGCTGATGCGGTGGCTGATCGTCGGCGTCGTCGTGACCGCCGCCGGCGCGCTCGCAGGGATGAATGTCTACGGCAACGGCGCGGAACTCTTCGGACTGCTCGGGCTCGGGCTCGGCATGAACTTCGCAGCAGTCCTGTGGGCGTGCGGGGTCGCCATGTTCCTCCGCACGGAGCAGGCCGGCCCGCTGATCCAGATGCCCGTTTTCGTGGCGCTGTTCCTGGCCCCGGTGTTCGTGCCCCTGCGCCTGCTCAGCGGCTGGATCCATGCGGTGTCGCGGCTCAACCCGATCACCGCGGTGCTCGAGTCCGGCCGTGGCCTGCTCGCCGGCTCGCCCACGAAAGTCCTGCTGGCGTTCGCGCTGCTCGTGGGGGCATCCGCTCTGCTCGCGGTGTTCGCGCGCCGCGGGCTCGCGTCGGCGGAACGCGCGGGCTGAGAGCCCACGCAGGGTCGGTCAGTCGACCGCCATCTCCACGACGGGGACGTCGAGCTCCTCGCGAAGCTGCTCGAGCTCGCTTGGCGCCTGCCGGCGCCGCGGCCGGCGCTCCGACGTGGCGACGATCACCGCGTCGGCGCCGAAGTCCCGGAGCTCGTCCTCGAGCGCGGTCGTGGGATTCGGGTCGCCGATCTCGCCGCGCGCGGCAAACCCCTGCATACGGGCCCACGTGAGCGAGCGCGACAGGCGATCCAGGGCCTGGCAGGTCTCGGCGTCGACGTCGGTGTAGGCGAGGTGGGTGCGGGACAGGAGCACCGGGGCGAGGATGTCGAGCACGACCCGCCCGCCGTCGATGCCGCGGATGTAGTCGCCGAGCTCCTCGCCCGCGAGCGCCTCGTTCGCCACCACGAGCACGTGTCGTTTCGCGGGCGCGGGCGCGTGGCTAGCGGCTTCCTCGGCTGCGCTGCGCAACGGAGGGCGTCGCCCGCGATCGGACCGGACCATGTACAGGGCGAAGACGACGCTCGCGAGCGCGCCGAACACGACGGCGCCGGCCACCGCGGTCGTGGTCCAGCCCACCAAGCAGCAGAAGAGCACGAGGGCGACCCCCTCCGCAACTGTCAGGCGGAAGGCGTCATCCTCGGAAAGAATCGGGCTTCGTCTCATACCGGGCTCTCCCCTCGCGTCTACCCGGGCGAGGTGGGGACAAACGAGCGCACCCGCGCCGCTCCGCGGGCGCTTCGACCCGCCCGCGCGGCGCGCTCGAGGCACGAACAAGGGCCCGAGGGCACCCACGTGCCGGCAGCGCGCAGCGCCGCCTCCGAGGCGCGGTGTCGAAGGCTCGCGCCGGTCGCGCGTGCGCCGCCCGGACCGGTGCCTGCGCTAGCCCGCGGTCTCCGCGCCCTGCGAGCGTTCGTCGACGAGCGCCTGCAACTGGTCTCCGATCTCGTCGGAGATGCGCCGCAGGTCCCATTTGCTCAGCGTGATCAGCCGCATCGAGGAGGTCGCGACGACATCCGCCGTGCGCTTGCCGCCGCTGAGCATCCCCATCTCGCCGAAGACGTCGCCCGGGCCGAGGGACCCGACGACCTCGCCGCCCTTGATCACGTCCGCCGTCCCGCTTTCGATGACGATCAGGTCGTAGGAGTAGTCACCCTCGTGGACCAGCCGCTTGCCGGACGACACGGAGGTCTCGCTCGCGAACACGGCGACCGTGTTGAGGGCTTTCTCGGACAGCCCCGAGAACAGGGGGATGGACTTCAGATGATCAGGATCCATGCTCTCTCAGACCTTTCGCGATGATTCGGAGGAAGGGGGGCGCACGCCCCGCGCCGCAGGATGCACACTAACGCCCCCGGCAGCCTGGGTGTCAGCTGCGAGCCGGCGCCGAGGGCTGCGCCGTCCCCGGCGCAGCCCCCTGATCACGGCTACTGGATTTTCGAGGTCCCGTCGACGGTGTTGGGACGGTCCACCACCGCGCCTGTGTTGCCGAGCACGGTCAGCGCTCCCGCGATCTGGTTCCCGACGACGTTCACGCCGTTGGTGTTTTCCTTCACGACAACGCTGTTTTCGAACTGGTTGCCCGAGGCGGTCACCCGGCCGTGATTGTTTTTGATTGTCGTTTTGCCGTAGATCATGTTCCCGGCGCAACCTACGGCGCCGACGGCGACCGGGCCGATGGCGGACGAGATGGTCAACGCGCCGGTGACGCGCGCGCCACACAGCCGGATTGCGTTCGCGCCGGTCGCGACCACGGTGCCCGACACGGTTCCGCCCTCGATGTCGAGCGCGCCGCCCGCTTTCACGGTGACGTTCGCACTCACTTTCGCGCCGGATGCGAGCTCGACCGCTTCGCCGGCCTTGACCACGAGCGCTTTGGCGCTGCTTGCGGTGATGACCTTCGAGTAGACGACCTGCGTCGTGCAGGACGCCGTCGTTTCGTGGCCGACATTGTCGGTCGCCGTGCGCGTCGTGACCTTCGGACCCACCGTGCTGGTGTCGATCGGCACCGTGCCGCTCGGGTCCTGGGCGAGCCCTGACTGGCCGTCCGACGCGGTCACCGACGCGGTCGCAGACGTCGCCCCGAACAGCGCCTGCGAGGGGCAGCCGATGTGCAGCGACGGTGGCGTGGCGTCGACCTGGACCGCGAGCGTCCCGGGCGATGAGGCGTTGCCCGCGTTGTCGGAGACGGTGCCGCTCGCAGTGTGCGAGCCGTCCGTCGCGAACGTCTGCGGCGCGCTCAGCGTCGCTTCGTTGACCCCGCTCCCGGGGCTGCCGTCCGACAGCGCCGGATCGCCGTTGGCCGTGAAGGACACCGTGACCGAGTCCTTGTACCAGCCGCCGCCGCCCGCGTAATC
>DATARO010000002.1:0-54262 GCA_036264095.1 Solirubrobacteraceae bacterium | reverse complement strand
CGAGCGGCGCTTGATCAGCTTCGTGTAGTCGTCGGCGAAGCCGAGCAGGGCACACGCGATCGCGGCGCCGAAGACGCCGACCGAGCGCCATTCGTAGTTGCTGAGGATCAGGTACGCCGCCGAGACGGCGATGAAGATGATGATCCCTCCCATCGTCGGCGTGCCCGCCTTCTGATGGTGGCCCGCCGGTCCGTCCTCGCGGATGTGCTGGCCGAACTCGCGCTCGCGGAGGAACTCGATGAACTTGGGGCTCAGGAAGATGCAGATGAGCAGCGCGGCCGTGCCGCCGAACAGGATCCGCCCCATTCAGCGCCGCCCGTCCGGGCGCGTCTGGCCGGCTGTGCCGACCGGCGTGCTCGTGCCGGGCCGGGTACCGACGGCGTCCGGCGCCGCCGCCCGGGCGCCGGTGGAGCCCTCGCCCCCCACGCCCGCCGAGAGCGCCTCGACGACGCGCTCGAGGCCGACGCCGCGCGAGGCCTTCACGAGCACCGTGTCGCCGGGTCCGACGAGCTCCAGGGCGAGCTCGGCGGCCGCGGCAGCGTCGGGCGCCGAGCGCGCCTCGCCGGTGTAGCCCGCAGCGATCTCGGCCGCGAGCGGGCCGACAGTGATCAGCAGCTCGACGCCCGCCGCGCTTGCGAGCGGGCCGAGCTCGCGGTGCAGCTCGGGAGCGCGGGCGCCAAGCTCGAGCATGTCGCCGAGCACCGCCACGCGCCGCCGTGCGGGCGTGCCGGCGAGCTCGTCGATGGCGGCGCGCATTGACATGGGGTTGGCGTTGTAGCAGTCGTCGAGTACGGTCACGCCGCCGGCGAGGGACAGGCGCTGCCCGCGGCCGGGCGAGAACTCGACGTGCAGCGGGCCCCCGGGCTCGACCCCGACGGCGCGCGCCGCGGCGACCGCCGCGAGCAGGTTCTCGAGGTTGTGGGCCTGCGAGAACGAGGGGAGCAGGACGAGCTCCTCCTCCCCGCTCTCGACGGCGATCCGCACCGTGCCGTCGGGATCGCGGGAGCGCAGGCTCACGTCGGCGCCCTCTGCTCCGAACGTCACCGTGCGGAGATCGGGGCGCAGGTGCGGGGCGAGCAGCGGCTCGTCCGCTGGGAGCACCGCAGTCGCGCCGGGGGCGAGGCCGGCGATCAGCTCGGCCTTCGCGGCCGCGATCGCCTCCAGTGAGCCGAGCAGCTCGAGGTGGGCCGGGCCGACGTTCACGATCACGCCGACGTCCGGCTCGGCGATCGCGGTCAGCTCGGCGATCTGGCCGGGGCCGCGCATCGCCATCTCGAGCACGAGGGCCTCGGTCTCGGCGGGGGCGGCGAGGATCGCGAGCGGGAGTCCGATCTCGGTGTTGAGGTTCGCAGGGGTGGCGGCGGTGCGCAGGTGGCTGCGGAGCAGCGCGGCGAGGATGTCCTTGGTCGAGGTCTTGCCGGTCGAGCCGGTGATGGCGATCACGTGGGCGCCGCGGGCGCCCAGCTCGCGGCGCCACGAGCGGGCGAGGGCGCCCAGCGCGGCGAGCGGGTCCGGGTGGGCGAGGACGGTCGCGTCCGCGGGAAGCGCCTCGCCGGCGGCTGCGAGGGCGCCGTCCGGGAGGAGCACGCCCCAGGCGCCGCGCGCGAGCGCCTCGGCGGCGAACCGGGTGCCGTCCGTATGCTCGCCGGAGAGCGCGACGAACAGCTCGCCCGGGGCCAGCGTGCGGGTGTCGACCGAGGCGCCGGCCGGCCCGGGGGCGCCCGCGGCGCCGGCGGCGTGCACGCGCGCGGCCGCGGCCGCGGCGACCTGCTCGGCGCCCCAGCTCCTCATGCAGCTCCGCGGGCGCCGAGCAGTTCGCGCGCGACGGCGACGTCGTCGAACGGGATCTTCTCGCCGCCCGCGAGCTCCTGCCCCTGCTCGTGGCCCTTGCCCGCGATCACGACGATGTCGCCCGCGCGCGCGAGCTCGATCGCAGAGCCGATCGCGGCGCGGCGGTCGCTGCACGCGCGGACGCTCGAGCGCTCCTGCGCGGCGACGCCGCGCAGGATCTCGGCGATGATCGCGTCCGGGTCCTCGGAGCGCGGGTTGTCGGAGGTCACGACGACCTCGTCGCTCAGCCGGGCGGCGATCTCGCCCATCAGCGGCCGCTTGCCGCGGTCGCGGTCGCCGCCCGCGCCGAAGACGCAGATCACGCGCCCGCCGCCGGCCTCGGCGACCAGCTCGCGGGCGGCGGCGAGGACGTTCTCGAGCGAGTCGGGGGTGTGGGCGTAGTCGACGAGGACGGCGAAGTCCTGGCCGTCCGCCTGCACCGGCTCGAAGCGGCCGGGGACACGGACGCCGCGTTCCAGCGCGCTCGCGAGCACGTCCGGATCGCCCCCGAGCGCGGTGGCGGCGGCGAGCGCCGCGAGCGCGTTGGCGACATTGAAGCGGCCGGGCATCGGCAGGCGCATGCGGCGGTCGGGGACACCGGGCGCGCTCAGCGTGAACTCGCAGCCGGCGAAGGTGACGCGGACGTCGCTGGCGCGGTAGTCGGCGGATCCGTCGAGCAGGGCGTAGGTGATCGCGCCGCCGATCTCCCCGGCGAGCCGGCGGCCGTAGGGGTCGTCGAGGTTGACGACGCTCACGCGCGGCGGCTCCGGGCTGCCGAGGAACAGCAGGCGCTTGGCGGCGAAGTAGTCCTCCATCGTGGCGTGGAAGTCGAGGTGGTCCTGGGTGAGGTTCGTAAAGACGGCCGCGGCGAACGGGATCGCGTCGGCGCGTCCCAGCTCCAGGGCGTGCGAGGAGACCTCGATCGCACACGCGCGGTCGCCGCCGTCGAGCATCGCGCGGAGGTCGGCCTGCAGGTCGATCGCCTCGGGGGTCGTGCGCGCGACCGCCTGCTCGCGGCCGCCGATGACCGACTTGACGGTGCCGAGCAGGCCGCACTGGCGGCCGGCGGCTTCTAGCAGCGCGCGGGTCAGGTAGCTCGTCGTCGTCTTGCCGTTCGTGCCGGTGATGCCGACGACGTCGAGCTCGCGGGCGGGTTCGCCGTAGAAGCGGGCCGCGACCGGCGCGAGCGCCGCGCGGACGGAGGCGACGCGGACCTCCGGGACACCGAGGCCGAGCTCGCGCTCGACTACGAGCGCCGCCGCGCCGGCGGCCACTGCGGCGGGCGCGTGGTCGTGGCCGTCGGAGCGGAAGCCGGGGACGCAGAAGAACAGGGCGCCGGGTTCGACCGCGTGGCTGTCATACGCGAGCGAGGTGATGCGCAGCTCCTCGGCGGTGCCGCGCGGGAGCGCAACGGCGGCGTCGAGGGCATCGAGCAGCTCGTGCAGCGTCGTTGCTCGCTGGCCCGCCACCGGCATGGGGTGAGTCTAGTTTCCGGTCCCGCGGAGCCGATTCGGCTCCTCGCGCGAGCGCCGGACCGCTCTACCCCGGCGCGATGCCCATGTAGGGCAGGGCGAAGCTCATGATCTGCCCGAACGCGGGCGCCGCGACCGAGCCGCCGAAGATCGAGCCGGTCTGCGGTTCGTCGACGACGACCGCGCAGAGGAGCTTCGGGTGCGAGGCCGGGGCGAAGCCGATGAACGAGGCGACGTAGGCCGTTTTCGAGTATTCGTGCGTGGTCGGGTCGATCTTGCTCGCGGTGCCGGTCTTCCCGGCGAGCGCGTAGCCGGGGATCGAGACCTCGCTCGCCGTGCCGCCCGGGGCGAGCACGCCTTCGAGCATCTCCCGCAGTGAGGCCGCCGTTGCCTGCGAGACGACGCGCCGGCCCGCGGGCACGGGCTGCGGCTTGCCGCCGACGCGGGCGACGATGTGCGGGCGGCGGAGGATGCCGCCGTTGGCGATCGCGGCGTACGCGGTGGCCATCTGCATCGGGGTTACGAGCTCGCCCTGGCCGATCGGGAGGTTTCCCATCGAGGAGCCGGAGTAGTGGGAGAGCGCGAGCGTCAGGCCGCGTTCCTCGCCCGGGAGGTCGACGCCGGTGGGCTCGCCGAAGCCGAAGCGGTGGACCCAGGTGTTGAAGCCGGACGCGCCCTCGAGCCCGCCGATCTTGATCGCTCCGACGTTGCTCGAGCGGGCCAAGATCTGTGCGGTCGTCAGCGTTTCTTCGGCGTGTTCGGTGTCGTCGTGGATCGTGCGGTCGGCGATGTGGATCTGGTCGGGGATGTTGAAGCTGCTCTGGGGCGTGACGAGGCCGTCCTGGAGCGCGCCGGAGACGGTGACGGCCTTGAACGTGGAGCCGGGTTCGTAGTCGAAGCTGACGGCGCGGTCGGTGAGCCCGCCGGCGGGGGCGGCGGCGAGGTCATTCGGGTTGACCTGCGGCCAGTTGGCGACGGCGAGGAGCGCGCCGCTGTTCGGGTCCATTACGATCGCCGTCGCGTCGCGGGGCTGGAACACCCGGGCGACGGCGGCGAGGACGTCTTCGGAGCGCTGCTGGATGTTCGCGTCGAGCGTGAGCGCGAGCGGTTGGCCGGCGGACTCGGGATGGGGTTCGGTGATCGAGACCGGCTGGCCGATCGCATCACTGACGACCCGGCGCTCGCCGGAATGGCCGCCGAGCTGCGTGTTGCGCGAGTACTCGAGGCCGTCGAGCCCGGTGCCTTCGGTGCCGACGACGCCGAGCACCTGCGAGGCGAGCTGGCCGCGGGGGTAGACGCGGCGCATGACCGGGGTGCCGGTGACCCCGGGGATCTTCAGCGCGAGCACGCGCGCGGCCTCGCCGCCGGGCATCGAGCGGGCGAGGTAGACGAAGCCCGTGTGCTCGGAGAGCTTGCGCAGGACGGCGGCTTCGCTCTGTCCGAGGAGCGGCGCGAGCTGGTGGGCGGTCGACAGCGGGTCCTTCAGCAGATAGGGGTCGGCCGAGACGTCGCGGGCGGGTTCGGAGACGGCGAGCTCGACGCCGTTGCGGTCCGTGATCGTGCCGCGCGGGGCCATCACCTTTTCGTCGGTGACCTGCTGCGTGCTAGCGGCTTTGCGCAGCGCGGCGCCGCGGATCACGCCGAGGTAGGCGGTGCGGGCCCCCGCGATCACGAGCAGGCCCAGGAACAGACCGAAGATCCAGCCGATCCGCTGCTGGACCGCGGTCACGTGCGGAGCTCCTCCGCGCTCGTCATCCGCCGCCCGCAGCGCCGGTGCCGCCCGCGGCGCTGGTCGTGGCTTCTTCGTGCGGAGCTTCTGCGGGCGCTTCGGAGGAGCCCGAGGAAGCAGCTTCGTGGGACGGTTCGGCGGTCGCGGCGGGTTCGTGCGTGGAGGATGATGATTCTGTGGAGGAGGCGCCAGAGCCGGATTCGCCGGCCGAGGTCGCCCCGCCTTCATGGCTGGCTTCCCCGCCGGTGGAGCTTGGTGTCGTGCTCGCTTCTGTGGAGGCGGCGGAGGCGTGCGCGGCGGGCGCGGCGCTGTTGAGCGCCGAGGCGGCACGCGGGACGTCACCGGCGGGATGCGAGGAGAGGAAGCGCAGAGCGCCGGTGGGGACGAGCTGCATGCCGAGCTTGTGCGCGACGGCCTCGACGCCTTCGCCGGAGGCCATTTCGGAGTTCTGGATGCTGAGCGCGGCGTTTTCGCGCTGGAGCCGGCCCTCGCGCTCGAGCTCCCTGCCGATGCGGGTGTTGAGCTCGAGCAGCCCGAGCTGCAGGGTGACGATGCCGATCAACGCGAAGGCGACGAGCCCGATCCAGGCGCGGCCCCGGATCAGGCGGTCGATCAGGGGATGGTCGGCGAGGCGCTCGTAGAGGCGATGGAGGGCGGGGACGAGCCCCTCTCCGCGCCGGGCGGCGGTGCGAGGTCTCTCGCTGGGCCGGGCCGGGCCGGATATCCGCCGTGGCGGGCGCGGGCGCGTCTCGGGCCCCGCGCGACCGGAGCGCCGCGGGGCGCGGAACGGCGCGCCGGGCGCGACCGCGCGGGCGGCTGCCGCCGGCGGGGTCATGCGCGCTCCTGCTCGCGCAGCTTGCGCGCGGCCCGCAGGCGTGCGGAGGTCGCGCGCGGGTTCGACGCGGTCTCCTGCGCGGACGGCGTGACCGAGCGGCGAATCAGCAGCGCCCCCTCGGGTTCGCCGCCGCAGACGCAGACGGGGATCTCGGGCGGGCACACGCACCCCTGGGCGCGGGCGGCGAGGAAACGCTTGACGCGCCTGTCCTCGAGCGAGTGGAAGTAGATCGCGGCGAGAGCACCGTCGATGCGCAGCAGCGACCAGGCCAGCGGCAGTGCGCGCTCGAGCTGCCCGAGCTCGTCGTTGACCGCGATGCGCAGGGCCTGGAAGCTGCGCTTGGCCGGGTGGCCGCCGCCGAAGCGCGCCGGTGCGGGCAGCGCACCGTTGATCGTCTCAACGAGGTCGAGCGTGCTCGCGATCGGGCGCTCGGCGCGACGGCGGACGATCGCGCGGGCGATCGCGCCGGCGTGGCGCTCCTCGCCGTACTCGCGCAGGACCTGGGCGAGGCGGCGCTCGTCGGCGTCGGCGATCAGCTCGCTGGCGCCCTGCTCCTGCGTCGGATCCATGCGCATGTCAAGCGGCGCGTCGTAGGAGTAGGAGAAGCCGCGCTCGCGCGTGTCGACCTGCATCGAGGACATACCGAGGTCGAAGTAGACGGACTCCGCGCGCACCCCCTCCTCGGCGAGCTCGCCGAGCGCCTCGGCGTAGCCCGCGCGGATGAAGCGCATCGTGCAGGGGGCGTCTGTGGCGAGCGCCTCGAAGCGCTCCTGCGCGTGGGGGTCGCGGTCGATCGCGATCAGCGTGCCCGTCGCGCCGAGGCGCTCGGCCACCATGCGCGCGTGACCGCCGTCGCCGAACGTGCAGTCGATCACGGTCTGGCCGGGCTCGGGCGCGAGCAGGCCGATCAGCTCGCCGGCGAGGACCGGCGTGTGGCCCGTGGGCGTGCCCGCGCGCGCCCCCGGGGCGGCCTGGGGGCGCCCGCTGCGCCGGGCGTCGCCGCCGCGGCGCCGCTTCGCGAGGGCCGTCGCGGGCCGGACGGCTTTCAGCAGCTCGGATCCGTCACGCGCGGGCGGTTGCGGCGGCGAGGGCACCGCTCGAGGGTAGGGCGGCGCCGGATCGGGGACGGCCCTAAGCAGCGTCGTCGACACGCGCCACCACCTCCGCCACGCCGCTGAGCAGCGTCGATCGATGCTCGTTCCAGGTCCTGCGGTCCCACAGCTCGAGGCGGTCGCCCGCGCCGACGACGACGACGTCCTTCGCCAGCGCCGCGTGCTCACGGAGGTAGCCCGGGAGCATGATGCGGCCTGCCGCGTCGAGGTCTGCGTCGTGCGAGCCGCCGTAGAAGAAGCGCTCGAGTTCGCTGCGTCGCGAGGAGAGCGGCCGCAGCTCGGCGAGGGCGCCCGTCGTGTACAGGCCGTACTCCTCCGGGCGCCACACCTGAACGCACGGGCGCTGGTCTACCGGCATCGCGAGCACGACCCCCTCCGACAGCGCCGCGCGGTAGCGCGCGGGCACGGTGAGACGGTTCTTTGCGTCGAGCGTGTGGTCGAAGGTGCCACGAAACGGAACCACTGCGGAACTCCAAGACTTGAACTCGAGCCGAGGTGGAGGAGTGGGAGGAGCCCCTCCACCTCGGCTCGCTGCGGCGACCATACCCCACTTCCTCCCACTATGCAACCCCATTTGCACAAGTTCTCCCACTCCCCCCTCCCACGACCCCCCCACGGCACGAAACCCTCCACCGCGCCTGGCTTTCTCCGCGATCGCCGCGGGCCGCTCGAGGGGCCGCGGGGCGCAAGGCCGCGTGCAACCGCGCGTTATGGGAACCGCCTTGCAGCGCGCGGGCCTGCGCGGTCCGCGCGAGCCGCGGATACGATCAGCGCCTTGCCCGTCCAAGCGACCCCCACCTTCCCGCGGAGCCCGCGAACGGCGCTCGCGCGCCGCGCCGTCGCAGTGGCGTCCTCGTTCGCCCTGCTCGTGCTGCTCGCCGGGTGCGGGTCGAGCCACTCGACGGGGACGACGCTCGATCCGGCGACGCTCGTGCCGGCCAGCGCGCCCCTGTATGCGGGCGCCGACGTGCGGCCCGCGGGCTCCGAGCGCGCGGGAGCGCTCGCGGCCGGGTCGCAGATCACCCACCAGGCCGACCCCTACGCCCGCCTCGTGGCGGTGCTGCAGACGCCGGGGTCCCCCGCGCTGCAGTACGCACGCGATGTCGCGCCATGGCTCGGGCCGCGGGCCGGCATCTTCCTGACCTCGGAGGCCGGCGCCGAAGCGCTGCTCCCGCTGATCGAGCAGGGGCTGCTCGGCTCGGGCTCCGGCGCGGCGTTCCCGTTCGCCAACGGGAAGACCGACGGCGCGGTCGTGCTCGATACGAGCGACCTCGCGAAGGCGCGTTCGTTCGTCGAAGGGCAGGCGGCGCACGCCGGCGCGCAGCACGCTTCATACCGGGGCGTCTCCTACGAGCGCAGCTCCGGTGGCGTGGCGTTCGCGATCGTCAAGCGCTTCGCCGTGCTCGGCAGCGAAGCCGGAGTGCGCGCCGTGATCGACACCGCGGCGGGGGGCCCCTCGCTGCGCGCCGAGCCCGGCTATGCGCGGCTCGCCGCCGCGGCACCGGCGGGGGCGCTTGCACACCTGTTCACCAACCCCGCCGCCGGTGGGGCGACGGCCAGTCAGGTGGCGTCGAGCCCGCTCGCGCTGCTTGCGGGCGCGCGCGAGGCGAACATCTCGATTCTCGCGCGATCAGGGGCAGTCGACATCTACGCGGACACGCGCTCCTCGGCCGCGAGCGGCAGCCCCGGCGGGCTGCTGACCTCGGGCGTCGAAGGCGGGCGTACGCTCGATCAGCTTCCCGGCGGCTCGTGGCTCGCGCTCGGGCTCGGGAACCTCGGTCACACACTCGGCGCCGACGTCGCCGGCCTGCGCGGGCTCGTGGGCCTCGTGAGCGGCGGCCCGGAAGCCGCGGGCTCGTCTGCGATCAGCCTCGGCAGCCTGGTCGAAGGTCTGCTCACACCGCTGGCCGTGATCGGGTCCGAAAGCGCGCAGGCGCGCGCGGCGTTCACGAGCTGGATGGGATCGGGTGGCGTGTTCGCCGGCGGGGCGAGCGTATTCGAACTGAAGGGCGCGATCGTGATCGAATCGCGCAGCCCGGCGAAGTCCCGCGCCGCGGTCGGGGCGCTGGCGGCAGCGCTCGCGCGCGCGGGTGACAGCAGCAAGCCGCTCTCGATACCGGGGACGGACGCCGCCGTAGAGGCGCACATCAAGGGCCTCCCCGTCAGCCTCGACATCGCCGACGGGCGTGACGCGAGCGGGGGCACGCTGTTCGTGCTGGGCCTCGGTGAAGCGTCGGTGACGGAAGCGCTGCATCCGTCGAGCACGATGGTGAGCTCGGCGTCGCGCAGCGCCGCCGCCGGCACGCTCGGCGAAGGCATCGCGCCGAGCCTGATCTTCGAAGTCCCGGCGCTGCTCGGGCTGCTCGAAGGCGTCGGGCTGACGGAAGACCCGACGTTCAAGCAGCTCGCCCCCTTCGCCAAGACGATCACGACGGTGACGGGCGGCGGCCACCCGCTCGGCGGAGAAGTCGAACGCTACAAGCTGTCGATCGCGCTGCGGGGCGGCGGCTGACCGGCGCTCGGCGAGCGGTGATTCCGTGCCGGCGACCGGCGCTCGGTGCGACGGGTCGGTTCCGCGCCGCCGATCGACGCTCACCTGCGACAGGTCGCGGCATCGATGCCGCTCAGTGCGACAGGTCGATCGTCCGGTAGAAGCTTTCGGTGCCGCCGAGGATGCGGTAGACGGCGAAGCGTGCGAGCGAGGTTTCGCCGTCTGATTCGATCGAGTAGGGGCCGAGCACCGAGTTGCGGGCGCGCGGTTCGAGCAGGCGCGCGGTGACCGTGCGCCGGTCGTTGCCGTGCCGCCCGGCGCGGCGGATCGCGCCGAGGACGAGGGTCATCGCTTCGTAGCCGTACAGGGCGTAGCCGTTCCCCGGCGTCCCGAAGACGCGCGTGTATTCGGCGAGCACGCGTTTGCCCGCCGGCGGATAGAGCGCCGCGGGCAGGATCGGCGTGGCGATGTAGGTGCTCGGCCCCGCCTCGCCGAGTTCGCCTGTGAACGGTTCGACCGCGGCGGTCGCGCCCGCGAGCAGCATCAGGTGCGGTGCCGCGGCGTGCAGGGCACGCCAGAGGTCGGCCGCGCCGCCGGTGCCGCCGCCCGCGTAGAAAACGGCTTCGGCGCCGCTTTCGGCGACCTTTTCGGCCTCGCTCGTGTAGACGCCGCCCGCGACGAGCGACAGGCTGTCGTGGGCCACGACCGTGATCCCGGCCGCCTGCGCGTCGCCGGCGACGAGCTCGGCGAGCGGCGTCGAGAACGGGTCCTGGTCATCGAGCAGGTAGACCTTCTTGACGTGCAGCGTGCGCATCAGGGAGACCTCGGCCTCGGCCTGGACCTGGTCGCCGGGTCCGAGCCGGGCGAAGCTCCGCCGGCCCGTGGGGTAGAAGCGTTCAGGCTCGTCCTGGCCCGCGTCGAGCGAGGAGGTGAGGCCCACGTACGGGCTGCCGGCGCTCAGCTGCGGGATCCCCGCAGCGTTGATCAACGGCAGCGAGATCGCCGTGGCGGCCGATTCGAAGTCGCCGATGAAGGCGATCGTGCTCGTGTCCTCGGCCGCGGTCTTGGCGTTCGACGCGGTCACCCCCGGGCTCCAGTGCCCGTTGGCGGGGTTCGAGTCGTCGAGCGAGTTGTAGCCGACGCGGAAGTGGCCGGCGCGGCCGCCGGCGCTCGCCAGGGCGAGCTTCTCGCCGTTGACGAGCTCTTGGGAGATCGCGGCCGAGGGGCCCTGCAGGGGCAGGCTCGAGTAGACGGCGAGCACGCCCCCGGTGGCGTTGTCGCTCGTCGCTGCGCCGCTGCCGGCACAGCCGCTCGCGGCGAGGGCCGCGACGGCAAGAGCGGCGAGGCCCAGCCAGCGCGCAAGCACGTTGTGCTCTAGCTGCGACGGCCTGGCAGGTAGCCGGAGAGGATCCTCAACGACGCCCCTACCAGGATGATCGCCGCGGCCAGGAGAAACGCGTCAACGCCCTTCGTGCCGAGCGCCCAGAGCACGATCCAGACGATCAGGCCGGCGGTGGCGGTGAGGACCAGTCCCATGCGGGCGGAATCCTATCGGGCGGCGTGCAGCCCCGCTGCGAGTTCGGCGACGACGGCCCCGACGGCTGCCGCGGGATCCTCGCCTTCGCCCGCAGCGCGCACGAGCCGCGTCCCGACGATCACGCCGTCTGCGCCGGCCGCGGCGGCCTGCGCCGCGTGCTCGGCGGTGCTGATGCCGAAGCCGAGTGCGACCGGCACCTCGGTGCTGGCGCGAGCGCGTGCGACGATCTCGGCAAAGCGCTCGCCGAGCTCGCGCCGCTCGCCGGTCGTGCCGACGACCGCGACCGTGTAGAGGAAGCCCATCGCGTCCGCTCCGATTCGCGCGAGCCGCTCATCGGTCGTGGTCGGCGCCACGAGCGGCACCAGGGCGAGGCCGCGGCGCACGCAGGCGGCGCGCACCTCGGGGTCCTCGCCGTGGGGTAGGTCGGGGACGATCAGGCCGCAGACACCGGCGCGCGCGGCGCGCTCCAGGAAGGCGTCGGTGCCGGGCGCGTAGACCATGTTCGCGTAGCACATCAGTACGACCGGCACGCTCTCCGACAGACCGCGCGCGATCTCGAGCACGCCCGCGAGGCTCGCGCCGGCGGCGAGCGCCGCCGTGCCGGCAGCGTGGATCACGGGTCCGTCCGCGAGCGGGTCCGAGTAGGGCAGGCCGAGCTCGATCACATCGGCGCCCGCCTGCACGCACGCGGCGCCGATCCGCATCGACTCTTCGAGCGATGGGAAACCGCCCATCATGTAGGGCATCAGCGCGGCCGCTCCGGGCGCACCCGCGAACGCGTCGCGCAGCCGCTGCTCGCCGTTGCTCACGCCTGCGCCGACCCGAGCACCTCGGCGAGATCCTTGTCGCCGCGCCCGGACAGGCACACGAGGTCGAGCTCTCCCGCGTCCTGCGCCAGCACCCACGCGAGCGCATGCGCGGTCTCGAGCGCCGGAATGATGCCCTCGAGCCGCGTCACCTCGCGGAACGCCGCGAGCGCGTCCGCATCGGTCACCGCGACGTAGCGCGCGCGGCCCGTGTCGCGCAGGTGGGCGTGCTCGGGACCGGCGCCCGGGTAGTCGAGGCCGGCTGAGATCGAGTGCGCCTCGAGGATCTGGCCCTCCTCGTCCTGCATGATCGCCGAGCGGGAGCCGTGCAGCACGCCCGGCCGCGACCCCACCGTCAGGGGGGCGCCGTGCCGCGGCGTGTCGATCCCCTCGCCCGCGGCCTCGACGCCGATCAGCTCGACGCCGGCGTCCGGGATGAACGCCGCGAAGATCCCGATCGCGTTCGAGCCGCCGCCGACGCAGGCAACGACGCGGGAGGGCAGGCGGCCCTCGCGCGCGAGGATCTGCTCGCGCGCCTCTTCGCCGATCACGCGCTGCAGCTCGCGTACGAGCGCCGGGTAGGGCGCCGGGCCGACGACCGATCCGATCACGTAGTGGGTCGTCTCGACGTTCGTGACCCAGTCGCGTATCGCCTCCGAGGTGGCCTCCTTCAGCGTGCGGGCGCCGGCGTCCACGGGCTTGACGGTCGCCCCCAGCAACTCCATGCGCTGCACGTTGGGACGCTGGCGCTCGGTGTCCTGGACGCCCATGTAGACGACGCAGTCCAGTCCGAGCAGGGCGCAGACCGTCGCTGTCGCCACGCCGTGCTGGCCCGCGCCGGTCTCGGCGATGATCCGCCGCTTGCCCATGCGGCGGGCCAGCAGCACCTGCCCGAGGGCGTTGTTGAGCTTGTGCGAGCCGGTGTGGTTGAGGTCCTCGCGCTTCAGGTAGACGGGCCGGCCGGCGCGCTCGGAGAGCCGGCGGGCGTGATAGAGCGGCGTCGGGCGTCCGGCGAACTCGCGGCGCAGTCCGTCGAGCTCCTGCAGGTAGGCGGGGTCCTCGCGAGCGTCCAGCCAGGCGCGCTCGAGCTCGGCGAGCGCGGGCATCAGCGTCTCGGGCACGTATTGCCCGCCGTAGTCGCCGAACCGATGCTCGACGCCGCCGTCGCTCGCCGGCGCGCTCACGTCGCCGAGGCGATCCCGCTCGCCGCCGGCCCGGGCGCGGGCTCCAGGGCTGCGGCGTTGGCCGCAGCCACCGCATCGAACAGGGCGCGCATCCGCTCGGGATCCTTGCGGCCGGGTGCGGCCTCGGTGCCGCTCGCGCTGTCGAGCGCGTACGGGTGCGTCGCCGCGATCGCGGCGGCGGCGTTGGAGGCCTCGATCCCGCCGCTGACGATCAGGGGCACGCGCGAGCGGCGCGTGGCGAGCAGCGACCAGTCGAACGTCTCCCCCGTCCCGCCCCGCAGCGCCGCGCGGTGCGGATCGCGCGAGCGGGCGTCGAGCAGGTGGAAGTCCACGTGGAAGCGCTCGATGTCGCGGACGTCGCCGACGCCGGCGATCTGCGCGGCCTTGATCACGCGGGCGCCCGTGCGCCTTGCGATCTCCGTGCAGAACGCGGGGCCCTCACCGCCGTGGAGCTGGACGAGCGCGAGCCCGAGCTGCTCGCAGTCACGCTCGACGTCCTCGAGCGGCGCGTTGACGTAGACGCCGCAGAGGTTGACGCGGCGGCGCAACGCAGCCGAGATGGCCGTGGCCTGTTCCCGCGAGCAGCGGCGGGGGCTGCCGTCATAGAAGATCATCCCGAGCGCCCACGCCCCGAGCTCGACGGCGAGCTCGGCGTCGTCGAGGCTGGTGACCCCGCAGATCTTCAGACGGACCATGACGGTCCAGTCTAGGGGTGCGCCTGCCGTGCCCGGCGGGCCCGCGGCCTATTTGCCGGTGCCGGCTGCCGGTGCGCTGTTCGGCCGGCTGCCGAGCGTGACCGCGACGGTGATTTTCTTGTAGCTGCCGTGGCCGGTGGCCCGCAGCAGGCCGAGCGTCGCGACTTCGCCCGGCTTCTTGGCGGAGATGTCGGCCACGACGTCGTCGGAGCTCGTGACCGGTTTGCCGTCGATCGAGGTGATGATGTCGCCACCGACCGCGAGTTCGCCGCTTTCGGTCGCCGCGGGGACGCCGCCGTGGATGCCGGCTTTCGCCGCCGGCGAGCCCTTCTCGACGCTCTCTACGAGCGCGCCGGAGGTCACGGGGAGGTTGAGCGCGGCCAGCGAGCCGTCGATCGAGAGCGACGAGAGGCCGAGGTACGCGCCGCGCACCGTGCCGCCTTTCTCGAGCTGTGCGATCTCGCTCTTGGCCGTGTTGATCGGGACCGCGAAGCCGATGCCGACGCTGCCGCCGCCGCTGCTGCCGGTCTCGATCTGGGAGTTGATCCCGATCACGCGGCCGAGGCTGTCGAGCAGCGGGCCGCCGGAGTTGCCGGGGTTGATCGGGGCGTCGGTCTGGATCACGTTCTCGATCGTGAACCCGTTGGGCGCTTCGAGGTGGCGCTGGAGCGCCGAGACGACGCCGGTGGTCAGCGTCCGTTCGAGGTCGAAGGGGTTGCCGATCGCATACACGGGGTCGCCCACCTGAGCGGCGCTCGAGTCGCCGAGCGACAGCGGGTGGAGCGTCAGCCCGTCCGGATGGATGCGCAGGACCGCGAGGTCGTTGGAGGGGTCCTTGCCGACGATCTGCGCTTCGACGGTCTTGCCCTGTTCGAAGCTGACGGTCACCTTGATCGCGTTCTCGACCACGTGGTAGTTGGTCAGGATCGTGCCGTTGGAGTCGATCACGATGCCCGAGCCGGTGTCCTGACCCTGGCGCTGCGCTTCGCTGCCGCCGAACAGGTTGAAGGGCGATTCGCTTTTCTGGACGACAGTGGAGGTGACGAACGCGACGCCGGGTGCGTCGCGCTCGTAGATCTGATGCGGCGTCAGCCCGGTGGTGGTCTGCGAGGCGTTGCTCGGCGAGACCGGGGCGGACTGCACCGTGGTCACGGTGCTGCTGCTCGATCCGAGCCCACCCGCTGCGGCGACGACGGCAACCACGACGCCGCCGCCGAGCAGGGCGGAGATGAACGGAATCAATAGGGAACGCCGCATCCCGGTAGAGGATGGTCGCCGGCATTCAAGGAGATCTAAAGTGTTCCCCCAGCGGGGTTAAATTGATTGCAGCCCGCGCAGCGCAGCCGCAGGGTCGCCTGCGCGCATCAGCGTCTCGCCGACGAGGACGGCGTGCACACCGGCGTCGTGCAGCTGTCGCACCTGCTCGGCGCCGGCGATCCCGGACTCGGATACGACGATCACGCCCGGGGGGATCGCGTGCAGCAGCTCGCCCGTGCGCCCGACGTCGACACTGAAGTCGCGCAGGTCGCGGTTGTTGACGCCGACGATGCGCGCCCCGGCTCCGAGCGCCACCTCGACCTCGCTCTCGTCGTGCACCTCGACGAGAGAATCCAGGCCGAGCTCCGCCGCCTGCTCGTGCAGCGACGCGAGCTCGCCGGGTGCGAGCGCCGCGACGATCAGCAGCACGGCGTCGGCTCCCGCGGCACGCGCCTCGTGCAGCTGGTAGGCGTCGACGACGAAGTCCTTGCGCAGGAGCGGCAGGTCGCACAGCTCGCGGGCGCGCGCCAGATCCTCGAGCGAGCCGCCGAAGTTCGGGCCCTCCGTGAGGATCGAGAGCGCGGCGGCGCCGCCCTCGGCATATGCGCGCACCGCGGCGTCGAGGTCGGGGCGCTCGCTCAGCTCGCCGGCCGACGGCGAGCGCCGCTTGAACTCGGCGATCACCGCGATGCGATCGCCGGCGAGCGCATCGTGCAAGCGGCCGGCGGGCGGCGCACCGGCGGGCTCAGGCGGCTGCGGGCGCTCGCGGCGGCGGCGCTCGAGCTCCTCGCGCGTTTCGGCGACGATCCGTTCGAGGACCGTCATCACAGCGCGCCGCTCGGAGCCGCGGCGTTGCTGGCGGCGACGTAGCGCTCGAGCACGGCAGCCGCGCGGCCGTCGGCGATCGCCTCGCGCGCCAGCTCGACGCCCTCGGCGATCGTCTCGGCCGCGCCGGCGACGTAGATCGCCGCGCCGGCGTTCGCGAGCGCCAGCTCGCTGCCGGGCGCGCCCCCCGAGGCGAGAATCGCCTGCGTCACAGCGGCGTTCTGCTGGGGCGAGCCGCCGTCGACGCCGGCCTCGGCGCCGCTGAGCCCGATCTCCGCGGGGTCGATCGTGTAGCTGCGCAACGCGCCGCCGCTCACCTCGACCGCGCGTGTGGGCGCCGTCGCGGAGACCTCGTCGAGGCCGTCCTCGCTGCAGACCACGAGTGCGCGTTCGACATCGAGCGCGGCCAGCGCGCCGGCCATCGTCTCCAGGAAGGCGGGATCGGAGACCCCGATCAGCTGCCGCCCGGCGCCGGCGGGGTTCGTCAGCGGGCCGAGCATGTTGAAGATCGTCCGCACGGCAAGCTCGCGGCGCACCGGCACCACGTAGCGCGTGGCGTGGTGGTGCGCGGGGGCGAACATGAACCCGAAGCCGGTCTCGCTGATGCACGTGGCGACGTCGTGGGGGCCGAGGTCGATGCGCGCGCCGAGGGCCTCAAGCAGGTCGGCCGACCCAGAGCGGCTCGTCGCCGAGCGGTTGCCGTGCTTGGCGACCGCGCAGCCCGCGCCCGCGGCTATCAGCGCCGCCGTCGTCGAGACGTTGAACGTGCTGCGCCCGCCGCCGGTGCCCGCCGTGTCGAGCAGGTCGCTGCGCTCGGTGGGGACGTGCGCGGCGAGCGCGCGCATGGTGCTCGCGAGGCCGGCGATCTCTTCGACCGTCTCCCCCTTCGTCCGCAGGGCTATCAGGAAGCCGGCGATCTGCACCTCGGAGACCTCGCCGTGCATGATCTCCGACAGCACCTCCGCCGCCTGCTCTGAGCGCAGGTCGCGCCCTGCCGCGACCGTGTCGATCGCGCGGGTCAGGATCTCGTTCGGCATCGCGCTCGCATTCTGGCGGTTTCGCGGCGAGCGTCAGCGAGCGGCGAGGAAGTTGCCGAGCAGCGCCCGTCCCTCGTCGGTCAGAACCGACTCGGGGTGGAACTGCACGCCCTCCGCCGGCAGCTCGCGGTGGCGCAGCGCCATCAGCACCTCGCCGGCGCGCGCGCTCTCCTCGAGGCAGTCCGGCAGGTCGCGGTTCACGACCAATGAGTGGTAGCGGCCGACGCGCAACGGCGAGCTGAGGCCGCGGAAGATCGTCCGCCCGTCGTGCTCGATCGTGGTCGCCTTCCCGTGGACCGGCGGGTTCAGCTCAACGCGTCCGCCGAACGCCTGCGCGAGCGCCTGGTGGCCGAGGCAGACGCCGAGCGTGGGGATCCCGGCTTCGGGCATCTGCCGCACGATCTCGAGGCTGATGCCGGCCTCGTTGGGCGTGCACGGGCCCGGCGAGACGAGGCAGCGATCGTAACCCTGCGCGAGCAGCTCGGCGGGCTCGGCGCGGTCGTTGCGCACGACCTCGACATCGGCGCCCAGCTCGCCCAGGTACTGCACGAGGTTGTAGGCGAACGAGTCGTAGTTGTCGACGACGAGCACCCTCACGGCCAGTCGACCTGCCCGCAGGCGAGCGCGATCGCGCGCAGCGCGGCGCGCGACTTCGCGACCGCCTCCTCGTACTCGTAAGGGGGCTTGGCATCGGCCACGGTGCCGCCGCCGGCCTGGATATGGGCGACGCCGTCCTTGATCACGGCCGTGCGGATGTGGATCGCCGTGTCGAGGTCGCCCGCGTAGCTGAGGTAGCCGATCGCGCCCCCGTAGCCGCCGCGCTTGACGGGCTCGAGCTCGTCGATGATCTGCATCGCCCGCACCTTCGGCGCCCCCGAGAGCGTGCCCGCCGGGAGCACGGAGCGCAGCGCATCCATCGCGCCTATTCCCTCCCGAAGCGTCCCGGACACTGAGGAGACGATGTGCATCACGTGGCTGTAGGACTCGATCTCCATCAGCTCATCGACGGTGACGGTGCCGTACTCGCAGACGCGCCCGAGGTCGTTGCGGCCGAGGTCGACGAGCATCACGTGCTCGGCGCGCTCCTTCTCGTCGGCGATCAGCTCGGCGGCGATGCGCCGGTCCTCCTCCGGGTTCGCGCCGCGCGGCCGCGTGCCCGCGATCGGCTTGGTGCTGACGTGGCGGCCTGTGACGGTGAGCAGCGGCTCGGGGCTCGCCCCTGCCACCTGGAAGTCGCCGAAGTCGAGGAAGTACATGTACGGGCTCGGGTTGACCGCGCGTAGGCCCCTGTAGATGGAGAACGGCTCGACCGGCACCGCCGCCGACCAGCGCTGCGAGGGGACGACCTGGAAGGCGTCGCCGGCGTAGATGTAGCGGACGATCCGCTCGACCATCGCTTCGAACTGCTCGCGCGGCATGTTGGCCTCGAACTCGGGCATCTCCCGCGCGGGGCGAGCCTCGCCGCGCGGCACCGGGCCGGCGAGCGCGCGCCGCACCTCGGCGATCGTCGCGGCCGCGGCGGCGTAGGCGCGCTCCACGTCGGGCTCGGCCTCGAGGTCGGCGTTCGCGACGATCGTGACCGTGTGCCTGAGGTGGTCGAAGGCGACGAGCGCGTCCGAGAGCATCAGCGCCATGTCGGGCAATCCGATCGGGTCGGGCGGCGCCGGCCCGAGCGGCTCGATCGCGCGGACGAGGTCGTAGCCGAAGAACCCGACGGCGCCGCCCGTGAACGGAGGCCCCTCGGGGTCCTGCGCCTGGTTGAAGCGCTCGACGCGCGCCGCCGCGAGCGCGTACGGGTCGTGCTCGTCGCCGAGCGACCAGCGCACGACCTCGCGCGGGCGAAAGCCGAGGAACGACCAGCGCCCGACGCGCTGGCCCTGCTCGGCGGACTCCAGCAGGAACGCGGGCTCGCCCGGCGCGAGCGCGCGGAGCTTCACGAACGCGGAGACGGGCGTCTCGCAGTCCTCGACGAAGCTGACCCGCAGCGGGATCAGGTTGTGGTCGCGGGCGAGCTCGCGCGCTCGCTCGAGCGAGGGCTCGAGCTCGGCGGCGGACGTGGGCTCGCTAGGAGCGACGGCCATCGAGCACGCGCTCCGCGTCGGCCAGCGAGCGGCCGCGGCTGCGCATCAGGACCAGCAGGTGGTAGAGGACGTCGGCCGACTCCTCGTCGACGCGCGCGTCGGACTCCTCCCGCGCGGCGCGCGCGACCTCCTCCGCCTCCTCCATCACCTTCTCGCCGATCCTGGCTGGGTTCTCGAGCAGCTCGACCGTGTAGGAGCCGGCGGGGCGCTCGAGGGCGCGCTGCGCGAGCGTGCGCTCGAGCGCCGGCAGCGACTCATACGGGGCAGCGGGCTCCCGCTCGCCGCGGTGGAAGCACGTGCGCTCGCCCGTGTGGCACGCCGGGCCGGCCGGCTCGACGAGCGCGAGCAGCGTGTCGCCGTCGCAGTCGAGGCGCAGCGCCCGCACGGCCTGGACGTTGCCGCTCGTTTCGCCCTTGTGCCACTGCTCGCCGCGCGAGCGGCTGTAGAGGTGCAGCTCGCCCGACTCACGCGTGCGCTGCAGCGCGAGCTCGTTCATGTAGGCGAGCGTCAGCACCTCGCCGCTGTGCCAATCCTGGACGACGCAGGGCACGAGGCCGTCGCGGTCGAAGGCGACCTCGTCCTCGAGCGTGCTCGCATCGGCGGGTCCGCTGCTCATCGTCCGATTGTAGGTGGCGGGATCACGCACGGGTTTCCGCGAGACTGCTGCCTCGATGGGCGGGCTCCTGCAGCACGAACTGATCATGGTCACGGGCAAGGGCGGCGTCGGCAAGACGACGCTGGCGGCGGCGCTCGCGCTCCTGTCAGCCGAACGCGGCGCGCGCACGATCGTCGTCGAGCTCGGCGATCAGCGGCGCCTCCCTGAGCTGTTCGGGCTCGGGCGCGGCGAGCCGGGCGTCGAGCTGGAGCTCGCCGACCGGCTCTTCGCGATGACCCTCGATCCCGACCGCGTGCTGCTCGAGTGGGTCCAGGAGCTCGGCGGGCGCATCCCCGGACGTGTGCTGGCGGGCAGCTCCACGTTCCAGTACTTCGCGGCGGCGGCTCCGGGCGCGAAGGAGCTGTTCGCGATGGTCAAGGTGTGGGAGCTGACGCAGGGCCGGCGCTGGAAGCGGCGGGCGCGGCCGTACGACGTGGTGATCCTCGACGCGCCCGCCACCGGGCACGCGCTCGGCCTGCTGCGCTCGCCGCAGACGTTCGGCGCGATCGCGCGGGTCGGCCCGGTCGCGGCGCAGGCGGAGCGCGTGCGCGAGCTGCTGGCAGCGGCAGGCCGGAGCGCCTACGCGGCTGTCGCCCAGGGCAGCGAGATGGCCGTCAGCGAGGCGATCGAGCTCGACCAGGGCCTGCGCGAGGCCCTCGGCCGCGGGCTCGACCTCGTGATCGTCAACGGCCTGCTGCCGCGCCGTTTCAGCGCCGCGGAGATGGAGCGCATCGCGGCACTCGACGGGGGCGGCGGCGGGCGGGGCCGCGAGCGCGTGCTGCTTCGCGCCGCCGCCCATGCCGCCCGCTCCGTCCACGAGCGCGCGCGCCTGCAGCACAACCAGGTCGCGCGCCTGCGACGCCGCGAGCTCGAGGTCGCGAGCGTTCCCTACCTGTGGGGCGCGCCGATCGATCTCGAAGCGCTGCGCGCCGTCGGGCACGCGATCGAGCGCCGCGTCTAGGAGCGCGCCCACGCCGGGCGAAGCGGCTACTCGATCCCGAGCCGGTCCAGCAGCGCCTCATCGCCGCGCCAGTCCCTGCGCACGCGTACCGAGAGGTCGAGGTGCACCTGCTCGCCGAGCACCCGTTCCAGCTCCTTGCGCGCGGCCGTGCCGATCGCCTTGATCATGCTCCCGCGGGCGCCGATCAGGATCCCCTTCTGGGATTCGCTCTCGACCCAGATCAGCGCGCGGACGCGCGTCAGACCGGCACGCGGCCGGTCGAGCTCGTCGATCACGACCTCGAGCGCATGCGGGAGCTCGCGGAACGTGCGCCGGACGGCCGCCTCGCGGATCAGCTCGGCGAGGAGCACATCCCGCGGCTGGTCGGAGACGGCGTCGGGGGCATACATGAACGGGCCCTCGGGCACGAGCGAGGCGAGGTGCTCCAGCAGCGCGGGAAGCCCCGCGCCGCGACGCGCAGAGATCGGGAACACCTCGCGGCCGGGCGCGAGCTGAGCCGCGTCTTCCAGCACAGCGGCAAGGCTCGCCGTCGAGACGCGGTCGACCTTGTTGACGGCGATCGTGACGGGGACGTCGCCGGCGGCGAGCGTGTGGGCGATGTAGCGGTCCCCGGGGCCGACGCCCTGGTCGCCGCCCAGGACCAGCAGGGCCGCGTCAGCCCCCTCGAGCTCCTGCGTGACGCGGCGCGCCATACGCGAGGTGAGCGCGTCGCGCGGGCGCTGCACGCCCGGGAGGTCGACGAGCACAAGCTCGCAACCGGGGCCGTGGTAGACGCCGCGGATCGCGCGCCGGGTCGTCTGCGGACGGTCGGAGACGATCGCGACCTTCTCCCCCACGACCGCGTTGACGAACGTCGACTTGCCGACGTTGGGTCGCCCGGCCAGCGCGACGAAGCCGCTGCGCGTCACTGCCGCCTACGCGCGAGCAGCTCGTCCTGCAGCGCGAGCATCTCGCCGGCGTCGCGCTCGTGGTCCATACCGAGCAGGTGGAGCATCCCGTGCACCACGGCCTCCCGGAGATCGACGGTGTGCTCGGGGCAGATCACGACGTCGCCGAGCTCGCGCGGCGCGGCGGTGCGACCGCTCTGCGGCGTCCCGGTGACGGGCGGGCCGTCGATCGGGAAGGAGAGCACGTCGGTCGGCCCCTCCCGGCCGCGGTGGCGCGCGTTCAGCTCCGCGATCCGGGCGGCGTCGACGAACTCGACGGCGACGTGGCCGGCGCGCACGGCGAAGCGGCCGGCCACCCATCGGCACAGCTCCTGGATCTCATCCGCGCGGGGAGCGCCGGCTGTGCGCGGCGGCCGCACGACCTCGACATCGAGCATCGTCCTCAGGCGCTGCGGATCGCCGAGCGGCCCGTGCCCTCGCCGGCGCGGGAGACGGCCCGCGGGGCCTCGGCCGCCGTCGCGGACCGGTCGCCGGGCAGCTTGTCGTGGTCGTCGTAGGCCTCGACGATCCGCTGCACGAGCTTGTGGCGGACGACGTCCTCCCCGCCGAAGCGGACGAAGTCGATCGCCTCCACGCCCTCGAGCACCTCCGCGACGGCGATCAGCCCGGATTGCTGCTCGCGCGGTAGGTCGACCTGCGTGATGTCGCCCGTGACCACCATCCGCGAGCCGAAGCCGAGCCGCGTCAGGAACATCTTCATCTGCTCGGGGGTCGTGTTCTGCGCCTCGTCGAGGATCACGAACGAGTCGTTGAGCGTGCGACCCCGCATGTACGCGAGGGGCGCGATCTCGATCACGCCCCGCTCGATGTGCTGGGCCACCTTCTCCGGGTCGAGCATGTCGTGCAGAGCGTCGAACAGGGGGCGCAGGTACGGATCGACCTTCGCCATCAGGTCGCCCGGCAGGAAACCGAGACGCTCCCCCGCCTCGACCGCGGGCCGGGTGAGGATGATGCGGTTGACCTCGTGGCGCGAGAGCGCGGCCGCCGCCATCGCCACCGCCAGGAAGGTCTTGCCGGTACCCGCGGGCCCCACACCGAAGGTGATCGTGTTCGAGCGCACCGAATCGACGTAGCGCTTCTGGTTGACGGTCTTCGGCGCCACGCGCAGGCTGCGATGGCTCCAGACGACGTCCTCGAGCACGCGCGCGGGCGATTCGTGCGCGTCGAGCGCGCCCGTGACGGCGGTGATCGTGCCCGGCCCGATCTGGTGCCCGCGCGCGATCAGGTCGGCGAGCTCGCGCACGACGCGTTCGCCGGCGAGCGTCTCCTGCTCCTCGCCGTCGAAGGTGACCAGGTTGCCGCGCAGGTAGACCTTGCAGTCGAGGTGGGACTCCAGCGCGCGCAGCACTGCGTCCTGGCTGCCGGCCAGCTCGGCCGCTACTTCATTGGAGAGCTCGAGCTGTGTCCTCATGCCTGCAGCGCGTCCCGGACCAGTCCCGAGACGCGCTTGCCGTCGGCGCGCCCGTCCACGGCGGCCATGGCGTGCTTCATCGCGACCCCCATCTCCTTGGCCGACGTCGCTCCGCTCGCGCGGACGGCGTCTCCGACGATCCGCGCCAGCTCGTCGTCGCCGAGCTCGGCGGGAAGATATCCGCCGATCAGCAGGGCCTCGGCGTCCTCGCCGTCGGCGAGGTCCGAACGCCCGGCCTCGCGGTAGGCGCCCGCCGCCTCGAGCCGCCGCTTGCGCTCGCGACGGAGCACCGCGAGCTCGTCGTCGCTGCCCTCCTTGGCGGCCTTCTGCAGCTCGGAGAGGACCAGGCGCAGCGCGCCGACGCGATCGCGCTCACCGGCGCGCATCGCGTCCTTCACATCAGCCTGTATCTGCTCGGCGATCGCCATCCCGCCCCAGGATACGCCGGTGGTGGGATGCGAGCGAAGGCAACCCCTGCCGTCACTCGTCGCCGAGGGGGGTGGGACTCCCGAGGCGGCCGGGCGCCGACGCGTCGCGGCCGAAGACGAGCGCGACGTTCCAATCCACCAGCAGGCGCAGGCGCCGTCCGACCCCCGGCATCAGCAGCAGGTGGTAGGTGCGCGCGATCAGCCACGCGGGCAGCCCGCGCCAGCGGATCCCGAGCGTGATCGCGACCGCCTTCCCGCGGCCGAGCTCGGCCACGACCCCTTTGGTGCGATAGCGGAACGGCCGCGCGGGCGCCCCGGCGAACGCCGAGGCCACATTGCGGGCGACCAGCCGGCCCTGGCGGATCGCGTGCTGGGCGGTCGGGGGGCACGGATGGCCGGGGCGCGACGCGTCCGGGACCGCGGCGCAGTCGCCGATCGCCCACACGCGCCCGACCGCGCCCGCCGTGCGCGCGACCTCCATCGTGGCGTCGACGCGGACCCGGCCGCCGTCCTCGAGCGGCAGGCCGAGCTGGGAGACGACCGGGCTCGGCTTGACTCCCGCCGTCCACACCAGCATCCGCGCCGGGATCGTCTCGCCGTCGGACAGCAGCACGCTGTCCGAGGCGACGGAGGTCAGCGTCGTCGAGGTGCGCACCTCGATCCCGCGCCCCCGAAGCTCGTCGGCGGCGAAGCGCGAGAGGCTCGGCGGGACCTCTCCCATGATCCGCTCGGCCGCGTCGGCGAGCACCCAGCGCATCCCCTGGGTGCGGCAGCGCGGATAGAGCTCGATCGCCTGGGCCGCGAAGTCCTGCAGCTCGGCGAGCCCCTCGACGCCCGCGTAGCCGGCGCCCACGAACACGAAGCTGAGGTACGGGGCGCGCTCGAGCGGGTCTTCGAGCGACTCGGCGATGTCGAAGCAGTTCAGGACCTGGTTGCGGAGCGCCGTCGCGTCGGAGAGGGACTTCAGCCCGATCCCGTGCTCGGCGAGTCCCGGGACCGGGAGCGTCCGCGAGACCGAGCCGAGCGCGACGATCAGGTGGTCGTATGCGAGCTCGACGCGGTGGCCGTCGATCCGCTGCGCGTGGAGCACCGAGCGAGCGGGATCGGCGCCGGTGACCGCACCCACGACGAGGTCCGTCCGGCGCAGCTGCGAGCGCAAGGGGACGACGACGTGGCGCGGATCGAGCGTGGCCCCGGCCGCCCCCGGGCGCAGCGGCGTGTAGAGCATGAAGTTGCCCTCGTTGACGAGCGTGACGCGCGCGCTCTGCGCGGGTAGCAGCCGCTCGAGCGCGCGGGCTGCGTAGAAGCCGCCGAAGCCACCTCCGGCGATGACGACCTGCCAGGCCACGGGGACACAATAGGGTTCCGCGGATGGATCGAGCCCTTTACGAGCGCGCGCTGGCGCCGTTTCTGGCCGAGGTGGCGCAACTGCGCCCGGCGGAGGCCGAAGTGATCGACGCGCACACCCACCTCGGCCTCGACGAGGACGGTCGCTCGCTCACGCTCGAGCAGCTGCTGGGCCAGCTCGACGCTGCGGAGGCGCGCCGCGCCTGCGTCTTCCCGCTGCACGACCCCGAGCGGCGGCCGGCCTACAGCCTCCCGAACGACCGCGTGCTCGAGTGGGCGGGTGAAAGCGGGGGGCGACTCGTGCCGTTCTGCCGCCTGGACCCCGCCGAAGGCGCGCTCGCCGAGTGCGAACGCTCGCTCGGGCGCGGCGCGCGCGGGATCAAGCTCCACCCCCGCGCCCAGGATTTCGTGTTCGACGGGCACGACATGGACGACGTGTTCGCGCTCGCGGAATCCGCGCGCGTCCCGGTGCTGATCCACGCGGGTCGCGGACTGCCGCCGCTCGCCGACGGCCTCGCAGACCTCGCGCTGCGCCACCCGGGCACGCCCCTGATCCTCGCCCATGGCGCGATCTGCGACCAGGGCATCCTCACGACGCGTCTCGCCGATCACCCGGCGGTGCTCTACGACATCTCCTGCTTCTTCCCGATAGACGTGATCGAGCTGTTCGCGCGCGTTCCCGCAGAGCGGATCGTGTTCGCCTCCGATCCGCCCTACGGCATGCCGGTCACGACGCTCTACATGGCGCTGCGCGTCGCCCACCAGGCCGGGCTCGACGAGACCACGGTGCGTCGCCTGCTGGGCGGGACGATGGCGGCCCTGATCGATGGACAGGAGCTGCCGGCCGTAGCCGCCCCGCGGCGCCGCGACACGATCGCGCTCGCGGGCCGCCTTGCACGCGTCTACAACTACGGAAGCCTCGTGGGGCCGGCCCTGTTCTCGGGGTCGATCGAGCCCGCGAAGGCGATGCTCGACATGGCCGTGGCGGGGTGCCGCGACCCCGATCCGGGCTCGGTCGGCGAGGCACTCGAGAAGATCGGGCCGGCGCTCGCGGCGGCGCGCGTGCTGCTCGAGTCCGAAGACGGACTGCGGGCCGCGCTCGACCTGATCTACCGCGCGAACGTCTGCGCCGCGACCGAGCTCTCCGACGGCGCCTGAGCGCCCGCCACGAGCCACAGCGCAGACCATTCCCCGCGGTCACGGCGCTCGCGCAGCGAGAGGCCCGCGACAGACGCGAACAGCTCAGCGATCTCGTCGGCCTCGTGCTCGAGCAGGCCGCTCGCGATCAGGTGCGCGGGGCGTCGGTCAGCCGACGCGAGAGCGTGCGCGAGGTCGCGCAGGAGGGGTGCGAGCAGGTTCGCCAGCACGAGCTCGGCGGCGCCGAGCCCCGGCGGGGGCGCGCTGCGGATGTCGAGGCGGGAGACGGCGATGGAGGCGCCGTTGACGCGTGCGTTCTCCGCCGCCGCGAGCACGCTCTCGAGCTCGTTGTCGACCGCTGCCACCGGCGCGAAGCCGAGCAGCGAGGCGGCGATCGCGAGCACGCCGGACCCTGTCCCGACGTCGAGCACGGAGCCGCGCGCGGGCAGTTCTGCGGCCAGCTCCAGGAGCAGCTCGAGGCACAGGCGCGTGGTCGCGTGGGCACCGGTGCCGAACGCCTGCCCGGGGTCGATCACGATCTCGAGCGCATCCCGCGCGCGGTCCGAGGCCGGCTCCCACGGCGGGCGCACGTTCAGCGCGGGAACCGGCGCGCCGGGCGGCGGGGCGAGGAGGATCCCTTGGTGGAACTCCTTCCAACGCTCACTCCAGTCGTCGGGCAGCTCGCGGGTGAGGACCTCGACGAGCGCGTCACCCACGACCGCGTCGAGGGCGGGGAGCGTGGGCAACTCGCCGGGTGCGCCGTAGACGGCGTACTCGACGATGCCATCAGGAAGATCCTGCTCCTCGACACCCGCGGGGCACAGGGCGAGCAGCTCCGCGAGGACCAGCTCGGCGCGGTCGGCCGCGACGCGGACCGCGAGGCGGATCACGCCGCCTGGCTGCCGAGCGCGCGCCGGAGCTTGGCGAACACGGACTCGTGCGAGCTCAGGTTCTCGTCGGTGAGGCTGTCGTTGAGGCGCTGGGCGAGCTCGCGCTGCTCGGGCGTCAGGCGCCGGGGTACCAGCACGTTGACGACCACCCGGAGGTCGCCCTGGCGGCCACGGCGCAGGGACGGCATGCCCTCGCGCCGGATGGTCAGGACCTCGCCGGGCTGGCTCCCTGCCGGCAGCTCGATCTCGGCGGTGCCTTCGAGCGTCGGCACCTCGAGTGTCGCGCCGAGGGCGGCGAGCGGGGCGGCGACGTCGAGCACCGTGATCAGGTCATCGCCCTCGCGCACGAAGCGCGGGTCGTCGCGCACGCGTACGAGTACGTAGAGGTCGCCCGCCGGGGCTCCGGAATCGCCGGCGTGGCCCTTCGCGGTGACGCGCACGCGCTGCCCGTCCGCGATCCCGGCCGGAATCTCGACCGAGACGGCTCGCGCGGCTCGCACACGCCCGCGCCCGCTGCATTCGCCGCACGGGTCGGCGGCGACGCGCCCGTCGCCTTCGCAGCGGTCGCAGACGACCGTGCGCACCATCTGCCCGAAGGGGGTCTGTGTGACGGACTGCAGCTGTCCGGCCCCGCCGCAGCGGCCGCACGTCTCGATCGGCGTGCCCGGCTCGGCGCCGTTGCCGTGGCAGCGCTCGCAGCGCTCGACCGCCTCGAAGGACACCTCGACCGTCTTGCCGGCGGCCGCCTCGACCAGGTCGATGTCCACGCGAACCGCGACGTCGTTGCCCTGCGCCGGTCCGCTGCGAGCCATCCCGCCGCCGAAGAACGCGTTGAACAGGTCGCCGATCGACCCGAACGCGTCGAAGTTGGGCGCGTAGCCGCCGGAGCGCAAGCCGTCGTGGCCGTAGCGGTCGTACGTGGCGCGGCGTTCGGCGTCCGAGAGGATCTCGTATGCCTCCGCGGCCTCCTTGAACTTCTCCTCCGCCTGCGGGTCGTGTGCGTTGACGTCGGGATGCAGCTCGCGCGCGAGGACGCGAAACGCCTTCTTTATCTGCTGCTCGGAGGCATCACGGCCGACGCCGAGCACGTCGTAGGGATCACGCGGCATCGAGTTGGGTCAGCTCTCGGCGTAGGCGTCCTGGACGAAGCGCGACAGCTTGTGCGCCGCGTCGCGGACGGTGGCGATCGCCGCGGCGTAGTCCATCCGCACGGGACCGATCACGGACACCGTGCCGAGCTTGCGCTGGGCCATCCCGTAACCGGTCGCGACGACGGCGAGCGACTGCATCGCGGGCAGCTCGTTCTCGCGGCCGATGCGGACGTACACGCCGGGCTCGCCGAGGGCGGCGCGGAGCACGGACAGCAGCGCCACGCGGCGCTCGAGCAGGCCGATCAGCTCGTTCACCTGTGTCACGTCATCGATCTGCGCCATCTCGAACAGGCGCGCGGTGCCCTCGACGTAGAGCTCTTCCTCGGCGTCGTGCGAGAGCCCTCCGAACGCCGGCGCGAGCCGGGTCAGGAACGCCAGCTCGACGGGCGAGACACCGGGATCGAACAGGCGCTGCTGGAGCATCCGCGCGCCGAGCTCCATGCCGACGAGCCTGTCGTTGAGGTACTCGCCGGCCCACGCGAGCAGGCCGGGGTCTACGGCGTGGTCGAACGTCGCGAGCATCTTCGAGACGCCGCCGGCCGAGGTGATGATCACGACCATCGCGACCTGCGGCTGCAGCGCGAGCACCTCGACATGGCGGATCGTCGCCGTGCTGATCGGCGGTGCGGAGACGACGGCGAGCAGGTTCGTGACCTGCGAGAGGGCCTCGGTCGTGTCGCGCATCGCCTGGTCGAGCTCGCGGCGGATGAGCGACAGCTCGAGACGCCGCGGCGGCACCGGGACGGCCGCATCGGAGCTGAGCATGCGGTCGACGACGTAGCGCTGGGCGGCGTCGGTCGGGACACGTCCGGCGGAGACGTGCGGGTGCGTCAGCAGCCCCATCTCCTCGAGCACGGCGAGTTCGTTGCGCACCGTCGAGGGGCTGCAGTCGAGCGCCGGGTCCGCGGCGATCGCGCGCGAGGGCACCGGTGCGCCGGAGCGCAGATAGTCGTCTACGACCTTGCCCAGGATCTGCTCCTGGCGGGCTGTGAGCATCTCCTGATTGTAGGCGCCGGGGAGACGCCGGCCGCGGCCCGGCCTACAGCGAGAGCTCGGCCTCGGCGTTGCGGATTATCTGGCTGCCGCCCTGTTCTGCGACCGTGTCGACAACGGCTCGCGAGCCGTCGGACTCGCGCACGGTGCCGGTCACGACGATCTCCTGCTCGGGCAGGCCCATGCCGCGGAACTGGACCGAGAGGCGCCGCAGACGCTCGGGGCCGCCGGCCGCCTCGGTCTGCGCCCGCGCGACCTGCGCCATCGTCCACAGGCCGTGGAGGATGCGGCCCGGCAGGCCGACCGCTTTGGCGAACTCCTCGTCGATGTGAATCGGGTTGAAGTCTCCGGAGGCGCCGGCGTAACGCACCGTCAGGTACTTGTCGGGAGTGATGCGCAGCTCGGGGATCTGGGCTCCGGCGGTCAGCTCGCTCACGGCCTCACACTCCTCGGACGATGTTCGTCCAGGTTCCGCGGCACACCTGCTCGCCGCGCTGGTTGGTCGACGTCGACTCGAACACGAAGTAGCCGCGGCCGTCTGCTTCGTGGATGTCCTTGACGGACGCGACCGTGGTGATCTCGTCGCCGGCCACGACGGGCTCACCCCACACGAACTCCTGGCCGCCGTGGACCATCATCGCGAAGTTGAGCTCGATCTCGGGGTCGAAGATCGGCGGCCCGACGGCGGGTGCCGAGTAGACGACGGCGAACATCGGCGGGGCGACGACGTCCGCATAGCCCGCGGCGCGCGCCGCGTCGACGTCGAGGTGCAGTGGGTCGGTCTCTCCGACCGCGCGCGCGTACTCGCGGATCTTCTCCCGCCCGACCGCATATATGACGGGGTCATAGGTCTTGCCGACGGCTTGCGTGTTGACTGGCATCGGTGGCTCCTTCTCGTGCGGCGCGCCAGTTTACGCACGGCCGCCGCACGGCGCGGGCCGGCCGCGCCCGCTCGCCGCCCGGCTGGACGGGAGCGGGCGCGGGCGCGTGCCTCACAGCGCGAGTGCCTCCTCCTCGGGCTCCTCCGCGACCACCTCGGCTGCGCCCGGCGCCTCCGACTCGGCCGCGTCGAGGAACTGGACCGACTCGGCGATGACGGAGACGGCCTGCCTGCGCTGCTGATCGCTCGTCTGCCACTCGCGCCACTCAAGGCGCCCGTCCACCGCCACGCGGCTGCCTGTGTGCGTGTACCTGCTCACGGCGTCCGCGGCGACCCCGTAGACGTCCACGTCGAAGAAGTTCGGACGCTCGCTGTAGCTCCCGTCGGGTTCGCGGCGTGAGCCGTTGCACGCGATCCGCAGGCTGCACACCTGGTTCCCGGAGGGCAGCGCGCGCTGATCCGGGTCGCGGGTCAGGCGACCGATCAGCACCACGCGGTTCAGGTTTCTATAGGACATCGTTCTGCCTCCGTTGTCGTCGCTTGTCCCCCGCCCGCGCAAGCTAGGCGCCGCTTGGGATGGGACGGCGAGACGGGAGCGGGTCAGCCGCGCGACGCGAGCAGCGTCGCCAGCGGAATGACGACGATGCGGTCGCCTGCACCGGCGGCGGCGATCGCGCCGAGCACCGCGCGCTCGGCAGCGGGGCTCGCGACGTAGAGCACGCCGCCCACCGAACGGCATCGAGCCCACGCGCGACAGATCCGAAGCAGGCGATCGGGCGCCTTGACGGTCAGCTCGACCTCGACCGCGACCGGCGCCGCGTCCGATCCGCGCCGGCGTTCGACCACGAGGTCGGCGCTGTGCACCGACGGCATGCCCGCCGCGCTCACGCCGCCGAGACTGCACGAAAGACCGGCGGCGGCATGGCGCCCGCGTGCGCGGAGCGCCCGCTCGCCGACGACAACCTGTCCGTAGCGGAGCTCGAGGTGGACGGCCACGAGCGCGCAAGCGTGGACGTGCGCGGCAGCCGCGGGACCCACGCGCGGCGGGACGCCGCCGCGGGCACCCGATGCCCGCATGCCCGCGCGGGTCAGGTCATACGACGCCGGGACGCCGCGCAGCGGCGCCGACCGTGAGAGCTGGCCGGCGCGCACCGCTGCCCCGAGGCGAGCCCGCGACGAGGCGAGCGTCGCGCCGTGGCGGACGGACAGCGCCTCCGCGCTGACCGGTCCGAGGCGGGCGATCCATTCCAGAACCGCGATTCGTGACTCCGTGACCGCGCTCATCGCCGCACCTCCCCGATGCCGGCCGCCCGGATGTTCACGAGCGCGGCAGGCGTGCCTGCCGACGGAGCGATGACGGCCGCCTGCCCGACGCCGAGGGCCGTGATCTGCTCGGGTGCGAGGACGCGCTCCTGCACCCGTGTGCGGGTGGTGTGCCCGCGGCTGTGGCGCGTGACGCGCCACGTGCCACGGACCCCCGCGAGCTGCGAGATCAGCTCGGCCGAGGCGGGCACGAACTGGCGGTGGGCGACGAGCAGGGCCACGTTCCCCAGGACCTGGTCGGCGATGTGCTCGTTCCCCCGCGTGCGCAGGTCGGACAGCTCCTGCGTGCCCAGCACGAGCGTGAGTCCCGCCGAGCGTGCCCGGGCGAACAGGCGCACGACCCCTCGGGCCGCCACGGCGGAGAACTCATCGATCAGGACGAGTGCCGGCAGCGGCCTGCCCTGGAGCGAGGCGGTCATCGCCAGGAGGTCCTGAACGATCGCGGCCCCGAGCATCTGCGAGAGCAGCGGGCGCCGGTCGGCTTCGAGGTTGAAGTAGACCGAGGCCCCGGACTCCACGGCCTCGAGCAGCTCGAGGCGCGGCTCCGCGCACGCGGCGGGGTCGAGCCACCGGCCGACGTCGGACTCGGCGAGGATCGCGAGCCGGTCGCGCACGCCCGCCAGGTCCGTACGCTGGCGGGACGTCAGCGAGTCGAGGTACTCGTGCGTCTCACTCGCGTCACCGGGTATCGAGCGCGCGAGCAGCTCCAACCGCTCGGGATCGAGGTGCCGCGCGAGTCCGCGCAGCGAGACGTCCTCCCCGGCGGCGCGCAGGGCCGCCACCGCTTGTCCGATGTAGCGCTGCGCCTGGCGGAGGTAGTGGGGCTCGGTGAAGTGCTCGCCCGCGAGGACCTTGTCGGCGATCTCGCTCGCCTCCCCCCGCGCGTAGGGGTTGTAGGCGGCGCCGCCCGACGGTGTCCATGCGAAGAACGGGCGCCCGGCCGCGGCGGCGGCGCGGCGCAACGTCTCGTACATGTGCCCGTCGCCCTTCGGATCGATCACGATCGCGGCGGAACCCTGCGCGACCGCGGCCGCCGCGAGCACCGACTGCGTCACGGTCTTCCCCGACCCGGTCGCCCCCACGATCAACGCGTGCCGCCCCCCGCCGACCGGCACCACGACATCGCGGCCGCGACGGTCTATTCCGAGCACGACAACACCGTCCGCCGTGCGCCGCCGCTTGGCGATGCCCCGAGCCGCAGCGGCGATCAGCGTCTGCAAGGGCGCGCGGCGCGCGGCGGCGCGACGCGCGAGATCGGCGCCGTCGTCGAGGTCTTCGCGCTGCCAGCGGCGGCCGGTGTGGCTGGCGCTCAGCCCCGCGATGCCGAGCGAGAGCGCGAGCGCGCCGAGCTCGGCGCGCGCGAGCCACGCGAACGCGACCGCCGCCAGGCTGCAGCTCCAGTGCAGCCGCCCGGCGCGCAGACCGCGGGCGAGAACCGCTCCGCCGGCGAGTCCGATTCCTGCTCGCACCGCAGCCGAGCTCGCCGAGTCGACGAGTTCGTGCACGACTGCACCTACTGCTCGTGCTTCGCCGTCGGCGAGGACGGCCAGATCTACCCAGGTCATGGGTACCTCCTTCGGAGCCGCGCGTAGCGCGGCCGGTAGCGGCCGGTGTTGCCGGCCTGGTTGTGGGCGCCACCGACGCGTCAATCCGCGTCGAAGCGCCGGTTGCGACGACTGCAAAGGGCCGCCCGAGGACGGTTCGAGTTCAGCGGGGCGCGCGTTTCATGCGGTGCGCGCCGGTGCGCTCGCGAGCGCGAACGCCGTGCGGCCGAGCGGGTCGTGCCGGGCCGACAGGCTCGCGGTCAGATCAGCCGGTAGCCGACGCCCCACACGTTGACGACCCAGCGGCCGGCGCCGTGGCTCTCGAGCTTCCGGCGCAGGCGGCTCGCGTGGCTCTCGACGGTGCGGGTCGTCACCGCGCAGCAGCGATAACCCCACACAGCGGTGAGCAGCTCCTGCTTCGCGAATACACGCTCTGGGTCGCCGGCGAGGTGCACCAGGAGCGCGAACTCGAGCCGGCGCAGATCGACCGCATGTCCCCCGAGCGTGACGGCGTGGGTGGCCGTGTCGATCGCGAGCGCGCCGACCGTGACGAGGGGCGAAGGCGCGATGCCGTCGTCGAGTCGCCGCGTGAGCGCGAGCAGCCGAGCGCGAAGCTCGAGATATCCGGCGCGGCGCGGCAGTGCGTCGTCGGCGCCCGCATCGAACGCGCGGAGCACGTCGAGCTCGGAGCCCGAGCGCGAGAGCACGATCGCTCCGAGCGACGGGTTCCATGCCCGTTGTGCGAGATCCGCCCTGATCTCCTCGAGCAGCGCGAGCGGTCCGCGCGGCGGGTCCAGGTCGCCGATCAGGACCACGCGCGGCATCCGTGCCCGCGCGAGCGCACGTGCGTGTTCGACGCTGCGGGCGACGGCGAGGTCGAAGCCGTCGGCGCGGAGGTCGCGCGCGAGCGGCGCGGCTCGGCTGGCATCGGGCTCGACGAGCAGAACGCGCGGGAGCTTCAGAGCTCGACCTCGCGCGGGCTCAGGACCAGTCCTTCGCGAGCGATGAGCGCGAGGACGTCGCTGTGGATCCACGGCGTCGGCGCGGCGGCGCCGCCCTCCGCGAGGAGGCCGATCCTGCGCGCGAGCCAGCTCGTCTCGCCACTGACGTTTCCGCGTCGGTCGCGCTTGACGCGTCCGCATCTCATCGCGATCTCGCTCATGCTCACATCGCTGTGCGCGATCGTTCTCAGCACGGCCTCCCGCAGGCCCCTGTTGAGGACGATCGGGCTGCTGCATACACGCGCGTGCTCCTGGCGCAGGATGCAGACCGACGCCGAGGCGCTGCGAGCGAGCGCCGCCCGCGTGATCGCGAGCGCGGGTTCGTAGGACTCGACGCTGCCGATCACCTCGCGGAGGCTCACGACGCGCGGCGACGGATCGTGGCCGTGGTGGAAGCATCGCCAGCGGAGCGCGGAGATCGACATCGACGACTCGACGAGGCCGAGCCGGAACATCGTTTGCAGTGGCGCACAGGCGATCGTCTCGGCGTCGGGCTCGAACGGTGCTGGCAGCTCGCCGGCTTCGCCCCAGGCGCTGTCGCGGTCCTCGCTGCGGACGGCGCGGGCACGCGCCCCTCTGGCATCCGCTGCGTAGCGACGAGCTACGAGCTCGGCGTTGACGGTGGGCTCATCGGCGGCGAGATGAGCGACGAGGCGATTGTCCCCGCCGGTCCCGGCATCGCGATCGATGACGAGCACGCTGCCACGCGATCCGGACTCGCGCACGACTTCGCGTTGGCGACCTCGGGCGTTCGTGAAGCGAACGAGAGTCGGGCTCTCGAGGGCAAGCGCAGGCGTCATGGCGGCTCCGAGGGTCGGCAGGATGGGCTTCCCTTGGACCGACGCGCGGGCCGGACGCGGACGTGCGCAGTTCGCTGCTGTCTAGATGTTCTTTATGGGTGGGGTTTGGGTGGGGCACCAACCGTAGGGGCGCGCGGAGATGGCGCGCCGCGGCGCGTTCCACGGAGGGCGTGCAGTCGGGTTCGATCCCCTTACGGCCCGGGTATGCGCGCCGCAGTCGCGCCCGGGAGCGGGCACAGCCCGGCTGCGGAAGTGGGCACGCGGCGGGGGCCCGGATTGCGTCGTGGCCGTACCCGACTGCAGGCCCGCGGGGGGCGATCGCGCGACCGTTCGCGCGCCTACGGCACCGCCACGTCGGACACCGCGACGCGACGCGATGCCCCGATCGAGGCAGCCACGACGAGTGCGATTCCGAGCAGCGCGCGGGCGCTCAGCCCCTGACCGAGCACGGTCAATCCGGCGAGTGCCGCGACCGCCGGCTCGAGACTCATGAGGACCCCGAAGACGCTCGGCTCGATCCGCCGGAGCGCCTCCAGCTCGAAGGAGTACGGGATCGCCGATGAGAGCAGGCCGACGGCGCCGCCGAGCAGCAGCGACCGGACTTCGAGCAGGTGCGCGCCGCCATCGGCGATCCCGACCGGGATCGCGAGCAGAGCGGCGATCATCATCGCCAGCGTCAGGCCGCTCGAGCCCTCGAACTCGCGCCCGAGACGGGCGTTGAGCACGATGTAGCACCCCCACAGCGCGCCTGCGCCGAGCGCGAACAGGAGACCGGCTGCGTCGATCCCGTGCGCGCGTCCGCGGGTCAGCGCGACGATGCCGGCGACTGCGAGGAGGATCCACAGGAGGTCGAGCCGGCGGCGGGAGCCGGCGACGGCGACCGTCAGCGGGCCGACGAACTCGACGGCGACCGCGATCCCGAGCGGGATCCGGTGCACGGCCTCGTAGAAGCTCAGGTTCATCCCGGCGAGCACGATCCCGAAGGCGCAGACGAGGCGGCGCTGGAGTCGCGAATGCCCTTTCACCCGCGGGCGCCAGAGCGCGCCGAGCACGATCGCCGCGGCCGCCAGCCGCAGGAGCACCGCGCCCCCGGGCCCGACGCGGGCGAACAGCGTGGCGGCGATGGCGGCGCCGAACTGCACCGAGGCGATCGCGGCAACCACGAGCACGCCCGATGGCGCCCGGTCCAGCCCGCCGGCAGCCCTCACAGCTCTCGCCCCCTGCGGCACCGCTGCCGATCGTAGCTGCGGGAGCCGGGCTGAAAGGAGTCAGAAACGCCGCTCGACATAGGCGCCATGTCCCGCCAATCTGCTGGCCCGAGGCCCGCTGAGCCGTCGGTCGTGATCGAGACATCAAGCACAAAGACGCTCCCTAAAGCCAGAATTGGGGTTTGGGAAGCATGAGAACCGGAAAGGAGGGTCGCGGGGACCCCATGGCATCCGTATTCGACCCACGCGCACCGGCGTCCCAGCTCCGCCCTGGGCGAAACACGCTCCCGCGCGGCCACGTGACGGAGATCCAGCGGAACCGCATGCTCGCCGCCGCCGTCGAGGCGGTCGCAGACGTGGGCTATGCCCGCATGACGGTCGCCCAGGTGATCGGGCGCGCTCGCGTGTCACGCAAGACCTTCTACGACGTCTTCAGCGACCGCGAAGACTGCTTCCTCGCCGTCGTCGACGGGGCGATCGCCCGCGCGGAGCAGGCGATCGGGGACGCCTACCGGGATGAGGACGGGTGGCGGGACGGGATCCGCTCCGGGCTCGGTGCGTTGCTGGCGCTGATGGACGCCGAGCCCGTGCTAGCGCGGCTCTGCTTCGTCGAGACGCTCGCCGCGGGCGATCGCGTGCTCGCGCGGCGCGCGGCGGTGCTCGTCAGGCTCGCGGCGGCCATCGACGAGGGGCGCGATCGGTCGCGCTCGGAGCACGAACCGCCGGAGCTGACGGCGCAGGGCGTGGTCGGCGCTGTCTTCTCGGTTCTGCACGCGCGCATGCTCGAACGCGGCGAGACGCCCTACAGCGACCTGCTGGGAGCTCTGATGAGCATGATCGTGCTGCCCTATCTCGGATCGCGAGCGGCTGGACGCGAGCTCGCGGTGTCGAGCTCGGCCGGCCAGTCGCAACGCCGGCTGCCGGCGGACAACCCGGCCGACCCGCTGCGGGGAATCAACATGCGCCTCACCTACCGCACCCTGCGGGTTCTCACGGTGATCGCGGAGCACCCGGGCGCAAGCAACCGCGAGATAGCCGAACGATCGGGCATCACCGACCAAGGGCAGATCTCGAAGCTCCTGACCCGGCTCGGACGCCTCGAGTTGATCGACAACGTCGGCGGCGGGCAGGAGCGCGGGGCCTCGAATGCATGGCACCTGACGAAGCGCGGTGCGCAGGTGGAGCGCGCGGCGCGCCCGCGCTGACACACCCTGCGGCCTGACGCGCGGGCGCTCGTGACAGCCGAGCGTTGCCGTCCCGGCCGGCGGCCGCGCGTCGGATGGGCCGAGGGTGCTGCGCTTCCTGATCTGGCAGTTGCTCGGTCTGCTCGGCCTCGCCGTGGCGATCGTGCTCGCGTCCTGGATGCTCGCCGGCGGTCCAGGGATGGTGCTCCGCGGAGCTCGCCACCACAAGCAAGCGCTCCTTGACCCGTTGGGGCTACCAGGGCGCGCGCTGCGCGCTGCGCCGCGACCGCTCGTGCATGGTGCTCTCGAGCTCGCCGCACTCCTCCTCGCCGGCGGCGCTGCGGCGATCGCGTCGCGGACGGCGGCGCGGCGCCGGCGGGAGTACGTCCGGCTCCGCATCGACCTCTACCGTGCAGACCGCGCCGCGGCCGAATCACTCGTGGCGATGTTCGCGACGCTGCACCGATCGCTGCAGCGGCGCTGGTGGCGCCGCCTGCTGCTCGGCCAGCCCTCGCTCGCGCTGGAGGTCCACCACGATCCGGGTGGCGAGGATAAGAGGGGGGCGTGCGTCTGGTTCGCGCTCACCTGCCCGGCCGGGGAGGAGCGGAACGTTGAGGCTGCGCTGCGCGGCGCCTATCCGAACTGCTGCCTCGTCGCCGAGCATCGGCGGGAGACGGCGCCGCCGCAGCTGCTGCGCCTGAAGAAGCGCGCCGCGTTCATCGGCCGTGCGAGAGTGCTCGACCGCTTCGAGCAGGAGCGCCATCCCCCTGTCAACCGGCTGGTGCGGGCGCTCGCGGCCACCGGCGAGCGAGCTCTCGTCCAGCTCGTGCTCACGCCGGCTCCCACGCTGCTGGAGCACCTGGCAGCGCACCTCTACCGCAGCCGCGAGCTGGGGACCGAGCGGGCGGGGACGCGATCGAGGCTCGGCGATCTGGAGCTGCTGGGCGGGCTCGACGTGCAGCGCAGGCCCCTCTCGTTCACCGAGCTTCGCGTGCTGGCGCAGTCGCGAGGCGCCGCCGAGCGGATCGCGGCCGAGCTGCGCGCCGGGAGCGCCGAGAACGACCTGGTCGTGCGCGGGACCGCTCTGCGTCAGGGGCGCCTGCGCACTTATGACGGGCGCATAGCGCGGGGCGAGGGCAACCCGCTCCCGAACTGGCATCGGGGCGTCTTCTCGGCGCCCGAGCTCGCGGGGCTGTGGCAACTGCCCTCGGGTGACTTCGCCACGGTGCCCGTCGCGCGCCGGGCGATGCCCGTGGCGCCCGCGCCGCCGGGCGTCCTGCGTCCTGGGTCGCGCGCAGGCGTGCTGACGGATGCGTATGGCCCGATCTCCATCCACCCCGAGCTGCGGCGGCAGAACGTGGCCGCGCCCGGGACGGTGGAGCAGGGCAAGTCGAGCTTCCTGGTGGCGACCGTCGCCGAGGATCTGCTCCGCGAGCGTTGCGCCGTGATCGTGCTCGACCCGAAGGGCGATGCAGCCGACGCCGCGCTGAGCGCCGTTGCCCCGTCGCGGACGTGCACGCTGCTCGACCTGGCCAAACCCACATGCGGCTTCAACCCGCTGGCGGCGGAGGCGCCTGCCGATGTGATCGCCGACTACGTGGTGGCAGCGTTGAAGAACCTGTTCACCGACGCGGACATCCGCGCGTCCTCGGATCGCTACCTGCGCAACGCGATCATCGCCGTGCTCGCGTTCGACCGGCGGGCGAACCTGTGGGACGCCGCGCGGCTGCTCTCGGTCGGCGAGGAGGGGTACGCGTATCGCCGCGCCGTGGGCGCGAAGGTACGGGGCCTACCGGAGCTGCGCGAGATCGCGATGTTCTTCACCGCGGAGCTCGCGGCGCAGCTGGCCGACGCGCGGAGTACGACGACGGCGAAGCTCGACGCGCCCGTCAACAAGCTCGCCCGGCTGCTCAACTCGGCGTCGATCAAGCGGGTTCTCCTGAACGACACGCTGCGCATCGACTTCGACCGCGTGATCGCCGAGCAGGAGGTGCTGGTCGTGCGTGGGGCGCTCGGAGCAATGGGCGCCGGCAACACGGCGGTGGTCATGCAGCTGCTCGTCGGCATGCTCGACGCGGCGCTCGCGCGCCAGCAGGACCTGGTGCCCGCCGCGGAGCGCATCGCCGTCGCCTTGAAGATCGACGAGGCGCCGCTCGTCGTCAATCGCGGCTTCGCCGAGACGATGGCGCTCAAGCGCTCGGCCGGTCTCGAGACGGTCGCGTGCTGGCAGTCCGACGCCCAATGGACCGATCGCGAGGTGCGAGACCAGCTCGACGCCCTGTTCGCCCACCGCATCTACTTCGCGACCGCCTCCGCCCGCGATGCGAGGTCCGCCGCGGCGCTGGCGATGAGCGAGTTCTCGGACACGATCCGACCGGGGAACCACCTTTCGACGCTCGCACAGCCCGACGCGCGCCTGCACCTGCCACGCCATCACGCGATCGTGAGCCTCGCCACCCCGGGCGGGCGCCAGCCGGCGTTCATCGCACAGACGATTCCGATGCGGGTGGATCCGGAGCGCATCGCCCACCACGCCCGCCGCCAGCGGGAGCGCGGCGGCCGGCCGGTCGCCGACCTGCGCCAGCCGCACTGGGAGGACGTCGCGGCAGACCTCAGCCCTGCTTCCGGGGCGGCGGTTCGAGCCGAGGAGCATCCCGGTGGCTCGCGCTGCGTAGCGGTGCGTGGTGCCGACGTCCCCCAGCTCCCGGCGACCGCGGCCGCGAGCTTCGCCGAGCTCATCGAGCTCGACCGCGCTGTCAGCGCCCGGACCCACACGCCGCCTCGCGCTTCGGTCGCGCTTCGGCCCGACGCTGTCGACCTCGCGATCCTGAGGCTGGTCGCGAGCTATGGGCACGTTCTCAGCAGCCAGATCCACCGGCGTCTGCACGCAGGGCGCGCCCCGAGCACGACCCAGCGGCGGATCAAGAAGCTGGCCGACGCGGGCCTGCTCGAGCGGATCCAGCTGCATCGGCGGGACGGCGGCGGTGTTCCGATGTGCTGTGCGATCACGGGGCGTGGGGCCGAGCTGTTGGCGGCGGGCGAGACCGGGGAACGCCGGCGTGGCGGGTGGGGATCGGGCGGCCCCGAGGAGTCACCTGAGGCCAGCGGCCGGGCGTCACTCGCAGGAGTGCGGCGTGCCGTGCACGTCGCCGGCTGGGCGCTCGCGCTCGAGCGCGTGCTCGGAACCGCCTGCGAGGTGCTGGCCGCCGGGCGCTGCGCGCTCTCGCCGCCGGCGTTCACCGTGCACGGAGAGCGGGCGGCCATGCGAGCCGATCAGCTGCGATTGCCGGGTGGGCGCGTCGCGCACGACTTCCTGCACACGACGTCCGGCGGGGAGCGCGTCGCCGTCGAGCGCTTCGACTCGCTGCGGCCGGACGCGGTCCTCGCGGTCGGGCCGGTGGACGTGCTCGTCGAGCGCGACGCACGGCTGCCAGCCCGAGGCATCGTCGGCAAGCTCGAGCGCTACGACCACTTTCTCTCGGGCTGGTCGGTGCACACGCGCCGATACGGCGACCGCGGGGAGGCCGAGCCCTTGCTCGTGTTCCTGTGCCGCGACCGCGTCCGGGCGCGGGAGGCAGCGCGGAGCGCCGACGCGGTCCTGTCCGCATGCCGCGCGTATGCGGGTGACTATCCGTTCGACTGGGAGTACCCGGGGCGCGAGCGGATCGTGTTCGCCTCCGAGCGGGATGCGCATGAGGGTCATGCGCTCGTGTTCGCCGTCCCGCGACTGCCGCCGGCGGCCAGGGTGCTCTTGGCGCGAGGAGATCCGGCGGCAGCTCGCGCGACGGTCGAGCCTTGCACGCTGCTCGTGGAGGGAACGTAGGGCTCCACGATGCGCCGGCGCGCGCGAAGGCAGACGTGAGCGGGCAGCTTCGCGGCGGCCCGCGGCGGCCACCGAGCAGCCGCAGCCGAGCACGGCGCTCGGCCCGTGTGCTCGCGGCGCCCCCGCGCCGCGAGCCCTCCTACCCCCTGCTCACCTGCTCGCGGCGCCCCCCGCGCCGCGAGCCGCGAGCCCCCCCTTTGGTCAGCTGACTTCTGTGACGACTTCGTTCGAGGTGCCTTCAACCGGCGCACCCTGGCCTTCGGGAGGCGTGCCGGTGTCGCTTGCCACGTTGTCGATCCTCGTGCCCGGACCGTCGGCTTCGGGCAGCTGGTGACTGCACGTGTAGACGCGCGTCGCGCCCGGCGCCAGAGTCGGTTCGCCGGGTTCGGTCGAGAGCGTGCCTTCGTCGCAGACCGGGTCGGTGAAGCGGGACAGCGTGAGCGTCACGTTGCCCGTGTTCTTGACTTCGATCTGGTATTCGAGCGTCGACTCGGACGGGACGCTGAGCGGTTCGGAGGTGTACGAATCTGCGGGGTTGGCGCGCTGCTCCTTCGTCAGCTGCAGCGCGGGCGCAGGCGTGATCGCGATGTTCGCCGTGACCGAGTTCGATTCGTGGCTCGCTGCCGAGCCGAACCCTTCGGGCGGAGTGCCCGTATCGCTGGCGACGTTCGTCACCTGGCCCGCTTCTTCGTCTGCCGGGGTCACCAGATGCGTGCACTTGTATGTCGTGCTCGCACCGGGTTCGACCGCGGCTTCGCCCGGGCCGCCGCTGGTCGTACCGCCGTCACAGACGGTGTCGCTGAAGTCCGAGAACCTCAGCGGGACGTTGCCCGTGTTCGTGGCAACGACTTCGTATTCGATCGTTTCGCCCCGCACCGCCGAGACGGCGCCGGTCGTGAACGAGCCGGGCTGGCCCGCCACGTGCTGGGTCTTCTGCAGCGCGAATCCGGGCTCCGCGGTGAACGGGACGCGCGCATCGACCGTATTCGAGGTGTGCGTGATCGACGGTTCCCCGGGGGGCGTCGCGGTCACCGTCGCCGAGTCGTCGTATTCGTGGTTGGCGTCGGCCAGCGTGAGCACGTGGCTGCACGTGTAGGTCGCCGAGCCGCCGACCGGGACCTGGCCCGCCGGGCCGCCTGCCACCCCGCTGCAGTTGGTGTCCGTGAAACTCGAGAACGTCAGCGGCACGTTGCCCGTGTTCTTGACGGTGATCTGGTAGTCGAGCTGACCGCCCACGGTGCTCGACACAGGGGCGCTCGTGAAAGGTTCGGCGCTGCCGTGCACCTTCTGGAGCTTTTCGATCGTGAACGAGGGTGTCGCGTTGCAGCGGATGCCGATCGCCACGTCCCATCCGCCCTGGAACCCGTTCGTGTTCCATTTCGCGCGTCCGTCCACCATGCCGATGCCCGGCGGGACCGTGATGGCGATCGTGTCCGAGCCGCTCGGGCCGTTGAAGTGGAAGAGCTTCGTCAGGATCAGTTCGCCGTGGACGAAGACCTTCTCGGTCACGGTGTTGTTGGGCAGGTTCGGGAATTTGCGGTACGTGAACGTGATCGAGGAGCAGGTCGCGGAGACTTCCCCGTTCGGACGTTCGTGCGGGCTCGGGAATTTGACGACGACCGTGTTTGAGGTGTGTTTGACCGTCGAGCCCTCGCCTTTCGGCGGTGTCGCGGTCACGGTCGCGCTGTTTTCGTAGGTTTCGGCTTTCTCGTCCGCTTCGACGATCGTGTGGCTGCAGAAGTAGGTCGCCGATTCACCCGGGGCGAGCGGGCCGGTCGGGCCGCCGGTGAGCCCCGAGCAGTGCGTGTCCGTGAGGGCACCGAACGTGAGCGGCGTGTTGCCGGTGTTCTTGACGGTGATCTTGTAGAGGACCGTCTTTCCCGGACCCGCCACTACGGGCTGCGTCGTGAAGCCTTCGCCGCTGCCTTCGACTTCCTGTTCCTTTTCGATCGTGAAGGCGGGTTTCGAGCAGTTCAGCGCGGTCGCGATGTCAAAGCCGCTCCTGAAGCCGTTCGTGTCCCAGGATGCACGGCCGTCGACCATGCCGAGACCGGCCGGGACGGTGACCGGAATCGTGTTCGAGCCGGTGGTTCCGTTGAACGAATATTCGCCTTCGTAGACGAGCGTGCCGTGGACGAAGATCTTCTCGTGGACCATGTTGTTGTTCGCTTCGGGGAAGCCGGTGTAGACGAATGTGACCGAGGTGCAGGTGGCGATCACTTCGCCGTTCGCGCGTTTGTTCGACGCCTGGGCGCTCGCGGCGAGCAGCCCGAGGACGACGATCACCGCGAGCAGCGCCGCCGTGAGAGCGCGCAGGCGCGTGCCGGCACCGGCGGGCACGCGAGCACCCTGCATCAGCGCAGAGCGCGATCTGTCCTGCGTCATGTCGATGGACACGGTTCCCCCTGGAAGTTGGCGACGACGGGTTGCTCGCAGGCTCGAGGTGGAGGCACCGTACAGGGGGGCGGCGCCTGCGTCCACTCGGCCGGATGCTCACGCGGGGCGAGTCAGCACACGAGCGCGGCCATCGAGGCGTCCCGAAGGCCGATTGGGCGCACCTGGCCTGCGAAAAGGGAGTGTCTGACTACCTATGCGCAACAAATTCGTCGCTCCAATGGACAAAGCACGACCATGTGTCGACAACGGCGACAAATCCGCGCAAGTGTCATACGGGGTCTTTATATTTCAAGTCCCCGGCCTGCTTCTTCGCAATTTGCGGGTTTTTTTGTCAGCGATACGAACATCGGCCCTGCGCGGAGGGCCCCGCGGGGCCGTCGTCCGCGCGCTCCACAGGACCGGGTCCGGCGTCCGGGAGCTGCCGGCACTCATCTCGCTCCCCGCAACTGCCGATGGTTCTTTGGTGAGGTCCGCGCTATGCGCTTCGCACCCGATCTGATCGCCGCATCCAAAACAGGCCTATATATAGGCCTTGAGGCGCTCATGCTAGCGGTCGCCGTTGGCTATGGCTACGTGTGGCGTGGACCGCCTGGCAAAGCCATTAGCGCCAAGAAGCTTGCGAGATACAAGTCGTCGTCACTCTACTCTCTGGCGCTCGCGGCCATCATTCTCGTCAGGCTCGTCACCAACACCTACGGATAAGGGTTCGCAGGCAGCCCTGATGCGTGGCTCTGAGGCCGAGGTCGGACGGCTGCTGGATGCGTGCCTCTCGTAGACTCCGACGGCCACTCCTAGACCGTCGAAAATGCGAAAAGCCCCGTCAACACGGGGCTTCTCTCAGTACCGCTACGGGGATTCGAACCCCGGTTTCCGCCATGAGAGGGCGGCGTCCTAGTCCCCTAGACGATAGCGGCAGGTACGCGGCAGGCTACCAGGATCGCCCCCTGCTCCGGCCCGCGCGCAGCGGACCCGCACCGCCGAGATTGGGGTGCGTGCTCAACCGCGTGACGATGCGCATCGCGGTCCACGCCGCTCGCTTTCGGACCGGCGTGGACCCCACTGCTCAGGCCGCGGCGGCGCCGGCTGCGGACTCGGGTCGCGCCTGCGTGCCCGCAAAGAACTTCGCGAGCTGCGGCGCGAGCAGCCGCGGCTTGATCATGTGCGTCTGCCGCGGCGCGATGGCGAGATCGGCGGCCGGGACCGCGGCGGCGAGCGCACGCATGCCACTCTGCAGCCAGGGCGGGCTCTTCTCGCCGACGAGCGCTAGCGTGGGGATCTCCACCCCGCTCCACCCGCCGGCGCCGGCTGGCGTGCCCTCCTGGCGGCCGGCCATGACCGTCATGTCGTAGGGCAGGGTGTGCGCGACGCGCTTGAGCTTCGTCCACACCGGCAGAACCCGCATCAGCGCGACCATGACGGCCGGCGCTCCGACCAGTCGCATGAACAGGCGCACGGCGTCGCCGCGGCGATCGTCGGCGAGCAGCGCTTCGAACTGCGCGGCGGTGCCCGACGGGATCGGGGTGCGAGCGTCGTCGACGATCAGCGGCGCCTCATAGGCGGCCAGCTTGGTGATCGCTGACCCGTGGGCCGCGGCATCGAGAGCGAGGGCGGCGCCGGAAGAGAGCCCGAACGCGTATGCCGATCCGCCGGCCTCCTCGATCAGGGCGTCGATGTCCTCGATCTCGCGCTCGACTGCGTACGGCGCGGTGTCCGAGCTGTCACCGCGTCCCCGGCGGTCGTAGGTGTAGACCGTGAAGCGATCGGCGAGGTGGGGCGCGAGCGACTTGCCGGGTCCCATCGCGCGCGAGCACAGCGCGCCGTCGATCATGATCAGCGGGGGGCCCTCGCCGACCTTGTCGAACGCGATCGTCGTGCCATCGGCTGAACGGACTGTGTTCATGTCCCTGCTCCTTTCAGAACTGTTCTGGTCCTGTCCGTAGGACCGGCGCGCGGCGTCCAACTCATCGGAGATCGAGGCGCTGCGCGACGGGCGATGCCGCCCGCGATCGGACTTGCTCGCCCTAGACTGCGCCTGTGTCGTCCACGGACGTCGAGGAGTACTGCGCGCACTCGAGGAGCCGGAGCGCGGCACCCTGACGACATTGCGCGACAGGCGCTCGTCGAGAAGCTGATCGCGCTGCGCCTCGCAGATCCGGATTGAAGTCGAGCTCGCACTCGACGCACCGAAATTCGCTACGCCCGATCACGCAGCAGGCGCTCCATGACGACGTGCGGTCCGATGTCCTGCACCTCGAACTCCTCAGATGCCACCCGGAACCCCGCGCGCTCGTACAGCGATCTCGCCGGCGTCCGCGCGCTGCACCAGACGCGTGTGGCTTCGGCTGTGCTCGCATGCGCCAGTAGGACATCCAGCACGGCTGCGCCGATCCCCTGACGCCGCGCCTGCGGCGCCGTCGCCATGCCTCGGATCCGCCAGTCCCCGACTCGACCCTCCGGGCCGATGAGGCCCACGCCGAGCAGCTCGTCCCCCCGGAACGCGCCGACGGCGAACGCGTCGGCGGGCTCGTGTGCGGCCATCTCGGCGAGCGTCTCGAGCGGACGGAGGACGCGCTGGCGCAAGCCGCGGGTCTGCTCGACCGGGACCGGCCGGATGATCACGCCAGGCACTCCGCCTCGCTCAAGTACCTCGCCGCCCGACCAGGGGTGTCACCCGCTCCTCGATACGGCCAACTACTGCGCTGACTGCTGCGCACCCTCGATTTTATACCCCCGGAAGGGCTTGAAACAAGCCCGGGGTCGTGCCGCATAATGGCCCGCCGCCGGCCGGAACATACGAATGGAGGAGCGGTTGAGTGTCTTTCTCGACAGATGAAGGGACGACGCGATGACCGTGAGCAGCTACGTGTTGGATCTTGCGGAGATCGACAGAACGCAAACGGCCCTCGTCGGCGGCAAGGGTGCCCAGCTGGGAGAGCTATCGCGGATCGAGGGCATCACCGTGCCGGCTGGCTTCTGCGTGACGACGGACGCCTTCCGCCGGATCCTGGCGGATGCGCCGGCGATCGACGGCCTGCTCGATCGACTGACTCGCATGAACGCGCAGGACGGGGAGGCGATCCGGGCCCTCAGCGCCGAGATTCGCCGGACCCTCGAAGCGATCGCCATCCCCCGAGACCTGGCGGCGGCGATCGGCCGTTCGCTCACCGGACTCGGCGCGCAGGCCGCCTGCGCCGTCCGCTCGAGCGCGACAGCGGAGGATCTGCCGACGGCCTCCTTCGCCGGCCAGCACGACTCCTATCTGAACATCGTCGGGGCGCCCGCGATCCTCGAGCACGTTCGCCGCTGCTGGGCCTCGCTGTTCACCGAGCGGGCGGTGACCTACCGCCTGCAGAACGGCTTCGAGCAGCGGGGGGTCGGCATGGCAGTGGTCGTGCAGAGGATGGTCTTCCCGCAGGCGGCAGGGGTTCTCTTCTCGGCCGACCCCGCCACGTCGAATCGCAAGATCGTTTCGGTGGAGGCCGCCTTTGGCCTGGGCGAGGCCATCGTCTCCGGCATGGCGAGCGCGGACATCTACGAGGTGAGGGACGGCCGGGTGGTCGCCAAGGTGGTCGCCACCAAGCAGCTCGCGCTCCACGCCGCGCGCGCGGGCGGGATGCAGCGAGAGGCGATCGCGCCGGAGCGCCAGGACCAGCCGGTGCTGACCGACGCCCAGGTCGTGGGACTGGCCGAGCTGGGGCGACGGATCGAGGCACACTTCGGCTGCCCCCAGGACATCGAGTGGTGCCTCAGCGACGCTGGCTTCCAGATCGTTCAGAGCCGGCCGATCACCACGCTGTTCCCGATCCCGCAGGCCGGCGACCAAGACAACCACGTGTACCTCTCGGTCGGGCACCAGCAGATGATGACCGACCCCATCAAGCCGCTGGGGATCTCGGTGTGGCAGCTCACTGCACGGGTGCCGATGCACGAGGCCGGCGCGAGGCTGTGGGTCGACGTCACCGGCCGTCTCGCTTCGCCCACGAGCCGCGCTGCCGTACTCGAGACAGTGGGAAGATCCGACCCCCTCACCCGGGACGCGCTCCAGACGATCCTCGATCGCGGCGACTTCGTCCCGACGCTGCCCGAGGAGGCGCTTGGCGGAGCGGTGGCCGGTGGCGCACCGGCCGCGATCGAGGCCGACACGGCCATCGTCGAGGAGCTGATCGGCGCCGGCGAGGCGTCCGTCGCCGCCTTGAAGCGCGACATCCGGGCGAAGTGCGGGCCGGCTGTGTTCGAGTTCATCCTCGCGGACCTCGAGGAGCTCAGGCGGATTCTGTTCGACCCGCGGAGCCATCAGGTCTTCATGACGGCGATCGAAGCGACGTGGTGGCTCAACGACCACTTGCAGGCGTGGCTGGGCGAGAAGAACGCAGCCGACACGCTCACACAGTCGGTCCCCCACAACATCGCCTCGGAGATGGGGCTCGCGCTCCTCGACGTCGCGGATGTGATCCGTCCGCACCCGGACGTGGTGGCCTTCTTGGAGCGCGTCGAGGACGAGAGCTTCCTGGACGAGTTGCCCCGGCTCGCGGGCGGAAGGGCGGCACGCGACGCCATCGCGGCCTATCTCGACAGGTTCGGCATGCGCTGCGTCGGCGAGATCGACATCACGAGGCCGCGCTGGGGCGAGCGCCCCAGCACGCTCGTGCCCACGCTGCTCGGCAACATCAGGAACTTCGAGCCCGGCGCCGGCGCGCGCCGATTCGAGCAGGGGCGCCGGGAGGCGCGCGACAAGGAGCAGGAGCTGCTGGAGCGCCTGCGGGCCCTACCCGACGGAGAGCCGAAGGCCGAGGAGGCCAAGCGGATGATGGACCGCGTCCGGACCTTCATCGGATACCGGGAGTACCCGAAGTACGGCATCGTCAGCCGCTATTTCATCTACAAGCAAGCCCTGCTGGCAGAGGCCGCGCGGCTCGTGCGAGCAGGCGTGCTCCGCGAGGAGGAAGACATCTTCTACCTCACCTTTCAGGAGCTCCACGACGTCGCGCGAGAGAACCGCGTGGATCACGAGCTCATACGCCGGCGCAAGGACGCGTACCGCTCCTACCAGGCGCTCACCCCTCCGCGTGTACTCACCTCGGACGGCGAGGCGATCGCCGGGTCCTACCGGCGCGAGGACCTGCCGGTCGGCGCGCTGGTCGGCCTACCGGTCTCTGGCGGGACCGTCGAGGGGAGGGCGCGCGTCATCCTCGACATGGAGGCGGCCGATCTCGAGCCGGGCGACATCCTCGTCACCGCTTGCACGGATCCGAGCTGGACCCCTCTGTTCGTCACGGTCGGGGGGCTCGTGACGGAGGTCGGTGGCCTGATGACCCATGGTGCCGTCGTCGCACGGGAGTACGGCTTGCCCGCCGTGGTGGCGGTCGAGCATGCCACCAGGCTGATCCCGGACGGGCAACGGATCCGCGTCCACGGGACAGAGGGGTACGTCGAGATGCTGCCCAGTTGAGAGGAACCCGCCTACGCTTTCACACGTGTACCGCGTTCGAGTAGGGGCGGCTCTGTGCCTGTCAACGCTCGCTCTCGCCTCCTGTGGGACGTCTCGGACGCGTCCGACGCGTGCGGTCGCCTCGGACACGAGCCAGAGCCACGCGCCGACTGCTGCGCCGGCCGCGCGCCTGCCGGCGCCGCCAAAGCTGCCAACCGCCTCCCGTACCCGCGAGGTCAGCGGCAAGGTCGGCGGCCGCGACCGCTTGCCGGCAGGCGCGGGAGTCCACGTCGCCCCCGGCGCGCCTTCCGACAAGCAGGTCGAAGAAGAGGTCGCGAAGGCTCAAGCCGCGGGGATCGTGCTGCCGAAGGGCAACACTGCGCAGTCCTTCGAACAGGGAGCCACATACACCTACGCCGCCCAGGGCAGCTACGCGTTCCCGATCCAGCCGATCTCAGTCGCGCTCGGGCCGCAGACCTGGAGTCCCGATCAGGGGGTGGACATCGCCACGGCGGGCGGGATGTGCGGCAGCCAGGCCGTCGAGGTCGCTATCACAGCGGGCACGATCGTGGAGGAGGGACTGGCCGGGTTCGGCGCCTACGCACCGGTCGAGCGCATCGACGGTGGTCCGTACGCCGGCTGGTTCGTGTACTACGGGCACGCCGCGCCTGCGCTCGTCCCCGTCGGCACCCATGTGCTCGCCGGTCAGCCGATCGCCGAGGTCGGCTGCGGGATCGTCGGGCTTTCCTCCGGTCCGCACCTCGAGATCGGTCTCACACCGCCAGGCGGGGCCCCGTGCTGCCCCGCCCTGGGAGTGACGGCGCCCACGATGGAGGCCTTGCTGGACCAGCTCTACGCCCGCGCGACGGGGCGCAGCTAGCGTCCGAATGCTGCCGCTCGGTGCCGCTCGCCGCGCAGTGCGACGGCTTCTGCCGTGGCCGCTCCGCCGATCGGCGGCGCGAGAGTGATCCGCGACCCTCGGCGTGCGTTCACTCCGTCGATTCGGTACCGCCCCGTGCTCGTGCTCGTCGGCGCCACCGCTGGGCCACGGCCCGTCACCCAGACCTACATCCCACGCACAGAAGGGACGCACTTATGACACGCGTGATCTGCGACATGTCGGCGTCGCTGGACGGATACGTCACCGGACCGAACGACAGCCGCGAGAACCCATTCGGTGACGGAGCCGGGATGCTGCACGACTGGATCTTCGACGCGGCGACAGATGAGGACCGGGCGATCCTGCAGGACTTGCGCCAAAGCGTCGGCGCGGTCGTGATGGGGCGTAAATCGTTCGACAAGAACGAGGGCGACGGTGGCTGGGGTGACGGCGGCCCGCTCGGGGACACCCCCTGCTTCGTGGTCACCCACCACGAGCCGGTAACAGGGCATCCACCGATCTATACGTTCGTCACCGACGGCGTAGTCAGTGCGATCGAGCAGGCCAAGCAAACGGCCGGCGAGGAGATCGTCAGCCTGTTCGGCGCCACGGTCATGCAGCAGGCGCTCCCGCTTGGCATGGTCGACGAGCTCCGCGTGCACGTGATCCCGGTCCTGCTCGGCGGCGGCACGCCCTTGTTCGCGAAGCTGGAACCGGCGATCAGGCTCGAACGCACCCGGGCCCTGGCTACCCCCGCGGGGACGCACCTGGCGTTCCGCGTCCTGCGATAGCGATGCCCGCGAACTCGTCGCGCCCGCGCGGCCGGCGGGCGGCTGCCTCAGCCACCGCGGAGGGCCGGGACCGGCGTCAGGTCCACGGACACCCCGCGCAGCGGCCGCGAGTACTCAGGGGTGGTCAGGGCGGCCCGCACCAGGTCCAGGTGCCTGAGGATCGTCTCCGGCGCGAGCGGCTGGTCGGCCGCGGGGTACATGCAAAGGCCCTTGATGAGCATCATCAGGTCGCCGGCCGTCGCCTCGGGCCGGATGGCTCCGGCGCGCTTGCCTCGCTCGAGCAGCGCTTCGAGCAGCTCCATCATCGCGGTGTGCGTCCGCTCGAGCTCGGGAGCGACGTGGAGGGTCTCCTCGGTCAGGGCCTGGAGCAGGGCGCGATTCTCCTCTTGGCGCGCCATCAGCTCCTCGACGAAGCGGAAGGCCACATCCGCGTCGTCGGGGTCGTTCGCGAGAAGGTCGGCCCCGGTCGCGAGAACCTCGCCGATCCGCTCTGCCAGGACCGCAGCGATCAGAGCGTCCTTGCTCGCGAAGTTGCGAAACAGCGTGCCTCGGCCGACCCCTGCCGCCGCCGCGATCTCCGCGACGCCCACATCGACGCCGCGCTCCCGGAACATCGTGTCGGCAGCCTCGAGCAGACGCTGCCTGTTGGCCAGCGCATCCCTCCTCATCCGCCAAGTCTCTCAGACGGCGGCTGGGACGGCAGAGGCATCGAGGCTCAGTCCCTCGACGTGGCGGCGGCGCAGGAGCGCCACCATCAGCATGACGGCGGTGCCGACCATGAGGGCGGCTGCCAGGAACGCGACGTGGTAACCGGACACGGTCGCCGCGACGCGACTTGCGTGGGTGGCCGACGCCCCGCTGCTCAGCAGGCTGGAGGTGTGATCGACCGCCAGCGTCGCAAGGATGGCGAGACCGAGCGAGCCTCCGATCTGCTGGGCGCTGTTGAACAGTCCCGACGCCAGACCTGCGTCGTCGTTCGCGACACCCGAGGTGCCGAGGAGCGTGATCGGGACGAACACCAGGCCCATCCCGATCGACATCGGCAGCAGACCGGCGAGGAGATCGGTGACGTAGTGGCCGTGAACCGGCAACCGGGTCAGATACAGAAGACCCGCCGTGGCGAGAACGAGGCCGATCACCGAGACGTTGCGGACGCCGAGTCGTTTGATGATCGCCTGCGAGATGCCCGCCCCGACGATGATCCCCAGGGAGACCGGGAGGAACGCGAGCCCCGCCTTCAGCGCGCTGTAGCCGAGGACGTCCTGGACGTAGAGCGAGGCGAAGAAGAACATCCCGAACATCGCTGAGGCGACGAGCATCATGACCGCGTCCGCCGTCGCCAGCGACCGGATCCGGAAGATCGAGAGCCTGACCAGGGGCGCATGCGAACGGGACTCGAGCGCCACGAATATCGCCAGCAGCGCAGCCCCGACGGCGATCACGCCGAGCGTTCTGGGGGAACCCCACCCCCACGCCTGCGCCTTCACGATGCCGAAGACAACGGCCAGCAGCCCGGCGGTCACGGTCGTCGCACCGATCGCATCGAAGCGGCGGTGGCCGAGGTCGGCGCGCGACTCCGGCACGAAGCGGAGCGCCAGGAAGACCGTCGCGATCCCGACGGGCACGTTGACGAAGAAGTTCCAGCGCCAGGACACCAGGTCGGTGAGGACACCGCCGAGCAGCAGCCCGAACGCGGCGCCGCCGGCAGCGATCGCCGACCAGACGCCGAGCGCCCTCGTGCGCTCAGAATTGTCCTGGAACGTGGTCATGATGATCGACAGGGCAGCCGGTGAGACCAGCGCGCCGCCGAGTCCCTGCAGACCCCTGCCCAGGATCAGCATCGTCGGCGACTGAGCGACGCCGTTGAGCATCGAAGCGCCCGCGAACAGCACCACTCCGGCAACGAACAGGCGCCTTCGACCGAGGAGGTCGGCGGCGCGCCCCCCCAGCATCAAGAAGCCTCCGAAGATCAGGGTGTAGGCGTTGACAACCCACTGCAGGTTGGCCGGCGCGAATTTGAGGCCATGCTGAATCGAGGGGAGGGCAACGTTCACGATCGTGTTGTCAAGGACGACCATGAACTGGGCCAGGCACGCGATCACCAGGACCAGCCAGCGGTTCGAGGTCAGCGATTTGGCGTTCACGGCGGGCCTCCCGGGACGAACTGGACTCATCGGTCCGGTTAGCGTAGCACAAGCGGACTGGGCGGTCCGGTTAGTGCTGTTTGCTACACGGGTGCGGCCAGAGCCGCCTCGTCGGGGCGTGTCCGGCTGGGGCTTCCTGCGGTGCGGACAGCCGACCGGCGTCTGCGCTCCTCGAATGCGGATGAGAGGACTCGAGCCTCCACCTGGTCGCCCAGAGACGGACCTGAACCGGACGGCGCCGAAAAAACGAGTCCGCCCGCGTCCGGAACGCCCACTCTGCGAGTGCTGCGGTCCCAGCTCCCTACTGGTATGCGTTGATCTCGATCGCTTCTTCGTTCGTCTGCGTGAGCGCGACCTGAAGCCCCATCTGCGCGACGGAACCGCTGATGAGCGTTCCTTCCAGCACGTCCCTCGGTTCGCCTTCGAAGCCCTGGGGTTTCTGCTTCCCGGAGCCGGCCGCGAAAGCCAGCACTCCGGTGGGGCTCATCTTGTCGCCGGCGACGGTGCCGATCACCGACCCCCGCGCCGCGACCAGCGTGCCGATGCATGCGGTGTCGAAGAGCAGCCCCGTTCTCCCCGCCGGGTAGAGATCGAGTCCGGCTTTCCGGATCTCTTTGCCTTCTTTGAGTGTGGTGCTGATGAGGCCGAGCACGCCTTCGAGCGTGCTGAGAACGATTGCTCCGCTCGCGGCTCCTTCGCTCGAACATTGTCCTTCTGACACTTTGCTGGTGCCGCGGAAGCGTTCGCATCCGGTGAGCGTGATCGCGACGTTCTTCACTTCTTTGGTACCACTCAATTCACCGGAGCCGTTTGCTCCCGTGCACACGAGTTTGCTGCTGATCGCGAAGTTTTCTGGCGCCACCGTGATTCTCAGCGGCGCAGTCCCTGCCTTGAGTTTCATCGTGAAGCGGTTATGCGGCACTTCGGTCGTCCATTCGTAGGAGCCGCCAGCGAGCGGTGTCGTGCAGGTGGCGCTGAACCGGCCGCTTCCTTTAGCGACTTTGAGGCAGCGCCCGAACTCCGGCGGTGCCGATACGTAGCTGAAGCGGTCGGCGCTGCTCGGTGCGCTCGTGCCTTCGGGTGACGTCACCTCGACGTCGACGACGCCCGAGCCAGCCGGCGCGGTCGCGGTGATCGAGGTGGACGAGTTCACGATGAAGCTCGTTGCGCTCGTTGATCCGAACGTGACCGCGGTCGCACCGCTGAAGTCCGATCCGACAATGCTCACCGACGTACCACCGCTCGGTGGCCCCGAGTGCGGCGTCAGGTTGCTCACGACCGGGGCCGGCGGCCCGAGCGCGAGATTGTGCGCGCCACCTCCCGAGATCGCCGCGATCGCGCTCAGCCCGCTCACGATCGTGGGTGTCGCGCCGCCCCACGGCGTGCCGTCGCCGAGTGGGCCGGCCCCCCACGCCACGACGCCACCGTCGCTCAGCCTGGCGAGGCCGTTGTAGGCACCTGCCGCGATGCTCGTCACGCCGCTCAGGCCGGTCACGGGTCGTGGCAGGTCGTCGCTTTCTTCACCGCGCCCGAGATCGCCGTAGAAATTGTCGCCCCAGGAGTCCACCGTGCCGTTGGTGAGCAGGGCCTGGCTGTGCGTGACCCCGGCCGCGACCTCGGAGACTTCGCTCAGTTCTTTGACCGCGACGGGGGTGTCCTCGTTTTTGCAGCTGCAGCTCCCGTCGCCGAGCTGGTTCCGGGAATTGTCGCCCCAGGACTCCACCGTGCCGCTCGCGAGCAGCGCCAGGGTATGGAAGCCGCCGGCTGCGATCTCGCTGACTTTTTTGAGGCCGAGAACCGAGACCGGCACGTCGCTCTGTTTTTCGAAGCCTTCTTCGCCATTGCCAAGCTGGCCGGCAAAGTTGGCGCCCCAGGCCCTGACTTCCCCATCGCTGAGCAGCGCTACGGCGTGCTCGAGTCCAGCCGAGACCCCGACCACTTCCGTGAGGCCGCTCACCGCCACCGGCACGTCGCTGTTGGTCGTCGTGCCATCGCCGAGCTGCCCCCGCCCATTGCTGCCCCATGCCATCACCGTGCCGTCTTCGAGC
>DATARO010000046.1:0-2809 GCA_036264095.1 Solirubrobacteraceae bacterium | reverse complement strand
GGGCGCGAGCGCGACCTCACGCTCGTCCCGGACGAGCTCTCGAGCTGACCGCGCGCAGCCCGCGCGCGAGCCCCGCTAGAGGCGGCGCAGGCTCAGGGTGCGTCCGTCCTCGATCTCGAGCAGGATCGCCGCGAGCACGATCTCGCCCGCGGCCGGCCCGGGCGGGATCGGGACCGGTTCGGCGCGCAGGTGCACGATCGGCGCGGCCTGCGCGCCGGCCCCGGCGAGCGTGGAGAGCGCCGCCACGACGGCAAGCGCCGCGCGCCCGCGCCGGAGAGCCGAAGAGGACTGCACGCCGAGCGATCCTAACGCGCGCCCGATCCGAGAGGAGCGGTTCACCGGTCCCGGCGCGGGTAGTCCCGGGAAGGCAAGGAAATCCACCCCGAAGGGAGCACACCATGGGCAAGACCGCTCGTGACCTGATGACCACGGGGGCGCGCTGCGTCGGCGAGAACGAGACGCTCGCCGAGGCCGCCAAGCAGATGGCGAAGCTCGACGTGGGAGCGCTTCCGATCTGCGGCGAGGACGACCGCCTGAAGGGCATGATCACCGACCGCGACATCGTCGTGAAGGTGATCGCGCAGGGCAAGGACCCCGCCCAGACACGCGCGTCAGAGCTCGCGCAGGGCAAGCCGATCTGGATCGGAGCGGACGAGCCGGTCGAGCAGGCGCTGAAGACGATGCGCGAGCACAAGGTCCGTCGCCTCCCGGTGATCGACGACCACCAGCTCGTCGGGATGATCACTCAGGGCGACCTCGCGGGCGCGCTCGCCGACAAGGACGTGGGCGAGCTCGTGGGCGCGATCTCCGAATAGCTCGAATCCCCAACTGCGCGGCCGGCACGTGGGCGCCGGTCGCGTTTGGGGGAGCCAGAGCTCAGAGAGCGTGGCCGTCGGGGGGCACGGGCGCACGGGTAGAGTAGGTGCCCCCGTGCGCATCCTCGCCAGCTTCTTCGTCTCGCTCGACGGCTTCGTGGCGGACGACGATGGCCGTCCGGTGCAGCTGCAGCTCCCCGACTTCGCCGGCGCCTCCTCCTACGGCCTGCCGGACCTGCTCGAGCACTGCGATGCGGTGGTGATGGGGCGCACGACCTTCCTGCCCGCGGTCGGTGCTCCGCAGTGGCCGTGGCGCCAGCCGGCGTTCGTGCTCACCTCGAGCCCGTTGCCCGACGGGACGCCGGCGGACGTCACGAGCGCGCCGAGCCCCGCCATGCTGCTCGAGGCGATGGAACGCAACGGCGTCAGCCGCGATGTCCACCTCGTCGGCGGCCCGCGCACCGTCGCCGCCTTCAGCGAGATCGGGGCGCTCGCGGAGCTGCGCCTCCACGTCGTGCCCCTGCTGCTGGGGAGCGGGGCGCCGCTCGCCCCCGCGACCGCGGCCGCGCGCTGGCTCTCGCTGCAGGCGACGCAGTCGTTCCCCGACGGCGTCGTCGAGCTGCGCTACGCGTTCTAGCCGGTCGCCGCGCGGCGATAGCGCGCGACCGCGAGCGGCGCGAACACCGCGACGATCGCGAGTGACCAGGCGAACGCGCCCCAGACGTAGTTGTGCGCCGGCGCCCCCAGCCAAAGGCTGCGGAGGGCGTCGACGATGATCGTGAAGGGGTTGTATTCGGCGAAATCACGCAGGCCGGCGGGCATCGAGGCGACGGGCACGAACGCGGATGAGATGAACGTCAGCGGGAACACGGCGATGAAGCCGAGCGAGTTGACGGATTCGGGCGAGGACGCGAGCAGGCCCACGAACGCGAGGAACCACGAGAAGGCGTAGCCGAAGAACAGAAGCAGCCCGATGCCGCCGGCGATGTGGAGGATGTCGGTGTGGAAGCCGAAGCCGGTGATCGCGCCGGTGACGAGCAGGATCGTGATCGACAGCGAGTTGGTCGCGATGTCGGCGACCGTTCGCCCGCCGAGCACCGCCGCGCGTGACATCGGCAGCGAGCGGAAGCGGTCGATCAGGCCCTTGCGCACGTCGTCGTTCAGCCCGAGCGCCGTCGCGAAGCCGCCGAACGCGGTGTTCTGGACGATGATCCCGGGGATCAGGAAGTCGACGTACGTGTAGCCCGGCGTCCGGATCGCTCCGCCGAAGACGTAGCGGAACAGCAGCACGAACATGATCGGCTGCACCGTGAAGCCGATGAACAGTTCGGGCGCCCGCGGCAGGCGCACGAGGTTTCGCTCGGCGATGATCAGCGTGTCGGTGACGAGCCGCCTCACGCGGCACGCTCCGCGCTCGCATCGGGCTCGCCGCCGGATGCCTCCTCGGTCTGCGCTTCGGCGGCGTGGCCGGTGAGCGCCAGGAAGACGTCGTCGAGCGTCGGCCGGTGTAGCGAGAGGTCGTCGACGCCGACGTTCGCCTCGCTCAGCAGGCGCACGGCCTCGACGATCGCGCCCGCGCGCCTGCGCACGTGGAACCGCACGAGCGCTCCGTCGACCGACGGCGGCTCATCGGTCATCGGCGCGAGCGCGCGCAGGGCGGCGGGGGCGTCCTCGGCCGCGTCGAGCTGGACCTCGAGGCGCTCGCCGCCGACCTGGTCCTTCAGCTCGTCGGAGGTCCCCTCGGCGATCAGGCGGCCCTGGTCGATCACGGCGATCCTCTCGGCGAGGCGGTCGGCCTCATCGAGGTACTGAGTCGTCAGCAGCGCCGTCGTCCCCCCCGCCACGAGGTCCTCGATCACCTCCCACAGCGACAGGCGGCTGCGCGGGTCGAGGCCCGTCGTCGGCTCGTCGAGGAACAGGATGCGGGGCCGCGCGACGAGCGCCGAGGCGAGGTCGAGGCGCCGCCGCATGCCACCGGAGTACGTCTTGACGAC
>DATARO010000017.1:0-38587 GCA_036264095.1 Solirubrobacteraceae bacterium | reverse complement strand
CGGGCAGCGCGATCGGCAGCACGAGCAGGAACGAGATCGCTTCGCGCCCGAAGAAGCGAAAGCGGTGCACCGCGAACGCCGCCGCCGTCCCGAGCAGCAGCGCGATCGCGTCCGCGAGCAGGCCCGCGCGCACCGACAGCCACAGCGCGTGGCGCGCTTCGGCGTTGTGCCACGTGCTCGCGAACCACTTCGTCGACAGGCCGCTGAGCGGCCAGCTCTGCACGTTCGACTGGTTGAACGCGTACACGATGATGATCGCGATCGGGATGAACAGGAACAGCATGATCAGCACCGTCCAGATGACGAGCAGCAGGCGGCTTGTTCGTCCCGACCCGATCACAGCGCTTCGAACGCCCCGAGTCGCCTGGCCAGGAGCAGGTACAGCCCCATGACGATCACCGGCACGACCGCGAACGCGGCCGCGAACGGGATGTTGTTCGCCACGCCGACGTTCTGGTAGACGACGTTGCCGATCAGGTCCGACCCCGCGCCGCCGACGAGCGTCGGCGTGATGAAGTCGCCGAGCGTGAGCGAGAAGGTGAAGATCGACCCGGCGGCGATCCCCGGCACGATCAGCGGGAACAGGACCGTGCGGAACGTGCGCCAGCCCCGCGCGCCGAGGTCGGCGGACGCCTCCAGGTAGGAGGCCGGGACGCGCTCGATCGCGGCCCACACCGGCAGGATCATGAACGGGAGCCAGATGTAGCTGAAGACGATCCACATCGCCCAGTTCGAATAGCCGATGTTCACGGATCCGAGGCCGATCTTGTCGAGCGACCAGTTGAGCACGCCGTCGTGCGCGAGGATCAGCCGCCAGGCGAACACCCGCACGAGGTAACTCGACCAAAGCGGGATCAGCACGGCCACGAACAGGAAGGAGGACACCCGCCGCGGCGCCACGCGCGCGGCGTAGAAGGCGAACGGGATCGCGAGCGCCGCGTCCGTCACGGTGACCGCGGCCGCGATCCCGATCGTGCGCAGCGCGATCGTCCGATACGCGGGCACTTTGACGAGCGTTTCGAAGTTGCTGAGCGTCCACGTGTGCTCGAGGTTGCCGGTGAACGATTCGACGCTCCACAGCGCGGAGATGAACAGCAGCACCAGCGCCGCGAGGTAGATCAGCACGAACCACGCGCCGGGCGCCGAGAGCAGCAGGACGGCCCGCAGCCACGGCCGGCGGAACAGAGCCGCCGAGACGCGGACGCGGGCCGCCCTGCGTGCGAGGGCGTTACTCGCCAACGGGTGCGCCTACCCGGTTACTTCCGTCCACTTCTGCTGCCACGCGCTGTAGTCCATGCAGTCGGTCTTGCCGTTGCCGCATTCCTTCACGGGCGTCTTCCAGAACTTGATCGAGTCGAAGTACGCCGCCGGAGCGTTCGCGTGGTACACGCCGCACGACCCCTTCTGGATCTGTTCCATGTACGTGCACGCCTTCGTGTTCACCGGCGTCTCGCCGTAGGAGATCGCCTGCTCGGCCTGCACCTTCGGGCTCGAGACCCAGTTCACCCATTTGTACGCGCAGTTCGGGTGCTTTGCGTGCGAGGACAACATCCAGGTGTCCGCCCAGCCGGTCGCGCCCTCGCTCGGGATCGTCTGCTGGACGGGCGCTTTGTCGGCGATCAGGGTGCTGTACTGGTATGGCCACGCGGCGCCGATGACGACGTCTCCGTTCTTGAACAGTTCGATCTCGTCGGACGCGAGCGCCCAGTACTTCTTGATCGATGGCCGCTGCGCTTTGAGCAGGTTCCCCGCCGCGTTCAGCTGCGCTTCGGTGAGCTCATAGGGATCTGAGATGCCGAGGCTCGGCTGCGTCTTCGACAGATACAGCGCGGCGTCTGCGATCTGGATCGGGTTGTTCGGGACCGTCACCTGGCCTTTGTATCTGCCGTTGTAGATCTCCGACCAGCTCGTCGGCGCCGGTTTCACCGTCTGCGTGTTGTAGAGCAGCGTGTTCGGCCCCCACTGCAGCGAGATGCCGTAGTGCTTGCCGTTGACGGTGTTGTGCGGCGGCGACTGCAGCTGCGGGATGAAGTTCTTCCATTCGGGGACGAGTTCGACGTTCATCTGCTGCACCTCGCCGCCGCGGATCAGCCGCAGGCTCGCGTCACCGGACGCCGACACCATGTCGTAGCCGCTCCCGCCCTGGCGCATCAGCGCGACCATTTCGTCGGACGAGCCGGCGTACTTCGCGTGCACCTTGCAGCCGGTGCTCGCTTCGTAGGGCTTGACCCACTCGGGCTGCGCGTAGCCTTCCCAGGCAACGAGGTTGAGTTCGCCCTCGCCGGCGCCGACGCTCGTCGGCAGTTTCGAGCTCGAGCTCGAGTTGGAGGAGCCGCACGCGCTGGCGCCGAGCACCATCGCCACGAGCACCCCGCCAAGCGCCCAATCGATCCTCTTAAACCCCATCGGCCACACCCCCATCTCTCGCGTTTTGCCCTAGCTGCGCGGCGTCCTGCGGGCGCCATGCCAGCCGCAGCCGCTGCCCGCGCTGTTGCGCGGCCTGCGCTGCCGACGTTTCAAGATTCTGTCTGATGACGACGACCGTCTGCCCGTCGTCGAGCTCGACCACGTAGCGCGTGACCGACCCGAGGTAGGCGACCTCGCGCACGACCCCGTCGACCGCGTTCGGGTCGCTCTCGCCGGCGGCGAGCACGCGGATCTTCTCCGGCCGGATCATCATCTGCCCAGCCCCGGTGCGGACGATGTTCGACGTTCCCACGAAGCTCGCCACGAACTCGTTGCTCGGCTGCTCGTACACCTCGCCCGGTGTCCCCACCTGCTCGATGCGGCCATTCGAGAAGACCGCGATGCGGTCGCTCATCGTGAGCGCCTCGTCCTGGTCGTGGGTGACGTAGATGAACGTGATGCGCTCGCTGAGCTCGCGCTGGATCGCCTTCAGCTCGAGCTGCATCTCCTCCCGCAGCTTCAGGTCGAGCGCGCCGAGCGGCTCGTCGAGCAGCAGCACGCGCGGACGGTTCACGAGCGCGCGCGCGAGCGCGACGCGCTGGCGCTGGCCGCCCGAGAGCGCGAGCGGGCGCCGGTCCTCGACGCCGGGCAGGCGCACCATCGCGAGCGCCTCGACCGCGCGCCGGCGCCGCTCATCCTTGCCGACGCCCTGCACGCGCAGGCCATAGCCGACGTTGTCCACAACCGACATGTGCGGGAACAGGGCGTAGTCCTGGAAGACGGTGTTGACGGAGCGCTCGTAGGGCGGGCTGTCCGTCACGTCCTCGCCGTGCAGCTCGACACGCCCGCTGTCGGGCAGCTCGAAGCCGGCGATCGCGCGCAGCGTCGTCGTCTTGCCCGACCCCGACGGCCCGAGCATCGTGAAGAACTCGCCGGCGCGCACCTCGAGCGACAGGCAGTCGACCGCCACGACTTCGCCGTAGGTCTTGCGGAAGTCGACTAGGCGCACCGCGGGGGCGACCGCCGCGGTGCGCGCCGGCGCGGGGGCCGCGCCGGGCGTGTCGATCGCGGTACCCTCGGCCGAGACCATCCGGCGCGAGTCTAGTCGTCGCCCGCGACGCCCACCATTGTCCATCTCGGCCAATCTGGCCTGCGCGTTCGCGCCGCGCGGTCTCCGCCGCGAGCCGGCACAAAAGTCCCATATACGTGGCAATTGCGCGGCAGAAGTGTCACAGGAGCGTCATTTCTGGGCACCCGCTGCCCAGCCGCACGCACACTGCGGCTAGCGTGCAAGTTGTCCTGAAAGTAGCGGCCCGGCGGTGCGTCAACACCCCGGGCCCGGCACCGAGTTGCTCAGCCTCGGCGCGCAGTCGATTGTCGCGCAGCGGCGCACACCGCGCGCGGCGGCCGCACCGCACCGCTCGCATGGGCCTGCCCGGAGCCCCGACAGCGAGGAGGCCCGCAGTGCCAGACCGCCCGCAGACGACCGACCTGCTCGTGCTCGCAGCCGTCGCCCGCGCGGCACTGCACCGCGGCGAGCGCAACGAGGCGACGCTGCGCGACGTGCTCGCGCACCTCGCTCTCGGGCTGCGCGGGGCTGCGGCGCGCGACGTCGCTTCGCGCCTGGAGGCCCTCACTGTCGCCGGCCGCCTGCAGGAGGGCCGCCGGCACGGCGTCGCGGTGTGGTCGCTGACGCCCGCCGGGCGGCGCGCACTCGGCGGCGCGACCGCCGGGACGCCGGCGCTGCCCGAGTCGCCCCAGCACCGCGCGTGGCGGGGGGCGCACGTGCTCGCGCTGCTGGAGCTGCCGCGCCTGCGCGCCGCGCTGCGCGACGAGCTCCGTGACGCACGCGTGCTGCTGCGCGACCCGGGCGCATCGTCGGAGGACTGGTTTGCGCTCGCAGAGCGGTTGCGGCTCTCGGCCTGGCGCGTCGGCTCGGCCACGCACTGCCTGTACGAGTGGGCTGAGCCCTCGGATGCCGCGGCGGACGTCGACCCCGGGGGAAGGGGGCGGCGGAACGTCACCCTCTGGGGCCGCTCGGTCCGTCATCGTCGAGGACGGCGATGATTGGCGTCGCGCTAGGCAGAGCAGATTTGGAGTCGAGCGCTCGCGACGGGACCGCCGCGTTGCGGAGTCGAGGGCGTAGCGGCCAAGCCGGTGCGCTGCCCGACCTAGCCGGTGATCTCAGCGCCGGCGGGGGCCCTGCGGTACTCGGTGACCATGCGCATCGCGTGGGCGCCCGCGGGGTGCTCGCGGAAGCGCTGCACGAGGTCGGCTGTCGCGGGGCCGATCAGCTCGGGCTGAGGGAGCTCGACGCCGTAGTCGGTAGGCGCGATCACCGGCGCCGCGAGCGCGGCGAACGTGAGGTCGGCGCCGCCGAAGCGATCGCCACAGAGATAACGGCGGCCGTCCTCGAGCAGGCGGGCGGCGTTGTCGAACTCCTCCCACACGATCGCCTCGTCCTCCACCTCGACCCCCGGTCGGATACCGAGCGCGCGCGAGAGCATGCGCTCGGCGAGCGGCCACATCCGTCGCGCCGCACGATCCTCCCACCGCGGGACACCCTGGTTGTTGAAGTCGAGCATCGTCGTGCCGCGCTCCAGCACGTGCACGTAGATCAGCCGCCTGCCGGCCGGGCCGAGGCGATCGTCCAGCCGCGCGCACAGCGCCCGTGCCTCGCCGTCGGCGGCGGGTGGGAAGAGCCGTTGATCGGGCTCCAGGCTCGCGTCGACCCAGTCGAGGATGTCCGCCGACTCCGAGACCACCTCGTCGCCGGCGACGAGCACCGGCACGGTCCGGCCTCCGCCCGCCCGCCGCGCGAGGACCCTGTGCACGACCTGCACGTGGGGCTCCTCGCGGTAGCGCAGGCCGGCGCGGTCGAGTGCCCAGCGAGCCTTCTCGCAGTAATGGCTGATCGGGATCGTGATCAAGCGCAGCACGACAGCGGCAGTATCCCGCTTTGGTAGGGTCCGGCGCGGTGGCGCATTGACCGAAACGCCCGGCGAGCCCGGGGCGGGCGCCCGCGCGGATCGCCCCTCGCGCGGGGTCCGGATCGTCCCCGCGCCGTTTCAGGAGTGGCAGATCGAGCTGCACGGCCGGCGCGTGATCTACCGCATCGCCGGCAGCGGGCCGCCTGTCGTGCTGATCCACGGCATGCTCAACTCGTCGAGCCACTGGGAGGCGGTGGCGAGCGCGCTCGCCACCGACCACACGGTCATCGCCCCTGACCTGATCGGCCATGGCGACTCGGCTGCGCCGCGCGGCGACTACTCGCTCGGCGCCCACGCCGCGAGCATCCGCGACCTGCTCGCCGCGATCGGTGTCGACCGCGCGACGGTCGTCGGCCATTCGCTCGGCGGCGGCGTGGCGATGCAGTTCTTCTACCAGTTCCCGCAGCGCGTAGAGCGCCTCGCGCTGATCTCGAGCGGCGGCCTCGGGCGCGACGTCAGCCCGCTGCTGCGCACGGCCGCCCTGCCGGGCACCTCCGCGCTGCTGTCGCTGACGATCCACCCCCGCCTGCTCGGCGCGATGTGGAGCGGCGGGCGGCGCATGCGCGCGCGCGGCCTCGGGGCGGGCGTCTATCTGCAGGCGATCGCGCGCGCCCTGCGGCCGTTGCAGACCGCGGAAGCCCGCCAGGCGTTCCTGCACACGCTGCGCTCGGTGATCGACATCCACGGCCAGAGGGTCAGCGCGACCGATCGCCTGTACCTGCTCGAGGCGATCCCCACCATGATCGTCTGGGGCGGGCGCGACAACACGATCCCGATCTCCCACGGCCGCAGCGCCGCCGAGGCGATCCCCGGCAGCCGGTTTGCGGAGATCCCGCGCGCCGCGCACTTCCCCCACCTCGAAGAGCCGGCCGCGCTGGCGGCGCTGCTCGCGGAGTTCATCGCCGGGACGAAGCCGGGCCGCCTGGAGGACCGGGACTGGGGCACGGTGCTGGACGGGCGCAGCCCGCGCACCCGGCGCGCGGGCGACGCCGCGGCCTGAGCGACTCCAGCCAGCGACGCCACACGGGCAGCCGGCGATGCCCGCGGGGTCAGCGAGGGGAAGGGTCGCCCGCGCGCCACGCCGGCGGGTAGGCCAGCGGCGTGAGCGTGGCTTGCAACTGCTCGCGCAGCGGCTCGAAGCGGGGCGGCAGCGACAGGCGCTCGCCGATGTGCCCGGCGTCCTCGTCGACGGCGAAGCCGGGGCCGATCGTCGCGATCTCGAACAGGACCCCGCTCGGCTCGCGGAAGTACACCGACTTGAAGTAGAAGCGGTCGATCACGGGCGTCGGCTGCATCCCGGCCTGTGCGACGCGCATCCGCCAGGTCTCGTGGTCCCCCTTCAGCGAGGCGAAGGCCACGTGGTGGACCGTCCCCGCGCCCTGGCGGCGGTTGATCTCCGGCGGCGCCGGGTCGTACGCGTAGAAGCCGCCGCGCTGTTCACCGCGCACCACCCAGTGCTCGCCCGCGCGGCGCTCGAAGCCGAGTGTCTCCGACAGCAGCCGCTCGCTGCGCGCGGGCGCCGAGCTATAGGCGCGGACGCCCTCGAAGCCCTGCAGCGCGTGCTCGGCCGGGACCTCCGGCGAACGCGCCGCGAGTGGCTCGTCGGGCGCAGCGGAGACGACGAGCTCGTGTGCGAGGCCCTCGGGATCGGCAAACAGCAGACTGCCGCCGCGGAGCTGGGCGGCGGCGCCGGCGGCATCGAGCCGCTCCTTCCAGAACGCGAGCGCCTCGGCGGAGCTCACCCGCCAGACGATGCGGTGGACCATGCCGGCGCCCGCCAGCCCGGGCACTGCGCCCGGGTACTCGAAGAACGTCAGGTCCATGCCGGGCGAGCCGTCCTCGTCCCCGTAGAACAGGTGGTAGACGGTCGGGTCGTCCTGGTTGACGGTCTGCTTGACCATCCGCAGGCCGAGCACGCCCGTGTAGAACTCGACGTTCCCGGGTGCATCGCCGGTGATGGCCGTGATGTGGTGGATTCCCTCCAGCTTCATCGCGCTCAGAACTCTAGTTGAGTCGTTTCACGGCCAAGGGCGACGGCCTCGGCGGGCGCTGTCGCCGTGCGCTGCTGCGATCATCGGCGCGTGCTCGACGGGGCCCTCATCCCGCGCCTGCGCCGCGCGCGGCGCGACCCGGCGCTGGCCGTGCTCGAAGGCTTCCACCCGCTCAAGCACGCGATCCGCTTCGGGGCCGAGATCGAGCTCGTGCTGACGCCTGACGCGGGCGGCCTCGACGCGCTCGCGCTTCGCCTCGCGCCGGACGTCCGCGGTCGGGTCGGGGAGCTCGCCCGCGAGGTCTCGCCCGAGGCGTTCGCCGAGCTCGTGCCGCTGCCGCCCTCGACGGGCGTCGTCTCGCTCGCGCGCCGGCCCGCCGTAGACGTCGCAGCCGTGCTGGGCTCGTCCGCGCCGTCGCCGGTCGTGCTGCTCGAGGACCCCCGCGACCTCGGCAACCTCGGCGCGTGCATCCGCGTGTCCGCCGCCGCCGATGCCGCGGCCGTGCTCAGCACCGGCAGCCACGACCCCTGGCACCCCGACGCGGTGCGCGGCGCCGCCGGTCTGCACTTCGCGCTGCCGGTCGCGCAGATCTCCTCCGCGGCGGCGCTCGGTGGCCCGCGGCCGCTGCTGGCGATCGACCCGGACGGCGAGGAGCTCGAGCCCGCGCGGCTTCCACCGCACGCCGTGCTCGCGTTCGGGAGCGAGCGCGAGGGTCTCGGCGAGGACGTTCTCGCCCGCGCCGATCAGCGCCTGCGCATCCCGATGCGCGCAGGCGTCTCGAGCCTCAACCTCGCGACGTCGGTCGCCGCCGTCCTGTTCGCCTGGCGGCTCGCGCGCTAGCGCGCGGCCCTCTGGACGCCGTCGAGCAGGCGCCAGTTGCCCTCGAGCGCCGCCTGCGCGCGCTCGAGCATCCGCTCCTGCGCCGCCTGTGGCTCGGGCTCGACCGCCAGCAGCGCCTCGATCAGCGAGGCGGCGGCCGCGGCGTGATCGACGTCTCGCGTGCGGTGCACGCGGAAGTACTCGGTCGCCGGCCCTTCCTCGCTGAAGCCGTAGTGCCGGCGCAGGCCATCGAGCTTCGTCTGCGAGATCTGCGGCTGGCCCGCCTCGAGCACGTAGAGGACAGCGAGATGCTCGAGCAGCCCCTCGCCCGCGCGCCACGCGCCCTCGCATTCGGCGGTCTCGGGCAGCGTCTCCGCGTCGCTCGCCCCGCAGGCCGCGGCGAACTCGTCCCACAGGGCGACGTGCGCGGTCTCCTCGCGCGCGTGCGCCCGCAGCCCGGCGGCGTGCTCGGGCGGGGCGCACGCCGCCGCCGAGTCCGACGCCCCGGCCAGGGCCACGACTGCGCGGCGGTACTCCCCCGCGTACAGCGCCAGCTCGGACGCGCTCAGCTCGCCGGCGTTCCAGCGGACGTAGAACGGGTGCTCGAGCACGTCGATCCGCGCGCGAGCGCGGTCCAGCAGGTCAACGATCTCCATTGGCGTTCCCTTCTGTGCACGGGTGCAGGACAGCGCCGCCCGACGGCGAAAACACGTTCGTTACACGTGCCACGTTCTCCGGGGCGACCGGGGGCGCGAATCGCGTCCGGCCGTCCTGCGAGTGTGGACACGAGGTCCGTGCGTGAAGTCATGGGGAGGCTGCAGTGACCATCATCCTCGCAGGAGCGGTCGGCGTGATCGGCTTCAGCGCGTTGATGGCGATCGCCCTCGGCCGCGCAGCCGGCGCCGCGGACCGCGATATCGAAACCCTGCTCGAGGAGCATCTCGGCGGCGGCGGCGCGCCGCACGAGGAGGGCTACGCCGGATTCGCCGCGGCCCAGTCGCTGATGTTGTGGGAGCCGTCGATGACGGTGGCGTCGTCGAGGACCAGCGTCGGGACCCAGCTGTTCCCCGTGAGCTCCTTGACCTCGCGCCGCCCGCGCGTCTGGTTGAAGAGGTCGGGCAGCATCCCCAAGCCGTAGGTCCGCACGAGCTGCGGCTCGTGCCCCGCGTCGCGCAGCGCCTTGTAGGCGTTCGCGCACGGATGGCCGCCCGGACGCGGCGTCGGGAAGGTCCCGTAGCAGACGTACAGCTTCATTTGACCGTCAGCGTCCCTTCCATCCCGGCCTGGCGGTGGCCGGGTACGGAGCAGTAGAACGTGTAGGTCCCGGGTTTCAGGTTCAGTGTCAGCGTGCGCTTGCCGCCCGCGAACGTGGGCGTGGCTCCGAGGACGGTGCTCCCCTGCGCGATCGTCACGTTGTGTTCGAGGGGTGCTGTGTTGGTGAACGCGATGCTCACCTTGCCAGCCGCGGCGCTCAGCTGCTTGGTGTCGTAGCTGAGCTGCCCGGAAGCATTGGCGGCCAGCTCCAGCGACGTGCCTTTCGGTGCCGGAGCGGTGGTCGTGGCGGCTGTTTTCGTGGCGGCTGTTTTCGTCGCGGCCGGTGTCGTCGTGGCCGGTGTCGTCGCGGTCGGTGTCGTCGTGGCCGGTGTCGTCGCGGCGGGTGTCGTCGCGGCGGGTGTCGTCGCGGCCGCTTCGGCCGGCGCGGCCGTGCCGCCGGGCTCGGGCGGCGTCACCGGCACGCCGTATTTGTCCTGGGCCGCAGAGGCCGTGTTGTCGCGCTTGCCGCCCGCTGTGATGACGGCCGTCGTCACAGCGGCGATCACGAGCACGGCCGTGATCGCGGAGACCGTGCGCTGGCCCTGGAGGTTGCCGGGAAAGCGCTCGTTGCGCAGGCCGAGGCCGAGCGAGACCGTCAGCGCCCACAGGACGAGGAGCCCGCCCGCGATGTAGAAGGGCACCTTGCTCTTCTCGGCGGCGAGCACAGGGGCGATCTGGACGGCGAGGCTGTGCATCGACGCGCGAGCCTAGCCGATGGTCAGGCGCGGTGCCGCGAGGACATCACTCCCCGCCGGTGGGGCTCAACTCGCCGGGATCGTCGGCGACCGGGGCCAGCTCGGGGGTGCGCGGCGGGGGGGCCAGCCCGGGCTCCGAGCGGGCCGCGCGCACCTCGTAGCCGCGGCGCCGCTCGGCGTCGGCGTCGGCAAGCACGCGGTCGGCCTTCATCGCGCGGGCCATGCCCTCGGCGAGCGGCCGCGGGAGCAGCGTGCCGAGCGCGTTCGTGCGCTTTGCCGACTTCGGCACCCAGACATCGACGAGCTTGTGCTGAAGGGCCTCGACGATCGCCTCCGCGACTTCGACCGGCTCCAGGTTGTTCATGCCGCGCGCCTCGCCGAGACCGGATCCGAGCTCGGTGTTGACGACGAACGGCATCACGTAGGAGAGGTCGACGTGGGCGCCCATCAGGCGCAGCTCCCCGCGCACCGCCTCCGTCAGGCCGACGACGGCGTGCTTGGTGGCCGAGTAGGTCGCGCCGCCGGGCGTGCCGAACTTGCCCGCCTGCGAGGAGATGTTGACGATGTGGCCGCGGCCCCGCGGGATCATTCGATCGAGCGCGAGCTTCATCCCGAGGATCACACCGTGGATGTTGATGTCCACCATCCGGCGCGCGGTCAGGTCGTCCTCGTCGATGAAGCGCCCGATCTGCATGATCCCGGCGTTGTTGATCAGCACGTCGAGCGGTCCGAGCTGCTGTTCGGCGCCGTCGAGGAAGGCCGCGAACGAGTCGCGGTCGGTGACGTCGAGCGGCAGCGCGATGACGCTTGCGCCGAGCTCGGCCGCCGTCTCGGATGCGGCCGCGACGTCGACGTCGCCGATCGCGACCTTCATGCCGCGACGCAGGAGCGCCTGTGCCGTCGCACGCCCGATCCCGCGTGCTCCGCCCGTGATCGCAGCGGTCTCGCCGGCGAGAATTCGGGGCTGCTTTGCCATTGGGACTCCCTCCTGGGGTGGCTCGTGTGCTGCCCGCGACACTAGCGCGCATGCCCGGAGCACGGATCGCCGCCTAGTAGGGTTGACCGATGGCGCGCTTCAAATTCGAGGGTCATCGCCTCGCGTACACGGAGTTTGGGGGAGGCCCTGTGGCGCTGACGGCGTCGGGGACACGTTCGCGCAGAGGCGACGGCAAACCCGACCGGCCGCTGATCCTGCTGCACGGCCTGCTGCTCTCGCAGGAGATGCACCGCCCGCTGGCCGAGGCGCTCGCTGCGCGCGGCAACCACGTGATCACGCTCGACCTGCTCGGCCACGGCAAGTCCGACCGTCCCCGCGACATGACCGAGTACTCGATGGACATCTACGGGCGGCAGGTCGTGGCTCTGATGGACCACCTCGGAATCGAGCAGGCCGCCGTGATGGGCACCTCGCTCGGCGCCAACGCGGCGCTCGCGGTCGCCAGCGCCGCGCCCGAGCGCCTGCGCGGGCTCGTGATCGAGATGCCCGTGCTCGACAACGGCCTGCTCGCCAGCGCGCTCTCGTTCACGCCCCTGCTCGTCGCGCTGACCTTCGGCGAGCCCGTGATGAAGCTCGTCTCCCGCGCCACCCGCGCGATCCCCCGCTCGGTGCTGCCGCACTACGGCAACGTCATGCTCGACGTCGTGCGCCAGGAACCGGGGCCGAGCGGCGCGCTCATGCAGGGTCTCTTCTTCGGCCGCATCGCCCCGCCCCGCAGCGAGCGGCGCACGTTCGAGACACCCGCGCTCGTGCTCGGGCACTCGCGCGACCCCGTGCACCCCTTCTCGGATGCCGGCGCGCTCGCCCGCGAGATGCCCAACGCGCGGCTGCTGGTCGCGGACTCGCTGATCGAGCTGCGGGTCTCGCCGGAGCGTCTGACCGACGAGATCGCGCGGTTCCTCGACGACGTCTGGTCGAAGCCCGCGCGGCGCGGAGCGCCGCGCCGGCGCGCTAGTGCGCGGGGAACAGTTCGAGCTCGTTGACGCTGACGTGCCCGGGCGCCTGCGGCGACCCGACGGAGGCGGGGGCCGCGTTGCTGATCCAAACGGCCACGTAGCGGAACGCGCGCGTCGCTTCGAGCAGTTTGAGGCGCACGTGGCGCTTGTGGATCACGATCGAGTGGGTCAGCTTCGACCACGCCGGGTCTGTGATCGAGCTCGGCGGCGTGCTCCCCTTTGCGCCGTAGAGCTGGATCGTCATCCCCGGCGTCGAGGTCACGAGCTCGACCAAAGCGACCTTCTGGGCGGTCTTGAGGTCGAGCAGCAGCCCCTCCGCCATCTTCGGCGCGGTTTCGGGCTGCACCTGCGCCGTCCAGCCCGTCGAGGAGTCGCCGTCGATCGCAAGGCTCGGATCACCGAACAGCGAGGCCGGCAGCGAGTACGGGTTGTACGTGCTGGCGGCGTTCGTGTCGAGCACGATCGCCGAGCTCGACGGCGGTTCGCCGGCGCTTTCGCCACCGGAGGTCGCGGGCGTCGTGCTCGCCGGCGCCGGCGTCGTCGTCGCCGGGATGGTTTTGGCGACGGCGGGCACTTTCGGGGTCACCGCGGTCAGCGGGATGCTCGGCGGTTTGGCTGTGATCGGCGGGATCGTGGCCGCCGGCGGCGTGGTCGTCGCGGGCGTGCTCGCCGGGGGTGGCGTGACGGGCGGGGCGCTCGCGACGGTCGTCGTCAGCACGCGCTGGGAGGGAGCCTTGGTGTTGAGGGCCGCGTAGCCGGCCCCAGCGGCGCCGAGCACGAGCAGCAGCGCGACCGCGAACACCCAGGCGGCCGGGCGCCAGGGGGGTGCGCCGAGGCTGCCCGGAGCACCCGACCCGCATTGCAGGCACCAGTCCTGCCCGTCGGCGAGCGGTGACCCGCAGCGCGCGCAGGAGCGGCTCGCCGGGGAGGCCGCAGGCGTCCCCTCCGGCGCCGGTCCGGCAGGCGCGGACTCGGGGCCCGCGAGGCGTGGTGGATCGACTGTGGAGGTCTCCACTGCGTCGGATTCTACCGGCGGTCGGAACGGTCCACGCCCGTCCGGGCGGGGGTCGGCGGCCCTCCGGGTACGAGCTCGCGGCCCGTCGGGCGCAGCTCGGAGTCGAGCTCGAGCTGCCAGTAGTAGCGCGTGAACGACATCCCGGCGTCGAACTCGCCAACGTGCGGCTCGGGTTCCTCCCCTGCCGCCATGCGCACGATCAGCTCCGGGTAGGTTCGGCCCGGAAGCGCGGCGTAGGCCGGCGCCGGAAAGGCGCCGCCGAAACGGGTGTTCACGTCGGTGATCGCGATCCCGATGTCGGGGTCGCGGAACACCTGGATCGTCGCCGGGCCGCGGATCGCCAGCTCCTCCATGACCGTCCGCCCCAGCTCGATCAGCTCGGCGTCGCGGATCACCTGGCCCTTGATCGACTCGCCGCCGCGCGACTCGAGCATCGTGCGCGGGATCGCGTTGAGGCAACGCCCGCGCCTGTCGCCGAGGCAGTCGATCGACAGCTCGGGGCCGCCCATCGCCCGCTGCACCATCGTCGGCTCCTGCACGTAGCCCGCGAAGAAACGCGCCTCCGCCGCGTCGCGCGCGAGGTGTATCGAGCGCGCGCCCGATCCGCGGCGCGGCTTCACCATCACCGGGTATTCGAGCGCGTCGAGCTCATCGCCGGGCAGCACGGTGGGCGGCGAGGGCAGGCCGTGGCGGCCGAGCAGCTGGTGCGCCTCGTACTTGTCGTAGGTCGCGCGAGCGACCTCCGCGGACGGGACGAGCGCCGGCAGGGTCCCGGACTCGCGCGCCAGCGCGAGCACCTCGATGTCCAGGTCGGTGAGCGGGAGCACGGCGCCGACCCCGTGCTCGGCGCACAGCTCGGCGAGCGCAGGCACGTACTCGGGGGAGCCGATCAGCGGCACAGCGGCCCGCGCGTGCGCCGCGTACTGCGCGGGCGCGAGCGGGGCCGGGTCGGCCACGATCGTGTGCGTGATCGCGGCGAAGCAGGAGACGATGTCGAAGCGCTTGCCCGCGCCGGTCAGCAGGATCGCGGGGGGCGCGCCTGTCACAGCTCCCCCTGCCAGCCGCCCTCGGCGCCCTTGTACAGGCCCGAGCCGCCGAGGACCATCGCCGCCGTGCGGCGCAGGATCTCCAGGTCGAGCGCGAGCGAGCGGTGCTCGATGTAGTAGAGGTCGAGCTCGATCCGCTCGGGCCAGGGCAGCGACGCCCGTCCGTTGACCTGCGCCCAGCCGGTTATGCCGGGGCGCACCGAGAGGCGCCGCCGCTGACGTTCGGTGTACTGGCTGACCTGCACGGGCACCGTCGGGCGCGGGCCGATCAGCGACATCTCACCGCGCAGCACGTTGACGAGGTTGGGCAGCTCGTCGATCGAGGTGCGGCGCAGGATCGCCCCCACGCGCGTGATGCGGGGATCGCCGGCGTTCACGGCAAGCCCCGCGCCGATCGCCTCGGCGCCGTCGACCATCGTGCGCAGTTTGAGCACGTCGAACTCGTGCCCGTCGAGCCCCGCGCGCCGCTGCCGGTAGATCGCCGGGCCCGGGCTCTCGATGCGGATCGCGACGATCGCGGCGGCCAGCACCGGCGCCGCGAGGACGAGCGCGCAGGCGGACACGAGGATGTCGAATGCGCGCCTGACCATCCCGCGGACAATAGGCGCAGGGGGGCTCAGCGCGTGCCCTCGGCGGCCTCCCACGAAGCCGAGGTGCCGTGGCGCAGCCAGTCCCACAGGCCCGCCGCCGGCGAGGCGGTCGTGAGCACGTAGTAGCGCGCGAGCAGCAGCGGGCGCAGGCGCACGACGCCTGCGAGCAGCGCAGCGAGCAGCAGCGCGCCCTGCAGCGCGAGCGTCACCGTGTAGAGCGCGCCCGCCCCGAGCGCGACGAGCGCGACGTTTGCGGCGAGCGCGACGGCGTGCAGTCCGGGCGAGGCGTAGCGCAGCAGCCGGTGGGAGATCACCATCACCGCGTAGCCGGGCGGGTAGCCGCGCGGGGAGAGCATCCCGCCGCGCAGCAGGATCGGCCAGGTGTGGCTCATCATGCGCCGCTTGCGCGCGAACTCGCCCGCCAGCGAGGGCACCATCCGCTCGCTCGCGCGCGCGCCCGGGACGTACACGGCGCGCAGGCCGCGCTTGACCATGTTGAACGGCAGCGACAGGTCGTGGCCCATGATCGGATCGACGACCACGTAGCCGTCGCGCCGCGTCGCGTAGATGGCGCCGTTGCCGGCGGTGATCGAGGACAGGCGCGACTCGAGTCCTCGCAGCGCGAGCTCGTAGCGCCAATACGCCCCCTCCTGGTTGCCGGCGTCCCGCCCGGACGCCGCTTGGACGAACCGCACCTGCCCGCACGCGTACCCGACGGCGGGGTCGGCGAAGGCCGCCACGAGCGCCCTCGCGGCGTCGGGCTCCCACAGCGCGTTGGCGTCCGAGAAGGCGACGATCTCGCCGCGCGCGCGCTCCACGGCGGCGTCCTGGGCGCGGATCTTGCCGCCACGCGGCAGCTCGAGCACGAGGTCGGCGCCCGCGCCGCCCGCGCGCTGGGCGGTCGTGTCGGTGCAGCCGTCGCAGGCGACGATCAGCTCGAGCAGCTCGCGCGGGTAGTCGAGCGCCAGCGCGTTTGCCACCTTTTCAGCGATCACCTCCTGCTCGTCGTGAGCCGCGACGACCAGCGACAGCGACGGCAAACGCTCCGCTGCGGGCGGCGGGGGCGCGGTCCCGCGCAGGCGCGCCACGAGCGCCAGCGCCAGCGCATAGCCGAGCTGCGTCCAGGAGATCAACGCGGCGCACAGCCAGAAGCAGGTCTCGAGCACGGGCACGACACTGATTCTCGCCGATGGCGGCGGCGCCTCAGGCGGCGAGCACGCGCTCGTACAACGTCCGCGTCTCCAGGGCGATCGCGTCCCAGGAGTAGTCGCCTGCCGCCGCGGCACGCGCGGCCGCGGCCATCCGCTCCCGGGCGACGCGATCCGCGAGCAGCTCCACGATCGCCGTACGCAGCCGGCCGGCGTCGCCCGCCGGGAACGTGCGCGCCGCGCCCGCCGCCGCGAGATCCGGCAGGCCGCCGGCGTCGCTGACGATCAGCGGCAGCGCAGCTGCGAGCGCCGAGAACGCCACGCCGGATTGATCGATCTCGCGGTAGGGGAGGACCGCGAGGCTCGCACGGCGCATGAGCGCTCCCATCTCCCCGTCGCTGACGAACCGTGTCAGCCAGCGGACACCCTCCGGCGCCGCCGCGCGCAGCGGCGCGATATCCATGCGCGGCATCCCGACGATCCACAGCTCGGCGCCCTGCACGCCGCGCCACGCCCGCAGCAGCACGTCGAGGCCCTTGTAGGGGCGCAGCAGCCCGAAGAAGAGCACGACCTCGGCGGCGCCGCTGTCCGCGAGCTCGGCCGGCAGCGGCGCCGGCGCTGCGCGTGCCCATGGTGAGAGCGCGCCGTGACGGATGACGTGCACGCGGCCGGGGTCGAGCCCGAGGCCGTCGACAAGACGCGCACGCCCATGCTCGCTGTGCACGACGACCGCGTCGACGCGCTCGTACAGCCGCCGCTGCCCCGCGAGCTGGCCGGGCCGGGGCTCGCGCGGCAGCACGTCGTGCGCCGTCAGTACGAGCGGCCGGTCGGGGAGCAGGCGGGCGTCGATCGGCTGCACCGGCAGCCACTGGAAGTGGACGACATCCGCGGCGCGCGCGCGGCGGCGGTAGCGCAGCATGTCCGGGACGTGCTGCGCGAGCTTTGCGAAGCGGCGCAGCGCGGCGGGCGCGGGCGCGCGGTAGAAGTCCTCGCGGCGCACGTATCCCTCGGCCCGGGGCGCGGCGCCGTGGGCGAAGCGGCTCGTGTGCAGCTCGACGTCCACGCCGGCGCGGGCCAGCGCGGCGCACAGGGCGTCGTCGTAGGGCGGCGTGTAGGCCGAGGGATCGACCACGTGGACGAGCACCGCCCGGACAATAGGCGCGCGGCGGGCGAGAATGCACGGATGCCGGTCGAGCTCAGCTACTGCGTCGTGAACACCTCCCAGCGCGAGCTGCTGCTGCGCGGGCTCGATGCGATCGCACGCGAGCGAGCGACGCTCCCGTTCGCGACGGAGGTCCTGGTGCTCGACAACTTCTCGCGCGACGGGTCGGCCGAGGCTGCCCGCGCCCACCCCGCCGTAGATGAGGTGATCGCCCCCGGGCGGCGCCGAGGCAAGGCACTGAACGACAGCGAGCTGCTGCGTCGCGCGCGCGGGCGCTACGGGCTGCTGCTCAACGAGGACTCCGAGCTCCAGCCCGGCGCCACCGCGGCGCTGCACGAGGCACTCGAGACCCACCCGCGCGCGGCGCTCGCGGGGGCTGCGCTGCTGCGGCCGGACGGCGAGCAGCAGCCCTCGGCATGGCGCTTCCCCGGGCCGCTCACGGCGCTGGCGGGGGCGCTGTTCATGCACCGGCTGTTGACGGTGCAGAGCCGCGGCGGGCGCGTGCGCGAGGTCGACTGGAACCAGTCCTCGGCGCTGCTCGTGCGGGTCGAGGCCGCGGCCGCCGTCGGCTATCTCGACCCCGAGTTCTTCGTCTACTCCGACGAGGTCGACTTCGCCCGGCGGCTGCGCGACGCCGGCTGGGCGAGCCTGTACGTGCCGGGCGCCCGCGCCGTCCACCACGAGCAGCTCTCGACCGGTGCGCTGCCCGAGCGCCGGATCGTCGAACTCGCCCGCAACCGCGACCTCTACATGCGCAAGCACCACTCCGCCGCCGCCGCGCGCACAGTGCGCTGGCTGACGGCGTTCAGCTACGCCGCCCGCACGGCTGCCGCAACCGTCCTCCCCGGCCGCGACCCCCGGCGCTTCGCGCGCCACGTGACGGCGACGCTGCGCCCCGGGCGCGGCGAGGGCCTGCGGGAGGCCGCCGCGCGCTACAACGACGAAGCCGAGCGCTAGACGCCGCGCGCACGGCCCCGTGGCGTGCTCGACGCGACGATGCCGCGGGCGCGTCATGTGCCGCGGAGCCGGCGCGAGCGCTACACGTCGCGCAGCGGGTCCTCGGCGTAGGCCTCGGCGGCCCCGCCGCGGGCGCGGAACGCGGCCGCTCGCAGCCGCCCCTCGGCGAGCAGCCGCCGCACCTGCTCGCGCTCGCGCGGCGCCACGAAGCGGGTCGCGAGCAGCAGCGCGGGCACGAGCAGGAGCCACGCGGCGCGGCTCGCGAAGCCGCCGAGCCCATGCGTGGGCAGCAGCAGGTCCCCGGACACGGCGACGCCCGCGAGGATCGCGCACAGCTGCGCGAGCCGCCGCCATTCGAAGCTCACGCGGAAGAGGCTGCGCGTCAGCGCGTACATCGCCACGAGCATGGTCGCGTACGCGCCGCAGAGGGCGAGCCCGGCGCCCGCGATCCCGAGGTCCGCGCCGCCGTGCGGGACGAGCAGCAGCAGCAGTGCGATGTTCGCGGCCAGGCCGAGCGCCGCGGCCGGCAGCGTGCGGGTGGTCACGCGCGCGCGCCCGGCGATCGCCAGGAACACGAGATACAGGCCGTAGAGCGCCCAGCCGAGCGCGAGCCAGGGGAGCGCGCGGTAGGCGCCGAAGTAGTGGTGCGCCGCGAGCAGCCGCACCAGCCAGCGCCCGAGCAGCGCGACGCCGCAGACGACGACGCCGGTCGCGAGCGCGTAGTAGGTCGTCACGATCGAGTACAGGCGGGCGGCCTCGTCGTCGTCCTCGATCGAGTACGCGAGCGGAGGCCACGCGTACTGGAAGCCGCGCACGGCGACGAACACGACCGTCGCGAGCTTGATCGCGATCGCGTAGAGGCCGGCGGCGCCGTGCGAGTAGGAGCGGAACAGGTAAACGCGGTCGGCGACCTGAAGCGCGTAGACGCTCGCGTCGGCCGGCACCGTCGGCAGCCCGAAGCGGAGCATCGCGCGCAGGTCGGCCGCGTGCACACGCAGCGCGACGCGCCCGCGCAGCGAGGCCCACAGGCCGATCACCACGAGCGCGGAGGCCCCGAAGTTGCCGAGCAGCAGGCCGCGCGCGCCCTGTCCGGCGAACACGACGAGCGCCACCGTGAAGGCGATGCTCAGCCCGACATTCGCGCCGGACGCGTAGATGTAGGCGCGCGCGCGCTCGTCGACGCGCAGCTGCGCGTAGGCCATCTCGAGGTTCGTGAACGCCCACAGGCCGAGGACCGCGCAGTCGAGCAGCAGGGGGTCGTGGAAGCCGAGCAGCGCGCGCGAGAGCGGCCCGGCGAACACCGCCGCGAGCACCGCGGCGGGTGTCGAGGTCAGGGCCACGAACGCGCTCGCCGAGCGCGCGATGCGCTCCCTGCGCGCCCTGTCGACGTCGTCGAAGTAGAAGCGGATGAAGGCCTCGCCCACCCCCGCGCGCAGCACGATGCTCGCGAGGATCACGGCCGTCAGCAGAGATTCGGCGGCGCCGTAGGCGGCGGGGTTCAGGTGGTGCGTGTACAGCGGCAGCGTCACCAGGGCGAGCCCCTTGGCGACGATGTCGCCGAACTGGTACGCGGCCCCCGTCGTCACGAGCCGCTTCAGGTACCCGAGCACGGCGTGAAGCTACTGGGCGACGGGCGCGAAGGCGGGTGCCGCGGCAGGGGCGCGCCGCGCGCCGCCGGGCGCTGGGGTGGTCCCCGCGAGCGCGACGCCGATGCCGAGGATCGCCCACGTGAACGGGTCCTCGAGGAAGTCGGCGTATGTGAACGTGTGCAGCACCAGCGCAGCGAAGCAGGCCGCGAGCGCGATCCGCGGCGGCGAGCGCCCGGCGCCGCGGAACAGGACGACGAACGAGACGATCAGCAGCACGATGTACAGCGCGAGCCCCGGCAGGCCCTGCTCGGCGGCGACCGTGATCGGGATCGTGTGCGACGCCGACGTCGCGTTCTCGGCGTCGGCGTGGCCGTGGCGCTTGTACTCCGTTTCGAACGACCCGCTGCCGAAGCCCTGCAGCGGCCGTTTCGCGAACAGTTCCAGGCCGCCGCTGATCAGCTTCGTGCGCCCGCTCGTCGCGTTGCTCGTCGAGCCGCCCGAGCCCTTCAGCCCGAAATGCAGGCTCGCGGGCGCGATCAGGATGAGCGCGCCCCCGAGCGCGACGACAGCCGCTGCCCCGTAGGCGGCGAGCCGTGCGTCCCAGCGCCACGCCGCCAGCAGCGCGAGCCCGAGCAGCAGCGCCGCGATGCTCGACTGCGAGAAGCTCGTCACGAGGCCGGCGAGCAGCCATGCGAGCACGGCGCTGCCGATCACGACCTCGCGTCTGCTGCGGCTCCAGAGCACGGCAGTCGCGACCGCGACCATCACGAGCGCGAGGAAGCGGCCGTAGATGTTCGGGTCGAAGAACAGCGAGTTGACGCGGAAGTAGTTGTCGTACTCGTTGGCGGCGACGACCTTCGGGTTCAGGAACAGCGACTTGCGCGCGTACTCGACGAAACCCACGCCCGCGAGGACGACGGCCAGCGCGACCACGACCACAAGGCAGCGCGTCAGCAGCTCGCGCGTCCATTCGACGCGCCGCAGCAGCAGGAAAAGGAGCCCGAAGGGTATGTAGAAGAAGGCGATGTTCTCGGCCGCCTTCGTGTGGTCCGCGGAGTAGGTCGCCTGCAGCGCGTAGAGGACGACCGCTGCGATCAGCAGGCGCTGGACGCCCTCGGGGGTCAGCCACGCCTCGGGCCGCCGCCACGAGACCGCGGCGGGCGCCGGCGCGACGTCGCCGCGCGGACTCCCGCCCGCGTTCCTCTCGCCACTCGCGCGCACGCGCGCGATGAACCACTCCGCGCAGCCGGCAGCGACGACCACGTACAGCGGGATCAGCAGGTTCACGGTGCGGCCGCCGCTCGAGATCGGCAACCGGAACGGGAGCGCGAGCACCGCGAGCGGAGCGAACAGATCGGGACGGCGGCGCAAGACGAGCAGCACGAGCCCGCTCGCCACGAGCCCCCCGGCGAGTATCGCGGCGATCGTCCCGGCGCTCGGCAGCGATGTCGCGGTGATGCTCATCGCCCGCGGGGCAGCAGCGTGAAGCTCCACGGCGAGAGCACTTCGCGGCCCTGGCGCGAGAGCGTCACGCGCACGCGGTATTCGCCGGGCGGCGCGAGCGGGCCGGTGTTGCGCGGCAGCAGGCTGCGATGGCCGCTTTCGCTGACGACCACGCGCATGCCGCGCGCTGTCCCGCGCCGGCCGTTCCAGCGCAGCGAGACCTGTTTGTAGCGCGGCGCCGGGTAGGAGCTCAGAAGGGTGGCGACGACGTTCAGGTTGGAGTCGACGACCGCCACCGTCACCCGGTCGGCGCTCGCGAGCTTGAATGAGAGGTGCTCTTCGCGCGCTTCGGGATCCGTGCCGCGCGGCGAGAACGTCGGCGTCCGCTGAAAGCGCTGGATCGCCGTGGGCGTGTGCTTGAGCCGCTGCGTCAGGAAGAAGGCCGCGAAGCAGGCGACGACCAGCACGGCGAACACGGCGGGGACGAGCGGGTCGGTCGCCGGCGGTGCCCCTTCGCCGGCCACGCCGCGCCCGGCGGCGATCCCCTCCGCGGTCAAGCGTCGCCGCCCACGGAGAAGCGCTCGACCGTGTCAGAGCGCAGCCCGAGCCGCAGCGTCTCGAGCGAGAGCACGTCGGCGGGCGCGATGTTGCCGACGTTGCACTCGGTGCCGAAGTGCCGCAGCAGCCACACCTGCTGGCGGTGCAGCGGCGCATCGAAGATCAGCCGCGCGGGATCGACGGAGTGGGCGATCTCCTCGATCAGACCCGTGCGCGGCTCGCCGTCGGCGCGGTAGATCCCGGCTGTGCCGGACTCGCGCGCCTCGGCGATCACCTTCCACGCGCCGGCGTCGAGGTCGCGTTCGATCTGCTCCACCCAGATGTATGGGGGCATGATGAAGTCGACGTCCTTGCTGCCGACCTCCGCGAACACGGTGAACTCGCCCGAGAGCCGCTCGATCAGTTCGCGCTTGACCGCTGGCTCGATCTCGATCGTGCCGTCCGAGATCTCGACGTGACGCAGGCCCAGCTCGCGCAGCCAGGCGAGCAGGCCTTCGATGCGGCCCTGGCGCAGCGCGACCTCGGTGAGGGTGCCGCCGAGCACGACGGGGATCCCGTGGGCGGCGTAGCGCTCGAGCTTCGGATGCAGGTTGCCCGTGACGACGGCCGTGCCCCAGCCGAGCTTGACGATGTCGACGGAGTCGCCGGCGACCTCGAGCAGCCCGTCGACCTCCGCGACCGAGAGGCCGCGGTCGATCACGTGGGTGATGCCCGTCTCGCGCGGCTTCGTCGAGCGCGCGGGGATGTCCAGGAAGTCGGCTATCCCGAAGCCTTGTCGGCGCCGACGATCACCACCACGCTGTAGGCGCCCGACAGCGTGGCAACCGCCGCTTCGAGCGGCTGGACCTGGCTGACGCCCAGCGAGTGCGCGACCGCTTCGGCTTCGCCGCGGTGCCCGTTTGCGTACTGCACGACGGTCTGCTGGTTGCTCCCGGCCGGGCGCCCGGCGAGTGGCGTGGCCTGTGTGTAGCCGCCCTGCTGCAGTTCGCCGGAGACGCGGTGCGCGAGGCCCGTCGCTTCGGTGCCGTTGAGGACGGCGACCGATGTTTCCGCCGGGCTCGCGAGGTTCGCGGTTTTCGGCGCTGCCCTGTGGTGGGATTTGCGATGGGTCGCGCTCGTCGTGGTGCTGCCCGCCGTCGTGGTCGACGTCGCGGCTTTCGGATGCGACGAGCCGCCGAGCGAGGTGACGAGCAGGGCGATGACCACGACGACGACGACGATCGCGCCGGCGACCATCATCGCGCGCCGGCGCGAGCCGGAGCGCCGTTCGCGGTCAGCGGTCCGTCTCGACTCGCGCTCGCCGCGGTCGCGGATCGCGGCTGCGGCGGCGCGTTCCTGTCCCGCCCCGGCGGGTCCCTCCGTCCGCCGTGCGGCCTCCGGCGGCGGGGGCAGACTCGGGCGCGCGGGGCTCGCCGGGCGCGGCGATGCGGCACTCCCCGCGGCGGCGGCGGTCGCCGGGGCCGGGGTGGGCGCCGTCGCGGACGGCGGCGGGGTGGGTGGCGCGGTCGCCGTCGCGGTCGCGCCGGCGGCGGCAGCCGCGGCTGCGCTCGCTGGACGCGGGGCGGAAGGCAGCGGCGGAGATGCCTGCGGCGCGGCGCTCGCGGGCGCCGCGGCGGGGCTTCCCGTCGGGGCGGAGACGGCGGGCACCGCTGCCGGCACGCCCGCGGGCGCGTGGGCAGGGCTCGCCGCGGCGGCCGTTGCCGGAGCGTGGGCCGGTGAAGGTGCAGGTGCTCCAGGTGCCGCGGGGGCCCTGGGTGCCACGGGCGCCCTGGGCGCCGCGGGGGCCCTGGGTGCCACGGGCGATCCCGGCGCCGCGGGCGCTCCCGGCGCAGCCGCGGCGGCAGACCCGGGCGCGGCCACCGGCGCCGGCCCGCCGGCCACGAGCGGCGTGCTCCCGGCGGCCGCTGCGCTCACCGGCGCCGCGCGCGCGACCGGGCGCACCGTCTGCCCGACCTGCGTCCCCGGTGCCTGCGCCGCGCCGGCCTGCGCGCGGGCGGTCGCCGCCGCTGTCACGCGCTGCTCCATCTCGGCCGCGCGCTCGGGCGCCCGGCCCGCCCATTCGCGCAGGCGCTTGATCTCGCGCGCCTGCGAGAACGCGAGCAGCGCCAGGGCGGCGATCCCGACGAGGGCAGCGAGTGCGGCCAGCGCTCCGGCCTGTGTCAGCGTGCTCGAGAGCAGCGCGAGCGGCAGCATCATGGGTTGGGGGAGTGTACGAGCGGCTCAGGCGCCTCGCGCTGCTCGCCGTCCCCCTCGGCGCCGCCGGCGAGCGCGCCCCGGCCGTCGTGATCGCCGTCCGGCCCGGCACCGTTGACGGACACCGCGACAGCGGCCGGCGCCTCGGGCTCGCGGTGCTGGGCTGCGAGCTCGGAGACCTTGGCTGCGAGCCCGGCCGCATCGCCTTCGAGCACGAGCAGCACGATCTCGTTGAAGATCGACTCGACCTCGTGGGCGGCGAGCGGTTCGCGCTCGGCGAGCAGGATCTTCTCCGCGCCCGTCTGGCGCGCGCGCTCGTAGCGGTTGAACAGCGACTCGTGGATCTTCTCGCCACGGCGGGCGCCGACGACCTCGATGTCTATGTCGCGTTCGGGATCGAGCCCGGAGAGCTCGATCATCGCGCGCGCGAGCTCGATGATCCGCACCGGCTCGCCCATCTCGAGCACGAACACGCTCGCGGCGCGCGGCACGGAGTGAGGCGCCTCGGCGTCGGCCACCAGCGCCCCCGAGCGGATGATCAGCTGGACCGCCTCGGGGATCGTCATGAAGTAGCGGGTCATGCGCTCGTCGGTGACGGTGACGGGACCCCCGCGCTCGATCTGGCGGCGGAAGATCGGCACGACGCTGCCCGAGGAGCCGAGCACGTTGCCGAAGCGCACGGCCGCATACGCGGTATCGGGATGGCGCGCGGTCGCGGCGTCGAGAGCGAACTCGGCGAGGGCCTTCGAGGCGCCCATCACGGTCGCGGGCTCGACCGCCTTGTCGGTCGAGACGAGCACGAAGCGCTCGGCGCCGTGCTGCCCGGCGATGTGCGCGGCGACGCGTGTGGCGATCGCGTTGTTGCGCACGGCCTCGACCGGGTTGGCCTCCATCAGCCCGACGTGCTTGTAGGCGGCCGCGTGGAAGACGACCGTCGGGCGGTGTTCGGCGAAGACCTCGCGCATCCGCTCCTCCTCCTTGCAGTCGGCGAGGACCGCGGCGAGCATCGAGGCGGGGACGTGGCGCTCGTCTTCGAGCTCGCGCTGGATCGAGAAGAGGTTGTCCTCGGCGTGGTCGAGGAGCACGATCCGGTGCGGCTCGACGCGCGCGATCTGACGGCACAGCTCCGAGCCGATCGAGCCGCCCGCGCCGGTCACGAGCACGGTCTGACCGGCGAGGTAGGCGCCGACGCTGTCGAGCTGCATCATCACGGGCTCGCGGCCGAGCACGTCCTCGACCCGCACCTCGCGCATCTGGCGGGCGAGCGCCCCGCGCGTCTGGAGCAGCTCGAACACGGTCGGCAGCGTCCGCACGGGGATCCCGCGCGAGCGGCACTCGCGGACGATCCGCGCGCGGGTCGAGCCCGGCGCGGAGGGGATCGCGATGATCACTTCGTCTGGCTCGGCGTCGTCGAGGATGCGCGGCAGGTCCGCTTCGGTGTTGCCGCGCACGCGCACGCCGTCGATCCACATGCGGTGCTTGCGGGGGTCGTCATCGAGGAAGCCGACGGGCGCGAGCCCGAGCTCGCGGTTGCGCAGGATCTCGCGCAGGACCATGCGCCCGCCCTCGCCCGCGCCGGCGATCAGGACCGAACGCTCGCCCTTGCGCCCGCCGCGGAACACGAACGGGCGCCGCTCGTAGACGCTGCGGGCGACCGCGCGCATGCCGACCAGGAACACGAGCGCGAGCAGCGCGAACAGGACGATCACGCCGTTGGGCAGCACGACCGCGACGGAGCTGCGGTGCGGGTAGCGGTGGATCGGGCGCGTGACGTCGATCGCGACGACCGTGAACAGCACGATCGCGAGCACCGCGCGCACGACCGCCTCGTAGTCGCGCTGTCCCGCGTAGCGCCAGCGGCGCTGGTAGACGCGCGCCAGCACCATCACCGGCAGGCTGCCGCCCAGCACCCACCAGATCGTCGTTTCGCGCAGATCGACGTACTGGGCCGGCGGGCCGTCGTTGAAGCGGAGCTGGAAGGCGAGGTAGTACGCGAGCGCGACCAGCGCTCCGTCCACTGCGAGCTGCGGCAGGGAGTGACGGTGGAGCGGGAGGGCCGCGGAGCGGATCCGTCGGCGCATTGTGATGATTGTAAGGACCGGTCACGACCGGTGGCGGCGCAGGGCGCTCAGGATCGCCGGCCGGGCACCGCCGACAGCAGCAGGTCGACGAGCACCTGCGGGTCGCGGCGCACGCGTTCGCCGTCGCTGCGCCGCCCCAGGTCGAGGTCGAGATCCTCGACACGCGTCAGCCTCAGCAACCGCCCTTCGGCGATCAGGCGTTCGTCGACCGCGCCGAGACGCCCCTCGAACGTCGTATAGACCGGCGTGCCGAGCGCGACCGCCTCGCGGTTCATCGTCCCGCCGCCGGACACGACGACGTCGGCGAAGGCGATCAGCGATTGCGCGTCGATCGCCCGCTCCGGCACGGTCAGCCCCTCGATGGGGGCGAGCAGCTCCCGCTGCGCGGCCACGCGCGGCAGCACGACCGTCTGCGTGCCGCGCTCCACCGACGCGCGGCGCAGGCGCTCGACGACGGCGGCGAAGCGGTCGCTCGAGAAGCGGTGGTAGAGGGAGACCTCCGGCGGGGTCCTCAGGACGACGAGCGGGCGATCGCGCACGAGTCCGAGCTCTCCGAGCACGGATTCGTCCGGGGTGAAGTCGGCGAGGTAGTACTCCTCCTTCAGCCCGGCGTAGCGGCGCAGCTTGCGCGTCGCCCCGTAGCGCGCGAGGCGCTCCGGCGGGATCGCCTCGGGGACGACCACCGACCGCGCCAGGCGGCAGTTGACGTTGTGCTGGACCGTCGCCCACTCGTAGTCGAACATCGTCGAGCTCGGGATCCGCAGCAGCGCTGCCGCCACGGTGACGTCGTTGGACCCGTGCCCGAGCGCGACATCGAACCGCCCGTGCGCGAGCTCCTGAGTGCGCGCCCAGCGCACGAGCGCGGTCGTCCGCGACGCGAGTCCGGCGGCCTTCGCGCCGAGCCGCTCGCCGCGGTGATGCCCGATCGCGGTGTGCGCGACGCCGAGCCGCTCGCACAGGTCGAGCGTCTGCGCGTAGTCGCGCGCGGTGACGCTCACCATGTGCCCGTTCTCATGAAGACGCTCGATCACCGGGCGCATCACGAGCACGTGCGGGCTGTTCGTCAAATCGACCCAGACGCGCACGCGCGCACCGTAGCGGTCCCGGCGGGGGCGGCGGCGATCGCCGGTATCGTTTGCCCGCCCAATGCTCGTCCTTGCCTCGATATCGGAGACGCTCGTCACCGAAACCGCGCACTTCATCCGCGAAGCGGGGCTGCCGGCGATCTTCGTGCTGATGGTCGCCGAGAGCGCGTGCATCCCGATCCCCTCCGAGGCGACGATGATGTTCGCGGGCTTCGCGGTGGCGTCGCCCGGGGCGAGCGCGGCGCATCACCACCTCACCCTGGTGGGCATCGTCGCCGCCGGTGTGCTCGGGAACCTCCTCGGCTCCTGGATCGCCTACGCGGTCGGCCGCGGCGGCCGGCTCGAGCTCGTCGAACGTCACGGCCGCTGGCTGCATCTGCGGCCGGGGCACCTGGAGACCGCCGATCGATGGTTCGAGCGATACGGGACCGCGGCCGTCCTCTTCAGCCGCGTGCTCCCGATCGTGCGCACGTTCATCTCGCTTCCGGCCGGCGTGGCGAAGATGCCCTTCGGGCGGTTCACCCTGTTCACGCTCGTCGGCTGCATCCCCTGGGTGCTGGCGCTCGCGCTCGTCGGTGAAGCGGTGGGCAGCGAATGGACGAACGTCCGCAAAGGCTTCGAGTACGTCGACTACGTGATCGTCGCGCTGGCGGTGGTCGCCGTCGTTTACGGCGTCGTGCGCGCGCGTCGAAGGCGCCGTGGCCCGGCGACCGATGCGGTCGGCTGAGCGTCCGCTCCGGCTCCGCCACGCCCTCGTGCTGGGCCTTGCCCAGGGACCGGCCGAGCTGATGCCGATCTCCTCCTCGGCGCACACGGCGCTGATCGCGTCGGTGGCGGGCTGGCCCTACGCCGAGCTCGACCCCGGCACACGAAAGTCCTTCGAGGTCGCGCTCCACGCGGGCGCCGGGCTCGCGCTCCTGGGCGCGCTCGGCCCAGAGCTGCGCGGGGCGGCCCGCGGCCTCGGCCGCTCCGGGATCTGCGCGTTCGCGCTCGCGGTCGTCCCGCCGGCACTCGCGGGAGCGCTGCTGCGCGGGCCGGTCGAGCGCCGCCTCGGCGGCCCGCGCTCGACGGCGGCCGGGCTGCTCGCGGGTAGCGCGGCGATGGTGCTCGCGGATACACGCCGCCGCATCCGGCCGGAGCGCACGTGCGCCGACGCCCGCGCGCACGACTGGCTCGCGCTCGGGGTCGCGCAGGCGCTCGCGCTCGTGCCAGGTGTCTCGCGCAGCGGGGCGACGCTCAGCGCTGCGCGCGCGCGCGGCTTCGGGCGCGGCCCGGCGCGGTCGCTGTCGCTCGCTGTCGCGCTGCCGCTGCTGCTCGGGGCCGGAGCCGCCGAGGTGGGCCGCGGGCGCCGGGCCGGGGAGCTCGCCGCGCTCACCGGCGGGAGCGCCGCGTTCGCTTCGACGCTGCTCAGCGCCCGCGTCCTGCGCGGGGCGCAGCGCCTGCTGCCATACGCGCTCTACAGGGCGGCGCTGGCCGTCGCGATCCTCGTGCGCTCGCGCAGGCCGGCGGCTCGATGACGGCGATCGGCACGCTGCTCGGGGGGCGCTACCGGATCGACGCGGAGATCGGCCGCGGTGGGATGTCGACGGTGTACCGCGCGTTCGACACGGTGCTCGAGCGCACCGTCGCGATCAAGCTCATGCACCGCGAGATCGCCAACGACTCCGACCAGCTCGAGCGCTTCCGCCGCGAGGCGCGCTCGGTCGCGCAGCTCAACCACCCGCACGTGGTGACCGTGATCGACGCCGGCGAGGAGCAGCACGCACACGGCAACGACTCGAGCGCCCCCTACATCGTGCTCGAGTACATCGACGGCGAGACGCTGAAGGCGATCATCCGGCGCGACGGACCCCTGCCGATCCCGCAGGCGATCGCATACGCGATCGAGATCGCGCGAGCCCTCGGAGCGGCGCACGAGCGGCAGATAGTCCACCGCGACGTCAAGCCCCACAACATCCTCATAAGTGAGGAAGGCGGCGCGAAGATCACCGACTTCGGCATCGCTCGCACACTGAGCGAGGAAGGCCTGACGTTGGCCGGCCGGGTGCTCGGGACCACCGATTACGTCTCGCCCGAGCAGGCGCTCGGGCAGCCCGTCACGGGGCAGTCCGACCTCTACTCGCTCGGCGTCGTCCTGTACGAGATGCTCACCGGCGCCGTCCCGTTCGAGGGCGACTCGCCCGTCGCCGTCGCGATGAAGCACGTCCGCGAGGAGCTGCCCGACGTGCAGCACATGCGCCCCGAACTCTCTGCGGCGACCGCGGCCGTGATCGACCGCGCGACGGCCAAGGATCTCGAGCAGCGCTACCAGGACGCCGGCGCGATGGTCGCCGACCTCGAGGACGTGCTCGCCGTCGAGGCCGCGCGATCGGGCCAGGCCACCGGCGAGGCGACGACGGTGCTCCGCAGCCTCCCGAACCGGGCGAGCCGGCGGGTGCCGTGGCGCGTGCGCCATCCGGCCCGCTGGGGCGGGTCGCTCGCGCTGCTCGGGATGGCAACAGCGCTGGTGCTGTGGCTCGCGGCGCATCAGGCGCACAAAGGCGCCGGGACCTCCGCCGGCCCGCGCGGCCTGCAGCCGGTGTCGCTCAGCCAGACGGCGGCGCACGACTACAACCCGTTCGGCACGGGGCCCGAAAACCGCGACACGGTCGGCAATCTGATCGACAACGACCCGAACACGACCTGGAGCACCGAGCACTACTACTCCGGGACGCTGCGCAAGGCGCACGGCACCGGCCTCGGGGTGTACGTCGACGCGGCCCCCGGCGTGCTGGCGCGGGCGATCCGCGTGGAAACGTCGACCCCCGGCTTCGACGTGCAGGTCTACGCCGCCCAGCACATCGACCTCAACCTCGAATACGGCAGCGGCGCGACGCTCGCCGAACGCGGCTGGGTGGGGCCGATCGGGGCGGCGAACAAGGTGCGCAACGGCGAGCGCGTGGCGATGGCGCCGGCGCACCGCTACCGCTACTACCTCCTCTGGATCACGACCCTGCCGCCGCGAGCCGAAAGTGTGACGCTCGCGGGGCTGACGCTGCTGAGGTGACCGTCAGTGCTGCAGCGCCGCGCGTCGCGCGTGGCGCTCGAGCGCGAGCCTGCACAGCCGGTCGACGAGCTCGGGGTAGGGCAGGCCCGAGGCCTCGAACAGCTTCGCGAAAACGCTCGTCGGGGTGAAGCCGGGCATCGTGTTGAGCTCGTTCAGCAGCACGGTCTCGCCGTCGACGAAGAAATCCGCGCGCGCGAGACCCTCGCAGCCGCTGATCGCGAACGCCTCGGTCGCGATCGCCCGCACGGTCTCGGCGGCGGCGGCGGAGATGCGGGCGGGGATCTCGAGCCGCATCCCGCCGGGCTCGTACTTCGCCCCGTAGTCGTACCACTCGGACTCGATCACGATCTCGCCGGGACGCGAGGCGATCGCGGGCGCGGCGCCCCCGGCGCGTTCCGCCTCGCGCGTGCCGAGTACGCCGCACTCGACCTCGAGCCCGGTCGCCGCCGCCTCGACGATCGCGTGCTCGTCGTGCTCGAAGGCCCCCGCGAGCGCGGCGTCGAGCTCGACCTCCGACGCCGCCCGTGCGATGCCGACGGACGAGCCGAGCCGCGCGGGCTTGACGAACACCGGCAGCCCGAGGCGCGCGAGGCGTGCCCGCTCGGCGCCCGGATCGCGCTCGAAGCGCGACCGCTCCACTCCCGCGAAGTCGACCTGCGGCACGCCGCGCGCCAGCATCAGGTCTTTGAAGAGGACCTTGTTCATGCACAGCGCCGAGGCCGCGACGCCGGCTCCGGCATAGGCCACGTCGAGCGTCTCGAGCATTCCCTGCACGGTGCCGTCCTCGCCGAACGGCCCGTGCAGGGCGGGGAAGGCGAGATCGGCGTCGAGCAGCCCGTCGCCGGGCACGAGCGCGAGCGGCTCGCCGCCCCCCGCGCGCCAGCGCCCGTCGCGCCCGATCTCGATCTCGATCACGGAATGCCCCGCACGCTGCAGGCCGGCGCTCACAGATGCGCCGGAGGCGAGTGAGACCTCGTGCTCTGAGGAGCGTCCGCCCGCGATCACGGCGACGGTGAGCGGCCCCGGCGCGCTCACCCCGCGGCCGCCGGGGGCGATGCCGCCGGCGTCGTGCTGGCCGGCGGCGTGGTCGTGGTCGTCGTGCCCGTACCCGTGCTCATCGCCCCCACCGCGATCGTGACGGTCGATCCCCGCTTGGCGTGGGCGCCGGCGGACGGAGTCTGCGTCAGCACCTTGCCGACCTGCGCCTGTTCGGTCGTGCTCTGCGAGACCGCCTTCGGTCTCAGGCCCGCTTCGCGCAGCGCGCCGGCGGCGAGCGCTTCGCTCTCACCCAGCACGTCGGGTACGGCGACGACGGCGGGCGCCTCTGCGACGACGAGGTCGATGCCCGTGCCCGAGCGCTGCGAGGATCCGCTCGCCGGCGACTGCGAGAGCACGATCCCGGCCGCCTGCGTCGACGACGGGCGCTTTGTCACGTTGCCCGTGGCGAGGCCGGCGTTGGAGAGCGTGCCTTCGGCGGCGCTCTGGGTCTCGCCGACGACGTCGGGCACCTTCACCGGGGCCGGGCCGCTCGAGACGAGCACGGTGACGCTGCTACCGACCTGGGTCTCGGTCCCCGCCGGAGGTTCGGTCCCGATCACGCTCCCGGCCGCGGCCGTCGAGCTCGGCTCCGTGCGCACCGTCGGCTTGAAGCCCGCGGCTTTCAGCCGAGCCACCGCCTGCGCGGCGGTGAGCCCCTGCACGTCCGTCAGCGCCGCGCTCGCGGGCCCCTCGGAGACGACGATGCCGACGCGCGATCCCTTTTCGACGACGGTGCCCCCTGTCGGGTTCTGGGAGACCACGCGGCCGGCGCCGACGGTCGCGCTCGACGCGAGCGTCGGCGCAGGCGTCAGGCCGGCGCGGCGCAGATTCGCGTCCGCCTCCTGTTGGGTCTCGTTCCTGACGTGCGGCACGGTCACGTGCTTGACGCCGGGCAGCAGCAGCAACAGCAGCACGGCGGCGATGATCGCTGCGAGCAGCACGCCCCCGAGCACCCACCACAGGCGGCGGCGGTCCTCGCCCTCCGGATCGGGATCCTCGCGGTAGTCGCCCATCGGCGCCATCACGAAGCCCCCCGCATACGCGCCCGGGGCGGGGCTGGCCGGCGGGGGCGCGGGGGACTGCGCGGGGGCCTGCGCAGGAAGCTCGCCGCGCTCGCGTTCCAGGGCCGCGATGAACTCGTCCGCGCTCCCGTAGCGCTGCGCCGGGTCCTTGGCGAGCGCGCGCATCACGATCGCATCGAGCTCCGGTGGGATGCGCGGATTCAGCTCGCTCGGCGGCCGCGGGTCGGCAGCGACCTGCTGGTAGGCGATCGCGACGGCCGTCTCGCCTTCGAACGGCACGCTGCCCGTCAGCAGCTCGTACAGGATCACGCCGACCGAGTAGACGTCTGCGGCCACGGTGACCGCGAGCCCCTGGGCCTGCTCGGGGGAGAGGTATTGGGCGGTGCCCATGATCGAGCCGGTGAGCGTCATCTCCGACGCGCCGGCGCGCGCGATCCCGAAGTCCGTCACCCGCGCACGGCCCTCTTCGTCGAGGATCACGTTGTGCGGCTTCAGGTCGCGGTGGATCACGCCGCGCTTGTGGGCGAAGCGCGCGGCGCGCAGGATCTGGACGACGACGTCGATCGCGGCGGCGGGCTCCATGGCGCCGCCTTCGCGCACGATCGACTTCAACGTCCGGCCGGCGACGTACTCCATCGCGATGTAGTAGGTGCCGGCCCATTCGCCGCGGTCGAAGATCCCGACGATGTTCGGGTGCGAGAGCGCGGCGGCGCTGGACGCCTCGCGGCGGAAGCGCTCCACGAACTCCGTGTCCTCGGCGAAGTGCTGGTGGAGCACCTTCAGCGCGATCTCGCGCCCGAGCAGCTCGTCGCGCGCCAGGTACACGTCGGCCATGCCGCCGCTGCCGAGGCGCGTGTCGACGCGGTAGCGCCCGTCGACCAGGGTGCCCGCGTCAATCATGCAGCAGCCTTTCGATCACGGCCTTTGCGACCGGGGCCGCGAACGACGCGCCCTGCCCGGGCACCGCCTTCAGGGTCACGGCGACCGCCACGCGCGGGTTCGCCGCGGGGGCGAACGCGATGAACCACACGTTGTTGATCGCGGTCCCGATCTGCGTCTCGGCCGTCCCGGTCTTGCCGGCCACCTGGACCCCGGGGATCTGCGCGGTCGTGCCCGTGCCTTCGTTGACGACCGCTTCCATCATCGTCCTCACGGCCGCGGCGGTCGAGGGCTTCATCACGACCGACTGCAGGTGCGGCCCCACTGTCGTGACCGTGCGGCCTTCGGAGTCGACGATTCGCCGCGCGATGTGCGGGGACATCAGCCGGCCCCCGTTTGCGACCGTCGCGGCGACCTCGGCCATCTGCAGCGGCGTGACCGCGAGTTTGTCCTGGCCGATCCCCATGCGGCCGAGGTCCACGTAGGTGCTCGTCGGCGTGATCAGGTGCCCGTTGCGGTACTCGCCGCTCGGCGACATCTCGTCGGCGGGGTAGTCGAGCTGCGGCGTGCTGTCGAAGCCGAAGCGTTCCATGTAGCGCGCGAGCGTCGCCTTACCGACGTGCTCGGCGACCTGGGCCCACACGGTGTTGACCGACTTTGCGAGCGCTTCCTTGAGCGTGATCTGGCCGAGGCTCTCGTTGTTGTCGTTCTGCAGGGGCAGCCCCGAGACGACGACGTCGTTGCGCCCGCTGACGGTCGATTCGGTCGTGTAGGCGCCCGAGTCGATCGCGGCCGTGGCCGTGATGACCTTGAACGTCGACCCGGGGGCATAGCCGAACTGCGTGGCGCGGTTGACCAGCGGGTTGCCGGCCGCGTGACCGATCTGCGCGCGGTAGGCGCTCGAGCGCAGCCCGTTTGGGTTGTAGCTCGGCGCGGAGGCCATGACCGTCACCGCCCCGGTGCGCGGTTCCAGCGCCACGACAGCGCCTTCGTGGCCGGCGAGCTGCGATTCGGCGACCCGCTGGGCGGCGGGGTCCAGCGAGGTGAGCACGCGGTCGCCCGCCGGTTCCTTGCCCTGGAGCTGGTCGAGGACGCTCTGCAGGTTGCCGCTGCTCTGGCCGTTGAGGTCTTCGTTGCGGTAGAGCTCGACGCCCGTCGCACCCAGGTCGGGGTTCGTGAACGCGTATCCGATCGCGTTGGCGAACAGCGGGCCGAACGGGTAGGTGCGCTGGTAGATCCCTTCGGCCTCGCGCACGCTGCGCGCGATCGTGACGCCGTTGGCCGCGAGGATCGGGCCGCGGTCGATCCGCTGCTGCTCGAGCAGCTTGCGCGCGTTGAGCTTGTTGTTGCGCAGCGAGGACGCTTCGAACACGGTCCAGCGCGAGGTGAAGGCGACGAGCAGCGCGAACAGCACGGCGACGAGGCCGTAGAGGCGGATGATCGGGCGATTCACCGCGGAGCCCTCATTCGAGCTGGCCGAGTTCGAGGCTGCGGATCAGGGAGCCGGCGTCCGATTCGGAGCGCAGCGAGTGGTCGAGCAGCGTGTGCCGGCGATCGGCGCCGAGCGTCGAGGCGCCGACGCCCGAGACGTAGGTGCTCGAATACAGGTCGAGGCCGAACGGGAGCTGGTAGGGAACGCCCTGGTACATCGTCACGAGCCCCTGTTCGTTGGTGCCGATGAAGTAGACGGACTGCAGGGCGATGTAGGCACCCGCGCCGATCAGCGCGAGCACGACGAGCGCCACCGCGAGCACGCCGAGGCCGCGCGGCCTGCGCCGGCGCCGGGCCGGGCCGCCGGCGGGGGCGGCGCGCCGCGGCGTCCGTCGCCGGGTCCCGGGCGCGGGCTCGCGCTCGGGCTCCTCGCGCGCAGGCAGGATCACGGGCGCGTGCGAGGCCGTCTCCTGCTCCGGGCCGGCAGCGGCGACGCTCTCGAGGCGAAGCAGGACGACAGTGATGTTGTCGCGCCCGCCGGCCGCGTTCGCCGCGGCGACGAGCGCCTCGCCGGCGTCGCGCAGCCCGCGGTTGGCGAGCAGCAGGTCGCGGATCTGCTCCTCGGGCAGCATCGTCGTGAGCCCGTCGCTGCAGAGCAGGTACACGTCGTCCCCGCGGGCGACGAAGCTGCGCGTGTCGACGTCGACGACGCCCTCCGGTCCGAGCGCGCGGGTGATGACCGAGCGCTGCGGGTGCTCGACCGCTTCCTCCGGCGTCAGCCTGCCCTGGCGCATCAGCTCGTCGACGAGCGAGTGGTCGTCGGTCAGGCGCAGCAGCTCGCCGTCACGCAGGCAGTAGGCACGGCTGTCGCCCACGTGCGCCACGGCGATCTCGTGCTCGCCGACGTAGACGGCGGTCAGCGTCGTCCCCATTCCCGCGTGCTCGGCGTTCGAATGGGAGAGCTCGTGGATGCGCGCGTTCGCGCTCTGCGCGAGCTCGGCCAGCGACTGCTCGGGTGCCGATCCGTCCTCGACCCCGGCCTGGAAGGACTCGACCGCGATCCGCGAGGCGACCTCGCCGGCCTGCGCGCCCCCCATCCCATCGGCGACGACGAACAGCGGCGCGCGTGCGAGCAGCGAGTCCTCGTTCGCGCGCCGCTGGCGTCCCGTGTCGGTGACCGCGTATTGCTCGGCGACGCGCAGCATCTCAGTCGTCCTCGTAGGCGAATTCGCTCTCGCCGATGCGCACGCGATCGCCGGCGTGCAGCGGCCTCGGCGACTCGAGCAGCTCCTCGTTGAGGTACGTGCCGTTGGTCGAATGCAGATCCTCGATCACGACGGCGTTGCCCTGTTCGTAGACGCGGGCGTGCTGTGCCGAGGCGAACGGGTCCTCGAGCATGATCTCGGCGCGGTCGCCCCGGCCGAGGACGACCGTGCCGCCGAGGTCGTAGATCATCCCCGAGTCATGACCGGGGGCGCGCTCGACGACGAGCCGCGGCGCGCGGGCGCTGTGGTCGATCACGCCGAGCGAGGACGCCGAATGCAGCCCGGTGGCGTCGGCGGGTGGCGGGCGCTGTCCGGCTTCGGCGCCGGCGCTGCCGCCGCGCACGCCGCCGAGGTCGCGGCGGGCGCTGCGCGAGACCCACAGCAGGAACAGGTAGAGGACCGCGAGGAAGCCGAACTTCAGCGCGACCGAGACCGGCGCGAGCGACGTCATCCGACCTCGAACGTGATCGACGTCGAGCCGAGCTCGATCACGTCGCCGGCCGAGAGCGGCGCCGATCCGCGCAGCGGGCGGCCGTTGAGCAGGACCCCGTTGGTCGAGCCGAGGTCCTCGAGCGTCCAGCCGTCGTCGCTCGGCGCGACCGTCGCGTGGCGGCGCGAGACGCCGCTGTCCTGGAGCACGATCTCGCACTCGCGACTGCGCCCGATCGTGCCGCCGCCCGGGGGCACGAGCAGCCGGCGGCCGTCGACGACGAGCAGCGCCCGCGGTGCGCGGCGCCGGCCGGGGGCGTCGGCGAGCGCGCCGGATATCCGCGCGGAGGTGCTGTAGATCATCGTATGACCGTGCTCGTCGGGCGGGAGCTCGGGCGGGCTCTGCTCCGGCTCCTCCGCGGGCGGGCGCACGAGCCGCGCCTGGATCCCGAATTCCCCGAGCGAGAGGCGATCGTCGGTGTGGAAGGTGACCGTCGGCGGGGAGGCGAGGATCAGGTCCTCGCGCCGCGCGTGCTCGAGCAGATAGGCCGCGAGCTCGCCCGCGACCTCGTGCTCGACCCCCTCATAGCGCTTGCGGTCATCCGGCGAGAGCCAGATCGAGTACTCGTTCGGCACATACGTGCGCGAAACCGACACGGTGCGGTGCGCGTCCATCTCGCGCGCGAGCTTGTGCGCGAGCTCGATCGGGCGCACCTCGGTACGGAACGCGCGCCCGAATGCTCCCTCGACGAGGTTGGCGATCGTTGTCTCGACGCTCTTGAACAGGTTCATTAGGGCACCGTGAGCCGCTGGCCCAGACCGGACCCCGACAGCAAGCCATGCTACGCACCCTTCGGGCGGACGGGCCCCCGGAGAGCGCGCGCGGCGACCGCCACGACGGCGCCCACCAGGGCCCCGAGGACCATACCCCGCGGCGTCGGATCCGCGCCGTATGAGCCGCGGTCGGCCGCGAGCGCGGGCGCCGCCGCGGCGAGCGCCGAGGCCCAGACCGCGGCCGCGACGATGTCGAGCGGGGCGCTGCGGCCGCGGATCAGCAGCGGCACGAGCGCGGCGCCCGCCGCCCACAGCAGCGCGCCGAGGAGCACGGTGACGCTCAACAGCGGCGAGAGGACGTGCGCCGCGCCCGCGTGCAGCGAGCCCTCCCAGCCGGCCGGCGCCGGCGTGCCGGGGCGGGGCCCGAACCACAGCGTGCGGCCGAGGACCGGCTCGGCGAGCGTGAGCCACCAGTAGCCGAGCGCTCCGAGGCAGGCGCGCTCGCGCACGCTCCGCGCCTGGCCCGCGACCGCCGGGAACGCGCCCGCGAGGCCGATCGTGCCGAGTGCTGGCGCGAGCGCGCCCGCGAGCCAGCCCGGCCCCGCGCGGCGCGGCAGCGCGAGCAGCGGGACGAAGGCCGCGAGGGCGAGCAGCGCGGCCCCAGGGCGCCCTGCGATCGCCTGCCAGATCGCGACCAGGAGACCCGCGGCGAGCCACAGCGAGCGGTGGATCCGCCGAACGCCGCGGCGGGGCGGTGCGAGAGCTTCGGCGTGCGCGCCGCCGGGGTCGGCCTCGACGACGCCGGGACGGGGTGGCACGGCGGGGGCGCGGGCGGGGAGCGGCGCGACCCTCGTCCGCGCGCGGGGGAGGTACGGCGCCCGCGCGTCATCGGCGTCGGTCGCATTGTCTGCGGCGGGGGCGCGGGCGGGGTCTCCCAACGCCGTCCGCAGCGCTGCGGAGAGCTCGGCGAGCGACCCGCGGCGAGCGGGGTCGGACGCCAGCGCGCGGTCGATCGCGCGCGTCGTCCGGGGGTCGAGGTCGCGGCGCGCCCGCGCGAGCGGCATGATCGGACCGCCGATCCGGCGCACGGTCGCGGCGGGCGTCGCGCCGCGCACCGGGTTGGCTCCCGAGAGAGCCTCATACAGGACGAGCGCGAGCGAATAGAGGTCGGCGGCGGGCCCCGCGTCCTTGCCCTCGCTCTGCTCCGGGGCCATGTACGCGAGCGTGCCGAGCACGTCGCCGGTGCGAGTGAGCGCGTCCTCGCCGGTGAGCGTGGCGCCGCCGAAGTCGGTGAGCTTGGCGGCGGCGCCGTCGCCGGGGATGCGGGGGACGAGCACGTTGTGCGGCTTGATGTCGCGGTGCACGACGCCACGGGCGTGCGCGTGCGTGAGGGCGCCGGTCAGCGCGAGGCCGATTTCGAGGATCTCGTCGTCATACAGGGCGTCGTCGGCGATCAGGCGCGCGAGCGTGTCGCCGTCGACGAGCTCGGAGATCAGGTAGAAGGCGTCCTCGCGCGCGCACGCCTCGTACAGGGCGACGATCGCCGGGTGGGCGAGGCGGGCTGCGGCGAGCGCCTCGCGCTCGGCGCGCTCGGCGTCGACCTCGGGGCCGAGGTGGATCCGCTTGAGCGCCACGTCGCGGTGGAGCAGCTCATCGCGCGCCCGCCAG
>DATARO010000019.1:0-2536 GCA_036264095.1 Solirubrobacteraceae bacterium | reverse complement strand
CGCGACCGCGACCGCCAGCTTCCAAGCGGAGAACGTGAGCACCATCCCGGACTCCCATGATCGACCCGGGGGGCCCAGAAATCAAGGCCCGCGGCCGGGACTCAGACCTCGAGGCCGTGGCGCATCGTGTTCTCGCTCACCGCGCGCTGCTCGACGAACTGGAGCAGATAATCGGGGCCGCCGGCCTTCAGCCCGGTGCCCGACAGGCGGTTGCCGCCGAACGGCTGGCGCGCCACCATCGCTCCCGTGGTCCCGCGGTTCACGTACAGGTTGCCCACCGGTGTCCGCTCACGCACGTGGCGGACGGTGGCCGGACTGCGCGTGTACAGCCCGCCGGTCAGGGCGAACGCGAGCCCATCGACGACATCGCACGCGGCCTCGACGTCGCGCACGCGCTGGACCGCCAGGACCGGTCCGAAGATCTCCTCCTCGAGCACCGGAGAGCCGAGCGGCAGGTCGGTGGCGACGGTCGGCGGGCAGAACCAGCCGTCGCCGCTGGGGGCGGGCGCCTGGGCGACGATCCGGCCCTGCTCGGTGGCGATCCCGATGTAGCGCGCGACCCGCTCCTGCGCCTCGCGCTCGATCACCGGGGGCACGTCGATGCCGGGCGTCTCGGCCTGGCCGACGTCGAGCACCCGGACGGCGCCGCCGAGCCGCTCCATCAGGTGGTCGGCGATCGCCTCGTGGACGAGCACGCGCGAGGCGGCCGAGCACTTCTGCCCGGCATAGGCGAAGGCGGACCCGACGATGCCCGGGACGGCCTCGTCGAGGTCGGCGTCGGAGTCGACGATCACGCAGTTCTTGCCGCCGAGCTCGGCGATCACCTGCTTGAAGTGCCGCTGCCCGTCGACGGGCTCGGCCGCGGCGCGGACGATCTCGCGACCCACCGGAAGCGAGCCGGTGAAGGCGATGGCGGCGACCTCGGGGTGGCGCACGAGCGCAGCGCCGACCTCACCCAGGCCGGGGAGGAGCGAGACCGCGTCCGCCGGCACCCCCCCGGCGCGGAGCGCCTGCACGAGTCGCAGCGCCAGCGCCGGCGACTGCTCCGCGGGCTTCAGCACGACCGCGTTGCCGGCGGCGAGCGCCGCCGCGCTCATCCCGCAGGGGATGGCGAGCGGGAAGTTCCAGGGGGAGATGACGGCCACGATCCCGCGGGGCACGAAGCGAAGCTCGTTGCGCTCTCCGGGCACCTGGAGGAGCTCGCGCCCGCGTCCGAGCTCGATCGCGGCGCGGGCGTAGTACTCCAGGAAGTCGATCGCCTCGCACACGTCGGCGTCGGCCTCGACCCACGGCTTGGCGCACTCGCGGACCTCGAGCGCCGCCAGCTCGAGGCGGCGCTCGCGCATCCACGCCGCCGCCGCAACCAGCGCCGAGGCCCGGCCCTCCGCGCTCGTCGCCCGCCACGCGCTCAGCCCGTCGCGCGCGTGGGCGATCGCGGCGCCGAGCTCGGCCTCACGCGCCGCGGCGCACGTGGCCACGACCCGTGATGGAGCTCCGGGATCGGTCGAGCTCAGCTCGTCGCCGGAGCGCCCCTCGTGCCCGATGAGCACCGGCACATCCACCGGCAGCGTCGCGTCCACGGCGGCGAGGGCATCGCCGAGTGACGCGCGTACCGCAGCACGCCGCAGCTCGAGGATGGGCTCGTTGGCGAACGGGGTCGGCATCGCTCACCGAAGACGTTAACGTGCGGCCCGAGGGTGCCTTCACGCTGGTAGCCTCGCCGCCGCAATGGCAACGGGCGGCGTGAGCGTGATCATCCGCGCCCGTGACGAGGCGGCGGCGCTCACGCGATGCCTGAGCAGCCTCGAGGGGCAGCGCGGCCTGGACGAGCCGGCCGAGCTGATCGTCGTCGACGGCGGCTCGCGGGACGGGACGGTGGCTGTCGCCCGCCGTCACGGCGCGCGCATCATCGCGGTAGCGCCGGGTCCGTATTCGTTCGGCGGCGCGCTCAATCTCGGTGCCGCCGAGGCCCACGGCGCCGTGCTCGTGGCGCTCTCGGCGCACGCGCTCCCGCCCGACGAGAGCTGGCTGGCGCGGCTGAGCGCGCCGCTCGCGGCGGACCCGCGGGTCGCGTGTGCGTGCGGGGATGCCTACGGTCCCGACGGCGAGCCGCTCACCGTCCCCATCGATCAGGACGAGGCGCTCGCGCGGCGGCGTCCGGAGTGGGGGTACTCGAATGCCGCGGGAGGGTTCCGCGCCGAGCTGTGGCGCGAGCGCGGGTTCCGGGCAGACCTTGGCGCCTGTGAGGACAAGGAGTGGGCGCTGCACTGGCTCGCGCGCGGGTACGTCTGCCACGTCGATCCGTCGCTGCGCGTCGCACACGACCACACCCACGACCCGCTGCGCGCGATCTACCGCCGCGCTCACCGCGAGGCGGCCGCCTACGCGGACTTCCTGGGTCCGTGCCGGTCGACCGGGGCCGCCCTGCTCCGCGAGTGGTGGTCTGACCGGCGCTGGTACGACTCGGCGGCCCGGGCGCGGCTCAGCCCCCGCCGTACGGCTCGGCTGCTCGGCGCCCATGCGGGGCGCCGAGCAG
>DATARO010000071.1:0-1960 GCA_036264095.1 Solirubrobacteraceae bacterium | reverse complement strand
TCGGATAGCGCTCGATCATGTCCTCGACGGTGCCCTGCAGCTCGCCGGGTCGGCCCAGCGAGATCGTGGCCAGGATCGCCTGGCCGACGTAGCAGTTCTCCGCCTCCGGCGCGCGCACGCGCCGGCCCCGCTCGAGGGCCTCATGGGCCCGCTCGAGGGACTCTTCGAATCGGCCTGCGAGCGCCGCCTGCATGGCCTGCCAGACGAGCTCGCGCCAGAGGCCAAACGGGTGACGCAGCTCGTGGGCGAGCCGACAATGCAAGCCCATGTCGATGCGCGCCGCCGCAAGATCGCCGAGCTGCATGAGCGCGACGGCGCGACGGGCATGGCCTTCGAGCGCTTGTTCGCGTTCGCCGGCACGGGCCGCCAGCTCCAAGACCTCGTCGGCGATCGCGAGTCGCTCCTCGACCCCGGCGGGCCCCCATAGCGCGGCGTCGCGGGCTCCCAGTGCGTATGCGAGCACAGTAGGTTCACCCACCGCGCGGGCAGTGCTCACCGCCTCCTCTGCCAAGGCCGCGCGGCGCTCGGGCGCGCCGGCGAAGTACAGCTCCATCGCCAGCCGCGCCAGCAGCCGCGCCCGAAGGCCATCATCCCGGGATCCGAGTGCGGCAAGCGCCTCCTCGAGCAGGCTGACCACCTCGTCGTCGACGATCGGGTAGGTCGCTCGGGGACCGCCGAAGCCGAAGGCCGCGCGCGCGAGGCGCTCGGGTGAGCGGACGCCGCGCGCGATACCCGCGGCGCGCCGGAACGCACCGCGCGCCGGATGAACCGACCCAGCGCGCGCGTACGCTTCGCCGAGCGCGAGGAGCAGATCGCAGCGGCGAACGCCGTCGGCACCGGTGAGCTCGAGTGCACGCAGCGCCCGCTCGTAGAGCTGCGCCGCGTCTTCGAAGGCGAACCGGCCGGCGGCGGCCTCAGCGGCGGCGGTGGCGTAGTGCAGACCCTTTTGAAGCTCCCCCGCGGGCGCGGCCTCGAGGAAGTGGTGAGCGAGCTCGGCCAGGCGCGGCTCCAGACGATCGGCGAAGAGCTTCTCCAGCGCCAGGCCTACCTGCTGGTGCAGCTCCGCTCGCCGGCCCGCCGGCACGCTCTCGGCCAGCGCCTCGGCGACGACGCCATGGGCGAAGCGATAGCGACCGGGGCCCATGACTGTGATCACCCGTGCCGCTTGGGCCTCGTCCAGTGCGTCGAGCACGCGCCCCGGGGGCAGGTCGGCCACCGCCTGCAGGACCCGCAGGTGAAACTCTCCCCCGATCATGGCGGCGAGCGCGAGCGTCGCGTGGCACGGATCGGAAAGCCGCTCCAAGCGCCGCGCGAGCACCTCGCGCACTTCCCGCGGGATCGTCACGTCGCCAAGGGGCTGCTCGCCGAATTCCTCCAGCCGCCCTTCCGCACTGAGCAGCCGCACAACCTCGCCGAGGAACAACGGGTTGCCTTCGGTCTTGTGGTGGACGGCATCGAGGAGCGCGGCGTCCGGGTCAACCCCGGCGGTCATCCCGATGTACCGACCGACCTCCGAGCGGGTCAGCCCGCCCAGCGCGATGCGCCGCGGCGGGTGCGCGCGCGAGAGCTCGCCCAAGGTGTGCGTCAGCGGATGCCGCTGGTTCAGCTCGGTGTCCCGGTACGTCCCAACCACGAGTAGCCGTGCCTCGAGTAGCTCGCGCGCGAGAAACTCCAGCAACAGCAGCGACGGAGGATCAGCGCAGTGCAGGTCATCGAGCACCAGGACAAGCGGCTCCCGCCGCGAGGCGTCGGTGAGGAACTTCGTCACGCTGTCGAACAGGCGGAAGCGCGCCTGTTCGGGCGTCAGAGCCGGCGGGGGCTCGAGGCCCGGTAACCGCCGGCCCACCTCCGAGACGATCTGCGCTATGTCGGCCGCACCCGCGCCCATCGCATCGGCGAGCACCTGCGGGTCGTGGTCGACGGCGTACGCTCGCACGATCTGTACCCAAGGCCAGTACGG
>DATARO010000057.1:0-26871 GCA_036264095.1 Solirubrobacteraceae bacterium | reverse complement strand
CCGTAGACACGCATGAAGCCGAGGTCGCGGTACATCTCCCAGTCCTCGCGGTCCACGCACGATCGCAGCAGGTCCCGCGCGCGCTGCTCGGCACGGAGTTCCCGGCCGGGGTCATACGGCTGCGCCCGCAGCCGCCGCGCGCGAGCCTCGGCGTGGCGCTCGAGCGCCTTCGCCAGGGCGCGCCGCAGACCGGGGCGTGCGAGCTCCCAGACGAGTACGACGAGCACGACCGCTGCCGTACCCAGCGCGAGCAACATCGGCTCAGGCGCGGCCGCGCGGGGCGCCGCCGGCCGCGCGCGGGAAGAAGATCACGCGCTCGGCGTCGCGGGGGACCTGATCGAAGCTCTTGACCAGCTCCGCCTCGCGGCGGCCTCCGGGTGCCTCGGTCGGCACGGCCGCCCACATGCCCGCGTCGAGCTCGCGGCGGAACGCCTCGATCAGCTCGGCCTCCTGCTCGGGCACATCCACGTCGCCCTCTGCGAGCACGACCTCGCCATGCCCGGGCTTCATGCGCAGGAGCCTCATCGCCTGGAGATTATGACAAACGCCCCGAACCTCAGAACGGCTGCTCGCGCATACGCCGCAGGCCGAGCACGTCGACCGGTCCGGCGCCTCGCCCGATTCCGCGCAGGCCGTCCCTGATCGCCGCCGAAGCGAGCGCACGGGCGGCTCGCGCGGCCTCCAGCGGACTCCGACCGAGCGCGAGCTGCGCGGCCAGTGCAGCGGAGTGCGTGCAACCCGAGCCGTGCGCGGCGCCGTCGGGGTATCTCGGGCCCTCGATCTCAACCGCCACGCCGGCCGGCGAGTCGATGAACAGGTCGACCGCGCGCGTGCGATGGCCCCCCGTCAGCACGACGGCGCCCGCGCCCAGCGAGAGCACCGCGCGCGCCAGCGCCTCGGCCTCTGCGGGGTCGGCGTCGTCGCTCGAGCCCACGGCCGGCGAGCCGGCCAGCACCCGCGCCTCGGGGAGGTTCGGCGTGACGACCGTGGCGCGCGGGAGGATCTCGCGGGCGAGCGCCTGCTCGGCACCCTCGGCCAGGAGCCTTGCACCCGACTCCGCGACCATCACAGGGTCGACGACGACAGGAGTCTGCTCGGGTAGCAGCGAGAGGGCGCGGGCGACGGCGCCCACCACCTCGACGTCCGCGAGCATCCCCACCTTCACGGCCGCGATCGTCATGTCCTCCGCGACGGCGCGCACCTGCGCGAGGATCATCTCGGACGGGAGCGGGTGGACCGCTGCGACCCCGATCGTGCTCTGGGCGGTGATCGCCGTGATCGCGGACGTGCCGTGCACGCCGCAGCGGGCGAACGCCTTCAGATCGGCCTGGATGCCGGCGCCGCCGCCCGAGTCCGAGCCGGCGATCGTGAGCGCGACCGGGGTCTCGGCTGCGACCGGCCGCGAGGAGGGCTGCGCCGACATCCTCCGTGGCTCACCCCTCGGGCGTGCTCTGGGCGCCCTCGGGAGCCGGGACCGGCGGACGCCCGCGCGCGGGGAAGATCGAGTAGCTGCCGATCGCCGTGACCAGCAGGCGTCCGTCCTCGTGCGAGATCTCAGATCGCAGGATGCCGATGCGGCGGTTGCGGCGATCGAGGGTCGTGCGGCATACGATCTCGCCCTCGGTGGCGGTCTGGATGTAGTTGATCGAGATGCTGATCGTCGCGATGCGCTCCTCGGGCGTCGTCTGAGCCCACAGAGTCGAGCCCATGCAGTAGTCGACCATCGCGTACGTCACGACACCCGAGAGCAGGCCGCCGCGGTTGATCAGCTCGGGGCGGATCAGCAGCCGGACGGTTTCGGGGTCCTCCCAGCGGAAGCCGATGAAGCTGGTGATCCCGTCGAGGGCGCGCGGCCCCTCGCGCGGAGGCTGGGCCGGCGCCGGGGTCGGCGTCGACGTTTCGTCCGCATTTTGCGGTTGCGATGTTGATCGGCGTCCGTCCGCGGGTAGTTGGCCCATCGCGGGGAGGCTATGCGAGCCGCGGGGACGCTTGCTTTGCGCCGCTTGCGAGACGCCACATTTGTTGAGAGTTCCGTTTTTTCTATTTTGTTGATATGATTTGTGCACAGTGCTCGTGCTCACGCATCCTCGCTTCGGCTTCCCCACAGGGCGCCGGGAGCGGGGGGCGCGCCCCTCACGCACCTGCGTGGCTCGGGCATGTGAAGGCAGTTACGTCTCATTCCTCCCTCCGCCGGTGGGGAGGGCCCGGATGGCCCTCCCCACCGGTACCCACCCTGGGCGCACCGAGACGGGGGTCCGGCGCCGCCCGACGATGCCCACAGAAAGGATTTACATGTCCCGCGTGATCGTGACCACGGACACCTCACCCGTCCCGCCCGGTGCCTCCGTGCTGCTGGACGAGCAGGTCTATCCGATCCACCTGAGCAACCGGCATGGAGCGGCCCAGCTAGTCGAGCGCATCGCGTGGGCCGTGACCGATGCCGAGAAGGCGCAGGGCTCCGGCGCCGAGACCGAGCAGGAGCGGGAGTGGCCGCTCGACACGCGTCCGGTGCGGACGCGCCCGGCGAGCACCCGCAGGCGGCGCCGTCCGAACGCCAACGTGCGCGCGACCCAGCAGTACACCTCAGGCAACGTCGGCGCCTGACGCCCGCGGAGGCGAGCGCCTCCCCAGCCTGTACTCCGCCGACGACGCGACGGGCGGGATCGGACCACGCCGACCCCGCCCCGTCGCGCGCGGTCGAGACCTTCTACTCGCAGACGTCGCCTGCGGCGGCCCCTTGGGGTGTCCCGCGCGACACGCCCGCGGCACTGACCCGGCACATTTGCGCGCCGCGTGCCCGCCCTTGCGGCCTAGCGTGGCCGGCGATGCCGCCCGACCGCACCCCGACCGAGCGCGCCGCGCGCTCGGCGGCGGCGCGCGCGCTGGGCGAGCTCGGCGAGCGGCTCGCCGCCCAGCATCTAGAGCGCCGCAGCTTTGAGATCCTCGCGCGCAACGCGCGCACGGCAGCGGGCGAGATAGACATCGTCGCCTGCGACGGCGAGACGCTCGTCTTCGTGGAGGTGAAGACATCCTGCGCACGCGACGGCCGCCGCCGGGCGCCTGTCCCGCTCGAACGCCTGGGGCCGCGCCAGCTGTCTCGCGCGAGGCGGCTGGCCGGCGCCTGGCTGGCCGCCAACTCCCACCCGCACGCCCGCCGCGTGCGGCTCGACGCCGTTGGCGTGATCGTTGACCCAAGCGGTCGGCTGCTGCGCCTGGACCACGTCGAGGGCGCAGCGTGAGGGTCCCCGGAGCGCTCGGAGCGGACGAGGACGCGCGCCCGCGGGGGCCGCGCCCGGGCATTCGCGACGCCGAGAGCCGGGGCCCGGCCGGACAGCGCATCTCCGGCCGCCGAAGCCGGGCGGGCGCGCCGCTAGAGGGCGAGCTGCTGGTAGGCGAGCGACTGGAACGACATCCGGTGCAGCGGCGAGACCCCCACGCGCTGGATCGCGTCGCGGTGCGACGGCGTCGAGTAGCCGACGTGCTCGGCGAACTCCCAGCCCGGGTGGCGCTCGTCGGCGTGGTGCATGAAGCGGTCGCGTGTCACCTTGGCGACGATCGAAGCGGCCGCGATCGCCGCGCTGGTTGCGTCGCCGTCGACGATCGCCCGCTGCGGCCGCCCGAAGTCCGGGACTGCGAACCCGTCGAGCAGGCAGAGGACGTCACCGCGAACGTCGTCTGTGACGCTGCGTATCGCGTCACGCAGCGCCGCGAGGTTGGTCTTGTGCAGGCCGCGAGCGTCGATGCCCCTGACGCAGCGGGAGACGACGACGACCCGTGCCGCGCTGCGCAGCACGAGTGGGTAGAGGTCCTCGCGCGCCTCGGCCGTGTGCTGCTTGGAGTCGTTCAGCGCCGAGAGCGAGCGGAGCTCGCGGGTGGTCAGCGCGTCGTAGTCGAAGAGCACCGCCGCCGCGACGAGGGGGCCCGCGAGGCAGCCACGCCCCGCCTCGTCGGCGCCGGCCACCAGCGGGACGCCCAGCCGGCGGTCGAACGCGAACAGGCGCCGCCCGCTCGATCTGCGCCGCGCCCGTCGCCGTGCGCGTGCCGACGTCCTCCGGGAGAGCGGTGCCGGCGCCATGCTCGTCTCCCCCGGGGCCCCTTCCTCGCTAGAGGATTCCGATTCGATCGATGGGCCAGTAGGTGGCGAAGGCGTCTCCGATGATCCAACCCGTGGGGACAGGCCCCCAGAACCGGCTGTCGTCGGATTCGCCACGGTTGTCCCCCATCATGAACCAGTGTCCGGGCGGAACTTTGATCGGCGTCGGAAAGCTGCACTGCGCCTGGTTCGGGAGGCAGGGTTTGATGTAGGAATCCTTCTCGCGCACGCCGTTGCGGATCACGTGGCCTTCGACGATCGAGATCGTATCGCCGGGGCCGCCGACGATCCGCTTGATGAAGTTCACGCTCGAGGAGTGCGGGTCGGCTTCGTCGCACGCGGACCCGCCGTATTTGACCGTATGGCCCACGGCCCCGCACAGCTGGTTCTGGGCGTTGTTGGGCGGGTGGAAGACCGCGATCTCGCCGACGTGCGGTTCGCTGAAGTGCATGCCGATGCGGTCGACGAGCACGCGCTGCCCGACCGCCAGGGTCGGTTCCATCGAGCCGCTGGGGATCCGGTAGGGCTTGACGATCCAGGCCTGGATGCCGAGCGCGAGCCCGAGCGCGATCACGATGATCACGACGAGCTCCACGAGCGCGCCGGCCGTCGATTTCGAGCCTTTCCTGCGCCGCCTGAAACCTCTCAGCCGGCCGCGGGCCGAGCCGTCTGCGACAGGCTCGGCGTCCCCGCCGCGAGCCTGCTTGCTGCGCGCCGGTGAGGTTCGCTGGCTCACGCCGGCTGGTCGTCGACCTGAGGGCGCTCGCCCTCAGCAGCATCCGGAGGGGGCTCGCCGGCCGGCTCGGCCTGCGCTGACCCCCCTGCGGTGCTCTCCGCGCCGGCCTCGGCCTCCGGCTCGGGTACCTCGGCGGCGGGTGCATCCTCGTCCCGCTGTCCGCCTGCGTCCTTGCCCGCTGCGGTGGCCTCCGCAGCGGCCTGCTCCTCCTGCTGTCCGCCTGCGTCCTGGCCCGCTGCGGTGGCCTCCGCAGCGGCCTGCTCCTCCTGCTGTCCGCCTGCGTCACCGCCCGCTGTGGTGGCCTCCGCGGTTGCCTGCTCCTCCTTTTGGGCGCCTGCGTCACCGCCCGTTGCGGCAGCCTCTGCGGCTGCCTGCTCCTGCTGCTGGGCGACGCCCTCGGCGACGGTCTCCTCAGCCGTCAGCCCGTCGGCGTCGGTCGCCCCTGCGGGCTCGTGCAGCAGACCCGGCTCGATCGCCTCCTCGGGCCCCGAGTAGCGGCGCTCGCGCACCCGCGCGCGCTTGCCGACACGGTCGCGCAGGTAGTAGAGCTTCGCTCGCCGGACGTCGCCGCGCGCCGCCAGCTCGATCCGCTCGATCTTCGGCGAGTGGACGGGGAACATACGCTCCACTCCGACGCCGAACGACTGCTTGCGAACGGTGAAGGTCTCGCGCGCGCCGTGGCCCTGGCGCTTGATCACGACGCCCTCGAAGATCTGCACGCGCCGGCGCGTGCCCTCGATCACCTGGAAGTGCACGCGCACGCGGTCCCCGGGCGAGAACGCCGGGACGCGGCGCAGCTGCGCGCGCTCGATGGTTGCGATGACGCTGCTCATAAGGGTTGACGAGGGCGCGCCGTCGTGGACCGGGACGGAGAGCGACGGTCTGGCGCGAGCAGGAATGGTAGCGGAACCCCGCCGCTGCGACCGCCGGTCGCCGCCCGCTAGCGGTGCGCCGAACCGCCCTCGCGCACGCGCGCGCCGCGCTCGCGGCTGCGCTCCAGGCGCCACTGCTCGATCCGCTCGTGATGGCCCGAGAGCAGCACATCGGGGACCTGCCAGCCGCGGAATTCGGCCGGCCTCGTGTAGTGGGGGTACTCGGGGTGCCCTTCGAGGGCGTCGCTGAAGCTCTCGTGCAGCGCGGACTGCTCGTGTCCGAGCGCGCCGGGCAGCTTGCGCAGGACCGCGTCGCAGAGGACCATCGCCGCCAGCTCCCCGCCACTCAGCACGTAGCGGCCGATCGAGACGACGTCGGTCGCGTAGTGCTCGAGGATGCGCTCGTCGAAGCCCTCGTAGCGCGAGCACAGCAGCGTCAGCGCGGGCTCCGCCGCGAGCTCCTGCACCAGCGCCTCGTCGAGCAGCCGCCCGCCGGGGGCGAGCGCGATCACGCGCCGCCGCGCACGCAGCTCGGTCGCGTCCACCCCGTAATGCGCGCCCAGCGCCGCGTCGAGGACGTCGACACGCAGGACCATGCCGGCGCCGCCGCCGAACGGCGTGTCGTCCACCTGGCCGCCTGTGAGCGGGGTGTGGGTGCGCATGTCCACGCACGCGATCTCGCTGCCGGATGCGACCGCGTTCGTGACGTGGCGCTGTTCGCGGAACCAGTCGAACCAATCGGGAAACAGCGTGAAGACGTCGATCTTCACCGCGCTCCGCCTGGATCGGGAAGGTCGAGGAAATCGAGGCTCACCTCGATCCGGCGCTCGGGGATGAGCACCTCGCGGATCGCGTCTTTGACCATCGGCACGATCATGATCGCTCCCCCCGCCTCCGGCTCGACCTCGAGCGCCTCGCACGAGGGAAGCGCGATCAGCCGCGCGACGACGCCGAGCGTACGGCCCCCGGCGGTCACCTCGCATCCCTCCAGCTCGTGCGCCCAGTACTCCTCGGGCCCGAGCGCCGGGGCGTCGGCCGTCGGGACGGTCAGCTCGGCGCCGCGCAATTCGAGCGCGCCGTCGCGGTTCTCCACACCCTCGAGGCGCACGATCGGGCGCGCGTCGGTCCCTGCGCGGCGCACGATCTCGCGCGCGCTGCCGGCGACCTCGACGCTCGTGCCCAGCGCCAGCAGGCCCGGGCGCGGCCGGGTTACGTAAAAGCTGCCGTCGAGGCCGTGGGGCCGGCCCACGCGTCCCGCGGGCACGCCCGCGCCCTCGCTCAATCGACGATGTCGACGAGCACGTGCGCGCGGTCGCTCGCCGCTGCCGCTTTGACGACGACCCGCAGCGCGTGCGCCGTGCGGCCGCTGCGCCCGATCACCCGCCCGTAGTCGTCGGGACCCACGCACAGCTCGAGCACGATCGTCCCGTCGTCCTCCTCGAACTGCTCGACCTCGACGGCATCGGGGTCGTCGACGAGGCCTTCCGCGAGGTACTCCAGCAGCAGCTTGGGGTTCTCGGTGGCCATCGCGGCGCCCCCCGGCAGGTCCTAGCCGGCCCGCGTCTCGATCCCGCGGATCCGCAGCAGCTTGCGCACCGTGCCTGAGGGCTGCGCGCCGCGCGCGAGCCAGCTGCGCGCCCGGTCCTCGTCGATCACGATCGTCGAGGGCTCCGTCTGCGCGTTGTAGTGCCCGATCGTCTCGATCACGCGCCCGTCGCGCGGGGAGCGCTGATCGGCGACGACGACTCGCCAGATCGGATCCTTCTTGCCGCCCACTCGCGTGAGCCTCAGCCTTACCGACACGTGTTCCTCTCTGCTTCGGATGCCCTTGCTGACGGGAGAGCTTAGACGGTATGGGCGCGAAGTCGGGCGAAGTCGCTCGGCGGCCACGCCGCGGCGATCGGCTCTCGCTCGGTCCGGATGCCCCGCCAGTCGACGGCCTCTATACCGAGACCTCTACCGCGCGTTTCGCATCAGCGCGCCGATGTCCGGCATCTTTCCACGGCCGAGCTGGCGCATCATCTTGCGCATCTGCCCGAACTGCTTGACGAGTCGGTTGACGTGCTGCACGCTCGTCCCCGAGCCGCGGGCGATGCGCAGGCGGCGCGAGCCGTTGATCAGGTCCGGGCTGCGCCGCTCCTCCTCCGTCATCGAGAGGATGATCGCCTGGATGCGGTCGAGCTCGCGCTCGTCGACCTTCATGTTGGCGAGCTGATGGCCGGCGAGCCCCGGGAGCATCCCGAGCACGCTGCTGAGAGGGCCCATTTTGCGAATCGTCTTGAGCTGGTCGAGGAAGTCGTCGAAGCCGAACTCGTTGCGCCGCAGCTTGCGTTCGAGCTCGCGCGCCTCGTCCTCGTCGAACTCGCGCTCGGCCTTCTCGATCAGCGTCAGCACGTCGCCCATCCCGAGGATCCGCTGCGCGATCCGGTCCGGGTGGAAGTGCTCGAACTGGTCGAGCTTCTCTCCCGTCGAGGCGTACACGATCGGCTTGCCCGTGACCGCCTTGACCGACAGCGCCGCGCCGCCGCGGGCGTCTCCGTCGAGCTTGCTCATCACCACGCCGTCGAAGTCGACCGCCGCGGCGAAGCTCTCGGCGACGTTCACGGCATCCTGGCCTGTCATCGCGTCGACGACGAGCAGCACGTGATCGGGTTTCACCGCGTCGCGGATCGCCACCAGCTCGGCCATCAGCTCCTCGTCGACGTGCAGGCGCCCGCTGGTGTCGACGATCAGCACGTCCTTGCCCTCGCTGCGCGCCCGCTCGAGTGCCCACGCGGCGATCTCGACCGGGTTGCGGTCGGTCCCTTGCTCGTAGACGTCAGCGCCTGCCTGTGCGCCGACCTTCACGAGCTGGTCGACGGCGGCCGGACGGTAAACGTCGCATGCCGCCACCGCGACGGCGCTCTGGCTCTCCTCGCGCAGCAGCCGGGCGAGCTTGGCGGTCGCGGTCGTCTTGCCCGAGCCCTGCAGGCCAGCCATCACGATCACGGTCGGCGGACGCGGCGCGAAGGCGAGCTCCTCCGCGGCGCCGCCCAGCAGCGCGGTCAGCTCCTCATCGACGATCTTGATGACCTGCTGGCCGGCGCCGAGCTTGCCGACCACCTCCGCGCGCAGGCAGCGCTCCTTGACCTGCGCGGTGAACGACCTCACGACCTTGAAGTTGACGTCGGCCTCGAGCAGCGCGAGGCGGATCTCCCGCATGGCCGCGTCGACGTCCTGCTCGGTCAGGCTGCCGTGCTGGCGCACATCGGCGAGCGTGCCCTGGAGTTTCTCGGCGAGCGAGTCGAACACGCGCTGATTCTCGCAGCCCGGCGGCGGGCGCCCCGGGCGCGCGCTTCAGCGATCGGCGCGCGGGCCCCCAGGCGGACCGGTGCAGGGCGTCAGCGATCCTCGCGCGGGCGCAGGCGGACCAGCGCACGGCGTCCGCGATCTTCGCCGCGCAGGCGCGCAGGCGGCCCGGACGCGCGCGTCAGCGATCGTCGTCGCGCGCGGGCTGCGCGGGCGGCGGCGGGATACGCCTGCTCAGCGCCTCGCCGATCCCGCCGAATGCCTCGGCGAACTCCGAGGGGACGACGAAGACCTTGTTCGCGTCGCCTTCGGCCAGCTGCGGGAGCATCTTCAGGTATTCGTAGCTCAGCAGCTGGCGATCGGGCTTGCCCTCGTGGATGGCGGTGAAGACGGTGTCGATCGCCTTGGCTTCGCCCTCAGCGCGCAGGATCGCGGCTTCGCGCTCGCCCTCGGCCTGCAGCACAGCGGCCTGCTTTTCGCCTTCGGCGGTCAGGATCGCCGACTGCTTCTCGCCTTCGGCGGTGAGGATCGCGGCGCGCCGGTCTCGCTCGGCGCGCATCTGCTTCTCCATCGCGGTCTTGATGTCCGGCGGCGGGTCGACCGACTTGATCTCGACACGGTTGATGCGGATCCCCCACTTCCCGGTCGCCTCGTCGAGCACCGTGCGCAGCTCGGCGTTGACGTTCTCGCGCGCGGTCAGCGTCGCCTCCAGCGTGAGCCCGCCGATCACGTTTCGCAGGGTCGTCACCGTCAGCTGCTCGATCGCCTGCAGCGGGTTGGCGATCTCGTACGTCGCCGAGCGCGGCTCGGTGATCGTGAAGTAGAGCACCGTCTCGATCCCGACCACCACGTTGTCCTCCGTGATCACCGACTGCGGCGCGAAGTTCACGACCTGCTCGCGCAGGTCGACGAGCGGGCGCACACGCTCGATGAACGGCGTGATGATCGTCAGGCCGGGCTCGAGCGTGCGGCTGTAGCGCCCGAGACGCTCGACGACGCCCGCGCGTGCCTGCGGGATCACGCGGATCGAGCGGGCAGCGAGGAACAGAGCGAAGACGACGATCACTGCGATGACGATCAGTGCGGCCATGTGGGCAGCTCGATCCTTTCTGCTCAGCCCGCGCCTGCGCGCGGTTGCGCGATGTGTGCTGTTGCGCGACTCATATCAGTGCATGACCAGCGCCGTCGCGCCGCGGATTTCGACGACCTCCACGCGCTCGCCGGCCTCGATCACCTCATCGTCGTCGAAGCTGCGCGCGGTCCAGACCTCTCCCCCCTCGATACGCACGCAGCCGACTCCCTCGTCGTTGGCGATGCGCTCGAGCACCGTCGCCCGGCGGCCGATCAGCGCGGCGGCGCCGGTGCGGATCGACGGCGGGAGACGGCGGTGGCGGCGCGCCACGGGGCGAAGCGTCATCACGACGATCCCCGACGCGGCGACGAACACCACGCCGGAGAGCAGGCCGCCGACGCCCAGCACGGTCAGGATCGCCGCCAGTGCGGCGCCGAGCGCGAACGGCAGCAGGTAGAAGCCGCCGGTGTGGAGCTCCCCGATCCCGAAGAGGCAGGCAACAACGACCCAGAGGATCCAGCCCATAGGTCCAGACTATCCCTACCGACAGCCATAGCGAGGCGGGCTACCCGGCCGTTATAAGCGCGCGCGCGAATTCCTCGGGATCGAACGGGCGCAGGTCCTGCACCGACTCCCCGACGCCGATCAGCTTCACCGGCAGCTGCAGCTCGCGGGCGATCGCGAGGGCGATCCCGCCGCGAGCCGTCCCGTCGAGCTTCGTCAGCACGACGCCGCTGACGTCGGCAGAGCGCGCGAACAGCTGCGCCTGGCGCAGGCCGTTCTGACCGGTGGTCGCGTCGATCGTCAGCAGGGTCTCGTGGGGCGCGCCGTCGAGCTGCCTGCCGATCACGCGGCGGATCTTCTCGAGCTCTCCCATCAGGTCATCTTGAGTGTGGAGCCGGCCTGCGGTGTCGACGATCACCACGTCGATCCCCTGTGACCGCGCGGCCGCGATCGCCTCGAACGCGACGGCGCCCGGGTCGGCGCCGTCCTCGCCGGTGACGATCCCGCAGCCGGCGCGCTCCGCCCACCCTTCGAGCTGCTCGCGGGCCGCCGCCCGGAACGTATCGGCGGCCGCCAGCAGCACGCTGACGCCGAGCTCCTCGCGCAGGTGCCAAGCGAGCTTGCCGATCGTCGTCGTCTTGCCCGTCCCGTTGACGCCGACGGCGAGGATCACGGTCGGCTCCGCGCGCAGGTCGATGCGGGGCTCGCCGGTCGTCGCCGTCTCGGCCAGCAGGCCGACGAGGCGCTCGCTGAGCGCGGCCCCGCCCTCGAGCGCGCCCGACTCGGCCTCGCTCTCGAGCGTCTGCACGACCGCTGCCGTCGTCGCGGCCCCGACGTCGGCCATGATCAGCGCCTCCTCGAGGCGTTCGAAGGTCTCGGCGTCGAGCGTCCCGAACAGCGTCGCCTGGACCTCGCTGCCGAGTGCCTCGCGGGTCCGCGACATGCTCTCGCGCAGGCGCCGGAAGAGGCCCTGACGGCGCTCGGGCTCCTCGCCCGGGGACTCGGCCGCGGCCGCGTCGCCGCCCTGCGTTATGAACAGTTCGCTCCAGTCGCGGGGCACGGGACGCGCGACTGTAGCAGCGCCCCGGTGGGCGCTAGGCGACTTCGGCCACCTCGGGATGCTCCTCGCGCTCGCCCGGGAGCCGGCGCGAGATCACCTTCGAGACCCCGTCGGAGCCCATCGATACGCCGTAGAGCCAGTCGGCGGCCTCAATCGTGCGCTTCTGATGTGTGATCACGATGAACTGGGCGCGGTCGGCGTAGCGGCGCAGCAGCGCGAGGAAGCGTTCGAGGTTGAGATCGTCGAGCGCGGCCTCGACCTCGTCGAGGATGTAGAACGGGCACGGCCGCGCCAGGAAGACGGCGAACAGGAACGCGAGCGCGGTCATCGACTTCTCGCCGCCCGAGAGCAGGGTCAGGCGCTTGGTCGACTTGCCGGCCGGCGTGATCTCGATCTCGACGCCCGGGAAGCTCTCCTCACCCGCCTCGATCGCCGCCTCCTCCTCGTCCGCCGCGGCCTCCTCGCCCTCCTCCGCCGGCGGCTCGGCTCCCCCGAGCACCGGGCTCGGCGTCCGCTCCTCCTCGACGAGGCGCAGGCACCCGGAGCCGCCCGGGAACACGTCGCCTACGAGCTCTGAGAAGTTGCGCGACGCGGCGGCGAAGGTCTGCTCGAACGCCTCCTGGATCTGCCGGTCGGTCTCGCGGATCAGCCCGCGCAGCTCGCGCAGGGCCTGCTCGAGGTCAGCCCGCTGGCTCTCCAGCTCCTCGACGTGCGCGAGCGCCTCCTGGTACTCGTCGGCGGCGAGCGGGTTCACGGGGCCGAGCAGCTCGCGGCGGCGCCCGAGCCGCTCGATCCGCTCGCGCAGCGCCTCCGCCTCCTCATCCGCGAGCGGCGCTTCCTGCTCGCCCTCGTGATCGACCCCGAGGCGCGCGGCCACGCCATTGCGCTCGACGACCGCCTCCTCGAGCTGGTCGCGAGCCCGCTGCGCAGCGACCTCGGCCGTCGTCACGGCCTCGCCCGCGCCGCGCAGCTCCGCGTGGATCTCGGACTCGCGCGCGGCGCACGCGCGCAGCTCCTCCGCCATCGCCTCGCCCGAACGCCGGTCCTGCGCGAGCGTCTCGGCGAACGCCTCCACGCGCGCGGACGCGAGCTCGCCCGCGGCCGCCAAAGCGCGCGCAAGGCGCTCGGCGAGGGGCGCCGCCGCGCGGTCGGCCTCGAGCTGCGCGCGCAGCCGGTAGAGGCGCGCCGCGCGCTCGAGCATCTCCTGCTCGCGTCGCTGCGCCGCGTGCCGCTCGGCAGCGAGCTCGCCCTCGGCCTCGGCGATACGCACGGCCGTCGGACCCTGCGCCGGCGCGCTGCGGCGCTGCTCGAGCAGCCAGCCCGTGTGGCGATGCGCCTCGCGCGCCTCGGCGCAGCCGCGCTCGCAGCGGCGCAGCGCATCCTCGGCCGCCGACGCCTGCTCGATCGCGGCCCGCACCTGCTCCTCGACCTGCTCCCGCGCCGTCGCGACCGTGCGCTCCTGCTCGGCGGCGCGCTCGACGGACTGCACGAGCCGGTCACGCTCGTTCCGCCGCTCCAGCAAGCGCTCGCTTCCGCCCGCGGCGAGCTGGCGCACCTCGCCCCAGGCCGCGAACCACACGCGTCCCTCACGTGTCACCGCGATGCCCTCGAACGTCCCCGGCACCTCTTCGAGGCGCTCCACCACCCACGCGTCAGCCAGCAGCCCGCGTGCCAGTGCGAGCGCCGGCTCCGGACCGCTCACGAGCTCGAGCAGCCGCCGCGCACCCGCGACGGGCGGTCCCGCGCCGGCGGAGGCGCGCCGCACGCGGCCCGCGAGCAGCGTCGTGCCACCGTCCGGTCCGGCGCGGTCGAGCACGACCTGCGCCCCGCCCAGATCGTCGACGACGACCGCGTCCAGGCGCCCGCCGAGCGCGGCGGCCAGCGCCAGCTCATACCCCTCCTCGACACGGAGCTCGCCTCCGAGCGCCGGCCGCGGCCCCTGCGCGGCGGCTCCGAGCGGGAGGTGGGCGCGCAGGAACTGGTTGACGGCCGCGAGCTCCGCCCCTATCCGCTCGGCCTCGCGGCGAGCGGCCTGCAGAGCACGGTCTGACTCGGCCTGGCGCCCGCGGGCGGCGGCCGTCTCCACGTCGGCGCGTTCCAGAGCCGCGCGCGCGGTGGCGAGCTCGTCTTCCTGCGCGGCCAGAGCGGCGGCTCCTCGCGCGTGCTCGGCGGCTAGCTCGGCGCTCTGGTCGGCCAGCTCGCGTTCGCGCGCGCCGCGGAGCGCGGCCAGCTCGGTCTCGAGCGCCGCGATCCGGTCGGGCCCGGCAGCGGGCTCACCCGGCTGCGAAGAGGAAGCGCCCTCGAGCGTCTGCATCTCGGCCGTCACCCGCTCGATGCGGCGCGCGAGCGTCGCCGCGGCGCCCGCGACCTGCTCGGCGCGCAGCTCGATCCGCTCGCGCGCGGAGCGGGCGTCGTATACCGCGCGCGCATGCCGGTCGACGCGCTCGGAGCGCTCGGCGAGCGCGCGCTCCGCGACGCCGCGACGCTCCACGGTCTCGGCGAGCGCCTGCTCGATGTGCTCGCGCTGCTCTCGCGCCGCCTGCACGGCGGCCTGCGCGCGCTGCAGCTCGACCCCGCGCCCGCGGGCGGCCTCGCGCGCGAGCCCGAGCCGCGCCTGCAGGATCTGGAGCTCCAAGCGCTCGTGCAGCTCGGCCGCTTCGGCCTGCCGCTTGAGCGGCCGCAGTCGCGAGCGAGCCTCGCGCTCGACGTCGAGGGCGCGGTCGAGGTTCTCCTGGGTGCGCTCGAGCTTGAGCTGGGCCCGGCGCCTTCGCTTGCGGTGCTTGCCGAGCCCCGCGGCCTCCTCGATCAGCAGGCGCCGGTCGCGCGGCTTGGACGTCACGATCGCGTCGACGCGCCCCTGTGAGATGACCGAGTGGCTCTCTTTGCCGAGGCCGGTGTCGGACAGGACCTCGATCACGTCGGTCAGCCGGCAACGCGCGCCGTTGAGGCTGTAACCGCCCTCGCCGTTGCGGTCGAGCCGGCGCACGATCGAGATCTCGCTGAGCGGCAGGTCGACGGCGCCGTCGGCGTTGTCGAGCACGATCTCGACCTCGGCCGAGCTGCGCGGCTGCACGCCGCGTCCGCCGCCGAAGATCACGTCCTGCATCGACTGCCCGCGCACCGCCAGCGGCGACTGCTCGCCCATGGCCCACAGCACCGCGTCCGTGACGTTCGACTTGCCCGATCCGTTGGAGCCGACGACGACGCTCACGCCCGGCCCGAAGTCGAGCTGCGTGCGGTCGGGGAACGACTTGAACCCCTTCAGCGCCACCGACTTCAGGCGCATGCCCGCTCCGCGGTCAACCCTGCGTCTCCAGCTCGAGGGCTTCGACGGTCACCTGCGCGGCTTCCTGCTCGGCTTGCTTCTTGCTGCGGCCGCTGCCGCTGCCGACCGAGCGGCCCTCGATCAGCGCAGTCACGGTGTAGAGGCGCTCGTGCGGCGGCCCATCCTCTCCCGTGACCTCGTAGGCGACGGTCTCCCCGCGCCGGGCGAGCAGCTCCTGGAGCGCGGACTTGAAGTCGACGGGGTGCTCCAGCGCCTCCTCGATCTCCGGGGCGAAGGCCTCGACGACCGCCTCCGCGGTGCGCTCGTAGCCGGCGTGCAGGTAGCAGGCTCCGATCACGGCCTCGATCACCGACGCCAGCACGCGCTCGGTCCCGACGAGCGCCGCCGCGTTCTCGCGCACCCCGGCCGGGGCCGCGGCGCGCAGGCGCTCGGGAAGCGCGAGCCTCTCCGCGACCGCGCGGCAGGAGACCCCCGAGACGGCCTGCGCCCGGATCTTGGTCAGCCGTCCGGCGCCGAAGCGCTCCGCCTCCAGGCGCGGGTAGAGGTGCGCAGTCACCGCCAGCGCGAGCACGCTGTCCCCGAGGAACGCGAGCCGGGAGTAGGAATCGCTGCGCCGCTCGCTCCAGGAGGCGTGGGTGAAGACCTGTCGGGCAAGATCGTCCGGCAGCTCGTCGAGCAGCTTCCCCAGCAGCATCAGGTCTCCGCATTGGCCTTCTGGTGCTCGAGCACGAAGTCGACGGCCTGACCGACCGTGAGGATCTCCGCCGCCTGCTCGTCGCTCATCGTGACCGCGTAGCTGTCCTCCAGCTCCTGCACGAGCGTGTAGAGGTCGAGCGAGTCGGCCTCGAGGTCCTCCTTGAAACGCGTCGCGGGCGTGATCACGTCCGGCTCGAGATCGAGTTCGTCGGCGAGGTGGTCGCGCACGAGCGCGAACACCTCCTCACGCCCGAGCTCGCTCATCGCAGACTCGCGAGGCGACCGCGGGACGCGGCGACCGACACGACTTGCGGGGTCGCTCCGAGAAGGCTCCTCATGCTGTGCCGGGCAGGCTAGCGTCCGCTGCGGACACCGGCGACCGCTTGAGCGCGCCCGCGCGCTCGAGCGCGAGGTGCGTCTGCCCCACGACGTCGGCGCGCGCGCCGAGCTCGGCGCGCATGATCGCCTGAGCGAAGCCGCGGCGGGTGAAGCGGCCATGCGGCACCACGCCGAGGCGGCGCAGCCCGAGCAGATAGGCGCCGCCCGGGCCCTCGGGGTCGATCTCGTCGCGGAACGCCCGCAAGGCCGGGCGCAGGAGCAGCCCGCCCGCCTTCGCCCGGGGGGTGGACATCGCGGCTTCGCGAATCGCCCCCAGCATCACCTGCGAGACGCCCTCCATCAGCTTCAGCGCGATGTTCCCGGTGAAGCCGTCGGCCACAACGACATCGGCGACCCCGCCGACGACCGCGTCGCCCTCCACGTTGCCCACGAACTCGAACGAGTCGATCCCCTGCGCGGCGCGCTCGGCCAGCTCGGCGTGGGCGCCGAGCACGAGCTCGCTGCCGCGCCCGGCCTCCTCGCCGTTGGAGAGCAGCCCGACGCGCGGTAGCTCGATGCCGAGCACGATGTGCACGAGCGCGGCTCCCATGAACGCGAACTGCACGAGATGCTCGCGCCGCGCGTCGGCGCTGGCGCCGACGTCGAGGAGCGTCACCGGCGAGCCCGGCACCGGGAGCGGCAGCGCGAGCGCCGGACGGTAGATCCCCCGCGCGCGGCGGATGTTGAACATCCCCGCCGCGAGCGCCGCACCGGTTCCGCCTGCGCAGACGAGCGCGCTCGCGCGACCATCGGCGACCGCGCGCGCCGCCTGCACGATCGACGCGTCGGTCTGCTTGCGCGCCGCGCTGACGGGGTCGGCGGCCTTCGCTATCGACACCGGCGCATCCACCACCTCGACGCCCGGCGGCGCCGGTTCGAGCTCGGCGGCGGGGCCGAACAGGAGCACGCGGGCGCCCTGCTCCGCGGCCAGCGCCGCCCCGGCTGCCACCTCCGCCGGGCCCAGATCGGCCCCGTTCGCGTCGACGGCCACGACCGGCCGCTCGACGCCGGTGCCGGCGCCCTCCCGCGCGCCACCGCGCGCCGGCGCGGCGCCGTCGGACCCCACCTGCTGCATCACCGGCCGGCTAGTCGTGATCGTGGTCGTGGTCGTGGTCGTGCGCGACCACCACCTCGCGACCCGCGTAGCTGCCGCACACCGGGCACACGCGGTGCGGGCGGCGCGGGCTGTGGCACTGCGGGCACGCGTTCACGGCCGGCGTGCCGATCTTGTGCTGCGCGCGCCGCTTCGCCGTGCGGCTGTGCGACTGCTTTTTCTTGGGTACGGCCATCGCCGCAAGGCTACCAGCCGCGCGCTCGGCTATTCGAGACCGAGCTCGCGCAGCTTGGCCCAGCGCGGGTCGCGCGGCGCCTCGTGATGGTGCTCGGGACCCGCCTCGGCGAGGTCCGCGGCGCACACCGGGCACAGCCCGAGGCACTCCTCACGGCAGAGCACCTTCGCCGGCATGGCGAGCGCAAGCGCGTCGCGCGCCCACGCGGACAGATCGAGGCGCTCCCCCTCGACGTAGGGGCTCTGCAGCTCCTCTCCCCCGCCGGGCCGGTCGACCTCGCGCGCGTCGACCTCCACGAGCGGCGCCGCCGGCTTCAGGCAGCGCATGCAGGGGCCCTCGAGCGCGGCCGTGAAGCCCGCGCGCAGCGCATAGCCGCCGCCGGTCATGCGCGAGATTTCGAGCCGCACCGGCACCGCCGAGGGCGCCGGCTCGTAGCGCTCGCCGCCGAACGTGAACGGCTCGATCGGCACCTCGAGCTCCAGGCGGCGCCCCTCCCCCGGCGTGAGGCGCAGGCTCGCGAGGTCCAGCTCTTGCTTCAACGGCACCATCGTCTCCAGGCTAGCGCCGGGACCGCCCCCCGCGGACGGCCTTTGCTCCAGGCCGGGCCGGACATCGAACACCGCGCGAGACGCCGAAGCGAGGCGCCCCACGGTCACACCGGGCCGCCGAGGGGAGGATCGGCCGACCCTCGCTGATCCGTTTCCTTCGGCTAGAAGTCGAACACCGCGCGAGACGCCGAAGCATGGCGCCCCAGGCTCACACCGGGCCGCCGAGAGAAAGGATCAGCGGCCCCCCGCTGATCCTTTCGGTTCGGCTAGCGCTGATCCTTTCGGTTCGGCTAAAGCTCGCGCTTGATGACCTTCCCCGTGGCGTTGCGCGGGAGCTCGTCGAGCATCACGACGTCGCGCGGCACCTTGTAGCGCGCGAGGTTGTGCTTCACGTGTTCCCTGACGCCGTCCTCGCTCAGGTCGGCGCCGTCGCGCAGGACGACGAACGCGCGCAGGCGCTGGCCCCACTCGGGGTCGGGCACCCCGACGACGGCGGCCTCCTCGATCTGTGGATGGTCGGCGAGGAGGTCCTCGACCTCGCGCGGGAACACGTTCTCACCGCCGCTGACGATCATTTCGTCGTCGCGCCCGTCGACGAACAGGCGGCCGCTCGCGTCGAGGTGCCCCACGTCGCCGGTGCTCATCAGCCCGCCCACCATCTCCTTGCCGCCCCCGCCGGTGTAGCCGTCGAACATCATCTCGTTGCCGACGAAGATGCGCCCCGACTCGCCCCGGCGCACCTCGCGTCCGTCGCCGTCGAGCAGCTTGACGGAGGTGCCCATCGGCGGCCGCCCGGCGGTGCCGGGGGCGGCGCGCAGGTCGTCCGGAGTGGCGATCGTCGCCCACGCCACCTCGGTCGAGCCGTACAGGTTGTAGAGCACGTCCCCGAATGCGTCCATCGCGCGGGTCGCGAGCTCGCCCGGCAGCGCAGAGCCGCTGAGGGCGACGATGCGCAGGCAGCTCACGTCGTAGCGCTCGAGCGTCTCGGGCGGGAGGTCGAGCATCCGCTGCAGCATCACGGGGACGACCGCGAGCGTGTCCGCGCGGTGCTGGGCGACTGCTCGCAGCGTCTGCTCCGGGTCGAAGCGCCGCTGCAGGATGAGCGTCGCCCCGAGCGGCAGCGCGAGCGTGAAGTGCGCGAAGCCCCAGGAGTGGAACATCGGCGCCGCGATCATCGTGGCGCCCTTGGCGCGCAGCGGGATCTTCGACAGCAGCGCCGCCACCGGCTCGAGCGAGTCCGGCTGCTTGCGCGCGGCGCCCTTCGGCGTGCCGGTCGTGCCCGATGTGAGGATGACCACCCGGCCTTTCTCCGCCGGCGGCGCCAGCCCCGCGTCCGAGGTTGCGTCGATCAGCTCGTCCGTCAGCGGGTCCTCGCACGAGCTCCCCGGCTCGTTCCACGAGACGAAGCGCTTGCGCCCCTCCGCCCCCTCGCCGACGAGGCCCGCGAACTCCGCGTCGTAGATCACGGCGACCGGGTTCTCGCGCGCCAGCACGTCGGTGATCTGCGGAGCCGCGAAGGCGGTGTTCAGGTACAGCGCGGTCGCTCCGAGCTTCGAGCACGCGACCGTCGCGTCGATGAAGCCGCGGTGGTTGCGGGCCATGATCGCGACGCCCTCCTGTTCGCGCACGCCGGCCTCGGCGAGGCCCCGAGCGAGCGCGTTCGTGCGCCTGTGGACTTCCTCGAACGTGAGCGTCCCGCGCTCGTCGACGATCGCGGTGCGGTCCGGGTAGCGCGCCGCCGCGCCGGTGTAGGCCGCCGCGGCGGTCGGCCCCCAACGGCGGAGCGCCGCGAGCGATCGCAGCGTCCGGTCGGGCCGCGAGGGCGCGAACATCCCCGTCTGGAGCAGCGTCTGCGCGACGCGGAGCCTGTGCAGCGCGTGCTGGGTGTCCACGGCGCTCTTGCGGATTGCGCCCGCGGCGCGGGCGCTAGCCAACCTCGGCGGGCTCGTCCTTGCCCTGCAGGCGCTCGCGCCCACGCTGCACGGCGGCGATGAACTTCGACAGGTTCACCTCGAGCGTGTTGAGGATCTCGTCGGCGTAGTCCTCGGCGCCGAGGCGGATCTCCCGCTCGCGCGCCCGCGCGTCCTCGACGATGTCCTCGGCCGCCCGCTCGGCCTGCTTCGTGACCTCTTGGTCGCCGACGAGGCGCTCCTGGCGCTCGCGCGCGTCCTTGATGATCCGCTCGGCCTCCTTCTTGGCCTCCGCGAGCATCTCCTGACGCTCCTTGACGATCCAGCGAGCCTGCTTGATCTCCTCGGGGATCGTCGCGCGCATCTGGTCGAGGATGTCGTAGATCTCCTCCTTGTCGACGCGCACGGAGTCGCTCAACGGGATCGTCTTGGCGTTGTGGACGAGGTCGTCGAGCTTGTCGATCAGTACGAGGACGTCCATCTCAGCTCGCACCTCCGCGCGATCGCAGCCCGCGCAGGGAGTTCGTTTCGGGCATCAGGCGTGGCGTGTCCATTGGTCGGGCGACTTCCATTTCGTCAGCGTTTGAGCTCTTCCTGCAAGCGCCGGGCGACCTCCTCGGGGACGAGATCGTCGATCTTCCCTCCGAATGTGGCGAGCTCCTTCACGCCGCTGGATGACAGGAAACTGTACTGCGGGCTGGCCATCAGGTAGACGGACTCGATCTCCGGATCCTGACGGCGGTTCAGCTGGTTCATCTCCAGCTCGTACTCGAAGTCCGAGATCGCCCGCAGTCCCTTGACGATCGCGCGGGCGCCGACGCTGCGCGCGAAGTCGACCACGAGCGTCGAGAAGGGCTCCACCCTCACCCCCGGCAGGTCGGCCGTCGCCTGTTCGATGAAGGCGAGACGGTCCTCGATCCCGAACAGCGCCGAGCTCTTGCGAACGGAGCGGTTGACGACCGCCACGATCACCTCCTCATAGAGGCCGGCGGCGCGGCGGATCACGTCGAGGTGCCCGTTCGTGACCGGGTCATAGGTACCCGGGCATACGGCTGTCGAGCGGTTGGATGGGGTCATTGGCGGCGGTGAATTGTGATCGAAGTGTCGCCGTAGCGGCGCTGGCGCTCGATCGTGAGGCCCGCTGACGCGGCGAGGTCCCCCAGCTCGGGCGCCGCGCGGCGGTCGCTCTCCACCACGATGCGCGCACCGGGAGCGAGCAGCTCCGGCAGCGTCGTGGCGAGATCCCTGCCCCACGCGCCCGTCTGACGGTATGGCGGGTCGATGAAGAGGAGATCGTATGTCTCCGCGCGTTCTCGCGCGGTCCGCATCGCCGCGCGCGCATCGGTCCGGCGCAGTTCCGCCACCGGCTCATGCAGCTCTAGCTCGGTGAGGTTGGCGGCGAGCACGCGCGCCGCCTGCGGCTCGCGCTCGACGAACACGGCGCGCCGCGCGCCGCGCGAGAGCGCCTCGATGCCGAGCGCGCCGGTGCCCGCGAACAGGTCGAGCACAACCGCGCCCTCCACATCGCCGAGCATCGAGAACAGCGCCTCCCGCACGCGATCGGAGGTGGGCCTCGTGCCGCGCCCGGCGGGCGCGCGCAGGCGTCTGCCCCCGAGACGGCCGGCGATCACGCGCATCGGCCCACCGTAGCCGGGAAGCGCTAGCCCGGGATCGGCGCGGCCGCTGTCTCGCTGAGGGCGTCGGCGAGCAGCGCGTGCTCGGGCAGCTCGAGGCGCGGGTCCTCGGCGACGATCGCCTCGGCGCGGGCGCGGGCGCGGGCGAGCAGCTCCTCGTCGTCCGGGAGCCGCGCCACACGCAGCTCGCTCGCGATCCCCGACTGGCGGGTCCCGAGCAGCTCGCCCTCCTTGCGCAGGCGCAGGTCTACCTCGGCCAGAGCGAAGCCGTCGTCGTGCTCGGTCAGCGCGCGCAGGCGCGCGGACGCGCCCGCCTCGGCCGGACCGGCCAGGAAGCAGATGCCCGGGTGCTCCCCGCGGCCCACCCGGCCGCGCAGCTGGTGGAGCTGCGATATGCCGAAGCGCTCGGCGTTCTCGATCAGCATCACGGTCGCGTTGGGGACGTCGATCCCGACCTCGATCACGGTCGTCGCGACGAGCACCTTTGCGCGGCCCCCGGCGAACGCTCCCATCGCGGCCTGTTTCTCGCGCGCCCGCATGCCGCCGTGCAGCAGCTCGATCTCGACCCCCCGCAGCTCGCCGGCGCGAAGGCGCTCGACCTCGGCTGTCGCGGCGCGCAGGCCCTCCGCACCGCCGCCGTCGGCGTCGGACTCCACGATCAGCGGACAGACGACGAACGCCTGGCGCCCTGCGCCCAGCTCCGCGCGCAGGCGCTCATACGCCGACGCGCGCGCCCGCTCACCCGCGACCAGCTGGGTCTCGACCGGCGGGCGGCCCTGCGGGCGCTCGTGCAGCGCCACGGTGTCGAGGTCGCCGTAGCGCGCGAGCGCGAGCGTTCGCGGGATCGGTGTGGCGGTCATGTGCAGCACGTGCGGCGGGCGCTCGGGCGTGCGGCGCACGAGCGCCGAGCGCTGGCGGACGCCGAAGCGATGCTGCTCGTCCACGACCGCTACCGCGAGGTCGGCGAAGCGCACATCCGGCTCGATCAGCGCGTGCGTGCCGACGATCAGCGACAGCTCGCCGCTGGCCAGCTTCCCGAGCGTGTCGGCGCGCCGCGAGGCGGGGGTCGACCCGGTGAGCAGCGCGAGCGCGACCGGCTGCCCGCCGAGCAACCGCTGGATCGTCGCAAAGTGCTGTTCGGCGAGCGTCTCGGTGGGCGCCATCAGCGCGGCCTGGCGCCCGTGCTCGACGGCGCGCAGCATCGCGTACAGCGCCACGACCGTCTTGCCGCTGCCGACCTCGCCCATCAGCAGGCGCTCCATCGGGCGCGGGCTCGCGAGCTCTTCGTGCAGCAGCTCGATCGCGGCGCGCTGGTCCCCCGTGGGGGCGAACGGCAGCTCGTGCTCGAGCCAGCGCCGGGTCAGGTCGGCTGGCCCGTCGAGCACCGCGGCGCCCTGCAGGTCGGATCGCACCGCGCGGCGGCGCAGGAACACGAGCTGGGCCAGCAGCAGCTCGTCGAACGCGAGCCGCTCGCGCGCGAGCTCGCGCTCCTCCGGCTGGCGCGGGTAGTGCATCGCCGTGAGCGCGGCCGCGCGATCGGGAAGCCGCTCGGCACTGCGCACGAGCGCCGGCAGCGGCTCGACGACGTCCCTGAGCGCCGCCCGCGCGCCGGCGACGAAGGCCACGATCTGCGTGGAGGTGACGCCCTCGCTCGCCGGGTAATGGGCGACCTCGCCGGCCTCCTCCGGTCCCCCGATGCCGGCTGCGAGCGCGTGGTGGGAGACGCGGAATCCGCCACGCCCGTCGGCCTTGCCGGCGAGCAGCAGGCGCGTCCCGGGCGGGTAGCGCTCGACGAGCCAGGGCTGGTTGAAGAACGTCGCGCGCATCGTGGCGGTCGCGTCGAACACGGTCGCCTGCACGAGCGGGCGCATCCCGCGGCGCCGCACGGGCCGCGCGCTGATCGCGCGCACCTCGACGTTGACGGTCGCCTGCTCATCCCGTCCGAGACCGGCGACCGTCCGCGCCGGGCGGCTGTCGCTGGGGAGGTGTTCGAGCAGCTCCCCGACGTTTTCGATGCCGAGCGTCCGCAGCGCCGCCGCCACCCGCTTGGTGGCGGCCGGTAGGGGCGCGCAGAGGCGCGAGGGCGTCGGCCACCGCACCGGCGCCGCCAGCAGCTGCTCGCGCGGCACGGGCGCAGCCGAGCCGAACCCGCCCGTCCGGGCGCGCTCGCGCGGCGTCGCGATCTCCTCTGCCGTGGGCACCTCGCGCGGGATCATCCTGGGCGCCGCGGTCGTAACGGCACTACTCCGACAGCAGCAGCCACCAGTAGGCGCCCTGGCCCCCGTGGCGGAGCTCGAGCTCGACCTTCGAGCCGGCATCGAGCAGAGCTTCGACCTTCTCCGGCGCGAGCGGAGCGCCCTCGCCCTCGATCACCGTGATCAGCTCGGGTGTCCCGTTGCCTGCGGGGCGCGCGAGCTCGGCGAGCACCGCCGCGAGCGTGGTCGCCGGCTCGCCCCAGGCGCGCACCTCCTCGCCGACGAAGCCGACGGCCTCCCCGGTGGCGAAGCGTCCCTGCGCGTCGTCGCGCGCGGCAGGCGCGACGCTGCCGGTGCGCAGGCCCTCCAGCGCTTCGCTCACGGCCTGCACGTTCTCCTCGACGGAGCGCGCGGGGTCGAGCGCGAGCGCAGCGACGAGGCCCTCCTGCTGGCTGGTGGTCTTCGCGACGAGCACCTGCTTGTCGGAAAGCCGCGCCGCGTGCTCCGCCGCCATGATCACGTTCGCGCTGTTCGTGAGCAGCACCACCTCCTCGACGGGCACGTCGTGGATGCCGGCGAGCAGGTCGTATGTCGAAGGGTTCAGCGTCGGGCCGCCGTCGATCGTGTGCGCACCGAGCTCGTGGTACATCTCGTGGAGCCCGTCGCCGCTGACGACCGCGACCGCGCAGCAGCGCGCGCCCGTGCGGGCGCTCGCCTCGTCCGCCGGGCTGGCGATCCTCGCCGCGAGCGCGCCGTCCCCCCCGAGGCGCTCGGTGCGCTCGGACACCTGCAGCCGCATATCGGCGACGTCGAGGCGTGAGACCTCCCCCACGCCGGCGAACAGCGCGGTCGCGCGCTCGGGGTCGTCGGTGTGGAGGTGGACCTTCAGCGTCGTCTCGTCCCCGACGACGAGCACGGAGTCGCCGAGCTCCTCGAGCGGCCCGACGAACGAGTTCGCATGCAGCCCGCTTCCGGTCACGGCGAAGTTCGTGCAGAAGCGGAAGTCGGCCGAGGTGTGGTGCGGGTGGGTGATGCGCGCCGGGGCGTGGTGGTCGAGCGCCGGCGCATCTTCGCCGCGCAGAGCCGCGACCACGCCCGCGAAGATGATCGTCAGGCCGTAGCCGCCGGCGTCCACCACACCCGCCTCGCGCAGCGCGGCCAGCAGCTCGGGGCCGCGCTTGACCGATTCCTGCCCGGCTTCGACCGCGCGCTCGAGCGCGAGCGCGATCGCCCTGTCCTGCTCGTCGGAGGCCGTGCTCGGGACGAGCCTCGGGTGCTCCTCGCTGTGGGCGACGTCGGTGACGATCTGATGAGCCATCTCGCGCGCGACCGTCAGCATCGTGCCCTCGGCCGGGTCTCGCACGGACGCGTACGCGCGGTCCGCGGCGTGCGACAGCGCCGCGCCGATCAGCGGCGCGTCGATCAGCTGCCCCGGACGGCTCACGAGCTCCTCCGCAGCACCGCGGATCAGCTGCGAGAGGATCACACCCGAGTTCCCGCGCGCGCCGAGCAGCGCCGCGCGAGCGACGGAGTGCACGATCTCCTCGCGCCCGATCTCGTCGATCGTGCGCTGCTCGCTGCCGTCGAGCAGGCGGTCGAGCTCGGCGAGCACGGCACTCAGCGTGAGCGCCATGTTGTCGCCCGTGTCGCCGTCGGCGACAGGGAAGACGTTGAGGTCGTTGACCTCCTGCCGGCGTGACTCGAGGTGCGCGAGCGCGCCGGCGACCGCTGCGCGGAAGCGCACCAGGTTCGTGTCGGTCACGGCGAAACCACTATCACTCGGCGCGGAGCGCGCGGGCGCCGGTGCACGGGCTGTCGGTCGAGACGCGCGCGCCGGGGGCGCGGCTCAGAGCGCCTTCGTCACCTTGCCGGCTTTGAGGCAGCGGGTGCACACGTACACGCGCCTCGGCGCCCTGCCGACCATGATCCGCACCTTTTGCAGGTTGGGGTCGAAGCGGCGCTTGGTCGCGACCATCGAGTGGCTGCGGCTCTGCCCGAAGGCCGGCCCCTTCCCGCAGCTATGACACACCTTGGCCATCCGCGGCAGTCTAGCGGGCCGTCAGCTCGCCGCGAGCGCGGCGCGCAGGGCGGACATGCGCATCACCGTTTCGGCGGCGTGCATGCCCTGGTCGCGCTTGTCTCCGCCGGCGCGGGCGAGCGCCTGCTCCATCGTCTCGCACGTCAGCACCCCGAACGCGCACGGGACGCCGGTGTCGAGCTGGACGCGCATGACGCCGGCCGCCGCCTGTGCGCAGACGAACTCGTAGTGGTCGGTCTCACCGCGGATCACGGCCCCGAGGCACGCGACGCCGGCGAAGCGACCGGAGCCGGCGGCGTAGCGGGCCGCGAGCGGCAGCTCGAACGCGCCCGGCACGTCGAAGACCTCGACGCCCTCGTGCCCGGCTGCGCTGAACGCCGAGATCGCGCCCGCCACCAGGCGCTCGGCGAGGTCCTCGTAGAAACGCCCGACGGCAATCGCGAAGGACTCGCTCACGAGCCTTCCACGTGTCCCGGTTTGGGGTCGGTGGCCCGCCGGTCGCGAAGCGGCTCCTCTTCGAGGTTCAGTCCTTGATGGTGGAGGATGTGACCCATCCGCTCGGCCTTCGTGCGCATGTAGGCGGCGTTGTGCTCGTTGGGCGCGTGCTCGATCGGGATCTGACCGCTGACCGACAGGCCATAGCCCTCGAGGCCGCGGATCTTCTTGGGGTTGTTCGTGAGGATCCTGATCGAGGAGAGACCGAGATCGACGAGGATCTGGGCGCCGATCCCGTAGTCGCGCAGGTCCGCGGGCAACCCGAGCCGCTCGTTGGCTTCGACCGTGTCGAGCCCGTCCTCCTGCAGCCGGTAGGCGCGCAGCTTGTTCAGCAGTCCGATCCCGCGTCCCTCCTGCGACAGGTAGAGGAGCACGCCGCAGCCCTCGCGCTCGATCATCGAGAGCGCCGATTCGAGCTGCTCGCCGCAGTCGCAGCGCAGCGAGTGGAAGACGTCGCCGGTCAGGCACTCCGAATGGACGCGGACGAGCACGTCGCCGCGGCCCTCGACGTCGCCCTTGACGAGCGCGACGTGATGCTTGTCGTCGACGAGCGACCGGTACCCGACCGCTTCGAAGTCGCCGAAGGTCGTCGGCAGGCGCGTGGCCACCACCCGCTCGACGAGCTTCTCGGCCATCCGGCGGTAGGCCACCAGGTCGGCCACCGTGATCATCTTGAGCCCGTGCTTCTCGCAGTACGGGATCAGATCGGGGACCCGGGCCATGGTGCCGTCGTCATTCATGACCTCGCAGATCACCCCGGACGGGTTGAGGCCGGCC